>NZ_PVBM01000009.1 GCF_002968575.1 Neorhizobium huautlense | reverse complement strand
TCATGGTCTCGACCAGGCTGAAGATCGTCATCCTTGCTCCCAACGTTGGCTTTGACCAGTGCGTCGAGAGGCGAGACTGTCGCATCTCTAACTGGCCCAACTGTCGCATTACTAAATAGCCTCTACAGTCTAGGATCGCATAACATGAATTATGGAACTCGCGGGATATGCCCAGCGCTTCATCGGGCGGAAACGGTATCCATTCGCACTTCTCCGTATCAATCCTATGCTTGCGGTGATACAGGAAGGGCGACGGTCGCCGATGCGCGGTCGAAAAGATGATCGATGATCCCATCTCCAGCGTCATCAGTCCCGCCGGTTTCGGCAGGTAGGTCCGGAACCCGCTGATGATTTTCAAGATAGTGCGGCTCTTCAATGCTAAAGGCGTGTCTGGCCGCGCGGCATTGACCAACCAAGGACGAATCCATGAAGACGCCGAGACGAGCCGCCAATCCGCGTGACGCCGCCGAAGCACTGTTCAGCCCGGCCAAGAAGCCGGCAGCGGCACCTGTCGAACGGCCAGTACTGCCGAATGCCAGGGAACTCGTTACCCTCAAGCTCGACAGCGAAGTGCTGGCATATTTCCAGTCGGCAGGCCCCGGTTGGCAAAACCGCATCAATGCAATTTTGCGAGCCGCGATGAACGACGAAAGCTAGAAGAGCAAGGCCTTCTGGGCCGCTCTGGGTTCCCGTGCTGGGTTTCTTCACAACCAGCGATTCCGGCAAGGCTGACAACCGTTGGCTTAGACCGAGCTGAGCAACAGGCTGGTTTCGCTATTCGACACGCCATCGATCATGCGCACCTCGCGCAGCACGCGATCGAAATCCGAAAGGCTGGATGCCCGGATATTGGCGACGAGATCCCAATTGCCATTGGTGGTATGGAGCGAATAGATTTCGGCGATGCCGCGGAGCCTGCGAATAACCTGGGTGGTGGACTTGCCCACTACCTCGATCATCATCACCGCCCGCACCGATTGCGCATCGTAATCCTCCCTCACCCGCACGGTGAAGCCAAGCAGCGTTCCGGTTTCCATCAGCCGGTCGAGGCGGTTCTGCACGGTGCCTCGGGCAACACCAAGGGCCTTCGAAAGCCTCGATAGCGAGGCCCGGCCGTCCGCCCGCAAATGCGCGATAATCCGCCGGTCGAGATCGTCGGGAATATATTTTGCATTCTCCATAACGAGCCTTCTTCGCAAACTGGGCAACATGACTGGTCAATTTGTCCAAAATGCTGACCGATGCAACACAGCTTTGGCATTTAGCGGAGCGCGGCGGGCTGGTATCCTTGCCGAGAGTACCAAGGAGACAGATGTGCTGCAGGCCCCTTCCCAAAAAGCCCTTATCCCCTTTGTCAGCGTCGAGAACATGATGCGGCTCGTGCATCACATCGGTGTCGAGGCCTTCCTTGAGGAACTGGCAGGCGTTATCGAGGACGACTTCCGCCGGTGGGGGGCGTTCGACAAGACGCCGCGCGTCGCGTCCCATTCGCGTGAAGGCGTCATCGAATTGATGCCGACCTCCGACGGCGAGATCTACAGCTTCAAATATGTCAACGGACATCCGAAAAACATGGCCCACGGGCTGCAGACAGTGACCGCCTTCGGTCTGCTGGCGGAAGTCTCTACCGGTTACCCCGTGCTCCTGACGGAGATGACATTGCTGACCGCTTTGCGCACGGCCGCAACCTCTGCCATGGCAGCACGCCATCTTGCGCGCAACGGCGCCAGGACGATGGCGCTGATCGGCAATGGTGCGCAGGCGGAGTTCCAGGCATTGGCGATGAAAGCGGTGCTCGGCATCGAGCACGTCCGCCTTTACGACATCGATCCGGCGGCGACCGAAAAGACGATCCGCAACCTCGCCGGCTCAGGTTTGTCCGTCACCGGCTGCCGTTCCTCGCAGGCTGCCATCGAAGGGGCGGAGATCATCACGACCTGCACCGCGGACAAGCAGTTCGCAACCATTCTGACGGACAACATGATTGGCGCCGGTGTGCATATCAATGCGATCGGCGGCGATTGCCCTGGAAAGACCGAGCTCCACCGCGACATCCTTCTGCGTGCCGACACTTTCGTGGAATATCCACCGCAGACGCGAATCGAGGGTGAAATTCAGCAGATGGCGCCTGACTACCCCGTAACCGAGCTTTGGCAGGTCGTCACCGGCCTAACCCATGGACGGCGCGACGACCGCCAGATTACCCTCTTTGACAGCGTCGGTTTTGCCATCGAAGATTTTTCCGCCCTCCGCTACGTCCGCGAAAGGCTTCGGGGAACCGATTTTTACCAGGAGATCGACATCATCGCGGATCCGGACGATCCGCGAGACCTCTTCGGCATGCTCCAGCGTGCAAAAGCCTAGTCGAGGGGTCATCGAAGTCGGGCATCCGATGAGGGCTCTTCCCCGGCACCTCGGACGAATGGACGTGACGGCCCTCTTCCGCTAATGGCTGACTGAGACAGTGGCAGCGGGGAAGCGTATGCCGGAACGGGACGTCATCATTGTCGGCGCAGGTTTTACCGGCCTTGTCGCCGCATCGGAACTGGCCAAAGCGGGCCTCGATGTTCTGCTGCTCGAAGCACGCAGCCGGGTCGGCGGAAAGGTCGAATCCGCTATCCTTGCGAACGGCATGCGGGTCGACACGGGCGGGCAGTTCTTCTGCCGCGACATGCCGCAGTTGATGGCGCTTATCCAAACCTATGACACGACGCCGGTGATGGCCTATGCCGATGGGGAGACCGTTTTCCGTCCCCCCGTTTCACCTGCCGAAGGTCTCGACCTGTGGCATCGGGTTGATGCGCTTCGGGAGCGGATGCTTGCAACGGACCCCAGGGATCCGGAACTGGCCGGGCTGACCGTTGCCGCCTGGGTAGCGCGGCAGGACGTTCCTGCAAATGTCGCGCAAGGCTTTCTTCGGCTCGTCAAAGGTCTCTGGTGCCGGTCCCCGGATGAAATCTCCTTCACCTATCTGGCCTCGAACGATCAGCGGATAACCAATACCCATTCGGAACTGGAGATGTTCCTCGCCGAAACCATGCACTGGCTGGCCGAACGCATTGCCGCCGACCTGGATCATCGGCTGCGGCTGAACGCCTGTGTCAACCATGTGGATCGCTCCTCTGATGATATCACGGTGAAAGTGGACCAGGAGCGTCTTTCCGCGCGCAAGCTCATCCTCGCCCTGCCGCCGACCGTGACCCGCCGGCTGTCGTTCTCGCCGGCTCTCCCGGCTCCCCTGAACCGGGCACTTGCGGCCTGGGGCGCCGGCGACGCGATAAAGGTCCACGTGACTTATGCTCGACCGTTCTGGCGCGCCCAAGCGCTGAATGGGTCGGTGTTGTGGCAGGAACCGCAAGGCCTCTATGCCTGCGATGCAAGCCATGGGGAGCATGCGGGGTTGGTTGTCTTCATCGGCGGCCCCCTGGCTGCGGATTGGCACGGCAGGTCTCGCGAAGAACTGCAGGCCTTCATCCTGGGTCTGCTTGCTGACGCGTTCGGTCCGGAAGCAGGGCATCCTCAAGAGATCCATATCCGCGATTGGGTTGCCGATCCCTGGAGCGGCGGCGCCTATAGCGACGTCATCGTCGATCTCGATGCCGCAGACGCCGAGGACCTCCTCAACCGCGGCGCACCGCCCGTCTATTTTGCGTCTTCCGAGCTCTCCCTATCTTTCCCGGGCTATATCGAGGGAGCCATCGTGGCGGGACAACAAGTGGCCGGGCGCGTCCTCTCAAACATTAAGCAAGGAATTGCGACACCATGGCAAGGATAGAACCCGACGAGAACGAACCTCCCCGCCCCCGCGGCTCCGGCACCCAGAGCGTTTATGCGGTGTTGCGCCGGGAAATTCTCGCCATGGCTCTGCCGCCGGGAAGTCCGCTTGACGAGGTGCGGCTCTCGGAGCGCTTCGGGATGTCGCGTACTCCCGTGCGGGAAGCGCTCCTGCGTCTTTCTGCCGAAGGCCTCATCACCACGCTTCCCAACCGCAACACCATCGTTTCACCGATCGATTTCGCGTCGCTTCCTGGCTATTTCGATGCGCTGACATTGATGTACAGAGTTACCACCCGCGGGGCAGCGATGCGGTCGGAGCCGGAGGCAATGAAGGTCATTCGTGCCCGCCAGACGGAGTTCGCCGCGGCCGTCGAGGCGCAGGACGCCTTGCGGATGATCGAGGCGAACCGCGAATTCCACGTCGCCATCGCCGAGCTTGCCGGCAATGCGTACTACACCTCCTTCTTCGCGCGGCTTCTCGATGAGGGGCGGCGGATCCTGCGGCTTTATTACCGGACATTCGACGATCGCCTGCCGCGCCAATATGTCGAGGAACATGAAAAGATCATCGCGGCGATCGAGGCCCGCGACGCCGGGCAGGCCGACGATCTTGCCATTCAGCATGCCGCCCAGATCGTCAAGCAGATCCAGGATTATCTTGCCCGCGACCTGGGTGATCCTCTCGATCTTGAAAAGCCCGTCTGAAGACCGGTATCGCACTGTAAATTGCTGTCGACAAACTAAATACAGAGAGGTATAACGTCCGGGCAAGCAAGGAATCCGACATGTCCTGGTCCCACCCTGTCCCGAAGATCACAGATGATGAACGCCGCCGGCGGCTTTCGCTGCTGCAGGCTTCGCTGGAAGAAAGACAGCTGGGGGGACTGCTGCTCGGCTCGACGGAGAGCCTTCGTTATTTTACCGGTTTGGTCTGGCACCCAAGTGAGCGGCTCGTTGGCGCGCTGGTGACGCCAAGCGCGGTCACCTATATCGCACCGGGTTTTGAAGAAAGCCGGATCGCGAGCCTGCCGCATCTGCCGGGCGAAATCGCCCTTTGGCAGGAAGACGAAAGCAGCGCTGCCCTGGTCGCGTCGCTCCTGCGGCCTGGCGTGAAGCTCGCTCTCGATGACGCCTTGCCTCTTTTCGTCTATCACAAGCTCGCCGCCGTCTTCGGCGCCGATCGGCTTTTTGATGGAGGCCGGCTGATCCGCGACATGCGGCTTCGAAAGTCGGATACAGAAATTGCCATCATCCAATATGCAATGGATCTGACGCTGGAGGTGCATCGCCGGGCGCATGCGATCATCAAGCCAGGCATCAGGGCATCCGAAGTGGTACGTCATATCGACGAGCAGCATCGCGCGCTCGGTGCCAGCGGCTCCAGCTTCTGTATTGTCTCCTTCGGTCTCGCGACATCCCTGCCCCACGGCGCCGATGGCGACCAGACCTATCAGCCGGGCGATGTGGTGCTGGTGGATACCGGCTGCCGGATCGACGGCTACCATTCCGACCTCACCCGCACCTATGTGATGGAAGAGCCTACGACGGAATTTGCGTCCGCCTGGGCGATCGAGCGCGAAGCGCAGCAGGCCGTCTTCGAAGCCGCCCGTCCAGGTGCCATCTGTGGCAGCCTCGACGATGCGGCGCGCCGCGTTTTGTCCAGGCACGGCCTCGGCCCGGATTATGCGCTTCCCGGACTGCCCCATAGGGCCGGCCATGGCCTCGGCATGGAAATCCATGAGGAGCCATACATCGTACGTGGCAATGCCACGGTGCTCGAACCCGGCATGTGCTTTTCGAACGAGCCGATGATCGTTTTTCCGGGGCGCTTCGGCATACGTCTCGAAGACCATATCCACATGACCCCAACCGGCCCGGAATGGTTTACCCAACCGGCAATGAGCCCGACCGAACCCTTTGCCTGACCGCTTCACCGGCAGCAACGGATCCGACAACCATAGGAGTGCTTGACAATGACGACAGGCTGGAGCGGCGTTTTTCCTGCCGTGACGACACAGTTCCACGAGGATTTCTCGATCGATATCGACGCCACGCAAGGGGTGCAGGATGCACTCGTGCGCGACGGCGTCAACGGGCTCATCGTCATGGGCACCTGTGGTGAGAACAATTCCCTCGACCCGGAAGAGAAGCGGACGATCCTTAAGGCGGCCGTCGAAGTCGTCGGCGGCCGTGTACCGGTAATCACAGGCGTTTCCGAATTCGACACCCGCCGTGCGGTAGCCTATGCCCGGGACGCGGAAAAGCTCGGCGCCGACGGCCTCATGGTTCTGCCGGCCATGGTCTATGTGCCGAAGCCGGAGGAACTGGTCGCGCATTTCAAGGCAGTTGCCGCGGCGACGTCCCTGCCGATCATGCTATACAACAATCCCCCAGCCTACCGCGTCAACATCACCAACGAGGTGCTGCGCGAGCTCGAAGGCGTGGCAAACATTAAGGCCGTCAAGGAAAGCGCGCCGGACCCCCGCCGCTTCACCGACCTGATCAATGCCTTTGGCGACCGGTTCGATATCTTCGCCGGGCTTGACGATGTGGCGCTTGAGGGCTTGCTGCTCGGCGCCAAGGGCTGGGTATCAGGCCTTACCAGCGCCTTCCCGCAGGAATCGGTGGCGCTCGTGGCTGCGGCAGCCCGCGGCGATTGGGAGGAGGCCCGCCGCATCTATCGCTGGTTCATGCCGCTTCTGCATCTCGATGCCGAACATGACCTCGTTCAATCGATCAAGCTTGCAGAGCAGATCATGGGCCGCGGGTCGGAACGCGTCCGCATGCCGAGGATGACCTTGACCGGCGCCCGTCGCGCGGAGGTCACCGCCATGGTCGAAAAGGCCGCCGCCACCCGGCCGATACTGGCCAGGAAGGCTGCCTGAAGCCTATTCTCCGGCTCTTCGAAACACCTTCTCCCCGACGGGGAGAAGGTAACTGGACGGGCTACGACCGTCCGGGCTCGCCGCTCTGGTCCAGGACCTTGCTGAGGCTGAGCGCTGCGATCGTGCAGATGGCGCCCGAAATCAGATATCCGCCGATGAAGATGATGCCGAAATTGCTGGCAAGGCCGAGCGCCACCAGGGGTGCGAACCCGGCCCCCACCAGCCAGGCAAGGTCTGACGTTAGTGCCGCGCCGGTATAGCGGTAATACTGGCTGAAACGAGAGGAAACGGCGCCGGAGGCCTGGCCGAAGGACAGGCCCAGGATACCGAAGCCGATGATGATGAAAGCATCCTGTCCCTTGCCCCCTGCGTCGAGCAGGAAGGGCGCCGAGAACGAGAAGATCGCGATGATCACCGCGCCCGCCATCAGCTGGCCGCGACGGCCGATACGGTCGGCAAGCACCCCTGACAGGACGATGCCGATGATCCCGACAGCCGCCCCGGCTACCTGAACCCACAGGAATTCGGCCGCCGACTGGCCGCCGTAAAGCGTCACCCAACTCAGCGGGAAAATCGTCACCAGGTGAAACATGGCAAAGCTCGCGAGCGGAACGAAGGCGCCGAGCACGACGTCGTGGGCGTGTTTGCCGAGCATTTCGAAGACGGGCCGCGGCTGCAGTTCATTGGCCTCCAGCGCCGAGCCGAACTCCTTGCTCGCCACGATCCGCAACCGGGCAAAAAGCGCCACGACGTTGATCGCGAAAGCGACGAAGAACGGGTAACGCCAGCCCCAGGCCAGGAAGTCGGCTTCCGAAAGATTGGCGACGAAATAGCCGAACAGGATGCTCGCCAGCGCAAAGCCGATGGGCGCACCGAGCTGCGGGATCATCGCATACCAGCCGCGGTGGTTGGGAGGCGCGTTGAGGTTGAGGAGGGAAGCCAGACCATCCCAGGCGCCGCCAAGCGCAAATCCCTGGCCGAGACGGAAGAGCGCCAGAAGCGCCACCGCCCAATAACCGATGGTTTCATATCCTGGCAGGAAAGCGATCGACGCGGTCGATCCGCCCAGAATAAAGAGCGCAATCGTCAGCTTTGTGCCGCGCCCGTAGTTCCGATCGATCCACATGAACACGAAGGATCCGACCGGCCGCGCCATGAAGGCCAGCGGAAAGATCGCAAACGACATCAAGGTTGCCGTTACCGGATCGGGAGCGAAGGGAAAGATAAGCTTGGGAAAAACGAGGACGGAACCGAGGCCGTAGACGAAAAAATCGAAGAACTCCGACATGCGACCGATGATCACACCGATGGCGATGCTGCCCGCCGATATCGGCTTGTCGTCGTGAATCCGGCGGGCATCCCGTTCCATGCCAGACGATGTGGGATTGACGACCGTGTTCATGCTTTCCTCCTGGCGTGACTCCGCCTCACACGGGAAATGTTGATCAAACCGCCGGCGAGATCAAGAACAGTCGGCGAAAAAGCTTGAAGCGTCTTAAGAGCCGCGGCCCTCTAGCCGGAGCGGCGTTGCGTCCTAGATGTCGTCAGGCGGGCATCGGCGACTTTTTGCGTTCAGCCTCAGGAAGTGCTGATCAGGCAAAAGGTTTCGTTGTTGCATTGCGACAAATTGCTGCACTGCGACGAACGACCTCATTCCCGACCGTGCCTCGTCCCGATTAGTCCAACTAGACAAAACGCAAATTTCGAGCCCGAGATGCAAAGTCTTTTCAAGTTCGTCGGTCGTCTCTTCCTTTTCCTGCCTGCCCTGGCTCTCACCGGATGCAACATGGTGGTCATGTCGCCTTCGGGCGATATCGCCGCTCAGCAGCGGGACCTGATCGTCGTTTCGACGGTACTGATGTTGCTGATCATCGTGCCGGTCATTATCCTGACGCTGTTCTTCGCCTGGCGATACCGCCACTCCAATGAAAGCGCCCCGTACGATCCGGAATGGCATCATTCGACACGGCTCGAAGTCGTCATCTGGTCCGCGCCTCTGGCCATCATCATCGCGCTCGGCGCAGTCACCTGGATCAGCACCCACAAGCTCGACCCTTACCGGCCGCTGGATCGGCTTGACGCCGAACGTGCCATACCTGCCGAGACAAAGCCGCTTACGGTCGAGGTCGTGGCGCTCGACTGGAAGTGGCTGTTTTTCTACCCGGACTACGGGATCGCGACGGTCAACGAGATGGCAGCGCCCGTCGACGTGCCGATCAACTTCAAGATCACGGCATCCTCGGTGATGAACTCGTTCTACGTTCCCGCGCTTGCCGGGATGATCTACGCGATGCCCGGCATGCAGACCAAATTGCACGCCGTCATCAACAAGGAAGGCGCGTACGACGGCCTTTCCAGCAACTATAGCGGCGACGGCTTTTCCCACATGCGCTTCAAGTTCCATGGTCTGCAGCAGGCAGGCTTCGATCAATGGGTCGCGCGGGTAAAGACGCAGGGCACCGCTCTCAGTCGCGATGCCTACCTGAAGCTCGAAAAGCCGAGCGCCAAGGAGCCGGTCCGCTATTTTGCCAGCGTCGAGGATGGGCTCTTCAACGCTATCCTCAACATGTGCGCGCGCCCCGGCCAGATGTGCATGAGCGAGATGATGCATATCGACATGGCGGGCGGCGGCGGTACGGAAAGCCACGACAGCCGCTCCAGGCTCGAATATGACAACCGCCATGCCGGCGAGGTGTCCCATGGAGCGGCAAGCCCAGGCGCCACATTCCCCGCCACCGGCAATCCCGCCCGCAGCCCTGAGCCTGCCGAAGGGGTGGATGCGCCGCATCAGCCGTCACAGACGCCAATCCAGCAGGACATGCATGAAGGCCACGCGACGCCAGGCAGCGCTCCGGGCGGACCCGCAGCGCCGCAGATGAACCAACCCGGCGCGACGCAGCCCTGACCGGCGTATCAATCGATTTTGGATAGAACCATGTTCGGCAACAACACTTTGACGGAATTCATCTTCGGGCGGCTCTCATGGCAGGCCATACCCTATCACGAACCCATCCTCGTCGTGACATTCGCTGTCGTGGCTCTGGGCGGGCTCGCCCTGCTGGGGCTGATTACCAAATACAGGCTCTGGGGTTATCTCTGGACGGAGTGGTTTACCAGCGTCGACCACAAGAAGATCGGCATCATGTACGTGGTCTTGGCGCTGGTCATGCTGCTTCGCGGTTTTGCCGACGCGATCATGATGCGCATCCAGCAGGCGATCGCCTTCAACGGCAGTGAAGGCTACCTGAACCCGCACCACTATGATCAGATCTTCTCGGCCCACGGCGTGATCATGATCTTCTTCATGGCAATGCCCTTCGTGACCGGCCTGATGAATTATATCGTGCCGCTGCAGATCGGCGCCCGCGACGTTTCCTTCCCGTTCCTGAACAATTTCTCGTTCTGGATGACGACGGCCGGCGCGATCATCATCATGCTGTCGCTGTTCGTCGGCGAGTTCGCCCGCACCGGCTGGCTTGCCTATCCGCCGCTTTCAGGCGCCGACTACAGCCCGGGTGTCGGCGTGGATTACTACATCTGGGGATTGCAGGTGGCGGGTGTCGGCACCACGCTTTCCGGCATCAACCTCATCGCCACGATCGTCAAGATGCGCGCGCCGGGCATGACTTTTATGAAAATGCCGGTCTTCACCTGGACCTCTCTCTGCACCAACGTGCTGATCGTCGCGACCTTTCCGATCCTGACCGCCACCCTCGCGCTCCTGACGCTCGACCGCTACGTCGGCACCAATTTCTTCACCAATGATCTTGGCGGCAATCCGATGATGTATGTGAACCTCATCTGGATCTGGGGCCATCCGGAGGTCTACATCCTGATCCTGCCGGCCTTCGGCATCTTTTCGGAAGTGGTGGCTACCTTCTGCGGCAAGCGCCTCTTCGGTTATGCCTCGATGGTCTATGCGACATGCGTCATCATGATCCTGTCGTATATCGTCTGGCTGCACCACTTCTTCACCATGGGCTCTGGGGCGTCGGTGAACGCCTTCTTCGGCATCACCACGATGATCATCTCGATTCCGACCGGCGCCAAGATGTTCAACTGGCTCTTCACCATGTATCGCGGCCGGATCCGCTACGAAGTGCCGATGTTGTGGACGATCGGCTTCATGGTGACCTTCGTTATCGGCGGCATGACGGGTGTCATGCTGGCCGTCCCTCCTGCCGATTTCGTCCTGCACAACTCCCTGTTCCTGATCGCGCATTTTCACAACGTGATCATCGGCGGCGTGGTCTTCGGACTGCTCGCCGGCGTCAATTACTGGTACCCCAAGGCGTTCGGTTACCGGCTGGATCCGTTCTGGGGCAAGATGAGCTTCTGGTTCTGGCTGATCGGCTTCTACGTCGCCTTCATGCCGCTCTACGTGCTCGGCCTGATGGGCATTACCCGTCGTGTCTCCCAGTTCGAGGACCAGTCCCTGCAGATCTGGTTCGTGATCGCCGCCTTCGGAGCATTCCTGATCGCGCTCGGCATTGCCGCCTTCATCATCCAGCTGGTCGTCAGCTTCCTCAGGCGCGACCAGCTGCGCGATACGACCGGAGATCCCTGGGATGGCCGGACGCTGGAATGGTCGACATCTTCGCCGCCGCCGGACTACAACTTCGCCTTCACGCCGGTCGTGCACGATCATGACAGCTGGTACGATATGAAGCGCCGCGGCTACGAGCGCCCGCTCGCCGGGTTCAAACCCATCCACATGCCGAAGAACACCGGAACAGGCTTGATCCTGGCTGCCATCAGCGTCGCCTTTGCCTTCGGCATGATCTGGTACATGTGGTGGCTGGCGGCCCTGTCTTTCGTCGCGATGCTTGCGGTCGCGATCGGCCACACCTTCAACTACAGCCGGGATTTCCACATCCCAGCCGAAACCGTAACTGCAACAGAGGACGCGCGCTCCCAATTGCTCGCGGAGCGGACGTGACATGGCAAGCACTCTCCAAGCGCAAGAAACCGACAAGCCGGAATTCTACCTCACCGAGGACCACCACCCGGAAGGCAGCACCATGCTGGGCTTCTGGCTCTATCTGATGAGCGACTGCCTGATCTTCGCGGTGCTGTTTGCGACCCACGGCGTGCTTGGCCGCTCCTATGCTGCCGGCCCCTCGCCCGCCGATCTGTTCGACCTGCCGCTGGTGGCCGTCAACACGGCCATGCTGTTGCTGTCGTCGATCACCTACGGCTTTGCCATGCTGCAGATGGAGCGCAATGCCAAGGCCGAGACGCTGTTCTGGCTCGGCGTTACCGGCGTGTTCGGCGCGATCTTCCTGGGGCTCGAGCTCTATGAATTCAATCATCTGATCCATGAAGGCGCCGGTCCCACTCGATCCGCCTTCCTCTCGTCCTTCTTCACCCTGGTCGGCACGCATGGCCTGCACGTCACCTTCGGCATCATCTGGCTGATAACCCTGATGGTGCAGGTCTCGATGCGGGGATTGATCCCTGAAAACCGACGCCGGCTGATGTGCCTTTCGATGTTCTGGCACTTCCTCGACGTTGTCTGGATCGGCGTCTTTTCCTTTGTCTATCTGATCGGAGTCCTCGGATGAGCTCGCACGCCCCCGCCCACGAAAGCGCCTCCGCCACCCATCACGGCCACAGCAACGGCCATGGAGCCGGCCACGGTTCCCTGAAGGGTTATGTCATAGGCTTTCTGCTTTCCGTCATCCTGACCGCCATTCCGTTCTGGCTCGTCATGGGCGGCGTCTTCGACAGCAAGCTCTTGACCGCCTTCCTCGTCATGGGCGTTGGCGTCGTTCAGATCGTCGTCCACATGATCTACTTCCTTCACATGAATCCGCGCTCGGAAGGCGGCTGGACGATCATGGCGCTCATTTTCACGCTGGTGCTCGTCGGCATCGCGCTCGCCGGTTCGCTCTGGGTTATGCATCATCTGAACGCCAACATGATGCCGATGTCGCCGGAAATGATGAAGAACATGCCGTAGGAATCCGCGACCGTGAATTCGGGAGCGGATCGCGTGACATCAGGAGAGGAAAAGGCTTCCCCGTCTCGCCGGTCCCGGCTGCTCTTCGCGACCGCGATGTTGTTCCTTGTCGCAGTTTTCCTGGGTCTCGGCACATGGCAGGTGCAGCGGCTTTTCTGGAAGCTCTACCTGATCGAGCGGGTGGAGGCCCGGGTGCATGCCGATCCCGCACCGTCTCCGGGACCGGCCGAATGGGCCGGCATTACCGCGGAAAAGGACGAGTACCGCCGCGTCACTGCAAGCGGCACATTCCTCCACCACAGGGAGGTCCTGGTTCAGGCGGTAACGGTGCTTGGATCTGGTTTCTGGGTCGTGACGCCGCTTCAACGGGCCGACGGTACAACGATCCTGGTCAACCGCGGCTTCGTGCCGGAAGACCGCCGCGACCCGGCGTCACGGGCGGATGGAGAAGTCGCGGGCACGGTTGAGGTTGGCGGACTCCTGCGCATCACCGAGCCGGATGGCGCTTTTTTGCGAACCAATGTCCCTCACAATGACCGCTGGTATTCCCGCGACGTGGCAGCGATTGCCGCCGCCAAAGGGCTCACGAACGTCGCTCCCTATTTCATCGATGCCGATTCTGCCCCCAATCCCAGCGGCTTCCCGGTCGGCGGGCTGACGGTCGTGCAGTTCCGCAACAGCCATCTCGTCTACGCCATCACCTGGTATTTCTTGGCGGCCATGAGCGCGGGGGCCGCCTATGCGGTGCTGCGCAGGCGAATCGGCTGAAGTGTCACGCGGCCGGATTTGATCGGCGCGGATGCCAATTTTGGCTGGCCATGGGAACCCATGCAGGTTACCTAGGTTTTGGAGGAGCGATGTCCGCCCGTCGTGCAGACATCTTTGAGAGGAGATATCGGGAGGATTTAGCCAAAACAGGAGAGGCTTGATGACCAGAACCGTTTTGAACGCCGTGGGTAAGACGCTTTATTATAGTGGCACCTCAACGGCGTGGTTTTCCGCCACCGGCTCCGGGCCGACCTTATCGGGAACTGCCGGCAACGACTCCATGTGGGGCGATAGTTCCGTCAACGTCACCATGAGCGGCGGTACAGGCGATGACATCTATTACCTCTACTCGAGCATCAATCGGGCCTACGAAGCCGCAAATTCCGGCGTCGATACTATCGACACCTGGATGAGCTATACTCTCCCCCAGAATTTCGAAAACCTCCGAGTGACAGGCGACAAACGTTTCGCTTTCGGAAACAGCGTCGACAACATCATCTCCGGCTCGTCCAGCCGGCAGACATTCGACGGCGGCGCGGGCAATGACGTCCTGATCGGCGGCGGTGGCGCGGACACCTTCATCTTTGCCAAGGGAAACGGCAGCGATCTGATTACCGATTTTGGCGCGGACGACACTATCCGGCTGAACAAGTACGGATTCACATCCTTCGAACAGCTCAGCAGCCATTTCATCCAAGAAGGCGCAAACCTGCGCATTGACCTTGGCGGCGGCGAGAGCCTCGTTTTAGCTGGAACGACGGCGGATAAACTCAACCCGGATCAATTCGCCCTGAGCCTCGACCGCTCCGGGCTGACCCAGACCTTTTCGGACGACTTCAATTCGCTGTCTCTCTACAACGGCACAAGCGGCACCTGGGACGCCAAGTTTCCGTGGGCTCCCGCCAAGGGCAGCTCCATGCCGACAAATGGCGAACTGCAGTGGTATATCAATCCGCTCTATGCCCCGACCGCTTCGGCAAACCCCTTCTCCGTCAATAACGGGGTCCTGACGATCACCGCGAAGCCGACCCCGGCGGCGCTCGAGAGCGTGGTGAACGGATATGACTACACGTCGGGCTTGCTCAATACGCATTCCACCTTCTCTCAAACCTACGGCTACTTCGAGATCCGTGCCGATATGCCCAATGACGGAGGCGTCTGGCCCGCCTTCTGGCTGCTTCCCGAGGATGGAAGCTGGCCGCCGGAAATCGACGTGGTGGAGATGCGCGGCCAGGATCCCTACACCATACATGTCTCCGCCCATTCCAACGCCACCGGCACGCAGACAACCCAGAGTTCAGCGGTCAACGTTCCCAGTACCGATGGCTTTCATACCTACGGCATGTTGTGGAACGAAGACGAGATCGTCTGGTATTTCGACGACGTCGCGATAGCGCGGGCCGATACGCCGGCAGACATGCACGACCCGATGTACATGCTGGTCAATCTGGCAGTGGGCGGCACCGCCGGAACCCCTTCGACCGGTCTGGTCAACGGTTCCCAGATGAAGATCGACTACATTCGCGCCTATTCGCTGGAAGAGGCTCCGGTTGCCGCGGCCGCAGACACGACGAATGATTGGCTGATGTGAGGTCACGTCAGCCCGAGACGCCCGATAGCACTGGCGAGGGCAGGATGGAGCCATCCTGCCCTCGATCATGACCGGCATTCCCCCTGATGAGATGACTCGCGAAATCGGCCGCTCGTGGCGTTCTTGATCTGCCTGCTGTCCTTTATCACCTGTGTGCCGGATCTGGTTCTGCCGCTGGCTCTGGCAGGCGCAACGCAGTCAATGAACGCTGCGGCGGCCGACAACATAGTGGCTGCCGGCCGGAGACGCTCCATTTTGGAACGGGGGCTGTGGGTATTTAGAAAACGCTGATCATGTTTACTAACGGACCTGGAAGCATGAAACCGCAGCAATAATATTCCCGGGACCGTAGAGACCCCCTTGGTTACCCCACCTGCTGCCGGAAGCTTGGCGGCGTGATGCGATAGGCGCCGCCGAGCCTCCGTCATGTGCTCCCGCGGCTGGCTCCGGCTGAATGTTATCTTCCAATCCCAGGGGAAAAAACTATCGGGCATGCCGAATGCCCGCGGCGAACATGGTCGTCACGGTGTCACAAGGGATGGGCAGGCAGTCGGTGTGTTAGATGGGTGTCAGGTTTTCTGCCTGCCCGATCGCTTCGGCTTTTCCGGGGAATATGGCTGCGGAGGGTCCAAATTCCGAAACCACTTCGTCCCGGCGGTTGGCGCCCTGACGGCATTGCCCTGCCTAAAACGACCGCCATAAAGCGCCGGATGCTCCCCGTTTGCGGAGACCGGTTCGCGACCCGGCTCCCTGCTCGATGACGCGATCACTATAACCGCGACCGAAAAAGCGGGGATGGAAGGGGGATATTTTTCGCAGTTAGTCGCTGAAACGGGACGGCAATTTCTTCGCTGTCCGTCGAAAACATCCCCCACCTCGGGGATATTGTCGCGCGCTTACGAACCGTTCTCCAGCCATCGGATCTGCTCCGGCGAGAGCCGGATATCGAGCGCCGAGAGACTGTCCTCAAGCTCGCCCACGGTTCGCGGTCCTATCAGCGGTATGACGGGGAATGGCTGCGCGATGACATAGGCCAATGCCACGTGGATCGGGTGGCGACCGAGTTTTCCGGCAAGTTCGATTGCCCGGTCGCGGCGTTCGAAGTTCCGCTCCGAATACCAGACGCGCACCAGTTCCTCGTCGTCTTGCTTGTCGCGTCCGGCACGGTCCGTGAAGAACCCGCGTCCCTGGCTCGACCAGGCGAAATTCGGCATCTGCTTTTCCGTCAGCCATGCCTTCCAATCATCGTCAGATGCGGCAACACATCCTGCCCAGATCGGGTCGAGCATCTCGGCGAGGGAAAAATTGTTGGAGAGCGCCCCTGGCACCGTCTTCCCATTCTTCCGGGCATAGGTGATCGCCGCGTCCATCCGCTCGCGGCTCCAGTTCGAGCCGCCGAAAATGCCGCGGATCCTGCCGCGCCTAACTTCCGCATCCATTGCGTCGACGAATTCGCCGACCGGTATGTCAGGATTGTCCCGGTGCATGAAATAGACGTCGACATAATCGGTCTTGAGCCTGTCGAGCGATTGATCCAGTTGCTTGGCGATGACGTCGGGATAACAAAGCGGCGAATGCGCGCCCTTGCCAATCAGGATAAATTCTTCGCGCGGCACCTGCCGGCTCGTGTGCCAGTCGCCAAAAATTTTCTCTGTCTTGCCGGCGCCATAGACATAGGCGGTATCGAATACATTGCCTCCCGCCTCGTAAAAAGCGTCCATGGTCAATGACGCCGCGGCGAAATTCGGGAAGAACTCGAAGCCGAGGCTGATCGCTGAGGCCTCCTTCGCAACGCCCGGAATCTGCCGCTTCGGAATGCCGCTGCCAAGAGGCACCTTTCCGCCGGTTATGTTGGTGGAACGCCTGGCGGCCGTTTCCACGGCGTATTCCAGGCCGACCGAGGCGCGCCATTGGTCAAGAACGCGCAGATTGCCGAGCGAGTCCGCAGCGGTCATCCCCGGCCAGGAAAATTCACCACGCCCCCCGCGGATCGCCTCGCCGACCGCATCGACCTCGAAGGAATAGAGGTACCGTTTCTCCTCAAGTTCGATGGTTTCGCGCTCGTCGCCCTTGATGATCTCGATCCGTCCGACGCCACCCTGGCGGCCCGATGCAAACCAGAAGTCCTTAACCTCGATCCGCCCCTTGGAGCCGATGATGCGAAGCGTATTGTCCTGCTGCGCCATGATCGAGCAGGAAACTTCCGCGACGATGCCGTTTTCGAACTTGAGGACCGCCGAAGCCCATTCGTCGACGCCGGATTGGCCGAGATGGGCTGCGCCCGCGACAGTCTTGGGCTCCACGAAATCCTTGCCCTCAACGGCTCCGGCAATCAGCCGGGCCATGGATACGGGATAGCCTCCGACGTCCAAAATGCCGCCGCCCGCCATGTCGCCATTAAAGAGACGGTGCTCCGGCTTGAAGCTTCCCATGTTGAAGCCGAAGCTGGAACGGATGATCCTGACGTCTCCGACAACTCCGCTCTTGACCAGCTCCACCAGTTTCGCCGTCTGAGGATGCAGGCGATACATGTAGCCTTCACCCGCAAAGACCCCGGCCTTTTTCGCTTCGTGGAAGATCACGTCGGCGTCGAACGCGGAAAGCGCCATCGGCTTTTCGACCAGCACATGTTTGCCGGCGCGGATCGTCTTGATTGCCCATTCCGCATGTCCGACATGGGGGACTGCGATATAGACTGCGTCAATCTCGGGCTCCTTGAGCAGTGCGTCGTAGCCCGCGACGACCTTCGCTTCCGGAAAGGCTTCCGAAAGGCCGGGCTTGTCCGGATTGCGGGTGGCGATGGCGGCAAGGCGGCCGGTCTGCGAATGCGCGATACCTTCGGCGAATGCGCGTGCAATGGTGCCCGGACCGATGATGCCCCAGCGGACATGGTTCTCTGCAGTCATGATTTTTCCTTTGATACCCTTTGAAATTGCTTAGCGAAGGCGATTGCCTGTTTGATCGAAAAGAAAGAGGCGGCCCACCGGCACCCCCACGGTAAGATGCCGGCGATCGCCCCTGTGGCGGCTTTCAGGTTGCTCGATGACGACCGTCTCACCCGCAAGGCTTGCGTGGACGTAGCTGGTATTGCCGAGGTGCTCGGCCACTTCGACAGCCACGGTCAGATCCGCATCACCCTCGCCGGGCGGAGCAAAATGCTCTGGCCGGATGCCGAGCGTGACAGATGCGCCTTCGCTGATCTCGGTCGAGAGCGGGAACGCGAACCGGACTTTCCGGTCGGACGAGAGGGCAACGACCGCTCCGTCCGGCGTCTTTTCCACCACGTCCGCCTTCAGGAAATTCATCTTCGGGGAGCCGACAAAGCCGGCGACAAACTGGTTGGCCGGATCGTCATAGAGATCCAGCGGCGCACCCACCTGCTCGATATGCCCTGCCCGCAAGACGACGATCTTGTCTGCAAGCGTCATGGCCTCGGTCTGATCGTGGGTCACGTAGATCATCGTGGTTCCAAGCTGTTTGTGCAGCTTGGAAATCTCGACCCGCATCTGGACGCGGAGCTCCGCATCAAGGTTCGAAAGCGGCTCGTCGAAAAGGAATACCTGCGGCTCTCGAACGATCGCCCGCCCGATCGCAACACGCTGGCGCTGGCCACCCGAAAGCTGGGCAGGACGCCGGTCCATCAGCTCGTTGATCTGCAAGATGTTCGCAGCGAGCGCGACGCGGCGGGCGGTATCGGCTTTCGAGTTGCCGTTCATTTCCAAGCCGAAGGAAAGGTTCCGCCGGACGGTCATATGGGGATAGAGCGCGTAGGACTGAAAGACCATTGCGATGCCGCGATCGGAGGGCTCGGTGTCGTTGACCACTTTTCCGCCGATGCTGATCGTGCCGGCGGAAATATCCTCAAGGCCGGCGATCATGCGCAGCAGGGTCGATTTCCCGCATCCGGACGGTCCGACGAAAACGGTGAATTCTCCGTCCTCGATCTCCAGGTTTGCTCCGTGAACGACCTGATAGGCCCCGAAGCTCTTAACGACATTTTCGAGTTTGATTTTCGCCATGATCCCTCCCCGACTATTTGACCGCACCGGCCGAAATCCCGGCGATGAAGTGGCGCTGCAGGAAAACGAAGACAACCAGCACCGGGGCCGTCAGCAGCACCGCCCCTACCATGATGCCGCCCCAGGAGACCCTGGTGAGGCCGATCAGGGTTCCGAGCGCCACCGGCGCCGTCATCATGTTCGGCCGCGAATTGATCAGCAGCGGCCAGAGGTAGTTGTTCCAGGAAGACAGGAACAGGATGATCGCAAGCGCTGCCATCGTCGGGCGCGCCAATGGCAGCGCGATGTGCAGAAAGATCCGCCATTCCCTGACGCCTTCCACCCTCGCCGCATCAAAGAGTTCGCCCGGCATCATCGAAAAAGCCTGGCGCATGAACAGGACGCCGAGCGAATTGAACAGCGGCGGCACGATCAGCGCGATCCATGTATTGGCGAGCTTGAACTCACGCGCGACCATGATGAACTGCGGAATGACGACTACCGCGAAGGGCAGCGTGATCGTTCCGAGAATGATCGCGACCACCATAGTGCGGCCGGCGAACCGGTAACGCGCCAGCGCCCAGCCGGCCATGGAGGTTAACATGACCGACAAGGCCGTGTAGATAATTGCGACTGTGATCGAGATGAACATCGCGCGGATGAAATTCGTGTCCGCCTGCAGATTGCGGAAGTTGGCCGCGAACTCCCCCGAGGGCCAGAGTACGATCTCAGGGCTGAAGATGCCGTGGTCCGGCATAGTCGAGAACACGAACATCATCCACAGCGGAAAGAGCCAGACAATCGCAAGCGGGGTCAAAACCAGGTGCAGCGCGATCTTCTGCACCAACAGCGAACGGGATTTCGACTTCATTTCTTCTCGCCTCCGAGCATGAGGTTGAGCAGAGAAATCGCCACCGCCAGACCGGCGATCGTATAGGCGATTGCCGAGGCGTAACCGAAGTTCAGCGAGGTGAAGCCTTGGCGATAAAGCAGCAGCCCCAGCGTCTCGGTTCCTCCACCCGGTCCGCCGCGATTGGTGATCAGGAAGGGTTCGGTGAAGAGCTGCATGGTGCCGATGACCGAGAGCACGACGCAGAAACTGATGATCGGCTTCAGGAGCGGCAGGGTGATGTGGACGAATTGCTGGAACTTGCTCACTCTGTCGAGTGTCGCCGCTTCATAGACGTCGTCGGGAATGGATTGCAGGCCGGCCAGCAAAATGATGGCGTTGTAACCCGCCCAGCGCCAGGTGATCGCGATGATCACCAGCGCCATGGCCGCGTTGGCATTGTCGAACCAGGAGACGGGCGACAGCCCGACCGAGGTGATCAGCTTGTTGATGATGCCGAAATCGGCGCTGAACATTAATCTGAAGACTGCGGCATAGGCCACCTCGCCGACCACGACAGGAGCGAAGAAGGCGAACCTGTAGAGCGGCCGTGCCTTCAGAAGCGGAGAATTGAGAAGGACCGCCATGACGGTCGCGAGCGCGATCATCACCGGCACCTGGATCACCAGGATGATCAGCGTATTGTAGAGCGCGTTGTAGAAGGCCGGATCGCCGAACAGCCGCCCCCAGTTTGCCGACAGGCTGAACCGCCACGGATTGACGCGCGTGTTCTGGAACGAGATCAGCAGCGAGTTTATGATCGGCCAGAGCCAAAAGGTGACGAAGATCAAAAGGTAGGGGGCAAGGAAGGCATAGGCCGCCCTATTCCTCGAAAGCATCTCGTTCTCCTGTCAGGAATTGCCAAGCGGGAATATCGGGCGGCTTGACGCCGCCCGATAATTCTCATTGCGCAACGGGCAGTCCGGTGGCTGTCGCAATCTGCTTCGCCGCGTCATCAAGAGCAGCCTTCGCGTCCGGGTAACCGCCGGCGAAGTACTTCGTCTGTGTCGCCTGGTAGATCGCATCCGCATCGCTCTGGAAGGCCGTGCCTCGGCTTGGAACGATTTGCGGCAGAGTGACGAGGATATCCGACCAAACAGCCTGGCCGCCCCAATAGGATTGCGGCTCCTTCACGAACGGATCCTGCACCGCCGACAGAAGCGACGGAACGAGGCCGAACGCTTTCAGCATCGTGACCTGGCCCTCGTTGGTGGTCAGGGCATATTCGATGAACTTCCAGGCGGCTTCCTTGTTCTCGGAGGCGGCGCTAAGGGCCAGGGACGAACCTCCGAGGTTGGCTGCCCGAGGGCCGTCGGCCGTCAGGCTCGGCATCCGGTAGACGCCCCATTTGCCCGCCAGATCGGGAGAGTTGGAGCGGATAGACCCTTCGAACCACGCGCCATACATCTGGCTCGCGGCCTTGCCCGCGGTATTGGATTGGATTTTCTCATCCCAGATCGCGGCCGTGATCAGGCCGGCATCCTTCATCTCCTTGATCTTCTCAAGTGTCGCGACGCAAGCGGGCTGGTTGATGGTGATCGTCTCGCCGTCGGTCGAGAAATAGCCGCAACCCTGCTCGTTGGAAATCATCCGGAACCATTCGCTGTCGCCGTTGAAATCGGCTTGTGCCATCACGGTTCCCGGATTGGCAGCCATGACCTTCTTCCCTGCGACAATGAAGTCGTCCCAGGTCTTGACCGTCGCGGGATCGACGCCGGCCTTTTCATAAAAATCGCGGCGATAGAAGAGGGCAACCGGTCCGGAATCCCACGGCACGGCGTAAGGAACGCCATTCAGTTCAAGCTCCGTTCGCTTGAATTCGGGGAAGAGTGCCTGGATTTCCGGCGTATAGCCAACCTCACTGAGGTCGGCGAAACAATCAGGGAAGCGGTTCCAGAAGACTTCCGCTTCAAAATTTTCGACCGAGACGATATCCGGCAGGCCTTCGCCTCCCGCCGCGCAGGCTGCGAGCGTCTTATCGTAGACCTGGTCGTTGCCGAGATCCTCCACCGTCACCTTGATGTCGGGATACTTCTTGTTGAATCCTTCGAGCGTCGCTTTGAGAGACGAGGCTGCGACGTTCCAGCTCCAGATGGTGATTTGGCCGGACTCTGCGAATGCCGTGCTCGATGCAAGCAGTACGACCGCGGCCGTCGGGCCCGCGAGTTTGAAGCGCATTGAAAACCTCCCTTTTCCAATTGCTGTCCCTTCGGAACGTGCCTAAATTATCGCCTGCGAAACATCTGTCTCCGAAAAAGGGAACATGGATTTGGCGGAAAGTAAGGTAGTCAGCAAAGCGATCTACCACCCGGGTGCAAGCAGCATAGAAGGCCTGCCGACTGCCTTGCAGATGTTTTTCAACCACCCGCCGATCATGCTGATGCCGCACTGGCACGCGCAGGTGGAGGTGAATTACGTGATCCGCGGCGCGGTTCGCTATCGTATGGGCGAGCATGATATCCGGCTCAGCGCCGGCCAGATGTGCCTCTTCTGGGGTGGCCAACCGCACCGGATGGACGAATCCTCGGACGATTCTCTTTATGCCGGCGCGCATCTCCCGCTGGTGCATTTCTTTCGCCTGCGGCTGCCTGGCGACCTCTCCAGCAAGCTCATGCACGGCGCCACTTTGCTGACATCGGCCACAGATGCGGCAGACAAGGAGAACTTTGCGCGCTGGTTCGAATATGTGACGTCGGGCAATTCCTTCAAACGCCAGCATGCCGTGGACGAATTGCTGCTTCGGATCGAGCGCATCGTTCTCGATTCCTATTGTCTGATACCGGAGGTTCCCTCTGGCGCTGACACCGCCGGCCCGGACCAGCCCTATGCGCAGTCGGCCAAAAGCGTCGCCCGCATGTGCGACTTCATCGCCGCCAATTTCATGCAGGATATCGACACGATCGACATCGCCCGCGCCGCCGACCTTCATCCGAAATACGCGATGAATATTTTCCGGCGTTCAACCGGAATGACGCTCAGCAAATACGTCAACCTCCTGCGGCTCTCCCGTGCCCAGGCGCTCCTGATGCAGGACGGAGCCAATGTGCTGCAGGTCGCCATGGACAGCGGCTTCGGTTCGATCAGCGCGTTCAACAAGTCCTTCCGGCATATTTCGGGCATGTCGCCCTCCGATTTCCGGCGGGATAGCCGCTTTGCCGCCCACGCAATGTCCTAAGCGGAAATGCCGTGTCCGGCAGAGACCCCACCCTATTTCATCTTGCCGATGCTGGCATACATGCCGGTGGTCCGGAACTCGGTGGGGGTAATTCCGTAGACGCGGCGAAATACCTTGGCGAAATAATTCGGGTCATCGAAACCGCACATGATCGACACTTCCTTGACGGGCAGGAAGTCGCCTTTGGTCAGAAGTTTCGCTGCACGCTGCAGCCGTTGCTGCAGCACGTATTCTGCGGGTGGAACCCCTTCGCTCTCGGCAAAGCTTCGAGAAAAATGCGCGCGGCTGAGCCCGACGATTTCAGCCAGTTCGCCGACAGGAAGCGGCTTATCCAGATTGGCATTGATATGGTCGATGACGGGCTGCATCGCACTTTGCTCCGCGGCAAAGGCCGGTGAGCCGAAGACATCGTCGTAAAGCGCCATTGCCGCTTCATAGGCAATGGCGGACGCCACGCCTGGCGTGGTGGCGCCCTTGACCAGCCGCAAGCTGCAGTCGGCTAGGTGATCGATCGTCGAGGGCTGCAGCTTGAGCACGGGGCCGGCGAGTGCCAGGACCATCTTGTGGATCCGCAGCGTCTCTTCGCCATGCATCGAGATCCAGAAATATTCCCAGCGCTCGTTCTTCTCGAGCCAGTAGCGATGGTTGTGCGGCACGAGCAGGAGGAAGGTGTCGCCGGCTTGCAGCCGATAGTTCCGGTTCTGATAGCGCAGCCGGCCGGAGCCGCTGATCGTGTGTTGCAGGACCGTGAAAGGGATCTGGCCACGCTTTCTGCCGTCCCAGTCATAGACCTCGTTCTGGCGCACTTCATAACCGGCACTGGTCGGCATGGCGTGCAGCCGCTGGCGGCCCCGCGGGAAGGAAACCGTTCTCATCGACTGTCCGTGAGCGATCAAATCCTGCAGCACAAATTTACCCTCGAAAGCATAATACTTCTCTGGTGGCCCCTTCCGAATTGCGCATAATCCTGCCCAATTCGGAGGGAGAAACCGCGGCCGGGCGTCAAGCCGGGAGGACTAAATGCACGAAACCAGGCATTTCCGGACCGCATGCGTGAGCATGCCGTCTATCCACCTCTGCGCCACTCCAATCTAGCATTTCTCAGACCAGGGTGAAGGACATGAGTTTCAAAATCGCTATCATCGGAGCAGGCAGTGTCGGCTTCACCAAGAAGCTGTTCACCGACATTCTCTGCGTGCCGGAATTCCAGGACGTGGAATTCGCCCTGACCGATATCAGCGAACATAATCTGGAGATGATCAAGGCGATCCTCGACCGGATCGTCGAGTCCAATCGGCTGCCAACGAGGGTTACCGCGACAACTGATCGCCGCCGCGCGCTGGAGGGTGCCCGCTACGTCATCAGCTGCGTGCGCGTCGGAGGACTGGAAGCCTACGCGGAAGATATCCGCATCCCTCTCAAATACGGCGTCGACCAGTGCGTCGGCGATACGATCTGCGCGGGAGGCATCCTCTATGGCCAGCGCAATATTCCGGTCATTCTCGACTTCTGCAAGGATATCCGCGAAGTCGCCGCCCCTGGTGCCAAGTTCCTGAACTATGCGAACCCCATGGCGATGAACACCTGGGCTGCCATCGAATATGGGAGGGTCGAGACGATCGGTCTATGCCACGGCGTGCAGCATGGCGCCGAGCAGATTGCCGAGGTGCTTGGAGCCAAATCTCTGAGCGAGCTCGACTACATCTGCTCCGGCATCAACCATCAGACATGGTTTGTCGATCTGCGCCTCAACGGCCGTAGAATAGGCAAGGATGAGCTGGTCGCTGCCTTCGAGGCACATCCGGTCTTTTCCCAGCAGGAGAAGCTGCGCATAGACGTACTGAAACGCTTCGGGGTCTATTCCACCGAAAGCAACGGCCACCTCTCGGAATACCTGCCCTGGTACCGCAAACGCCCGGACGAGATTGCCAGGTGGATCGACATGTCCGACTGGATCCATGGCGAGACGGGGGGCTATCTGCGCCACTCGACCGAAACCCGACACTGGTTCGAGACCGAATTCCCGCAGTTTCTCGCTTCCGCCGAAAAACCGCTCGATCCGGCCAAACGTTCGAATGAGCATGCCAGCCACATTCTCGAGGCTTTGGAAACGGGCCGGGTCTATCGCGGTCACTTCAACGTCAAGAACAGTGGTGTGATCACCAACCTGCCCGCTGACGCGATCATCGAGTCGCCGGGTTTTGTCGATCGCTTCGGCATCAACATGGTTGCCGGCATCACCCTGCCGGAAGCCTGTGCGGCGACCTGCATTTCGTCCATCAACGTCCAGCGCATGTCGGTTCATGCGGCCATCAGCGGCGATATCGATCTCCTGAAACTCGCTGTCCTGCATGATCCGCTGGTCGGTGCGGTCTGCACGCCAGAGGAAGTCTGGCAGATGGTCGATGAGATGGTCGTGACGCAGGCCCGCTGGCTGCCGCAATATGCCGATGCCGTCCCGGCGGCAAAGGAGCGGCTCGCCCGCAGCACGGTGAGGACTCGCGATTGGGCGGGTGCGGCACGCCGCAACGTGCGCTCCATCGATGAACTGCGCGCGGAAAAGGAGACGCTGAAACAGGTTGTGTGAAAATGCTTCGGCAAAGCCGGACAGGACCGGATCTTCGGGAGGAAGGTTGTCGCCCGGAATTGGCTTTGCGATCGTTCGAGGAGAAACGGAGACGCTGCGGCGCTCTGAACAGGAGGGAGAGGCGATGAGCAATTTCAAAACTGCCGGCATGCTTGCCGGACTGGCACTCGGTGTCTCGGTCGGGGCGATGAGCGCCCATGCGTCCGAACCGACAACGCCGCCGGTTCCGCCGCAATTTCCGGCGGAAGGCAAGATTAAATACGTATCGCGCGACTCCATCGTGGAGTTCAAGGCGCTGTCCGAATATCACGAACCGGATTGGGTAACGAAGAAGTTCGTCTCCGCCGGAAAGCTGCCTCCGGTCAAGGATCGTCTGCCGAAGGAGCCGCTGGTCTTCAAGACGGAGAACATGCCGGACGGCGCGGGTATCTATGGCGACACATTGCGCCATGTCATCGGCGGCCGGCCGGAAGGCTGGAACTACGGCGCCGGTCAGACCCAGGGATGGGGCGGCATCGACATCGGTCTATCGGAATGCCTGACGCGCACGGCGCCCTTGTTCCAGGTCGAGGCGAAGGATACCGAGCCGCTGCCCAATCTCGCCAAAGGCTGGGAATGGTCCTCCGACGGCCATAAGCTCACCATGCATCTGGTGGAAGGCGCCAAATGGTCCGACGGCGATCCCTTCGACGCGGACGACATCATGTTCTATTGGGAAGACGAGGTCATCGACCCGAACGTCTCGCCGCTCGGCGGCGGCGCCTCCCCGGAAGCCTTCGGCGAGGGAACGACCCTCAAGAAAATTGACGCATATACCGTGGAGTGGACCTTCAAGGAGGCCTTCCCGAAGCAATATCTTTACACCATGGCCTATCCCAACTTCTGCCCGGGGCCGTCGCATCTTCTCAAACCGCAGCATCCGAAATATTCGAAAAACACATACGACCAGTTCAAGAACGCCTTCCCGCCGGAATTCCTGAACATGCCGGTGATGGGTGGCTGGGTGCCGGTCGAATACCGGCCGGACGACATCATCGTGATGCGGCGCAACCCCTACTACTGGAAGGTCGACGAAAAGGGGAACCAGCTGCCCTATCTCAATGAGCTGCACTACAAGCTTTCGACATGGGCGGATCGGGATGTGCAGGCAGTCGCCGGCTCCGCCGATATTTCAAATCTTGAACAGCCCGAAAACTTCGTGGCTTCGCTGAAACGCGCTGCCGAAAAGACCGCGCCTGCCCGCCTTGCCTTCGGACCCCGGCTGATCGGCTATAACATGCGCATGAACCTCTCGGGCAACGGCTGGGGGGATCCCGACGAGCGCGGCCAGGCAATTCGCGAGCTCAATCGCAACGAGGACTTCCGCAAGGCGATCACCATGGCGGTCGACCGCAAGGCGATCGGCGATTCCCTCGTCAAAGGTCCGTTTACTGCCATCTATCCGGGCGGCATTTCTTCCGGCACGAGTTTTTACGACCGCAACTCGACTGTCTATTATCCCTACGATCTTGAGGGCGCCAAGGCACTGCTCGCCAAGGTCGGACTCAAGGATACCAATGGCGACGGCATCGTGAATTTTCCGTCCGGCACGGCCGGTGGCAGGAATGTCGAGATCGTTCTTCTGGTCAACAACGGCTACGCGACCGACAAGAGCCTGGCGGAAGGTGTCGTCGGCCAGATGGAAAGGCTGGGCATCAAGGTCATCCTCAACGCGCTCGACGGACCCAAGCGCGACGATGCCCATTATAGCGGGCGCTTCGACTGGGCAATCCAGAGAAGCACGCCGGAACTCGCTTCGGTCGTGCAGAATACCGAGCAGCTTGCCCCTGTCGGCCCGCGCACGAGCTGGCATCACCGTGCAGGCAAGGACGGCACGCTCGATCTCATGCCTTACGAGAAGCAGCTCATCGAAATCGTCAGCAAATTCCAGACCAGCCAGAACAGCGATGAGCGCGTCAACCTGATGAAGCAATATCAGAAAACGGCGACGGAGCATGTCGATACAATCGGCCTTACCGAATATCCGGGCGCGCTGATCATTAACAAGCGTTTCTCGAATGTCCCGCAGGGCACGCCGATCTTCATGTTCAACTGGGCCGAAGATTCCGTCATCCGCGAACGGCTCTGGGTCACGGCGGACAAACAGGGCAAATACGAGCTTTTCCCCGAGCAATTGCCTGGAAAACCCGGCGACAAAGGCCCGATGAATTAACCGAGTCCCCCTCCCAGTGAAGCAACCGGTCGCGCGTCGTGGCGCGCGACCGGGAAGATCCCGACAACAGGCCGGCCGCGGCCATCAGGAGAAGCGAACCGTCCGATGCTACGATTCCTGCTCGTGCGTATAGGCTCGGCGATCCCCGTCCTCGTCATCCTGAGCGTGGTGACCTTCGCGATCATCCAGGCGCCACCCGGTGACTATGCCGACTACATTCGTTCGCAGCTCATCAATCAGAGCGGCGCCTCCTTTGCCCAGGCCGAGGCCCAGGCTCAGGCATATCGCGCCGAGCACGGACTCGATAAACCACTGATCATGCAATACCTGAACTGGATCAAGGGCATCGTCACCGAGGGCGATTTCGGTCACAGCATGTATTACAACAGGCCCGTCGCGGATGTTGTCGGAGAACGTCTGCCACGCACACTGGCGCTGGCGCTTGTCTGCCACCTCCTCGCCTCGCTGCTCGGTATCGGCTTTGGAATCTGGGCGGCGACGCGACAGTATAGCTGGATCGACAATCTGCTCTCCGGCATTTCCTTCCTCGGCATGACGGTGCCCCGCTTCCTGATGGCGCTGATCATCGTTTACCTGCTCGTCTTCCAGTTCGAAGTATCGGAGATCGGCAGCTTCTTTTCACCCCAATATGGCGGAGCGCCGTGGTCCTGGGCGAAATTCGTCGATCTCGTCAGCCATGTTTGGCCGGTCGTGGCGATCGCCACCTTCGGCGGGCTTGCCTACAATATGCGGGTCATGCGAGGCAATCTGCTCGACACGCTGAATGCTCAATACGTGGAAACGGCGCGCGCGAAGGGCTTGTCCGGCGGTGCGGTCATCATGAAGCATGCCGTCCCGAACGCACTGCATCCGCTCGTCATGTATCAGGGGGTTGCCCTCCCCTACATGCTCACCGGCGAGATCGAGACGGCCATCATCTTTGCCCTGCCGACTGTCGGTCCCGCCATCGTGGGCTCGATGGCGATCGGAGATGTCTATGTCACGGCAACGTTCATGATGGTGCTGTCGGCGACGCTCATCGTCGGCAATATTATCGCCGACCTGCTGCTCGTCATGCTGGACCCGCGTGTCCGCCAGTTCGCGGGGGCCTGATATGCTCGCTTTCGATACCGCACCGACATCGACGCAAGAGGAAACAGTGAAGCACGGGCCGGACGGCAACGAGAGCTACATGGCCCTTGTCTGGCGCCGGCTGAGGCGCTCCTGGACAGGCTTGATGGGTCTCGTCCTCGTGGCCTTGCTGATCGTGATGGCCGTCTTTGCGGATTTCTTTGCGCCGATGGACCCCAAAGCCACCCATGTGGGCTTTGCGCCGCCACAGATGATCAGTTTCCATGACAAGGACGGTAACCTCGCCTTTCCGCCGCGGGTCTACGCGCTGGCTGAATCGGACGAGCTGGACCCGGTCACCTTCCAACCCGTCCTCGGACCGGACTACGAGAATCCGCGCCTGCTCGGCTTCTTCGTAAAGGGTGCCGAATACAGGCTCTTCGGCCTCATACCTCTCGACCGGCATTTCTTCGGCACGGTCGACGGGCAACCGGTGCACTTCCTCGGTACCGACAAGTTCGGCCGCGACGTGTTATCGCGGGCGATCGTCGGCTCGCGCATTTCCTTGATGATCGCGCTCGTCGTCGTTGGCATCGTGACCGTTATCGGCACCACGGTAGGCCTGGTATCCGGCTATTTCGGCGGGACCTTCGACGTCTGGGTGCAGCGGTTTGTCGAGCTGGTACTCGCCTTCCCGCAACTGCCCCTCTATCTGGCCCTAACCTCGCTCATTCCGATCACCGCCCCCACCAACGTCTTTCTGGGCTTCGTGATCATGGTGATGTCGGCATTGGGCTGGGCGCAAATGTCGCGCGAGGTCCGCGGCAAGACCATGGCGCTGGCGCGCGTGGACTATGTGCGGGCGGCGATCGCCGTCGGCGCAACCGACCGGCGGATCATCTTCCAGCACATCCTGCCGAACGTGATGAGCCACGTGATCGTCGCGGTCACCCTGCACATCCCGAGCGTGGTGCTGCTGGAATCCTTCCTCGGTTTCCTCGGCTTTGCGGTGAAGCCGCCGCTGATTTCCTGGGGCCTTATGCTGCAGGATACCGCGAACTATTCCGTCATCGGGACCTATCCGTGGATCCTGGCGCCCGTCTTCTTCGTGCTGGTAACCGTCTTCGCGTTCAACGCGCTGGGCGACGGACTGCGCGACGCAGTCGACCCCTATTGAGGTGATGACAATGGCTCTTTCGCTTGTGAATTCCCTCGCCCCGCCGCTTCGGTACGATCACGCTCAACGCTCCGACAAGCCGATCATGGATGCCCGCAATATCGGGGTCAGCTTCAAGGTGGAGCATGGTACCGTGCAGGCGGTAAAGGACATCTCCTTCCAGCTCTATCGCGGAGAGACGATTGCCATCGTCGGCGAATCCGGCTCGGGAAAATCGGTGACGGCGCGCACCGTGATGGGACTGTTGTCCAAACGGGCCGTCGTTCTGCCGAAATCGAGCATCGACTACGACGGCAGCAATATCTTGAAGCTTCCGGAACGAGCCCGCCGCAAACTGCGGGGTAACCGCATCTCCATGATCTTTCAGGAGCCGATGAGCTCGCTCAACCCGATCTATTCGATCGGAAGCCAGCTGGTCGAGGCGATCCGCGTCCACCAAAAGACGAACCGAAGGCAGGCCGAAGCGCGTGCGCTGGAGCTTTTGAAACAGGTCCAGATTCCCGATCCCGAGGCGCGGCTGAAACAATATCCGCATCAGCTTTCCGGCGGCCAACGCCAGCGCGTGATGATCGCAATGGCGCTTGCCAATGAACCGGATGTGCTGATTGCGGACGAACCGACGACCGCGCTCGACGTGACGGTGCAGGCGCAGATCCTCAATCTCATTCGCGATCTTCAGGAAAAGCTGCGGATGGCGGTGATCCTCATCACCCATGACCTGACAGTGGTGCGCAAGTTCGCCGACTACATCTATGTGATGCAGCATGGCGAAATCCGCGAGCACAATACCAAGGAACAGCTCTTCGCCAATCCGCAGCACCCCTACACGAAGCATCTGCTCGCATCCGAGCCCCGAGGCCGCGCCAATCCGCTTCCGGAAGGCTCTGACGTGATTTTGAACGCGAAGGGCGTGCGGGTGTCCTTCATGCTGCGTCACGGCGGCTTTTTGAAGCCCGACCTGCGTGAGCTGGTGGCCGTCGACAGCCTGAACCTGGCGCTGTGCCGGCACGAAACGCTCGGCCTCGTCGGAGAATCCGGTTCAGGCAAGACCACTTTCGGACAGGCACTGGTGCGGCTCAACACGCCGCAAGCAGGCGAGATCACCTTCGACGGGCAGCCGATCCACCAGCTCTCGCGGGCCGGCATGCGCCCGTTGCGCTCGCGCATGCAGATCGTCTTTCAGGACCCCTTTGCTTCGCTCAATCCACGCATGACGATCGGCCAGATCATCGAGGAGGGCCTGGTCGTCAACGGGCTTGGCGTCACCAAGGCCGAGCGCCTCGAGCGCGTGCGGGCCGCGCTTTCCGCAGCCGGCATGCCGGGCAATATCCTCTCGCGCTTCCCGCACGAATTTTCAGGCGGCCAGCGCCAGCGTGTCGCGATTGCCCGCGCCATCGCACTCGAGCCCGAATTCATCCTGCTCGACGAGCCGACCTCGGCGCTCGATCTCTCCGTTCAGGCGCAGATCATCGAGCTGCTGCGCAAGCTGCAGGACGAGCGCGGCTTGAGCTATCTCTTCATCTCACACGATCTGAAGGTCGTGCGCGCCCTCTGCCACCGGGTGATCGTCATGCAGCACGGCAAGATCGTGGAAGAAGGTCCCGTCGACGAGGTTCTCACCCATCCCAAGACCGCATACACCGAACGGCTGGTCAAAGCCGCTTTCGATGTCGCCTAACTGCCGAATGCCGGAGGTTTACATGGCAGCTCATCCCAAGATCGCCTTCATCGGAGCCGGATCGACCGTCTTCATGAAAAATATCGTCGGTGACGTTCTGCAGCGTCCCGCGCTGTCGTGCGCAACCATCGCGCTGATGGACATCAACCCGCAACGGCTGGAGGAAAGCGCCGTCGTCGTCAACAAATTGATCTCCACGCTTGGCGCCCAGGCAAAGGCAGAGACCTATTCCGATCAGAAAAAGGCGCTGGCGAACGCGGATTTCGTGGTTGTCGCCTTCCAGATCGGCGGCTATGAGCCCTGCACCGTCACGGATTTCGAGGTGCCGAAGAAATACGGCCTGCGGCAGACGATCGCCGACACGCTCGGGGTCGGCGGCATCATGCGCGGGCTTCGCACCGTGCCTCATCTGTGGAAGATCTGCGAGGACATGCGCGCTGTCTGCCCGAGTGCGATCATGCTGCAATATGTGAACCCGATGGCGATCAATACCTGGGCGATCGCGGAGAAATATCCCGACATAAAACAGGTCGGCCTCTGCCACTCGGTTCAGGGAACCGCGATGGAACTGGCGCATGACCTCGACATTCCCTACGAGGAGATCCGCTACCGTTCGGCCGGCATCAACCACATGGCCTTTTTCCTGACCTTCGAGCACCGCCAGAAGGACGGCTCCTACAGGAACCTCTACCCGGACCTTCATCGTGCCTATCGCGAAGGCCGAGCGCCGAAACCCGGCTGGAACCCGCGCTGCCCGAACAAGGTGCGCTATGAGATGCTGAAGCGGCTTGGCTATTTCGTCACCGAAAGTTCTGAACATTTCGCCGAATACACGCCCTATTTCATCAAAGAGGGCCGCGAAGACCTAATCGAAAAGTTCGGCATCCCTCTTGATGAATACCCCAAGCGCTGCATCGAGCAGATCGAGCGCTGGAAGGGACAAGCGGAAGCCTATCGCAGCGCCGACAAGATCGAAGTGGAGTCATCGAAGGAATATGCCTCCTCCATCATCAACTCGGTCTGGACGGGCGAACCCTCGGTGATCTACGGCAATCTGCGGAACAACGGCTGCATCACCTCGCTGCCGGAAAATTGCGCGGCAGAGGTACCCTGCCTTGTCGACGCTTCCGGTATTCAGCCGACTTTCATCGGCGATCTGCCGCCGCAGCTCACCGCGCTGATGCGGACCAACATCAACGTGCAGGAACTGACTGTGCAGGCGCTGATGACCGAAAACCGCGAACACATCTATCACGCCGCGATGATGGATCCTCACACCGCAGCCGAATTGGATCTCGACCAGATCTGGTCACTCGTCGACGATCTGCTGGATGCTCATGACACCTGGCTACCGGATTGGGCGCGCTCCACCCGGAAGGCTCGGGTTGCCTGAGCCGGAAACCACGCCACGTCGAGGCCGGAAAGTCGATACCTCCAGTTAGCGCGCAGAACACATGCACTCTCCCCTGTCACAGGGAGAGTGCATGTGAAGTGGTTCATCGGTTGCTGCGATCGTCACGCAGGCCGTTCGGAAGCGCTCGGTCGCCATTTGATGAGATGCTTTTCGGCGATGTCCAGCATGCTGTCGATAATCAGCACAAAGATCGCGAGGATCAGGATGCCGGCAAAGACGCCGACCGCATCGAAATTGCCTTCCGCCTGAGCGATCAGATAGCCAAGCCCGGCGGAGGAGCCGAGATATTCCCCAATGATTGCTCCGACGACGGCAAAGCCGACCGACGTGCGCAGCGAAGACAGGATCCAGCTTGCCGCTGCGGGGAAATAAACGTGACGAAGCAGATCCGACCGCTTGGCTCCCAGAATGCGGGCGTTCGACAGCACCACCGGGTTCACTTCACGGACGCCCTGCATGGCGTTGAAGAAGGTGACGAAGAACACCAGCGTCACGGCGAGCGCCACCTTGGACCAGAGACCGAGGCCGAGCCAGAGGACGAAGATCGGCGCAAGCACGACGCGTGGGATCGCGTTCAGGCCCTTGATGAAAGGGTCCAGAATGCGCGCGGCTGAACGGCTGAGGCCGAGCCAGACGCCTGCTGCCACGCCAAGTGCCGTTCCGACCAGGTAACCGAGCACGGTTTCCGTCAAGGTGATGGCCACATGGCTATAAAAGCTGGCGTCCATTATCCAGGATACCACCTGGTTGAAGATGTCGACCGGAGCCGGGAAGAAGAAGACATCGATGACCCCGATGGTGACACCGAGTTGCCAGCCGCCAAGAATTGTTACCAGCAGCGCGACCTGAATGAGACGTTCAGTCATGGCGTTCATAGCTTTTCTCCACTTCGCCGCGCAGCGACGACCAGATGTTGCGGTAAAGATCCATGAAGCGCGGATCGAGCTTGATTTCAGCGACATCGCGCGGACGTTCGAGATCGACGGGGAAGCTGTCGATCACGTGCGAGCGCGGTCCGGCGGCAAGCACCACGACCCGATCTCCGAGCGCGATTGCCTCCTCAAGGTCGTGCGTGATCATCACCACGGCGCGGCGCTCTTCCTGCCAGAGCCGCAACAACTCGTTCTGCATCAGATGCCGGGTATGGATGTCGAGCGCCGAGAAGGGCTCGTCCATCAGGATGACCTTGGGGCCGGTGATCAGCGCCTGCGCCATCTGTACGCGCTTGCGCTGCCCGCCTGACAACTGATGCGGATAGCGGTGCTCGAAGCCCTTCAGTCCGACTTTCGCCAACCATTTCATCGACTGTTCGCGTCGCTCCGCAGTGCCCACACCTTTAAACATCGGACCGAGTTCGACATTCTCCAGCGCGGTCTTCCAGGGAAGCAGGGCATCCTGCTGGAACAGATAGCCGATATCGTTCTGAACCCCGCGTACCGGCTGACCGTCGATCGCGACGGTACCGCGGGAGGGTTTCAGCAGCCCGGCGATTGCGTTGAGAATCGTGCTTTTGCCACAGCCGGTCGGTCCCACGATGGCGAGAAACTCGCCATCGGCAACGCTCAGGTTCACATCCTGCACGGCCACATAGGATCCGAAGGACATGGTGACCGCGTCGATTGAGACCATCGGCTTTGCCTGATGCGGACTCTCCGTCGGGGGGGTGGGTTTTAGTACGGCCAATGCCATCTTCTCCTCCTGTCAGTTGGCGGCGACGTTGCCGACCTTGCCGACGAACTCGTTCGTGTAGGTTTTCGTAAGGTCGATTTCAGCCGCGGCGACTTTTTCGTTGAAGCTCTTCAGGACGGCGAGCGGAGTCTTGATGTCTTCCTCGTCCATGCGCCCGTCCTTCGAAAAGATCGCCTTCGCATTCTCGACCGCCTTGATGTAGGTGTCACGATCGCCGGAGATGAACTCCTTCGGCAGCTTATCGACGATCTCTTCGGCAGAGTGGCTATTCATCCACTCGAGCGCCTTGACCGTCGCATTCGTGACCTTCTGGACGGTTTCCGGATTGTCTTCGATATAGCTCTGTGTGGCATAGAGGACCGAAGTCGGATAAATCCCGCCATAGATCGCCTTGGCACCTTCGTCGCTGCGCCCGTCGATCAGGATCTTGCCGACGCCTTTGGCTTCGATGAAGGTTGCTGCCGGATCGTAATTGACGAGCAGGTCGACCTTGCCTTGTTCGAGCGCCGCCACCGCTGCAGAGCCGGAGCCGACACCGATCAGCGACACGTCATTTGCGGACAAGCCGTTGCGCTGCAGGTAATAACGAACGAAGAAGTCTGAAGACGAGCCTGGCGAGGTGATTCCGATTTTCGCTCCCTTGATCGTTTCCGGTCTTGCCGGATCAAATTTGCTGTCCTTGCCGCCCGCCAGCACGAGCCCGGAGTTGCGGGCCAGTTGGACGAAAGCGACAACTGCCTTGTTCTGGGACTGCATCTGGATGGTATGGTCGTAAAAGCCGACTGCGATATCCGTCGAGCCGGCCACAAGCGCCTGAAGCGTCTTCGATCCGCCCGATGCGAAGTTCTCGACGGTCACCTCCAGGCCTTCCTTTTCGTAAAGGCCGAGCCCCTGGGCGACCGGAAAAGGCAGATTGTTGAGGTTGTAAGAGCCGACACTGATGCGGACGGGGTCCGCAAAGGCGGAACCGGCAAAAGCGACGGTTGCCGCGAGGGCGAGCATGAATTTGCGCATGATATTCTCCTCCTGATGGTGGCGCCCTCCTGGCGGCCACGGTTATTATGCCGCACAACCCAGTTGCGTGACAGGTTTTGCGAAGACTTGTCCGTCGAACAGCCGCCTGGCTGTTCGAAGAATCCCGGCAACGACTTTGCCGTCTCGTTCATAAAGCTTGACGTCCAGGTGGCCGCTCGGGTGCTCGATCGAGAGCACCAGCGGCGGCTTCTGCGTACCGACGAGGAGCGAGGCAACGGTGCCCTCTTTGATGCACGCGGTCGCGATTCCCACCGCCCCTGTGGTCGCGAGCGACGGGTGACATTGATGCGGCATGAAATAGCGCACGTTGATTTTTCCTCCGGAGTTCGGCCTCGATATGAGGACGGGCTTCGGCGTCACCTGATTGCGCACGTCGCCAAGGCCCATCCGTTCGCCGGCTGCTATGCGCAGCATTTCCAGCCGTGCCAGCAATTCCCTGTCAGCATTGAGTTCAGCCGCTGTCTCGAAGCCGGTCGCGCCGACGGAGACTGCTTCGATCAACATCATCGGCATTGCGCAGTCGATGCAGGTGACAGCCACACCGTCGATCAGGTCCACTGGCCTGCCGGTGGGAAAGAGCTGTCCGGTGCGAGCCCCGGCCGCGTCCATGAACGTCAATGCGATCGGCGCAGCACGACCGGGCACGCCGTCGATCGCAGCATCACCGAGATAGGAGACGCTGCCGTTTGGAGTAGGAACCTCGGCGTCGATCAGCTTGCCGGTGTTTACGTTATGGATCCGGACGAGCGTCGTTTCTCCACGAACGGGGACAAGTCCGGCTTCGATTGCGAACGGGCCGACCGCAGCCAGCATATTGCCGCAATTCGGCGAGGTGTCGACGATCTGTTGATCGACACGCACCTGCGCAAAGAGATAGTCGACATCGGCGCTTGGAATACTCGATGGCCCGACGATCGCCACCTTGCTCGTGACGGGGTTACCGCCGCCAATGCCATCGATCTGCAGCGGGTGACCCGAACCCATCACGGAGAGCAGGATTCGGTCGCGCTCACGAGTATCGGCGGGAAGATCGCGGGCCAGGAAGAATGGCCCCTTTGAGGTGCCGCCTCTCATCAGTACGCAAGGGATCGCGAGCAGATCGTTCATCGCTTGTGCTTCCATTGGAATTATGTCATCGCCGTATCAATCGGCGCTCTTTGATCCAATTATCGGAAGAGGCGTTTATTTGTGAAATGCGAAGAATCGGAGGATTGATGCAGGATGAGCATTAATTGCGAGATACTTGATCTTCGAGCCTTCCTGAGCGTCGTGGAGTTGGAGAGCTTTCATCGCGCGGCCGACGCTCTGCATCTGTCACAGCCGGCGTTGAGCCGCCGCATTCAAAAACTGGAGCAGGTTATCGGAGCACCTCTCCTGGAACGGACAACCAGGCATGTGTCCGCCACAGCTCTCGGTACGGAGCTCGTGCCGCTCGTCCGGCGCATGCTGGAGGAGTTCGACGGTTCTCTGTTTGCGGTCCGTGACGTCGGACCCAATCGAGGCGGGCTGGTGACGATCGCATGCCTTCCCACGGCAGCATTCTACTTCCTGCCGACCGTCATCCGACAGTTCAACGAAGAGTATCCGAACATTCGCTTTCGTATCCTCGATCTGCCGGCGACCGACGGTCTTCAAGCCGTGGCACGCGGGGAAGTGGAGTTCGGCATTAACCTCATGGGCACGTCGGATCCCGATCTGACCTTCGAGCGGCTTGTGGAAGACCCTTTCGTACTGGCAGCGCGCAGGGATCATCCCCTCGCGGCCAAGCCTACGGTCGGGTGGGCGGATCTGGAACCCTATCATCTGATCACGGTTCATCGATCGAGCGGCAACAGAACGCTGCTCGACGCGGCACTGGCAAAATCAAACATCAAGCTTCGCTGGTTCTACGAGGTGACCCATCTGTCCACCTCCCTCGGATTGGTGGAGGCGGGCCTCGGGATTTCGGTGCTGCCACAAATGGCAACCCCGCGAGAAGACCATCCGTTCCTGATCACCCGGCCCATCCGCAATCCCGAGATATCCCGCACGATCGGCGTGGTTCGCCGTCGCGGCGGCACCTTGTCGCCGGCGGCAGAGCGATTTCTCAAGATGCTGATAGGTGTATGGGGCACTGTTTAAAAAGCGCGAAAAACGCGACAGCCGCAAAACCAGAAGCGTCTTGCGACCATAGCCTCTTTTTCCGCAAGCCGCGAAAAAAGCAAAGCCGATGAAAAAAACCGGTTCGCCGATCGTCTTTGGGTCTGGAACGCATGCCGCGCATGCGCCGGAACCGGGATGATCGAGAACGAGGTCGCGCCATGAAATCTCATCTTCATGCATTGCAGGGCAGGCCAATTCTGCCCCGCTCCTTCTCCGGCCCGGCCCCATCCGCTCAGAAGCAGTTCGAAGTCTCCATTCTTCGACCGGAAGCCAACAGCGCCAAAACCCGGCAACCGGATCACTGTCGGCACGAGCCCGACTGAAGGACGGCAGGTCGCCGGCTGTCAGTTGGGCAAAGCCAAAACGGAGCGCCGTTGGCGTAATCGCTATCTCGCGCAACGGGAATGGAGAAGCATGCAATCGTCAAGGCAAGCGGCGGAAACGGCGACATTCCAGAGTTTCGCGAACTGCTATCTTCGCGAAGTGAACCCCGGCACGCCGGTCGTGCATCGCACGGCCACCGGAACGGTCGACGGCGTGGAATGGTCGCTGCCGCGTCAGCACATGCTGTTGCGCGCGGAGATCGTGTCGGCGTCGATCTGCGGGCCTCAATATTTCGGCAGGCTTTGGTCGCGGACGGTTTCCGAAACCTCCTGGCGTCAGATCGAACCTCTGCCAGCTCTCACGGCTCTCATTCACGGAGCCTACCGCCGGATCGACGGGGGCGAGCGCGATGAGCTGCGTACGTTCGAAGTGGAGCTACTGGCGCGGGTTTTGGACAGCTATCAGCAGATGCACAACTATATCGAGAGAGCAGAACGGGGATATCGAGAAGAGGATCATTTCATAAACGCCGAACAGTCGCTCGTGTTCGGCCACTGGCAGCACCCGACGCCAAAGAGCCGGCAGGGCATGACTTATTGGCAGCAGGAGAGTTATGCGCCGGAACTGCGCGGGCACTTTCGGCTCCACTATTTCGCCGCCAAGGCAGATCTTGTGCGCCAGGCTTCCGCAGGTGTGCTTCAGACCGACGCAATAGTGCGAGGCCTGCTCGGGCCGTCGAGCGAAAGCCTTCATATTGGCGCTGATGAATGCCTCATCCCCATGCATCCGCTTCAGGCGGAAGCGCTGCTCCTCCAACCCGATATCCAGGCGCTGGAACAGAGCGGCAAGCTGCGGTCCATAGGTCCTCTGGGGCTCCCTTTCACGGCGACTTCCTCGGTACGGACCGTCTACAGCGACGGCGCCGACTGGATGGTGAAATTCTCGCTTCCCGTGCGGATTACCAATTCCGTCCGCATCAACCGCCGCCAGGAGCTCGATGCCGGTGTCGCCATGGCGCGGCTCATGCAGCGCATCCGCCTTGCAGAACGGGTCACCGACTTCCGCGTCATCCACGATTCCGCCTATATCACGCTCGACCTGCCGGATCGCGAGGAAAGTGGCTTTGAGGTCATCCTTCGCGAAAACCCCTTCCGGGGCAAGAAGGGACTGGGCGTCGTCACCGTAGCCGCGCTAACCGCCGATCCCCTCCCCGGCAGGCTTTCGCGATTGGAGCGGATCATCCGCGAACTGGCGGTCCGGGGCGCCAGCGGGGTCTCCGACATTGCGCTCGCATGGTTCAATCGCTACCTCGCCTGCGCCGTCGAGCCGCTGATCCGGCTCTATGATGATCACGGTGTGGCGCTCGAAGCCCACCAGCAGAACAGCCTTCTGGATATTTCGTCAGGCTACCCTTCGGTCAGCTATTACCGCGACAATCAGGGCTTCTATCTCTCGGAGCGTCATCGCGGCCAGCTTGCAGGCCTTGTCGCGGAAACGGAGACAATCGCCTCTCTCTATTTCGCCGATGGTGAAATCCGCGACCGCTTCGCCTATTACCTAATCGTCAACCAGGTGTTTTCCGTCATCAGCCGCATGGGGCATGACGGTCTCTGCGACGAGGGCACTCTTCTTTGCATGCTGCGCGCGCATCTCGAAGAGTGCGCACGAACCATGCGCGGTGTCGGCAGGGAATTTGTAAGGCACGTTCTCGACCTTCCGACCATCACCTCCAAGGGCAATCTGACGACCAGGCTGTTCGACGTGGACGAACTGCAATCCAGCGGCGGCACCTCTCTCTATCGCCCCATCCCGAACCCGCTGAGGGTTCCAGCCGCGCTCGCCGCATCGAGGGTTGACCATGCCATTGCCTCTTGAAGAACCGGGCCAGGCCCGCGACCGGGTCATGCGCCAGCTGGTCGCTGCGCTGCTCTTCGAAGGCCTTGTGGAAGCGCGCACCAGCATCAGCAATGGTGAAATGCAATTCGACTGGTCGCTTGGCGGAAAAAAATTCCGCTGCCGCGGCAAGATCGGGGCGTTCGGACGTCTTCGCATCGCGCCGGGTTCCGTCGAGGTGCTGGGCTCCGGCCATCACTGGGAACCCGCCTCGCTTTCCGCAATCGTTCCGGAACTGCCAGGGACAGGCGTCACGCGCGGCAGACTGTTCAGAGAACTGGAACAGACGGTCATCTTCTCCGATTGGAACCATGACCATATTCCTCCGAAGGATCGGCGCGGAATGTCCTTTGCGGTGTTGGAAGGCGCGTTGGACGAAGGGCATCCCTACCACCCGTGCTTCCGTGCGCGCCTGGGGTTTTCGCTCGCGGACCACGCGGCCTACAGTCCGGAAGCGGGGCAACCTTTTCAACTTGTCTGGCTGCTGATTGCCCGAAAACATCTCCGCCTTGCGCTTCCGGAACGTGAAGAGGACTTCTGGCGCCGGGAGCTCGGTGAAGAGACATGGGCGGATGTCGAGGCAAAACGGCGGGCGTTACCTTTGCCCGCCGAAGATTTCGGCATCGTGCCGCTGCATCCATGGCAATGGAAGGATCTCGGTGAAGCCATAGCTGCGGGTTGGATCGCCGCTGGCGAGGCCCATTATCTCGGTGCAATCGGCGATCGGTATATGGCAACCCAATCGGTTCGCTCACTCATCAATATCGACCGGCCGGGAGCGGCGAGCATCAAGCTGCCGCTCAACATCGTCAACACCTCCTCGCGCCGCACGCTCGAACCGCATTCCGTCTGCACCGCGCCTGTACTGTCAAGTTGGATCGCCGAGATCGTCGCCGGTGACCCGGCGTTTCAGGAACGATACCCGCTTACCGTCCTGCAGGAATATGCCGGCCTCATTGCCGATGCCAGTGGGCCGCTCGCCGGCCAGATCGGCGCAATCTGGCGGCAGAATGCTGAAGCGACCTTGCAGCCTGGTGAAGCCATCGTCCCCTTCAACGCCTTGATGATGATCGAAGGCGACGGCAGGCCGTTCGCTGACGAGTGGATCACGCGGTTCGGCCTGATGCCCTGGATGAACAGGCTCCAGGAGGTCGCCATCCTGCCCGTATGGCATCTGCTCGTCGTGCACGGCATAGCGGTGGAGGCGCATGGCCAGAACATGCTGCTGGTGCATCGCGACGGTTGGCCGGTGCGGCTCATCCTGCGTGATTTTCATGAAAGCGTCGAATTTTCCTCAAGCTTCCTGCGGGAGCCGGACAAGGCGCCGGACTTCCCGTCATTGAGCCCGGCCTATCGGGACGCCGAACCGGACCAATATTACTGGACGGACAATCTCGATTCGCTGCGAGAACTCGTCATGGATACGCTTTTCGTGTTCAACCTCAGCGAAATCTCGCATCTCCTCGACGTCTGCTACGGCCTGCCGGAGTTTCGCTTCTGGGAAAGGGTCGAAAAGCTGCTGGCAGCTTACGCGGAGGATTGGCCGGTCCAGGACCGCCTGGCTGAACTCGGAAATGACCGCCCGTTCATTAGAACCGAATCCCTGATTATCCGAAAGCTTCTGGCGCAAAAGCCGGAATATCACCACGAAATTCCGAATGCCCTGGCCGCGGGAATAACCGAACGAAGGAGAAAGCCATGATCCAGATCGATGGACGGCTCTACGACCGTACCTATTTCGAGGAAGCAGGAGATCGGATCGGCAGGCAGGTCGGCCTTAATGGGGGAAAAGCCGGTCGCTATGCCGTCTGCTTCGGCAACACGGCCGAATGGCTCTCCTTTTTCTTCGCCATCCGCAAGGCGGAAGCCAGTGTGCTGCCGATCCATCCCGGCACGCCTTATCCGGCCGCGCGCAAGCTCGCGATGACCGCAAAATGCGATCGGCTTTTTTATAACAGCCTGACGGCGGAAGTGCTGGAGGCGCAGGAAGAAGCTCCAGGACCCGGCCGGCTGCTGCATATGAGCTCCGGCACGACAGGGGCTGCAAAATGCATAGCCAGGAGCTGGAACGACATCGACCGGGAGGTTGAAAGCTATGTTTCAACCTTCCGTGAGCCGGAAGGCATGACGCCGGTGATCGCCTGCCCGACGACCCATTCGTATGGCTTGATCTGCGGTATCCTTGTTGCCCTCAAACGCGGGCAGGTTCCCGTCGTGGTGGAGACGGGAAACCCGAAACATCTCCTCAAGGTGTTGCGTGAAATCGATCGGCCGCTGCTCTATTCGTCGCCGGCGATCCTTCATACGCTCTCCCGGCTGCTGCCGGAGGGGGAAAGACTTTATGCCGCCATGACATCCGGTACGCTGCTGCCCGACCCATGGTTCACGCAGATCCGCGCGAGGAGCGAGCATCTCTTCCAGCAATACGGCTGCTCGGAATCCGGATGCATCGCGATCAACCCGGACATGCACGGCGCCGCAGACATGGGCTTCGTCCTGCCGCACCTTGAAATCTCCACGGGGACAAGCGCCGAAGACGCCGGAGAGATCGTTGTTCAAAGCGACGGCGGCGCGGCGATCCACACCCGCGACCTCGGTTATCGGCGCAAAAACGGCATGCTGGTTTTCATGTCGCGCATGGACGACATGATCAACGTGTCTGGCCTTAACGTCTATCCCGGTGACGTGGAGGACGCGGTGATGGCGATGCCTGATGTCACGGACGCCGTCGCCTTCCGCAAAACCGACCGTTTCGCCGGAGAACGGGTGACGCTCCTCTACAGCGCCAGCCAGCCCGTCCCGCCGCAGGATATCCGCGAATGGTGCAGCCGCCATCTCGCAACTCACCAATTGCCGATAGAGATGATTCAGGTCGGCGAAATCCCCCGTCAGGCGAATGGCAAGATCAGCCGCCGCGACGTCGCGGCCCGCCATGCCGCTGGCGAGTTCACCGCACCTGAAAGAGGAGTTGCCTCATGACGCGCGACGAAATTCTGGAGGCCTTCCGTACGGTGCTGTCCGAGCACATGGCTCATCCGCATATGCGGAGCTTTGCGCCGGAAGCGCGCCTCAACGAGGATCTCTATCTGGATTCCGTGCTGATCCTGCAGATCTTCCTCAATCTCGAGCTGGAATACGGGCTTGCCATGCCGGAAGAGGCAATCGCCCGACAGGAACTCGCCACGGTGGCCGATCTTGTCGCGCTCTATACGCCGAAAACCGCCATTCCGTCATTTCCGATGACCGGTGGATCCACGGATGAAGGCGTCCATGGCGAGGCCTATTATGACATCAAGGTTCATTGCTTCGTCAGTTGCGTCTGCGACGGGCTGAAGCGCAACGGCCTCGATCACAGGCCGTTTTACTTTGGCGTCTGTGACGCAAAGTTCACGGTCAGCGATCACTTCGAGCTTCTCTACCATTCGCCGGAAATCACCCAGGATTTCTTCCGCGACTGGTTCACCCAACTTTACCGGGTTCCGATCCGTGAATGGTACGATCCGGGGGTATCCAAGCTTGAAAATCTCGCGACCCTCATCGAACTCGTCGAAACCCGTCCTGACACCGGCTCGGTCATGGTGATGCTCGACATGTTCCATCTTCCGGAACGCGAGAACAAGTTCAACCAGAACCCCTTCCCTCACTACCTGATGCTGCAGAAGACCGCGGATCCGGAAAAATGGTTCGTGCACGATCCTGACTATCGTTGGGAAGGCGAGATCGAGCGGGAGAAGGTGATCCACGCGATCATGCAGCCGACCGTAGGCGGCGGATACGTTTTCGACAATGCTCTCGCTCGGCAGCCGGAGCCAGACGACTTGAAGGCCTATTTCGAGGCTTGCTTCGTCGCCCACCGCAACCCGCTCGCCGATGCGGTTCGCGCCATCGTCACGGCGCATCTTGAGGGCCGCGACGGACTGAGGCTTGCCGAACTGGCCTTGGCGGTTCGGGAATTGCCGGTGATTACCATCCGCAAATACGCCTATGAGCACGGCTTCGCCTTTTTCTGGCGCGCCCTGAAGCTTCCCGCCGCCGAATTCGAAACCTGGTGCGAGGAGATCGAGGCGCTCGTCCAGGCTCTTAAGAGCCTGCACTATGCCTGCATGAAGCTTGCTCAGACGGAGGACCGAGCCCAGTCCGACGCTATCTTCGAGCGGATTGCCGAGGCTGACCGGCTGGAACGCAAGCTGAAAGATCGTCTGGGGGAGGTCTTTGCAAAGTGGTGCGGTCAGCAGGAAGCAGAAACTGCCCCTGACCTGAAGAGGGCAATGGCATGAAACTGTCCATCTGCAGCATCAGCTTCCGCCATCACCTGATGTCGATCGGTGAAATGGCCGCCTGGGCGCGATCAGCCGGCTTCCAGGGCATCGAACTTTGGGGCGTGCATGCCCGCAATCTTGCCGCTCATCCCGAGCGGAATGGCGCTTGGCTTGAGGACTACGGCCTATCCGTGCCGATGATCAGCGACTACCTGCCGCTCGATGCGGATGCGCGCTCGGTGCGGCAAAAGACGAACGAACTTTGCCAATTGGCCCGAAATTGGGGAACTTCGAAGATAAGGACCTTTGCGGGCAGCACGGCAAGCAACTTGGCTTGCCCCGAAGAACGAAGCCTGATTGCGGACCGGCTGCGCGACGTTTGCGACATCACGGCAAATTACGGGATTTATCTGCTTGCGGAAACCCACCCGAATACGCTCGCGGATACCGCTGCCTCGACGTTGCAACTGATCTATGAGGTGGACCATCCGTTCTTTGCCATCAACTTTGACGCGCTGCATGTCTGGGAGGGCGGAGACGATCCGGTTGCCATACGCCAGCGGATGGGCGCCGCCATACGCCACTACCATCTGAAAAACGTCCGTCATCGCAAGGATCTCGGTGTTTTCGAGCCTGCCAACGTCTACGCGCCAGGCGGCGATCGCCGCGGGATGACGTCGCTGTTCGAAGGCGCTCTCGACTATTCTCGCTTTCTCTCCGATCTTATAGGGGATCCAGGTGCCGAAGCCTCGTTGGAATGGTTCGGAGACGACTGCCTGGAAATGCTGCGCGACGACTTGACGAAGGTACGGCAACTGGCAAGCAGGCAACCCAAGAGCGCCTCAAACCACCATCGTCTTGAGCCAAGCCTTCTGAATCTCTGATCCCGTCGTGCTACCCAGAAGCGCGCCGCTTTGGCGATCTCAGGACGTTACATAATATGACTATTGTTATCATGTTTTTGATGCTAGATGGGGCCGCGAGCGCGATACAGCGTGCTCGCGGCGCAGGCTCAGATACATCCGAAGCTGCGTCCGGTCTTCTACGGGGCACCTGACAAGCCGATCAATGACGCTGAAAATTGACGATCGACATAGTCTTTACCTAACCCATCGCTCCGCGCTGGTCGACTATGCAACGCGCATTCTCGGCTCACGCGAGGCAGCAGAGGATATTGTCCAGGAGGCTTATCTGCGATTGGCGCCCGGTAAGATGACGGGTGAAACGGCGCGGCAGACGATTGCCTATCTCTATCGAATCGTTCGCAATCTTTCCTTCGACGTCTTGAAACGCCGCAAGATCGAATATCGGGGGCAAGCCAACGAGGCGCCGTTCTGGACAGTGCCGCAGCCTGTCGAAACACCGGAACAGACGGTCATGTTCTGCGACGAAGTTCGCATTGCCGCCGAGGTGCTCAACTCGCTGCCGAGCGAGATTCGCACTGCGGTGGAGATGTATCGCTTCGGCGGCTATACGCTTGATGGTATAGCACAACATCTCGGCATCTCGGTGGCGACCGCACACCGGCATGTGCGCACAGCCATGATGAAGATCGCCACGGCGCTCGACAGAAAAACTATCTGAAACCCACATTGCGCGAAAAATCCGGACCGATCGATCGTTCCTACGAAAGGAAAGAAATTTCGGGTACAAACAGCGAGATATCCGAAGCAGGTACGACTTGACGCGGCACGACGAGACAGACGAGAGCCTTCTGGAAGAAGCCATGGACTGGTTCCTGCGCCTGCGCGAGCCGTCTCGTTCACCCGCTGACCAGCGCGATTTCGATGCCTGGCTCGACCGGTCTCCGGCGCATCGCAATGCTTGGATGAAAGCGTGCAAGACCTGGTCGCTGATGGGCGCGACCAAGCCTGCCGACGAAAGGCGCTCGCAGCCGACGAGCCGAACGACAGTGCCTCTCCCCCGCCGGCGAAGTGCTTGGGGGACCAGAGCGGCGCTCGCACTGGCGGCCTGTCTTGTGCTGGCTTTCGCCGGCCCCCCGCTTCTCCTTCACTACCGGGCGGATTTCACGACAGGCACAGCCGAGCTGCGCAAGATCACGCTGGAGGACGGCACGGTGGTCCAACTCGGCCCGAGGAGTGCGATCGATACGGCCTTCACCAAAGGCACACGTAGCGTGACGTTGCTCGCAGGCGAGGCCTTTTTCGACGTCAAGCACGATCCGGCGCGGCCTTTCACAGTCGATGCCGCAGGCGTCAATGTCGCGGTGCTGGGCACGGCATTCGACGTCAACATGAAACAGGGAGATACGACCGTCGAGCTTATGCGAGGCGTGGTCGGTCTCACGGTCAAAGGAGCCGCACATCCGTTCGAGCTGTCGCCCGGCGATTCCGTCACGGTCGGTCATCGAGAAGGCCGGATATTGCGCAGCCGGATTGCACCCGAGGACATGGCGGCCTGGCGAAACGGCCGCCTGTTCGTTAACGACGTGAGCATCGCGTCGGTGGTCGAGGAATTGCAGCGGTACCATCCTGCGTGGATCAGCATTCCAAGCGCAGAGCTCGCCGATCGCCGCGTGACAGGACTCTACGATCTTTCGGACCCGGACCGGGCGCTCGAAGCGCTCGTCCAGCCGTTCGGTGGCAAGATGCACCGTATTTCGCCCTACCTGCGCGTGCTTGCCCTCTTCTAGGGCGTTCAACTTTCATAAAAATTTTCGCAAGCGGTGAAAAAACTGCCGTCTGCAGTCGTCTTTACCCTGAAACGCTGGCCGGGGGGCTTGGCGAATAGTTTATAATAGGAGACGGGGCGGATGGGCTTTCCGGCAAGTAGGGTTTTGCGTCGAGCGGAGACCAGGGGCAGGAACAGGGCCTTCGCAGTGCGCTTGTTGGCAACGGTCGCCACCGCAGCGATTGCCGCAAGCTTGATCATCGTCAGCCCTGTCCGGGCACAGACGGCGACGCGCAGTTTCGATATCCCGGCCCAGCCGCTGGCCTCGGCTGTCAATGCTTTCGGCCGCCAATCAGGGCTGCAGGTTACGCTCGCCGCCTCGACCTCGCGCGGCATCAATGCCCAGGCGGTCAGCGGCAACCTCACTCCGGATCAGGCGCTCGCCCGCATGCTGGCCGGTACCGGGGTCAACTATCGGATCGCCAACGGTACGGCCGTGATCGGCGCTCAGGCGTCTTCTGGCGGCGACCTCCCGGTCGAAGGCGCAACCACGCTCCGGCCAATCGTTCTGCAAGGACAGCCCGGTGCGGAAGGCGACGTGAGCGAAACGGTCATCGGTCCGGAGCAGCTGGAGCGGATCAATCCGACCGACATTGCCGATGTATTCCGTGAAGAGCCCGGCGTGCAGGTGGGCAGTTCGCTGCCCATGTCCCAGAAGGTCTATGTCCATGGTGTTGAGGAAACCAATCTTGCGGTCAGCATCGACGGCGCGCGCCAGAACAACAAGGTCTTCCACCACAATGCCACCAATCTGATTGACCCCTCGATCCTGAAAGCCGTCGATGTCGATGCCGGAATAGCGCCGGCCGATGCAGGCCCCGGCGCGCTTGCCGGCTCGATCAATTACGAAACCAAGGATGCAATCGACCTTTTGGCGCCTGACCAATCGCTCGGCGGCTTCGTCACCTCCACCTACAATTTCAACAGCGACACCGTCACGACGGGCCTTTCCGCCTATGGCAAACACGAAGGCTTTGAGTTCCTGGGCTATTTCACCTTCGGTAAGGGTGATGATTTCGTCGGTGGAAACGGACATGAAGTCGGCGGCACGAAGACTGATATCCTGAGCGGCCTTGGCAAGATCGCCTATGAAACCGAGGACGGCCACCGCTTCGAATTGAGCCACGATCGGGTCGTTGACGACGCACCGCGTCCGTTCCGCCCCAACGCAGGCTTTGTCGATACCGGCCGTCCATGGGAGCCTCGTGTTCGCGACTTCAAGATGGATCGGCAAAATACGGTCCTGACCTATACCACGACCCAACCTGACGGCTGGTGGGATCCGACCTTTATGCTGTCCTACAGCAAGACCGAGGTGGACACGACGGCATATGCCTGCCCGCGCGGTTGCCCGCCTCCGTCCATTCCGGTCACTTATCCATCGATCGGCGAGACGTCGAGCTTCAACGGAAAGTTCCAGAACAAGTTTGCGTTCGATATCGGCAACGTTGTCGCCGGCATCGACTTCTACTCCGATCGCGCAGAACTCGATGCCGAAAGCACAGTTCTTCGCTTTTCCGACTCCGGACGCGAGAAGGCGACAAATGTGGGTATCTATGCGCAGGCGCGGCTTGAACCTTGGGATCGAACACGCCTTTCATTCGGTGCTCGCGCAGATCATCAATGGTTCACCGGTGTGACCGGCGCGGAGTTCGACAATGGCGGCCTCAGTGCCAACATTTCGGGTGAATACGATCTGACCGACTTCCTGACCGCCAAGGCAGGTTATTCTCACGTGTGGGCAGGTATTCCTTTGACGGAAAACTTCGTCATCAATCCCGCATGGGACTACGGCGCAGATGGTCCTGAACCGGTTACGGCCGACAATTTCATGATTGGCCTCGAGGCCCATAACGGAGGGTTCAGCGCGGAAGTCAGCCTCTTTCGAACGGAAATCGACAACGCCCGCGTGCCTCTCTATGCGTATTCCGGCGCGGTGCCGGCACCTTTCCCAGGTGCTCTTGCAGCCAATCGCGCGCGCGACATGGTTTCAGAAGGGGTCGAAATCGGAGCCGGGTACGAATGGGCAGATAGCGCCGTAAAAGTCAAATATGCCCATATCGATGTGAAGGTCGATGGAAAGGACGCAGATTCCGATCTAGGTAACTATCTCGCCACGCCGGTGGGCGACATTTTCACTCTTACGGCGCAGCACACCTTTAGAGACTGGAATCTTACGATCGGTGGCGACCTCGAATATGCTCCCCAGTACAAGACCTACGACGAATACAAAGTCGTAAACCTGTTTGCGGAATGGAAGCCGGAGCAATGGGAGAACTTCTCGTTCCGCGCTGAACTCAGAAACGTCTTCGATGAGAATTACTCGAACCGCGCCACTTATGGGCAGGAATTCGGCAATGTCACGCCGCTCTACGAGCCGGGACGCAGCTTCCTGCTGACTGCGAAGGCGACATTCTAAGCGGGTGACCCCGTTCACGTCGACGTGTAGCGGCGGCCTTTCCGGTTGCCGCCATATGCGCTTCGCGATAAGTGGAAGATAATACTCATATTAAGGAGCGACCGTTGGTACAGGCAATCGCAGAATGGCAGACAGAACACGGCGCGAAATATCTCGTTCAGCTCTGCAAACATTTCGCGCACAAGATCGAGACCACCTATTCCGAAACCCGTGGCGAATGCCGCTTTTCCTGCGGAACCGCTGTGTTGGACGCCGATCCCGACAGGCTGAAGATCGTGGCGATCGCGGCGGACGACGAGCAGCTCTCGGAAACGGAATCGGTGATCGAGAGGCATCTGGTTCGCTTTGCATTCCGGGAAAACCTGGAAGCGTTGCAATGGCAGGTTCAGGATAACGGCTGAGACGCCAGGAACGACGGGTACATGGTGAGGCGATGAATCTCGGGATGATCGCGGCGGCGGCCGCTTTTGCTTTTTCTGCGCTGTCGGCGCATGCGGCCGATATCAACACCGCCAGAGGACCTGTTACCATCGCGAAGACCCCGGCCACGGTCGCAGTCTTCGATATCGCCGCCATCGACACGCTTGACCGGATCGGGATCAAGCCGGCCGGCGTTCCGGAAAAGCTCTATCTTTCGCAATTGGAGCCTCTCAAACAGGGTGCAGCAGTCGTTGGGGACCTCTTCGAACCGGATCTCGAGGCGCTGAGCGTGCTTTCGCCGGACCTCATCATCGTCGGCGGGCGATCCTCGACAAAAGCGGATACCGCCGCCAAAGTGGCCCAGACCATCGATATGACAATGGTTGGGGACGATCTGGTGGCCGAGGCCAAGGAGCGGCTTGCCACCTATGGCGCTCTTTTCGGCAAGCAAGCCGAAGCCGACAAGGCTGCAGGCGAGCTGGACGACCGGATCAGGACCGCAAAGGCAGCTGTCGCCGGCAAGGGCAAGGGGCTGATCATCATGACCAACGGACCGAAGGTGACGGCCTATGGTCCCGGCTCGCGCTTCGGCTGGGTGCATGCCGCGCTCAACCTGCCGCCGGCCGTTCCCGACGTAAAGGCAGCGGACCATGGCGAAGCGATATCCTTCGAATTCATCGCCAAGGCCAATCCCGATTGGCTGCTGGTTCTGGATCGCGCCGCGGCGATAGGTTCCGGCGAACAGGGCGCCAAAGCGACGCTCGACAACGAACTGGTCGCACAGACGGCCGCATGGAAGAAGGGACAGGTCGTCTATCTGCCGGCCGCAGAATTCTACATCGCCGCCGGCGGGATCCAGTCGATGCAGCGCGTGCTGGCAACCATCGCGGAGGCCTTTGCCGCCGCCAGATGAATACAGCCGCTCGCCAGAAGCCGTCACCTATCGGATTGGCCGCGGGTTTCGTACTTGCGGTTCTCGTCATGTTGAGCCTGTTCGTCGGCGTCATCGACATGCCCTTTCGGCGGGTGCTTTCCGACGCCGAGGCGCTGGAACTGCTGCTGATCAGCCGCCTGCCGCGAACGCTGGCGGCTCTGCTTACCGGATCCGGTCTGGCGATCGGCGGCCTCATCATGCAGACGCTCGCCCGCAACAGTTACGTCGAGCCCTCGACGGCCGGTACTGCACAGAGCGCCGAACTTGGCGTGCTTCTCGTCACGCTACTGTGGCCTTCGGCAAACCTCTTCATAAAAAGCATCGTCGCGACCACGACCGCGCTTGTCGGTACGTCGGTCTTCCTGATGACGGCGCATCGGCTGCCGCCGACCCAACCCTTTCTGGTTCCCCTGTTCGGCATCGTCTATGGCGGCGTCATCGGGGCAGCGGTTACCTTCGTCGCCTGGCAGGCCGACCTGCTCCAGTATCTCTCAGTCTGGACCAACGGAGATTTCTCCGGGGTGCTACGCGGGCGGTATGAACTATTGTGGGCCGCCGCGGCCATGCTGGTGGTCGCATGGATGATCGCCGACCGATTGACGATCATGGCGATGGGCCGCGACGCCAGTATCGGGCTTGGCATCGATTATTCCCGCATGCTGCAACTCGGTCTCGTCATCGTCTCCGTCATCTCGGCCCTTAGCACCGTGATCGTCGGAATGATCCCCTTCGTCGGCCTCGTCGTACCAAATATCGTATCCCGGCTGATGGGCGACAACCTGCGCGGTACGCTGCCCGTCGTCGCCATGAGCGGCGCGATCCTGGTGCTCGGCTGTGACATCCTTGGCCGGCTGATCCGCTACCCCTATGAAATCCCCGTCGGCACGGTGATGGGCTGCGTCGGCGGCGTGGTTTTTCTCTGGCTTCTCTTTCGGCGGCCGGCCCATGCCTGACCGTCGGCTCCTTTGTCTCGGCGCGGCAGCGATTGTCTGCATCGCCGCCTATATGACAATCGGACTGGGCGGCAATATCGGCTTCGTGCTCTCCCTTCGCGCCACGAAACTCGCGGCCCTGCTGCAAGTCAGCCTATCCATCGCCCTGTCGACGGTGATTTTCCAGACGGTGACCAACAACCGCATCCTGACACCCTCGATCATGGGGCTCGACGCGCTCTATCTGTTCGGGCAGATGCTGCTCGTCTTTCTGCTCGGCGGTCTCGGTTATTCGGCGCTCGATCCCCAACTGAAATTCGGCGGCGAAGTGATGCTGCTGATGGGCCTGGCGATCGGCCTCCTGCTGCCGATGCTAAGGCGCCGTACGGATATGGGGCTGATGCTGCTTGCAGGCGTCATCTTCGGCGTCCTTTTCCGCAGCCTTCAATCGCTGTTGGCCCGCCTTGTCGATCCCAATGACTTCGCCGTGGCACAGAGCGCGAGCTTCGCCAACTTCAACGATGTCCGCACCGACGTGCTGATCTTTGCAACAATTCTGACCGCCGTGGCCGCGGTGATCGCCTGGCGGGCGCGGCATCTCCTGGACATCGTGGCGCTCGGCGCCGACAGCGCGACCGGACTTGGGGTCGCCTGGGCGAGAACGGTCGCCGGCCTTCTACTGCTCGTCTCGTCGCTGGTAGCCGTATCAACCGCACTGGTCGGGCCGATCGCCTTCTTTGGTCTCCTGGTCGTCGCCATCGCGGAGCGGGTTGTCGATACCCGGCGCCACAGCATGCTGTTGCCTGCAGCGGCCTTCACCGCCGTGATCATCCTCGTCGGCGGCCAGACATTGTTCCAGCACGGGCTCGGCAACAGCTCCACGCTCGGCGTCGTTATCGAATTTGCTGGCGGCCTCGCCTTCCTCATTCTCCTCTTCCTCGGGAGCCGCCGATGATCCGGGTGGAAAAAGTCTCGCTGAAGCACGGTTCCACGCCGATCCTGCACGATATTTCGCTTGATATCCCGAAAGGCGGCATCACCGCGCTGATCGGTCCAAATGGGGCGGGCAAGTCCTCGCTCCTCTCGCTTATCGCGCGGCTTCAACCGCTGCAGACAGGAAAGATCAGCATCGAAGGCTATCCGGTCGACACGACACCGAACCGGGATCTCGCGAAGATCATCGCGATCCTGCGTCAGGACTCGATCGTGACAAGCCGGCTACGCGTCCGCGAACTCGTCGGCTTCGGCCGTTTCCCGCATGGACGCGGCCGATTGACGGAGGAGGACCAGAGGATCATCGATCAGTCGCTGCAGCAATTCGACCTGACCGACCTTGCGGGCCGGTTCATCGAGACGCTCTCCGGCGGACAGCGTCAACGGGCCCTCGTCGCCATGGCTTTTGCGCAAGGCACGGACTATTTGCTCCTCGACGAACCGCTCAACAATCTCGACATGTATTTTGCCCGGGAGCTGATGCGGTCGCTGCGCAAGATCGCCGACGGCAAGGGCAAGACCGTCGTCATCGTGTTGCACGATATCAATCAAGCGGGGGTCTATGCGGACCGCATCGTGGCGATGAAATCCGGCCGCATCATTGCCGATGGCCCGCCCTCAGAACTGCTCACCCCGGAAACGCTGCATGCCATCTTTGGATTCGGGATGCGGGTGGAAACGATCGACGGCATTCCGATCGTGGTGCATCTTCGTTAAGCAGCCATTCCCGAAGCCTGATAATTCCACCGGCCTGGGACGCGTTCAAGATACTGATGCTAATCGGGAGTCACTTTTCAGATCTTCACTCGCTCCGGCTACTCTCAGATGTCCTTTGCCAGCCGCAGCGCATCATATATGGCAGCATGCGTATTGCGGGCCGCCACCGCATCACCGATGCGGAAAAGCTGATAGGAGCCAGCCGCGTTGCGTTCGATCGTTTGCGGTGCGCCGGAAAGCAGCTCGTCATAGGAGACCTCGCCGAGGTTTTTCGAACCGGGCTTCAGCTCGAAGTATAGATCATCCAGCGGGATGGTCCCGTGATTGACGACAATCTGATCGACTATTCGCTGCCTGGCTACCCCGCCATAGTCGCTGCCGACATGGGCGACGATCTGGTTGCCACTCCCCTCCGCCGCTTCCAACCGGTAGGTGATGGTGAACGTCACATCGAGCTTTTGAAGCGACCGCATATAAGGCACAAGGTTCATCGCCATGACCTCCGGAGCGAAGGAACGGTCCGGCGTCATGATCTCGACCTTGCCGCCCGCCTTGGCGATAAATTCTGCGGCCTGCAGCCCTGCATGGTCACCCGCGTCGTCGAAAACGAGCACGTTGGTGCCGGGCTTCACGTCGCCCGAAATGATATCCCAGGAAGAAACCACGAGTTCGTTGCCCTTCGAAAGCACCTCGGTATGCGGCAGTCCGCCGGTTGCGATGATGACAACGTCGGGATTTTCCGCCGCAACCGTGTCCGCTTCCGCCCAGGTGTTGAAATGGAAGGTGACGCCAAGCTTTTCGCATTGGCTCATCCGCCAGTCGATGATGCTGATCATTTCCCGCCGACGCTCGCTTTGCGCCGTCAACCGGATCTGGCCGCCAGGATCGTTCGCCGCCTCGAAAACCACGACGTGATGGCCACGTTCAGCCGAAACGCGTGCGGCCTCCAGGCCAGCCGGCCCTGCCCCTACGATCACCACCTTCTTGCGCAGGGCGGCTTTTGGAATGGTGTGCGGCATGGTCTCCTCGCGACCTGTCGCGGCATTATGGATGCAGAAGGCCATGCCACCCTGATAGATGCGGTCGAGACAGTAATTCGCGCCAACGCAGGGACGGATGTCATCTTCCCGCTTCTCGATGATCTTTCGCACGATGTGCGGGTCGGTCATGTGCGCACGCGTCATGCCAACCATGTCGACCTTGCCCGCCGCAATGGCATGGCGGGCTGTGGCGACGTCGGGGATCTTCGCGGCATGAAAGGTCGGGAAGTTCGTGGCCGCGCGGATCTCGCCGGCGAAATCGAGGTGCGGAGAGTTCGCCATTCCCTGGATCGGGATAACGTCCGTCAAGCCGGGATCCGTATCGATATGGCCGCGGATGACGTTCAGGTAGTCGATCAGCCCGCTGTCCTTCAGGCGTCTCGAAATCTCGATGCCGTCATCTTGTCCGGTGCCGCCGGGAAGACATTCGTCGGCGGTGTAGCGGACACCGAGAATGAAATCATCGCCTACCCTCTCTCGCATCGCCTTGAAGACTTCGAGACAGAAACGCATCCGGTTTTCAAGGGATCCACCATAAGGTGCCTCAAGCTCATTTGTGAGCGGGGAAACGAACTGATCGATCAGGTGGCCATAGGCCTCCAGCTCGACGCCGTCCATCCCGCCTGCCTTCATGCGCTCGGCCGCATCGGCGAAGTCCTTGACGATACGCTCGATATCCCAATCTTCGAGCTTCTTCGGGAAGGCGCGGTGCGCAGCCTCGCGATGATGGGAGGGCGCGACGACGGGGAGCCAATCGCCCTTGTCCCAGCGCGTGCGGCGGCCGAGATGGGTGAGCTGGATCATGATCGCTGCCCCCTCCTCGTGCACGGCATCGGTCATCTGCCGGATCCACGGTACGATTTCGTCCTTGTAGGCGAGCAGATTGTTGAAGACCGGGGGACTATCCTTCGATACAGCGGCGGAACCCGCCGTCATGGTCAACGCCACGCCGCCCTTTGCCCGCTCGACCGTATAGGCCCTATAGCGCTCCTTCGGCATGCCGTCCTCTGGATAGGCCGGCTCGTGCGACGTTACGATAATACGGTTGCGCAGGGCCAGATGCTTCAGCCTATAGGGCTGAAGGAGTGGATCGTTCGACATGCGCGGGCTCCGGCCTAGGGATGTTCGCACAAAGTTAGGTGGGAATGTACATATATGTCAACGATGAAAACAGTTGTGTCTTTTGCCTGGTCAGATATGTACATTCTGCTTGTAGCTCTCGCTTGGATTGGTTAGGAGGATTTATGGATCAAGCGACAAGTGACGGCGGCTGGCGGGGCTCCTACGAGGGGTGGCTCGAAGCTGCCTACGTTTCTCTGCTCGAGTCCGGTGTGGATTCGGTGAAGATCCTGCCGCTTGCAAAACGGCTCAATCTTTCCCGGACGAGCTTCTATTGGTTCTTCAAAGATCGCGAAGAGCTGCTGTCCGCGCTGATCTCGCGCTGGCGAGAGAAGAACACCGGCAACCTTGTGAAGCAATCCGAGGCCTATGCGGAGACACTCGCCGAAGCGATGCTGAACGTCTTCGACTGCTGGCTGAACAAGGAGCTTTTCGATTCCCAATTCGAATTTGCCGTTCGCAGCTGGGCGCTTCAATCGCCCGAGATCCTGGCTGACGTGCAGCAGGCCGACCAGGTGAGAATGGAGGCGCTGGGCCGAATGTTCATGCGGTTCGGTTGCGACGAGGGGTCCGCGGATGTTCGCGCGAGAACGACCTATCTGGTACAGATCGGATATATCTCCATGCAATCCAGGGAGGACATCACCCTGCGCATGAAACGCATCCCCGGATACGTCGCGATCTATACCGGCCAGGCGCCCCAGCAGCGGGAACTCGACCGCTTTTTCGCCCGGCATGGCTATAGACAATAGCCCCCACGCCCTAAGGGGACGTCAAGACGACCGATCAAAGCGGGAGATGCAATCGTCGTTCATGATCCCGATGCGGCGGCAGCGTATTCCTTCTGCAGTTCCAGCTGCACCGCATTCATGAAGAGGCTCGCCTGATGGGAGGTTTCTTCCACAGATGCGCCTTGCGCTGAGAGTTCCGCGGAAAAAAGAGCCATTTCCGATCGCCAGAAAAGGTTTGCTTCTTGGCCATGGAGTGTCCGAAGGGCTTGCGCGCAACGTCTCACTTCGGCCGCCCGCCGGTCGGCGGGGAATTGCATCAGGGTCATGCCGTCTCCGTCATTGCCAAACGAATCGCTTGGTGTGGCAGAAGACTGGCCGCCAGTCCTTCACAAAAAGTGAACCTGCCCATCGGTCAGACGATCGTAAATGTCGCGGCGATCCAGAAAGCCGGAAAGGTCGACGAGTTCTTCTTGGATCGGCCATTGTGGAGAAGTACCGTAAGCCCGAGGCGGTGTCCCATTCATGCCAACGAACCGGTGGGAGCCGTAAAACGGCTCCGTGACACTTTGATACAATTTTGGTGCACCGCGGCATAGCTGTGCGACAAATGAGGGTTATTCCTTTCTCGTACCCCAGAGGTACGGCCTAATGAGAAAGGAAACACATGTTCAGGCATCTCATCATCGCACTTACCGCAGGTCTATCTTTCGCCAGCGCAACTCTCGCAGAAGACGGCAAAAACCGGCTGGACCGGACCCAGACGAATAGCATCAGCGTCGAAAGCGACAGCTATCGCAGCTCCGAGCAAACGCCTTTCGGCGCTCGCACCAGCCGCGACGACCGCCGCATCTTCGACAGCGGTGACTATTACGAAGGTGCGTTTCGGCCCAACTAACCCCCGCAGCTCATTCAAGACCCCGATTGCCGCACGGTCGCAAACTCAGGCGCAATCAAAGCACAAGGATTTATACCAATGATCAAGACCACCAGCATCACTTTCTTGCTTGTATCCGCAGCTCTAGCCACCCCGGCCCTTGCCGAAGGTGATTATTACGAGGGCGTTCAGCGTCCGTCGCCGGTAGAGGCTGTCTCGCCGGGACGCAATTCTCTTGGCGATCACAGCAAGACCTTCTACTTTCCGAAGTCGGACGCCGGCTCATTCGCATGGAACACCACCCGCGACGACCGGAAAATCGGCGACAGCAGCGACAGTAGCGGCGACCAAGGAGGCCTCTCGCGCTAGAACCGAATGACATGGCCTCAACCCCGCACGCTGTTGTGAGGTTACCGGCCGAAGCGTCCCAGCAGTCACTCTGCGCCACCCCACGCAGAGGGCTGGTGGGACGGCGGTTTTGGTGAGGAAAAGCCGTGCTCGTGGTTATGTAAATGGGCCGTCCTTTTCCGGACAAATATGATGGCGGGGTCGATCGAATTGAATCTCGTGGGAATTGCAATGGAGACTTCGCCGCATATCGCCGTCGTGGATGACCATCATGACATCCGGGATCTGGTTGGCCAGTACCTGACAAGACATGGCTACAGGGTTAGTCTGGCCGAAAGCGGTGAGACGCTGCGTGAGATCTTGGCGCGCGAGACCATAGACCTCATCGTGCTCGATATCATGATGCCCGGCGAGGATGGCATCAGCATATGCCGACAGCTTCGCGCATCCATGGCAACCCCCATCATTTTCCTCACCGCGATGTCGGAAGACACCGATCGCATCGTCGGTCTAGAAATCGGTGCGGACGATTATCTTGTCAAACCCTTCAATCCTCGCGAACTGCTTGCACGGGCCCGTGCTGTCCTGCGTCGCGTCCAGGGGACGGCAGCGCGACAGAGTGAGCCGATCAAGGGAAGCACTATTCGTTTTGATCAGTGGACCTTGGACTTCGCCCGGCAAGAACTTACCGACAGCGATGGTATAGGTGTAGCCTTGAGCACGGTCGAATTCCGGTTGCTCAAAGCGTTTCTCGATCATCCCGGAATGGTCCTCAGCCGGGACCAACTCCTTGATCTTACCTCCGGAAGAACCGCCGACCCCTTCGACCGCAGCATCGATAATCAGGTCAGCCGCCTGCGCAAGAAAGTCGAAGCAGATCCCAAAAATCCGGCCATCATCAAAACCCATTGGGGCGGCGGCTACAGCCTTTCGGCAAGCGTGGTGAAGTCATGATCTCATGGTGGAAACGAAGTCTGGCCAGACAATTCATAGGCTTTATTCTTTTAGCGCTCGTCGTCTCGCAAGTGCTTTCGTTTCTCATCTCGTGGGATGAGCAGGGCAAGGCGCTGAAGGCGGCCTCCAAAAGCGAGTTTTTCACACGGACGGGTTCGATTACCCGACTCATGGAGGTCATTCCTGCCGAACTTCGCGAAGAGGTACTGCAAGCCAGCGAGACATCCACCACTCGTTTTTGGCTGACAACTGGTCCCCCGACAGATCTTGTTGCCTGGCGGCGCGGCGCGACCTCGCACCTCGTCCGCCCGATCCGCAACGCTGTGGCCCTGCCTCCTGAATGGGGCCTTGGCTCCGCTTCGGGACAATTGGAAGCGGCACGAAGCGTAGAGACCAAAATCAGCTCCACCGCCGGGATGCCTGAATGGATACAGGCTGGCGGCACGCTCTGGCCCTTGGATCAGCCCGCCAGATACACCGATCTCGTGACGTCGAACGGCAGCGGCTCGGGAATGGGGATGGCCGTCCAGCTCAAGAGCGGGCTTTGGCTCAATACAGCCTATTTCAAGACAGCCGGAACACCCTGGTGGCGCTCGCCGTCGCTCTATTCCTTCGCATTAAGCGTCGTGATCCTCTGCGTGATCGTGATCCTTGCAACGGCCCGCATCACTCGTCCCATGCGTCAGCTTGCCATAGCTGCCGACGCTTTGGGGCGCGGCGAGAACATTTCGCCTATTCCCGAAAGCGGGCCCGACGACATCCGCTTGACAGCAGTGTCCTTCAATCGAATGCAGCAGCGGCTGCACCGCTATGTCGAGGACAGGGTCAGGATGCTTGCGGCGATCGGTCACGATTTGCGAACGCCTTTGACTTCACTGCGGCTGCGGGCTGAATTCGTGTCGGATCCCGACGTCCAGCATCGAATGCTCGATACGATCGATGAAATTCAGGCGATGACGGAAGCGACCATAGCCTTTGCCAAGGGCGAGGCATCCACTGAGGAAACCCGTACGGTCGATCTGTGTGCGCTGGTTGAAAGCCTTTGTCACGACCTGGGCGATCTGGGCCACAAAGTCGAATTCACGGAAAGCAAGAAGACCCACTATCGCTGCCGTCCCGGGGCATTGCGCCGCGCCATACGCAATCTCGTGGAGAATGCAGTCAGGTATGGTGGCAGTGCGAGCGTATCGATCGTCGAAACTGCGACCGGCTTCGACATTCTCGTCAAGGATCATGGTCCTGGCATTCCGGAGGAAATGCGGGACAAAGTGTTTTCGCCCTTCTTCCGGATGGAGAAGTCACGCAATCGGGAAACCGGCGGTATCGGCCTCGGAATGTCGATCGCCCGGGCGATCGTGCGGCACCACGGAGGGGATATAGAACTGTCGTCCAACAATCCGGGCCTGATGGTATGCGTGCACCTACCGAAAATGGACCGTGCAAACATCCGACATCGACAGGATGCGATGGCGGCACAATGGACATTATAGGTTGCCATGGCCGGCAATGGTCAACGAAGTTCAACGTTTCCAGCTCGCCGCCCGTGCCTCCCAGCGCTGGATGATTCCGTGCTCGGCGACCAGCATGACAGCGACGAACGAAAGTGAGTAGACGAGTACGTGGGCGGTCTGGAACTGCTGGAAATACAGGTGGATACGGAAACCGACCCCATTGGACCGGCCAAGAAATTCGACGACGAGCACGATCTTCCAGATGATAGCAATGCCGTTGCGTGCGGCCACTGCCAGCCAGGGTGCCAGTTGCGGCAGGACCAGGTGCCGAAGACGCTCCCCGCGCGAAAGCCGGGCCACCAATGCCAGATCATCGAGCGCCGGATCGAAGGACCGTACGCCTTGGCGGATGGTGACCATGACCATCGCCGTCTTGTTGAGCGTCACCGCGACGATCGCCGCAAGCTCGTTGAGCCCGATCCAAAGGTAACAGAGCACGATCAACACCAGCGCCGGCAGGTTCATGAAGATCGTCACCCAAGGATCAGCCCAGCGGTTGAGAATCCGGTGGCGCCCGAGCAGGAAACCGAGCAGGCAACCCGCCGCCATGGCAAGTCCGAATGAGACGATGACGCGCAGAAGTGTCGCGAACAGTTCTCTCGGCAATCGACCGGCCGCGGCCTCCGACCAAAATACCTGCGCGACGTCGACCGGCCCGGGAAGGACGGTCGGGTCCGCTTTCAAGGCGGCGAGGACGGCCCAGAATAGCCCGAACAGGCTGAGGGAAAGAAGGAACACGCCCCCTTGCAACCGGTCTTCGAGGCTCTTCTGCGACATCTGAATTCTCCCGAACCAACTATAGCGGCCGAACCGCATGTCCGATCCGCGACCTTGGTCGTATGGCGACCTCTCGCGCGCTGCATAGAAATCTGGCTGGGAGGATTGCGCATGGGAAGACGCCTGGCCCTACTGAGCTTTTTTGTTTTCTGCATGCTTTTCTCCGGCCGCGCGGCCGGTGCGCCGCTCAGCCGTGAGGCGCTCGCAAACCTGATCGTACCGCCTTACGCGCTTGGCGAGCAGCTGAATGAAAACGGCGTCTGGACACTGCTGAATTCCGGCGGAGCGCAGGCAGGCTATGCCTTCGAGACCGGTCCGCTCGCTCCCCTTCCCGGGTTTTCCGGAGCTCCGATCAACATGCTGGTGCTGATCGACAGGGAGGGCCGGTTCCTCGATGTGCGGCTCATCGCCCACAACGAGCCAATCTTCGTATCCGGCCTTGGGGAAGCACCGTTGCGCGCTTTTCTCGAACAATATCGCGGGCACTCGATCCGGGAGGCGCTCGTCGTCGGCACACCCTATGGCGAGGCCGGGGGCGGCTCCAGTCTCGTCTATCTCGATGGGGTAACCAAAGCCACGGCTTCCGTCCGCATCGCCCATGAAACGATCCTGGCCGCAACGCTCGCGGTCGCGCGGGAGAAGATGCAGGGCGTGACAAGTGGCCCGCCCGTGCATCCCGATCCGTCGGTCGATGAGAAACTCGAATGGACGACGCTCGTCGAACGAGGCTTGGCTCGACATCTCAAGGTGACGAATGCCAAGCTCGATGAGGCCTTCGCGGGCACGAAATGGGCGGATGATGACCCGGAGGCAGCCACTGATCCGGAGGGGCTCTTCCTTGATCTTTGGGTGGTGGATATCGGCCCTCCCGCAATTGCCCGGGCCGTTTTGACCAGGGAAAGTTTTGCCGATCTTCAACGCCTGCTGCGCGTGAGCCCGGACGACGAGCCCGTGTTGGTCATCGACGCCGGCCGCCATGGCCTCGTTTCGGCGGATTTCGTGCGCAACACGGCGCCCGACCGGCTTGCGGCTGCCCAGGATGGTCTGCCTGTTGCCCTACGTGACGCCGACATGACGGTCGAAACCAGGCCGGGCGTGCCACAGGGCACGACCATGATCCTGAGGATCGACCGCCGCCTCGGCTTCGACCCGACGCGGGACTGGATACTCTCCGCCCAAGCCGTGCGCGCCCATGGCATGCTGAAGCCGGAGATGGGTTCGGCCCAGTTCCCGATCACTCTCAAGGCTGATCCCGCCTTTTTCGTCCGGCCGGAAACATCCAGCGTGCGACCACCCTGGCAGGCGGCAATCGTAGACCGGGAATGGGACCTCGCGGCGCTTGGCATTCTGCTTGCGGGCGTGTTCGGCGCAGTCGGCCCCGGCATGCACCAACTCGCCGCACCGACGGTGCTGCGTCCGGCGCGGCTTGCTCTTCTGGCAGTTGTTGTGGGGTTCGTCGGCTGGTGGGGCCAAGGCCAATTGTCGATCGTCACGCCGCTCGCCGCTCTCCGGGCGATAAGCGGCGGCGGTAACCTGGCGGTTCTGCTCTACGATCCCTTTTCGCTCATGGTCTGGGGCGCTGCCATTCTTGGATTTGTGCTATGGGGACGCGGCCTCTTCTGCGGCTGGCTCTGTCCGTTCGGCGCAATGCAGGAATTCGCCCATCATGCCGGTCGCTTGCTTCGGTTGCCGCAATGGAACCCCTCGCCGATCTGGGACAGACGATTAAAGGCCGGTCCATGGCTCTCGCTGGCAGGTCTGGTCGCGGTCACCTTCTTCGCGCCCGAAAAGGCCGAAACCGCAGCGGAGATCGAGCCCTTCAAGACGGCGGTCACAACCTTTTTCCACCGCGAATGGTACTATGTCGCCTATGCCGCTTTCTGGCTATTTCTCGCCGCAGTGACCTTCAAGGGTTTCTGTCGCTATATCTGCCCCCTTGGCGCGATCATGGCTCTCGGCGGGCTGCTTCGCACGCGGAACTGGATACCCCGCCGCCTGGAATGCGGTTCTCCTTGCCAACTCTGCCACGTGCGCTGCCCATACGGCGCGATCCGAAAGACCGGACGCGTTGCCTATTCCGAATGTTTTCAATGCCTCGATTGCGTGACCATCCATGACGATGCGACGCAATGCGTGCCGCGGGTGCTGGCGCATCGAAAGCGCGCGGCCAATCCGGTGACCAGGGTGGGGATCCCGGCATGAACCGCCGCCGCTTCCTGTTCATCGCCGCAGCCGTTGCCTTCCCCGGCCCTGCGCGCGCAGAGGTGACGACTTGGCAGGCAGACATGCTCGGCGGTACGGTGCGCGTGGATCTGCGCGGCCCTCGCGGTCTTTCCCGGCATGTCGCAGACATGATCGGCACGACGATTGCCGAGGTCGAGGCGGCAGCAAGCCTGTTCAAGCCGGATTCTGCCCTCAGCCGATTGAACGCCATCGGCCATCTCGATAGCGCGCCCCAGGCACTTTTCGATCTTCTCCGTCTTGCCGATCACGTCCACCAGGCAACGGGCGGACGGTTCGACCCGACGGTCCAGCCGCTCTGGCGCGCTCTCGCCGAGGGCCGGGACATCGCGCAGGCGCGTGCCACGATAGGCTGGGAACGGGTGCGCTTCGATCCGTCCATTCGGTTGGGCAAAGGGCAGGCAGTGACATTCAACGGCATCGCCCAGGGTTACGCCGCCGACCGGGTGCGTCATCTCCTGGGGAAGGCAGGTTACGCACAGGCCCTTGTGGAGATGGGAGAGTTTGCCGCTCTCGGCGGACCGTTCAGCGTCTCCATCGAGGATCCCGTTTTGGGCCAGGTCGCCATACGCCGGCTCACAGGCACCGCCATCGCAACCTCAAGTCCAGCCGCCATGAGGCTCGGCAATGTCTTTCATATCTTCGGTCCCCATGGCGAGCGGCCCTGCTGGTCGACGATCTCGGTGGAAACGGAAGATGCCGCGATGGCAGACGGTTTCTCGACGGCCTTCTGCCTGATGACCGCCGATGAAATCCGCACAACGCTTGGCCGGATCGGCGGGTTGATGCGCGTGACGGCGGTGGATGCCGCCGGCGACGTCTCCACCTTCTGACGCTAACGCTGCGGCGGTGTGAAGGTCAGGCCATATTGGCTAAAGATGCGGCTGATCTGCCCGTCAGCGAGTGCCTTATCGATAGCATCATCGACTGCGTAGGCGAGATCCTTGTGCTGGAAGTTCACGCCGATGCCTATCGTCCAGTTCCCTCGCGCAAAACCCACGAGTGGGGGCGAATGCACCTTCAGCTCGCCATCCGGATGACGGGTAAGCCCCGCCTCCAGTTCGGCGCGCGGTCCCATCGCCGCCTTGGTATCTCCTGCAGCGAGTCCATCCATGGCGGCCGCGGTAGACCGATATCGGTTGATCTTGCCTGCGGGGCCAATCAGCGACGTGAGATAAAAATCGGCGATCGAGTCGTTTTCGACGGCAACCGGATCGAACCGGAAGAAGGGCGGGGTCGGCGCCTTCTCCTCGTAATCGGTGCCTCGATAGGCGATTGCTATGTTTTCGGTCGCATATTGTCCGGTAAAGGTCACCTGCTCGATGCGGCAGACAAGCTCGCTGTCATAAGGCACATGCAGCATGACATCGCTGACGCGACCGCCGATGGCTGCACCCTTCCAGACATAATTCATCAGGTCGGCTTCAAGATTTTCCCCTGCCGTAACGAGACGGAATTTTGCTTCCACCCCTAAGGCCTTTGCGATCAACCGTCCGACATCGACGTCCACGCCGGCCGCCTTCCCCTTCTCCTCGTAGGACCAGGGCGCATAGTCCGCATAGACTGCGAACTCGATCCAGCCCTCTTCTATGATCCGGTCGAATTCGCGGCCGACATCCTGTGCGAATGTGTTCTGCGGCTTGGCCTGAGGCACATAGCCCTCGCAGCGGGCAAGGGCGCCGCCCGGAAGGGCGACGCCGATTGCCAGGGCCAAAAAGGCGCAGCGCATCATGGCGGCTACTGGGTGGCCGAAAGGCCGACCGTCAGCACCTCCGCGGCCTTCTTCCAGCTTTCAGGCTTGTCGGAGAGGATACGCGCCGCCTCGTAGGTGACACTGTCGGCGACCGGCGCTCCGGAGGCCGTCTTCACGTCGGTGGCGATCGTCTCTAGTTCCTTCTTGAGCGCCGCGGTATCGGCGACCTTGCCACTGCCAAGCTCGTCACGGATTTCGTGGAGGCGCTTTGCATGGGGATCCAACGCCCCATCCTCTGGGCGGGTCTCCACATAGGTGCGGATGGCCCAGGCCGCCTTCTGGCCAAGGATATCGCCAAAGGCCGGCATCTTGGTCGTGCCATCCTGGGTGTAGCCGTGACGGAAGCGCTCGATGAACCATTCGTCACCGTATTCCTCTGCTTCGAGGAGGCGCAGATCGGGCGCAAGGCCGCCAGAAACCGCGCCGAGTCCATGACAGCGTGCACAATTCTGGTTGAAGCCGGATGCCCCGATCTCGACCGCCTTCAGCCACACCTCGTGGCCGGCTTTTGCCTCGCGATAGGGGTTTTCGGTCAGCCACTCCTCGCCCACCTCCGGCAACGCGTCCGTGTTGACCGGCTGCGGCGCGACATCGCCGTGGGCGATGACCAGACCGGTCGTCGCCATGAGGATGAAAGCGGCGATCCCGCCGCGAATGCTATTGGCCGTCATGCGGTCCTCCCTCGCATTTCCAACTCGGCATTTTGTAAGGCAGCGCGGGTGCGGCGCGATATGCGACCTAGGTCGCGACATCCCATGACACCAAGGTCGTATTTCGGGCATCCCCGCATGCCGCCATTCTGATGCAGGGAGGATGCGAGATGGCGGAAAGCTTCAGGGATCGGAAAGGTTTGTGGCTCGCGGCCGCGATCTTCTGCTGGGCTTCCTCTGCCACGGCCGAAATCGCAGTACCCATGATTTACATGAGGCAGGAAATCCAGCCGCCGCCGGTCCTTTCCAATCTCGATCCCATTCCGAAAGACCGAGGCATTGCAGGGGCGGAGGTCGCGCTGGCCGACACGAAAACGACCGGCCGCTTCATGGGTCACGACTACAGCCTCGCACTCGTCTCGGTCGAGCCCGGCGGCGATTTCCTCGCGGCGGCCCGCAAGGCGCTTACCTCGTCGAAAATCCTGTTTCTCGACGCGCCGCCGGAAGGCATTCTGGCGGTGGCCGACCTGGCCGAAGCCAAAGGTGCCCTTCTCTTCAACGTTTCCTCCGGCGCAAAGCGGCTTCGCCACGTGGATTGCCGCATGAACGTGTTTCACACCATGGCGGAAGACGCGATGCGCACCGATGCGCTGATGCAGGCGCTGAAAGCGCGGCGCTGGGTCCGCACGGTGCTGATCGTCGGTCCGAAACCCGAGGACCGGACCTTTGCCGACACTTTGCGCACCTCGGCGCAGAAATTCGGCATCGACATCCTTGTCGAGAAAGACTGGACCTTCAACACCGACTTGCGGCGCGCCGCAGGTCGCGAGATTCCGCTGTTCACCCAGGACTTTCCCGATCACGACGTCCTGTTGATTGCCGACGAGGCCGATGATTTCGGGCGCTACGTGCAGGACAACACATGGCTGCCACGTCCGGTCGCCGGTTCGGAGGGCCTGCGTGGCGAAGGATGGGCGCCGGTGCTTGAGCAATGGGCCGCAGTGCAACTCCAGAACCGCTTCGAAAAGGCAGCGGGCCGTGAAATGGGCTCGCGCGACTATGCCGCCTGGGCGGCGGTTCGCACCATCGGCGAGGCTGTCACCCGGACCAATTCCGGCGATCCGGTCGTTCTGCGCGAGTTCATCCTGTCGGCCAAATTCGCCCTCGACGGCTTCAAGGGCCGCAGCCTCAGTTATCGCGACTGGGACGGCCAACTCCGCCAGCCGATGGCCGTCGTTAATGCCCGGGCGCTGGTCGAACTCGCACCGCTCGACGGCTACCTGCACCAGACCAACGAAATGGACACGCTGGGCCTCGACCGGCCCGAAAGCGCCTGCACCGCCTTTGAGGGATGAGATGAGATTTCCGGCTCTGCTGATTGCACCTCTGCTGGTCGCCATGCCTCTTCAGGCGGGCGCGGGGGAGATCTGGGTAACGAACGAAAAGGACGATACCATTTCCGTCATCGATACGGTGCGCCTGGAAGTCGTACGCACCATCCCAACCGGCGAAAGGCCACGTGGAATCACCTTCAATTCCGACCGCAGCCGCGTCTATATCTGTGCATCCGACAGCGATACGGTTCAGGTGATGGATCCCGCCACCGGAAAGATCCTGCACGATCTGCCCTCCGGCGAGGACCCGGAGCAATTTGTACTCGCGCCCGACGACAGGCATCTGTGGATCGCCAATGAGGATGACGCGGTGACGACGGTCGTCGACGTCGAGACCAGGCAGGTGGTGGCCCAGGTCAATGTTGGCATCGAGCCGGAGGGCATGGCCGTTTCGCCGGACGGCAAGATCGTCATCACCACATCGGAAACGACCAATATGGCGCATTGGATCGACACCGAAACCAAGAAGATCTTTGCCAACACGCTTGTCGATGCCCGTCCGCGTCATGCCGAGTTCGCCAAGGGTGGAGCAGAACTGTGGGTCTCGTCGGAAATCGGCGGCACGATCACCGTCTTTGACGTCGCAACACAGGCCGAGAAGGCCAAGATCCGCTTTGAGATTACGGGCATCAAAGCCGACCTTGTCCAGCCCGTGGGTTTCGAATTCACCCCGGACGGCAAAACCGCCTTCGTGGCGCTGGGCCCCGCCAATCACGTGGCAGTGATCGATGCCGATACGTTCAAGGTAAGGACCTATGTCCTTGTCGGGCGCCGGGTTTGGCATCTCGCTTTCTCGCCCGACCACAAGCAGCTTTTCTCCACCAACGGTGTCTCCGGCGATGTGACCATCATCGACATCGCGTCGCTGGAGCCTGTGAAATCCATCAAGGTTGGGCGCTTCCCCTGGGGCGCGGCTGCCCGGCCATAACGATCGAGAGAGGACATGATGAAGAACGCAATTCTGGCAGCCCTGGCGCTTGCCGCCATGCCCTTCGCAGCGCTGGCGGACGACGATGACGACAACAAGGGCAAGGCAGGCATGGGTCTTGCCGGCATCCTTTCAAAATCCAATCGCGAAGCGCTGCCGAAGCTTACGCTCTCGGCAGGCCAGCCGGTTGCCAAGGGTCCCCTGAGGCTGAAGTCCGGCAGATATTACACGCTGGAAATCAAGGCGGACGGCAGCCAGGAGCTGGCGCTCGAGGGAGCCGGCTTCTTCCGCGCCATCTGGATCAACGAGATCGTCATCGAGGGCATCGAGATCCGGCCGCTCGGAGTCGATTCCATTGAATTCGACGAGGGAGGCGAGGCGGAAATCAGTTTTGTCGCCATCAAACCGGGCAGCTACCATCTCAAGGTGCCCGGCAGCAAGGGCGATACGCAACAGGTCTCGATCACCATTGAATGAGCAGGACATGAGCGGCTTGACAGTGGAAGACATCAGCCACGACTGGGGCGCCCGGCGCGCGCTTGATGGCTTGTCCTTTTCCGTTGAACCTGGCCGCTTCTGTGCTCTGCTTGGGCCGAATGGAGCGGGAAAATCGACGCTGTTCGGCGTGCTCACGCGGCTTTTTGCGCCACGAGCAGGCCGCATCGTCATCGCCGGTCATGACATGAATCGCGAGCCAAGCGCGGCACTCGCTCGTATGGGGGTCGTGTTCCAGGCCTCGACGCTTGATCTTGACCTGAGCGTCAAGCGCAATCTGCTCTATTTCGCGGCCCTTCACGGACTTTCCGGGCGGGAGGCGGAAACCCGAGCCATGGCGGCACTCGATAGGCTCGGCATGGCGGAGCGTGCGGGAGAGAAAGCCGCGAAACTCAATGGAGGTCATCGCCGGCGCATGGAGATCGCCCGTGCACTCGTTCACCGACCGAAGGTGCTGCTGCTCGATGAGCCGACGGTCGGGCTCGATGCAGCCTCGCGCGCCGCCATCACGCAGCACGTGCACGATCTTGCGGCAGAGGGGCTGACGGTGCTCTGGTCAACCCATCTCGTGGATGAGGTACGAGCTCAGGACCGCCTCGTCATCCTCCATCGCGGCCGAGTGCTGGCGGACGGCGAGGCTGGCGACATCGGCGGCGACGATCTGAACCAACGCTTCCTCGCGCTTACAGGAGATCAGGCATGACGGTCGAGGCGTTTCCTGTGGCGGGGTCTGAAACCGTCGGCTTCCTCAAGCCGCATCCCTTCATTGCATTGCGGGCGATCGTTCACCGGGAGACGCTGCGGTTCCTTAGTCAGCGGGGGCGGCTGATCGCGTCGCTCGTGAGGCCACTCGTCTGGCTCTTCGTCTTCGCTGCCGGCTTTCGGGCCGCGCTCGGGCTGTCGATCACGCCGCCCTACCAGACCTACATAACCTACGAGATCTATATCGTGCCGGGACTGGTCGGGATGATCTTGTTGTTCAGCGGCATGCAGTCGTCCCTCAGCCTCGTCTATGACCGGGAGATGGGATCGATGCGGCTGTTGCTGACGGCACCTTTGCCCCGCTGGTGGCTGCTTGGCTGCCGGCTTTTGGCCGGCAGCCTGATCGCCGTGCTGCAGGCCTATGCTTTCCTGGCGATCGCGGCACTCTACGGCATCCGCTTTCCCTGGCTCGGCTATCTGTTGGCAGCCCCGGCGATGGCAGCCGCCACGATGATGCTTGGCGCGCTCGGTCTGCTGCTCTCCTCCTTCATCCGACAGTTGGAGAACTTCGCCGGCGTGATGAACTTCGTCATCTTCCCGATGTTCTTCCTCTCGTCCGCCCTTTACCCGCTATGGAAGATGGCCGAGGCTTCTCCCCGGCTGAGAGACCTCTGCGCGCTCAACCCCTTCACCCATGCCGTCGAACTCATCCGCTTTGCCCTCTATGCCAAGGGCAATGCAACGGCGCTTGCCGTCACGCTCGCCGCCTTCGTCGTATTTGGCCTTGTCGCCGTCTGGGGCTACGATCCTGCACGCGGGATGACCGCGCGAAAGGCATGACGCGCTGAGCGCTCGACACCGCCTTGGAGGAGAAGTGTCTGCGCCTCGTCGCCGCCCGACATTGCGGGGCGGCGACTACGATCTCGACATCGTCCCGCTGGCCGCCGACAGCCGAAAACACGCCCCGGCCTTCTGATTCTCCTCGACGATCCGTGCCGGGCGACCCTCCATCCGGAGAATGCGTCCGGCAAGCCGCTCGACCTCCGCGCGCACATGGGTGACCAGAAGCGTTGCACAGGGACGGTCGGCGATCAGACGTTCGAGCAGGCCCATCATCTCCGAGGCAAGCGACGGATCGAGGCTGACAAAGGGTTCGTCCATCAGCAGCAGGTCCGGTGCGCAGGCAAAGGCTCGCGCCAGCGACAACCGCCGCTGCTGCCCGAGGGAAAGCATGCCCGGGAAGCGATCTCCCAGTCCCGCCAACCCCACATCCTCCAGCCAGCGCCCGGCTTCCTCATGGGAAATCCGGGCGACGACCTTGAGATTTTCAATGGCCGTACGCCATGGCAGAAGGACAGGCTCCTGAAAGACCATGGCCAGCCGCGCCGTCACCCGACGACGTCCGGTAAAGCCACGGTCGAGGCCGGCGATAATACGCAGCAACGATGTCTTGCCGATGCCGGACGGTCCCGTCAGCGCCACCGTTTCCCCCGGCACCAGCGAAAGCGTGATCGGGCCGAGCACACCGCCCGGCCCGCCGCCTTGAAGATCGAGCCTGAGGACGGGCTCAGCTGCCGGGATGGTGGAAGACGCCATCGGGCAGCTCTTTCAGATCACCGACCAGATCGGTGCCACCAAGTTCGGTCATCAGCGCCAGCATCCGCGCCGCAGCCCGTTCGTCGACCGCGCCCTGCTTCGGCGTACCCGCCAGAAATCCGGCTTTCAGGGCCTCGAACTCCGCATCGGTCTCCGCCCGCATCATTGGCCGGATGCGGTCCCATGCCGCCGGATCGGTAGCAAGCTTCTCTTTTGCCTGGCGTGAGGCGGCCGCAATCGCCTCGCCGAGTTTGGGATGAGCCTTCAGGACCTCGCCACGCACCACATAACCGACGAGCGGCGTTTCGGGATCGAGGCCGAGAGCCACGGCGGCCTCATTTACCCCAAGCAGCGTGCGCATGCCCGCCGCCTGCATCCGGGCGCCGAAATTCCAGAAGTTCAGGGCGCCCTGCACCTCGCCGTCGAGCGCCGCCTTGTAGACGAGCGGCGGAGCACCGAAGACCTGCTCGGTGGTGCCGGCAAGGTCGAAGTGCTCCACTTTCTGCGCATAGGCGCGCAGGATGAGCCAGCTTTTGTCGACCGGGCCGCCGGCGACGCCAATCTTCTGCCCTTTCAGGTCGGCAAGGCTCTTGGCCTGGCTGTCAGCCGGCACCATCAGCCCGCCAACGGCGCGCGAATAGGGAATGAAGACAAAATCGCGGCCGGCGGCCCGCTCGCGCGCCACCCAGAGCCAGTCGGAAACAATCATGTCCACCTCGCCGCCGATGAGCGCGATCTGGGCCGCGGGGGCGCCGGCGATATCGGTGACTTCCATCGAGAACCCGTTCGCCTTGTCGAAACCGTAGTGACGGATGGTGGCGGCTTCCCAGTTCACGGTGCCCGAAAGCTGAAGTGCCGCCCTCACCACGGGCGTTTCGGCAAATGCCGGCATGCTGGAAAGAAGCGCGGCGACTGCGGCGCCGGCAAGTGATTTCAGGAATGTCATGGCTCTCCTCCCCTTGACTAGGCGAATGGTAGCCTCCGCCCATTCCCCTCGATATACGACCTATTGGGGGGGGCGATTGGGGCCGGGAACACCGACATTACGACCAAGGTCCAATTCATCGCTTTGGCGAGTAGGCAGATGATCCGCGCTGTGGAGCCCGCATCCTTTGTGGGCATGGAGGGAGGATGTCATGAGGAGTTTCGTTCTGGCCGCGGTTGCGGCCATCGCCTGCGCAAGTGCCGTGCAGGCCGGCGTAACAGAAGAGGATCTTGCAAAGGACGCCGAAACCGTCGGCGACGTCTTGACCAATGGCATGGGGCGCGGCTTGCAGCGCTTTTCGCCGATGGAAACGCTGAACACCAAGAACGTCAAGAACCTGGTGCCGGCCTGGGCATTCTCGCTCGGCGGCGAAAAGCAGCGCGGCCAGGAAAGCCAGCCGATCGTCTACGACGGCATCATGTACATCACTGGCTCCTACAGCCGCCTCTATGCCATCAACATCAAGACCGGCAAGGAAGTCTGGCAATATGATGCGCGCCTTCCGGAAGGCATTCTGCCCTGTTGCGACGTAGTCAACCGCGGCGCGGCGATCTTCGGCGACAACATCTATTTCGGCACGCTCGATGCTCGTCTCGTGGCATTGAACCGCAAGACCGGCGATGTCGTCTGGAACAAGAAGATTGCAGACTACAAGGAAGGTTACAGCTATACCGCCGCGCCGCTGATCGTGAACGGCCTCGTCGTCACGGGCAATTCCGGCGGCGAATTCGGCGTTGTCGGCGAAGTACAGGCGCGCAATGCGGAGACCGGCGAACTTGTCTGGACCCGGCCGGTGATCGAAGGCCACATGGGAACCTTCAAGGGCAAGGAAAGCACGATGACCGGGACGCTCAATGCGACCTGGCCTGGCGACTTGTGGAAGACCGGGGGCGGGGCGACCTGGCTCGGCGGCTCCTATGACGAAGACACGAAAACGCTCGTCTTCGGCGCCGGCAACCCCGCTCCGTGGAACAGCCATCTTCGCAACGCCGGCAAACCCGTGGAGGGCAACAAGGGCGACAACCTTTATGCCGCCTCCCGTCTCGGGATCGATCCGCAGAACGGCGAGATCAAGTGGCACTTCCAGACCACGCCGCGTGAGGGCTGGGACTTCGACGGCGTCAATGAGGTTGTGCCTTTCGTCGACAAGGACGGCAAAAAGCGCTTTGCGACGGCCGACCGCAACGGTTTCTTCTATGTGCTGAACCGTGAAGACGGCAAATTCGTCTCCGCCCATCCTTTCGTGAAGAACATCACCTGGGCGAAGGGTATCGATAAAACGGGCCGTCCGATCTACAACGAGGACAACCGCCCAGGCGATGCCGCAGCGGCGGCCAATGGCTCGAAGGGCCAGCAGGTCTTCGCCGTTCCCTCGTTCCTCGGCGGCAAAAACTGGATGCCGATGGCCTACAGCCCGAAGACCGGCCTGTTCTATGTTCCCTCGAACGAATGGGGCATGGACATCTGGAACGAGCCGATCAGCTACAAGAAGGGTGCCGCCTACCTCGGTGCCGGCTTTACCATCAAGCCGCTCTTCGAAGACCATATCGGCAGCCTGAAGGCGATCGATCCCAACACCGGCGAGATCAAGTGGGAGTATAAAAACGGCGCTCCGCTCTGGGGTGGAGCGATGGCTACCGCCGGCGGTCTCGTTTTCTTCGGAACGCCTGAAGGCGATTTCATCGCTCTCGACAACCAGACCGGCGAGGAGCTCTGGAAATTCCAGACCGGTTCCGGGATCGTCGGACAGCCGGTCACCTGGGAACAGGACGGCGAGCAATATGTCTCGGTGATTTCGGGCTGGGGCGGAGCTGTGCCGCTCTGGGGCGGCGAAGTGGCCAAGAAGGTCAACTACCTCAATCAGGGTGGCATGATCTGGACCTTCCGTCTGCCCAAACAGCTCGCATCGCTGAACTGAAGGAGCCGGGCGGAAACGCCCGGCTTCATCCTTTTCACCCGGGCCGGACAAGGCCGATGAAGACGGACCAAATCCATGTTAAGCTATCGCCAGCCCTTTCGGGAATTTCGCATGATGCCAGTTCCAGTACTCGAGAAACCCGTGCGCACGCTGAAATCGGCGCTGATCGTCGACGATCACCCGCTGTTCTGCGATGCGCTGGCGATGACCCTGACAGGCCCGGTCGGCATTCCCGACGTCGAGGCCGTCGGCACTTTGGAGGCGGCGCTCACCCGATTGGAAACAGGGCCCTTGCCTGACGTCGTGGTGCTCGACCTCAACCTGCCCGATGTCAACGGGCTCGATGGGGTGGTGCGCCTTCGCCGCGCCGTGTCGGAAACGCCGATCGTCGTGGTCTCGTCGCTCGATGAGATCCGGGTGGTGCGGGCCGCGCTGAAAGCCGGCGTGAACGCCTTCGTACCGAAGCATGCCTCGCGCGAAGAGTTCCGCGAGGCCTTCGCCGTCATCGCGCGAGGTGAAATCCACGCGAGCCGAATGGCACTCGAAGCCTCGGCGCCGACGCCGTCCGAAGAAGCGGTGAAGCGGCTGGCACTGCTGACGCGCCAGCAGGCGCGTATCCTGCAGCTCGTCTGCGCCGGCCGGATGAACAAGCACATCGCCTATGAGCTTTCCATCGCCGAAACCACGGTGAAGGCGCATATCACCGCCATCATGCGAAAGCTCGGCGTACAGACGCGCATGCAAGCCGTACTCTTCGCGCAGGAGGCGAGTTTCAGCACGATGGTAAGCGACGTCTGAAAACAGTCTGGCCAAGCTGAACTTCGCGCTGGCGCATAGTCTCGGCGGATGCTTTAAACTTGATGACGGGGGAAAGGCGGAGGAGGCCATCGCCCGTGGATGAGCAGTTCGTCGCGCGTGCGCTCGTTTCAGCGCACGACACCTGTCCGGTCGAGCGCCTGGCGGAAAGCCTTGGCCCTGGCCCGTTTTCACTCGTCCTGATCTTCGTCTCGCCCGAGGCCGATGTGCCAGCCATCGTTTCCGATGCGGCACAAGCCTGGCCAGGCGCACGGATCGCCGGCTGCACTACGGCCGGAGAGATTTCCGGTGCGGGCTATGATGAGGCGAGCATCGTGGCGGTCGGGTTCCATTCTCGCTATTTTGCCGCCGAGACGCTGCTCGTCCCGGATCTCTCGAAGCTTGTGGCGAGCGAGCTTTCCGATGCGCTGCTTCATCTTCGCCAAACGCTTGCTCGTGACCACGGGCACTTTCCGGAAGAATTCGCCTTGCTTCTGGTCGACGGCCTCTCGACCCGAGAGGACGAACTGGCCTCGGCGCTTGCTGCGGGCACAGGGGCAATGCCGCTGATTGGCGGATCGGCGGGCGATGGCGCGTGCTTCCGCGAGACCTTCGTCTTCGACGGCAAACGGCTTCTTGCAAACGCCGCCGTGATATCCGTCATGCGTGGCGCCTGTCCGCTGCGCGCTTTCAAGATGGATCATATCAAGCCGACGGAACGCCGGATGGTGGTGACTGAGGCGGATCCGGCCGCCCGTATCGTGCGGCGTATCAATGCCGAGCCCGCCGTGCGCGAATATGCCCGCCTCATCGGTATGCAGCCGGAGAGCGTCAATACACTCACCTTCGCAATCCACCCCCTTACCGTCTGCATGGGTGAACGCCACCATGTCCGCGCGATTCAGCGCGTCCTGCCCTCGGGAGAACTTCTGTTTTTTTCCGCAATCGATGAAGGCATGGTTCTGACGATCGCAGAGCCACAGGATCTCGTCGGTCACCTGGCAAGCGAACTGCAAGCTCTCAAGAAACCGGGCGATCCGGTCGCCGTTCTCGCTTTCGATTGCGTTCTGCGGCGTGTCGAAGCTCAGGAAAAGCAAATGACGGGGCAGGTTTCAGCGCTGTTGCGGGAACATGGCGTCATTGGCTTCTCGACCTATGGCGAGCAGATCGGCCCCATGCATATCAACCACACGATGACCGGGCTCGCCTTCTATCCGCCCGGCAGGGTCGTCTCGGAAAGCGCCCCATGAACAAACGCATCTCCGATGGTCTGCTCGATCCCGCAGATGGCGAGGCGCGCAATCTCGAAAAGATGCTCGACATCGCGGACGCCCTGATGCGCCATGTCGAGCAGAGCTCCGGAGACAGGGGAGCCGCCTTCGAGCAGTTTCGCCGTGCGGCCATACTCGAGGAGCGGGTCCGCCAACGCACGCGCGACCTGGAAGCGACGCTGAAGCAGCTCAACGACGCCAACAGCGCCACCGAGCGGGCAAGACGCGATCTCTCGCAGGCGATCGAGGCGATCGAAGAAGGCTTTGCCCTTTTCGATTCCGCCGAGGTGCTCGTTCTTTGCAACTCGCGCTTCTGCCGCGATCTTGGCGACGTGCGCCTGAAACTCGCTCCCGGAATAGCCTTTGCCGATTATGTCCAGGCCGTCAGCCGTTCAGCCCTCCTGGCTCTTCCCGAGGGCGTAACACCGAATGCATGGGCGGCAGAACGCATGCGGTTGCACCGGGCCCGGCAGGTTTTCAACGTCGGCTTGAGCGGCGACCGCTGGCTCCAAGTCAGCGAACAGCGCACTGCGGACGGCGGCACGGTCGTCCTTCAGACCGACATCACCGACATCATTCGCATGGAACGTTCCGAACGCGGCAAGCTGCTGGACGATCAGGCGCGCATGATCCGCGCCACGCTGGAGCACATCAACCAGGGCGTGGGCATCTTCGACGCCAACCGCCGATTAGCTGGATGGAACAGCCGGTTCGCCCAGCTTCTAGACATTCCCCTGCGGCTGTTGCGGCGGGGAACGCCCTTCAAATTGCTGGCTGACCGCATCGCCCGTACCGCGACCCTCGGCGACGGCTTTCCCGCCGACATCCTGGCTCGCTGGGTTGATGGCACGCTGCCGCGCGGGCCGCTTTCCTTCGAACTCCAGCATTCCTCGGGAATCATACTGGATGTGTTTGCGCAGGAGATGCCCGGGCGAGGATTTGTCATGTCGTTCGCCGATGTCACGCGCGAGCGTCACGCGATACAGGCCATGATCCGCGCCAATGCCACGCTCGAAGCGCGCGTGGCGTCCCGCACTGGAGACTTGGCGGCGGCGCTCGCCGAGGCCGAGCGGGCCAATTCGGCCCGTGTCCGCTTTGTCGCGGCGGCGAGCCACGATCTGCTGCAGCCGCTTTCCGCCGCAAAACTGTTCGTCGCGGCGGCACGGGACGATGCGGAAGCGACGCCGATGCGCGGCACCCTGGAAAAAGCGCACAATGCGCTTGTCAGCGTGGAAGGGATACTCGGAGCCTTGCTCGACATCTCACGACTTGAGGCCGGCGGCGCTGCAGTGGACGTCGGGCCGGTTCCTCTTTCGGTCCTGCTGAAACAGCTTACCGACGAATTTGCTCCCATTGCCGCCCGAAAGGGGCTGAGACTTGACATCCTGCCCTGCAGTCTGACCGTATCGAGCGACCCGACCTATCTGCGCCGCATCCTGCAGAACCTGATCAGCAATGCCATCCGCTATACGAGCAGCGGTCGCGTTCTCGTCGGGCCTCGCCGGACGAAAGGTCATGTGCGCATCGAAGTCCACGATACCGGACCTGGCATCGCTGCGGATCAGCAGCAAGCGATCTTCCGCGAATTTCATCGCATCCAGGGCTCGGCCTCGGCGTCCGAGGGAATGGGCCTGGGCCTCGCGATCGTGGAAAGGGCCTGTGGCCTGCTCGATCACCGGCTGGCGCTTCGCTCGGCGCCGGGACGCGGCACCTGTTTCTCGGTCGATCTGGCCGTCGTCGCGCATCACGCGAAACCTGCCTATCGGGAGGCGACGCCGACGATCCCGGAGGAACCGGGCGACAACAGCGATCGTATCGCGCTTCTGGTTGAAAACGATCTGGACCTGCGCCGGGCCATCGCGCTGCTTCTGGAGCGGCGCGGAGTGAGCGTGCTTGAGGCGACAAGCGGCGAAGAAGCGCTCTCTCTGCTGGAAGAGATCGGAATCGTGCCCGATGTCTACCTGGTCGACCAGCAGTTGGACGGAACGCTCACCGGGATAGAAACCGTGCAAGCCCTACATGCGGAATATGGCGAACGCCCGACCCGCATCCTCACTGCCAACCGCACCCCACAGACACGTCTTGCCGCGGACGCCGCCGGCATCGAAATCATGTACAAGCCGATCGCAGCCGAGGCGCTTGAGGCCTTCGTGCTGCATGCCGGCTGATCGGCACCAAGGTCGCATTGCGGCAGGCACCACCCTATGGGACATCCCTTCCACCCGAATTGGAGGAGGAAGGACATGAAGAAACTATTGGCGGCATCTGCCCTGATGATCCTTGCGGCCGGTGCGGTCCATGCGGCCGAACACACCGTCAAGATGATGAACAAGGGCGAAAGCGGCAACATGGTCTTCGAACCGGCCGCCGTCGTCGCGGCCCCCGGCGATACGATCCGCTTCGTTCCGACGGACAAGAGCCACAATGTCGAGGCCATCAAGGGAATGCTCCCCGAAGGGGTCCAGCCCTTCAAGAGCGAGGTGAGCCAGGAATACGTGCTGACGGTCAGCGAACCCGGCTACTACGGGGTGAAATGTTCTCCGCATTTCAGCATGGGCATGGTCGCCCTCATCCGCGTCGGAGACCCGCCCGCCAATCTGGATCTGGTAAAGGCGGTGAAGTTGCCTAAAAAAGCAGATGAACGGATGAACGCTGCTTTTGAAGCTCTGGCATCAAGGTAGGTAATCCTGTTGTGCGCGAGGGGATAAAGAAGCCTGGAGCGCGGCGCGCAATTGCCTTGCATTACACGCTGCCCGAGCCTGGGCACGGGCAGCGGTTATCGGTTCAAAGTTTGCTGGAAACGTAGCCAATGCTCTGGCGCACGGCGGCTTCCGGATGGGCCAGCGCATGCACTTCCTCGGCGAAAGGCTCGAAACTGTAGGGGCCGTCGAAGCCTGCGGCGATGAGCGCCCTGATCTGCGGAACATTCTCCAACCGGTCGGAAGCGTCGACCATCACACGATGCACGTCGAGCATATCTTCGACAGCGACAGCCGGATCCACAACGCCGGAAATGTGCACCAGTCCGGTCCGATCCGGGAAGAACTCCGTTTCACCGGCAAGGTGATGGTGGAAGGTGTCGTGCACCAGTTTGTAGACGGCGCCGCCCTCGGCCGCATCGATGGCGCGAACTGCTTCCTTCTTGGTCCGCAGCGACGAAACCGGAAAGCCAAGCGGCTCGACAAGCCCCGTCAGTCCACGCTCCTCAAGAATGGGCTTCATGGCCCTCAGCGCCGCGACAAGATCGTCGAACGACACCTTGGTGCCGTCGTTGAGCGGGCACATGACGAGCGCGTTGGCTCCGCTCGCTGCCGCATAATTCGCAAGCGCCACCGCCTTCGACGGCAGATCGCCTGACCAGACGTTGAAGGGGTAGAGCGCGTTGATCGAGACGATCGTCACGCCTGACTTTTCGGCGGCAGCCTTGACTGCTTCGGGTTTGACCGTCCCGACGATATCGGGAAGATCGTTGCGGATCTCGACTTCTCTCAGGCCCAGACTACGGGCTGTCGCGAAGAATTGCTCGAGCGAAAGTTTGGGCGCGGTGATGTGATTGATGGCGAAACGCATCGAAGACCTCAGTTGTAGAGCGCCGGACGCGGCGGCAGATTGATTGCGACGGGCTGTCCCTCGGCCTCCTGGGCAAGAACACAGGCATCCGACGTGATCGCGGCCACATAGCCATCCCAGCAGTTCGGGCCTGCAGCGGTGCCGTTGGCAGCCGCGTTGATGAAATCCTGGAGTTCGACGTCGTAGCTGGCGATGAAACGGTCCTTCCAATCGGTAAGAATATCGTTTTGGAGTTTGGCGCCAAGGCGTGTTTGTATGGCCATCGGTTCGGGCAGGCTGGCGATGCCGTCTTCGCCCACCACTTCGCACTGGATGTCATAACCATAGTGGCAATTGACGAAGATCTCGACGTCGATGATCGTCCCCTTGGCCGTCTCAAGGATGACAATCTGGGGGTCCCTGAGCTTCGCGTGACTGCGTGCCGCTGAACGGGGGAAGATCACTCTTGCCGAAACGTAGTCGTCGTCGAGCAGCCAGCGCAGCACGTCGATCTCATGGATCATCGTGTCATGGATTGCCATCGGCGTTACATATTGTTCCGGAACGGCCGGATTGCGGTGGGCAGCATGAATCATGATCGGCGCACCGATCTTGGTGTCGACCGCCTGTTTCAGCGCAACATAACCGGCGTCGTATCTGCGCATGAAACCGACCTGCACCAGCCGCTTTCCATGAGCCGTTTCCGCATCCACGATGCGCTTTGCTCCCTCGGCGGTCGTTGCTAGAGGTTTTTCGCAAAAGCAGGGCTTGCCGGCGGCAATCGCCGCAAGCACGTATTGCTCGTGGGTTGCACCCCAGGATGTGATTAGCACGGCGTCGACATTGTGTGACGCGATCAGTTCTTCCCCGGTGCGGAAAACCACGGCATCTGGCCCTATGTCTCTTTTTACCGCTTCGGCGGAGGCGAGATTCAGGTCGCTCAGAGCGACGATCTTCGCACCCCCAAGAACCTGATTGATCCGGCGGGCATGGTCGCGCCCGATTGCGCCGGTGCCGATGACACCAATTCCGACAGTCATTTGAAAAGCCTCACTTTTGATACTTTTGAATGTAGTTGTTCATCTCGGCGCACATGAAGCGACCCGACTGGTCTGCCTTGTCTTCCCAGGCGAAGACGCAGGAGGTCATGATGCCGTCGAAGCCGATTTCGGCGAGCGTCCCGAAAAAGTCGTCCCACGGCACCTCGCCCTGGCCGATGTTGAGGTGCTGGTGCACCCGCGCCTGGGTGCCGGGCGGATTGAGAATGTAGCGCAGACCGGAAGAGGCCTTATGATTGAACGTGTCGCCGACATGCACATGAGCCAACACGTCCTTCGCCTCGCGCAGCATCGCCCTCGTGTCGTCCCCGAAGTAGAAGGTATGCGGCGCGCAGTAGAGGAACTTGACGTTTTTCGAATTGACCGTGCGGATGATGTCGAGGGCAGGCTGCAGCGTTTCGCACCAGTCCTCCGGATGCGGCTCCACATGCAGGTTGATGCCTTCCCGCTCGAAGATCGGAACGAGCTCTTCCATCGAGCGCCACCAGGCGTTCTCGCAGGCTTCGATCATCGAGCCGGTATGGCAGCAGTAACACGACCCCTTGTCCGGGTGCGGGCCACGGCCGAACTCCGAATTCATCGTGTCGACTTCCATCTCAACGGCGATCTCGATCGCTCTCTTCCAGTGCTTGACGGCCGCCTGCCGCTCGGTTTCATCGTTCGAAGCCCAGCGGTACATGGGCAGGAGCGAGGCGATCTTCACGTTCTCGGCGGCCAGCGCCTTCTTGAACGATTTGATCCGCTCCGGGAAAACCCGCGGCGCCTTGAACCACTCGAGAAAGTCGGACCGTGGGCTGAGTTCGATCCACTCGTAGCCTAGCTCACGCACCTTCCGCGGCAGCTCCTCAAGGCTAAGATGTCGATGCATGAACGGGTCGAGGGCGATACGCATGATGCTCCTTGCCTCCTTGCTGGAAATGAAGCCTGAGGGCGGTTTAGGACAACAGAAATTCACTGACGAGGATCGGTGATCTTCATCATCATCGTTCGGGTCAGGACTTGAGTTATCCAGGTGGAGCTGCCTCCTGTCGCCACCACCGGACAGAACATTTTCCGAGTGAAGGGCCGTCGTCAACGTCTCTTGACGATCACAGGCTATCAGCGCTGATAGAAACAACAGGATGACGTATGATAGAATCTATCAAACCATCAAAGGCTTTCAGGAACCCAAAGCTGTGCGGGGAGGAAGCGTTGTCCTGGGGTTTCCGCCATGCCTTGTTCGATCGTATGAACCATGGTGGCAATCAAGTCGGCGCATAATTCACGCAGCGGCGTCTGGAATACACCTGAGATACGCCGTTCAAGCAGAGCCTGTCGTGATTGCGGCGTCAGCTCATTGACGAGGCAGCCGATCTTTTCGCTCTTGTTGGTTTCCCGCATAGCTTCGATTGCGCCCTCCATACCGCCCCCGATGCAGTAGACACCGACTAGATCGTCATGGCGAGAAATCGCGTCCATCAGCAATTCGTAGGTCAGGCGCCGTGTTTCAAGGTTGATGAGCGCATCCAGCACCTCGAACGTCGGAGCGTATTCCCGCATATAGCTGCGAAATCCGGTCTCGCGGAGCGAGTGCCCATGAAATCGGTGGCCGCCCAGCAGGAGCAGCAGTTTCCCCGGTGAATGCGATAGCTTGGACAACAGCCACGCTGCAGTCCGTCCCACTTTCATGTTGTTCGTGCCGAGATAGGCCTCTCGAACGCCTTGCGCAAAGTCGGAAAGCAGCGAGAAGGTCGGAATCCCGTGAGATTTGAGGGCGCTGACTGCCGAGGTGACATCGTAATGGTCTGGGCCGGTAGCACCAACAGCCTGCGCCTTGCCCTTCATGCCGAGCAACAGGTCTGAAAGCTCGCCGGGCTCGCCGGACTTTGCAAACCGGACGTGCACCTGAAGGCGTCGGTCCTTGACAGCATGTGCGGCAGCCTGCAATTCCTCAGCGAAGGCTTGGTAGAACGCGTGGCGCTCCTTGCGCAATACAAAGCCGAGATCGTACGAAGGCAAATCTGCCAGCATTCGCTGCCGAATTATGTTTGTACCGTGAAATCCGATCTGCTCGGCAGCAGAGAACACCCTCCTTGATGTTTCCTCCCGCACCGGCAATCGGGCATTCAAAACGCGATCGACAGTTGCAACGCTGACGCCGGCCGCTAATGCGACATCGGCAATGGTGGGACGCTTCATTGATACCACCCCTAAGGATAGGAATTCTTCGCAAGGCTGACATAAACTGTCATGAAGATTGAAGGAAACCAATCAGCAAATCGATGGTTTGTCGAGCATAGCAAGCGGGTCACGCGGACCTGTCTCATGCCTCCGGAGCGCAGCCGCTACAGCGTTCCCGCATCCCCGACATTTTCGTAAAAAATACATGACTATCAAAGTCAATATTTGCGCTGGCGCAAAGAGCGCCCGTGTCGCGATTGATAATCGTTCGCAACTGGCGCCTCACATCTCCACGCGAGACGCCAGCACGATGCCAAGCGCCATTTCATCTCCGAAGCGATCAGACGAAGGATTTTGCCATGAACATGAGTAAGCCGGCCCTGGCCATGATGCTTACGTCCGCCCTGCTGCTGCCATGCGGTGCCGTCGCGGCGGACGACGCGGAGAGCCGGGGCCTCGCAAATGTCAAGCAATTCACGCTCGATCACAATCGTCGCCTGATCGCCCAGGCTGAACTTCTGGAGGCTGCTCTTGTCGACTATGCTGGAACGATAGCCGCACATGGCGGCGACTACGCGTCAGCCTGGTCTTCCGAAGGCCCGCGGCTTGCAAAGCAGATCGCATCAATCCGTAGCCTTTGGCTGGAAGCCTCGAACCATTACGAGACCATCGAGGGTATCGTGGCCGGCATTCCGGCTACCGCGAAATACGACCTCATCCTCGACGCCGGCAATCCGGGAACGGAAGGCGAGGACGTCGCCGAATACGATTTGAAGCTTCCCGACGGTACCGTTCTCAAACGTCCGGGCAACCTGTTCCACGGTGTCACGGAGCCGCTCTTCTGGGGGATGAGCGAGGCCGGCATTAAACTCTCCGCCGACCTTAACGGCGATGGCAAGACCACCCGAGGAGAGATTCTTTTCGACGCCAATTTCGGTCTTGGCGCCGCCAGAGCTCTGGCTTTCTGGGCAAAAGCGCTGGAAGCGGACATGAGCGCCTGGACACCCAATCGCGAGGATGCCTTCACCTCCGTCGTCGTCATGACTCCGACCGTTGGGGACTATTTCGGCGAATGGAAGGAATCGCAGTTCATTTCCGGCGAAATCGGCGCCTTTGTCGCTCAAAGCCGTCTCGCCGATGTGCAGGGCATCATGGGTGGTTGCCGGAAGATGTATGCCGAGGCGCTCTCTCCGGTGGTAGCCGCCGGCGATGCCGATCTCGACAGCCGCATCAAGGCAGGTTTTGAGGAACTGCTCACACTCGTGGACGACACGTATGCCAGGGAAGCTTCCGGTGCGGAATTCGGTGTCGAGGAGGCGGACGCACTAGGCAACGACGCGCAGGACATCGCAGACCGTATCGTTGCCCTCGTGCTTCAAGCGGCCGCCAAGGCCGGTGTTCGGATCCGCGGCTGAGGTTTCTCCACTGAGCGGCCGCCTCCACGGGCCGACTACAGGAAGCGATGAGATGGAACACATCCGCCTCCCTCCCCCGCCGGCCTGTCGGCAGCTCCTGACCGATTACGGCCCGCGCAGACCGGGGCTTCGGCGGGCGTTGACGCTATGCCTGCTGTTTGCATTTCTGTTCGGCACGGGGTTGCATGTCGAATTTCTTGCGGCGCGCAACTGGAACGCCGGTGAGGTGGTGCTGTTGCTCCACATCATCCTTGGTCTGGTCTTTGCAGCCGTTTTCCTGTCCTGGATCGCCGGGCATGTACTGCGCGGCTCGCCGAAGAGCCAACGGCCAGGTTTCACCTGGCTCAGTTGGATCCTGCTGGCAAAATATGCGGTCATCCTCGTGACGGGCCTGATGATGGTGTTGCCAACGTTGATCCATTTCGGTGGTGGCCTCTGGTTCTGGCGCTTCGAGGCGACTTATGTGCTGACCTTTCTGCATCTCTGGAGCGCGGTTGCCGCAGCTGCGGGCCTTATTGTCCATCTCACGCTGCGGCACTGGGCGCCACCACCGGCCGGAAAGAGACGGCGTGCGTCATGAAGTACCAGTTCAAGGCCAATCTTCCCCCGCTTGCGCTCGGGATGCTTTCCGCTCTGGTCTTTCTAGCTGGGGCGGAACTGTTGCGCCCTGAAATCCCGGAGCCGGGAGTCGAAGTCGCAGACATCCCATTCTATCAGTTGCCGTTCGGTCCGGATGAAGCGGGGCGTGAGCGGCCCTTCTGGCCGTCGCGCGTGCAGACCGAGAATGGCAAGATGGCGGATCCCAGCCAAATCCGGTCAGCCGCGGAGTGCGCGGCCTGCCACAGGCGCGAGTTCGATGAATGGGCGCCGTCCCTGCACGCCATCGCCGGCCGGGATACGGTCTATGAAAGAGCCGTTGAAGCCAACGAGGACCTCCATAAGGATGGCGTGGAGAAGGCACGGTTCTGTGAGGGCTGTCATGCGCCGGGCGAGGTGCTGGCCGGACGCACCAATCGTTTCAAATCCGTCATGCCGTCTGATGCGGAAACCGAGGGCATCACCTGCGTCATGTGTCATACGGCGATCCACGCCGATCCCGAGGAGGGCAACGGAGCACTGACGCTTGCGGTGAATACCGGGGTAGACCAGGTGTCCGATCCAATGATCCTGGCTGCGCCGCGTGATCACGCTCGCGCCTACGGTGCAGCAGAGACCAACGCGTTGATCGCCAGCGGGGATTTCTGCGGCGCGTGCCACACCGAGGCCTATGACGGCTCCATGTCGAAGGCGCAGAGCCGGCAGCATGTGCAGACGACCTTCAGCGAATGGCGCGACAGCTGGTACGGCCGCAACAATGTCACCTGCCAGGATTGCCACATGGCGCCGGATCCGGCTGCCTATGTGCGGCAGATCCGAGCCGGTGATCTCAGCAAGCCGATGCGCTATGCCCACAATTTCGTCGGCTCGAACTACTTGATGTTCGACACCAGCCTCGGATCCAAGCTCACCTTCCTGCGGGGAGGAATCCTGCCTGGTCTTTCGGATGCAAGAAACACCGAACTTGTTGCCCGGCAGGGCGAGGCTACACGGGCGCTGTTGCGCTCGGCCGCAGGACTTGCGCTGCGCAAGAGTGAAGTCGCCGAGGGGAATCTGCGTTTTGCAGTGGCCGTACAAAATCTCGGCGCCGGGCACAATCTGCCGACCGGGGTGATTGATCAGAAATATATGTGGCTGGAAGTCGTCGTCCGGGATTCGACCGGCGCCGAGATCTATCATTCGGGTGCCTTCGACGCGGAACGCGGCGAGACCGATCCGGAGGCCGTGATCTGGCGGGAAGACTTCCTTGACGCAGAGGGCAAGCGCATTCCCGACCATCTCACGTTCGTTACGGTCGCCATCTCGCATGTACGTCGCGGTGTGCCGCCGAAGGGAGAGGACGCTGTCATCTACGAGACGCAGCTTCCGCCGGATGCCAAGGGGCCATTCAGGCTGGAGGCGCGGCTCTGGTACCGCGTCGCCACCCAGGAATTTACCTATAACACGCTGAAGACGGACCTCGTCATTCCGCCGTTCGAGCTGGCGGTCGCTACATTCAGACTTCCCGATACCGAAAAGGTCCGACCATGATCAAAAATGCCTGCCGCGCCGCCGTGCTCGTGTTTGTTCTCATACTGGGATCGACAGCGCAGGCGCAGGTGGTTCCCTGGCAGGACGCCGAAGTGGTGAGGACGGAAAGTGCGCAGATACAGCGCCGATTGTTCCGGACGCCGGACGCCGCCCTTCGCAAAGAGGTCGAAGAGCGGCTGGAGCGGGTCACCCATCTGTGGAGCAACCAGCTCGAGGCAGCTTATGAACGGATGGGACCCAATGAGGCCCATCGTGTGGCCGAGGCCGTTGCGGCATTTGCCGAGGCTGTTTCCCGATGGGATTCGGTGAACGCCGCCGCCGCGCGTGCACAAATCTGGACCGCCATGCTCGACGGCGCCTTTCGCGCGACCCTGGCATGCCTAGAGCAAGGTCGCATGGAGGATGCCGCCGCCTGGCTCAACATTCGTGAATATGCGCGCACATCCCGGGATACGGCTGCCAGCATCGCCATGCGCGAAGCGCTTGCGGGCCGCATTGAGGCGGAGCGTGCTCGCGAGGTCATCGAGGCGGAGCTGCTTGGCATCTATGCGGGTGAATTGCGCAAGGCAATCGCCGCAGCGCGGTCGCACCTAGCCACAGGCTATGGAGTGCAGTTATCCGCAGCTCTGTCTCGCGCAATCGGTCTTTACGCACTGCTATCCGACAATATTGCGAGCCGGCTCGAACCCGATGAGGGCAGGATTCTCGGCGACGCCTTCGCGCGGCTCGCCCAAGCGTCGCCGACCGACGGGCAGGCCCTTCACTCGTTGGTCGCGCAGATCGAGGCGACCCTTGCCACCTATGCGCCGACCAGCTTGTCCGCAGATGAACTCGACCGACGTGTTCGGCTACTGGCGCGCTTCATCGGCCTCGTTCCGGTGGAATACGAAAAGGGAGTGAGGGACGGCGAGATCACCATCCCTTTCGAATACTTCGAGGCCGGCCTGTTTCGCGACCGTGCGGAGATGCTGTTCGGTGACCTCGGCTACGACCTTGCCGCCCGGTCTCCCGGGTCGTTCGAGCGCTTTACTGCAATTCTCGCTCAGATGAAGACCCTGGTCGCGGACAAGGGTGACGAGACAGTTGTGCGATCTCTCGCGGACGAGGCGGGTAGCCTTCTTGCGGATCTCTATGGGACGAAGCTGAATCAGGGCGGCCATGAGGCCGCTCTGTCGCTGCTGCCGGATATTCTCAACGAAATTCTGCTGGTATCTCAGGCTGGCGACTGGGAGGAAGCCGAACTGAAACGGCTGGAAGCCTATGCGCTGTTCGATCCCGACATCGAGCAACGCCTGATGCCGCGCGCCCCGAGCCTGGCGCTGAAGATGGAGGCGGGCTTCTGGGAGGGCAGAGTCGCTGAACCGGGTCTGGGGCGCATCATTGCCGACCGCAGTCCGGAGTTGCTGAAGCAAACCATTGCCCGGATGAAGAGCGCGACGGAGGAGGCGAAAGAGGTGCTGAATACCCAGCTTTCATCATCCGGCGCCTTCCTGCAATCCCTTGCCATCCTGCTGCGAGAAGGATTGGAAGCCGTGCTGGTTCTTGCGTGCATGGTCGGTGCCCTGAAAGCGAACCGCATGCCGGCCGCCGGGAGAGGAGGCTGGCGCTGGCCGTTGAGCTGCGGTGTAGCGGTTGCGCTCGTCGGTTCCCTCGTACTCTGGCTGGTCGTCGGCAAATTGTTTGCAATGAGCACCCTGCAACGTGAACTCCTCGAGGGCGCAACCGCACTGATCGCGGCAGCGGTTCTTGTCTACGTGACCCATTGGATATTCCGCAAAGCCTATGTCGGGGATTGGGTGGCCGAAATACGCAGGAAGACTGCAGCCGCCACCCAAGCCAGGACCGGGGAAAAAGTGAGGCATTTCGGTTGGTTCACGCTGTTTGCACTGTCCTTCCTCGTCGTTTTCCGGGAAGGGTTCGAGACGGTTCTGTTCTACGAGGCCTTGCTGTTCGATGCCCCAGCCCTACCGGTGCTTGCAGGACTTGCAATCGGCGGACTGCTCGCCGCGGCCGTTGCCTATGCCATCCTCGGGCTGGAGGCGAAGTTGCCGGTCGCGGCCTTCTTTCGGCTAACGGGATGCCTGCTCGCTCTCCTCAGCATCGTCCTTATCGGAAGTGGGGTCCGTGGCCTGCAGACCGCAGCCCTCCTCTCCGCGACGCCGGTGGCTTGGTTCCCCGATCGCCCCTGGATGCAGCTCTATTTCGGCCTCTATCCTGTCGCCGAAGCATTGCTGGCACAGGCGGGTATGGCGGCTCTGCTGCTGCTGTCGGTAATCTGGCTGCTGCTGACAAAGGCGTTGGAGACGCGCGCCAGCAACACGCCGGTAGCGCCTCGGGAGCCGGTCTAGAGCTTGAGCATGAGAACCGCCGTCCAACACAACGCCGTCCGATCGCCATGCAGACCTGACATATCGACTTGCAAACACGTCAAGGGAGGCGTGGCTCATGGCTCGATCAAAGGCCGGCCGTCGGCAACTTGATCGGCGTGTGGCGAGCCCTGTGCGGCTGCCTATACCTACCTTCATCTACTCGCGGATGAATACGAGGCATTCGATGAGAGCTCCGGCCGAGAACTGCGCCTTCGCGCGCATATCTTCGTTCCTTTCGTGCTCCGCGAGATCCAGATAGGCGTCGAGGATGAGTTCGCAAGTCGGGACAAGCCTGGCGTCGGCACCTTCCGCGGCATTGTCCAGCACGCTGGTTCTGCCGTAGGGCTTAGCGAGGATATCTCCGCTACGTGCCCGCGACGCCACCGCCAACTTGCGCAATCTTTCCGCTTCGTCCCGTGTAACCTCGTTGGCTTTTGCTTCAAGGTGATCTGCAAGGCGCAGTTCCAGCTGGGCCAGACCGGGACGCGCCGGAATTCCCTCAGCATGGCGCAAATTGTGAAAGGCGCGCCGACGTTCGCGGCGAAGAGTTGCCACATGGCCCAGTTCCTCGCGCGCCATCTGTTCGGCAGCCTCCCGTATCTCGTCGGATGGCGCATGCGCCGCGACATAGGTCCAGAACACAAAGGCGCGTTCCTCATTGCGTACCGCCATGGAGAAGGCCCGATATGAGCTGAGAAGTTCCGGCGCGACCATGCTCGCTCCCTCATCGTCGAACATTGCCTGCTCGGGGCGAACCACCGCCGGAATGGCAACAGCCGACTGCTCGATCCATCGATCGACATTGCCGAGATGCCCCTCTTCCTCCGCACACAAGGTTTCGAAGACAGCAGCAAGATCCGGGCGATGCTCTCTTCTCATGCGTTCGGCAAGCGCCCTATATCCGGCGATCGCCTCCTGTTCGAGAGCCCGGGCCATCGACAGAAGCGCTTGCATCGATTCGATCTGCCACGGTTGTTTTCCGTCGTCTGTCATTCTTGCTCCCTCGCCGGCTTTCCTGACGCGCATCCGCCAAGTCCAGCCAATCTGCGCGAAAGATGCCTCTCAAAGTTTGACTTAGCACAAAGTGCACCCGTGTTGCCCTCGATAGACAGGCTTCAACAGCATAGAGGCGTCGCGAAACGAAGCGGATGATAAAGAGCATAATTTCGAGCGGCAGTCGCAGGCCTCTGATCTGGCTGATCGCGATGGTGGCCTTCCTCTTTTCCGCCATGGCGTTTACATCGTCCAGCCATGCTGCCGATGCACTCGTCGGCTATCTCAACAAGGTGGGGCCGGACGACCTCTTCAAGGGCGCGGATCGCTTTGGCGATCCCGTTGGCGAGCCGCCGATCGCACCGGTTCTGCGCGGACAGGAGTTGCTCGGCTACGCCTACCTCAACTCCGATTTCACGAGCTCTATCGGCTATTCGGGCAAGCCTATCCATATCGTCGTCGGCATTGATCCGAAGGGCATCATCCGCGGCTTCAAGCTCGTTGACCACAAGGAGCCGATCGTATTGATCGGCATTCCTGAGGAAAAGGTCGTTGCTTCCATGAACGCCCTGATCGACAAGGACATGGGCCGCGTGGCGTCAGGCGCCGAGCGGCCACCCCAGGTCGATATCGTCAGCGGCGCCACGGTCACGGTACTTGTCATGGGCGACAGCGTGTCGCGTGCGGCAGTCCAGCTCATTCGCGCCAACCGCATCGGTGTCGCTCTCGCACCGACGGCGGCGCCTTCCGCAGAGAACCGCAAGCTCGATCTGGCAAGGACCGCCACTAGCGATTGGCAGACACTTCTGGGCGACGGATCGGTTCGCAGCTTACGGATGACAGTGGGAGAGGTCTCCGATGCATTCCGCGCGGCCCGCCAAACGATTGCAGCGGACAAGCCGGAAACGAAGAACCGGGACGATCGTTTCATCGATCTCTATCTCGCGCCTGTCAGCGTCCCGGCGATCGGCCGTACTCTTCTTGGAAATTCCGCCTATGAGCGGTTGGCCGCGCAGTTGAAGCCGGGGCAGTCGGCAATCCTGGTGGCAGGCGACGGCGCCTACTCCTTCAAGGGTTCCGGTTATGTGCGCGGCGGCATTTTCGACCGCATCGAGCTTCTCCAGGACGGCCAAGGCCTGCGGTTCCGCGATCGAGATCACACCCGCATCCCGGCGCTGGCGGCGGCGGGCGCTCCCCGCCTGCGCGAAATCGCGCTGTTCGTGGTGCCCGCCGAATTTGCCTTCGACGTGACCGAGCCGTTCGAACTGCAGATGCTGGTGCAACGCAGCGCCGAAGGCCGGGACAAATCGATTCTGCCCTACAACCTCTCCTATGTCCTACCGGACAGCTACGTAACGAAAGAGGCGCCGCCGGCACCGGCGCAGGCCGCAGCACCCCAAGCGGCCACGCCGGCGAGCGATATCCTTTCGGACGCGCAGGTCGCAGAGGGACAGCCGTTGTGGATGCGGATGTGGGACATGAACCGCATCAAGATCGGCATCACGATCGCTGCGCTATTGGTCCTTACCGCGATCTTCTTCTTCCAGGATTGGCTGGTAAAGCGCCCTGCCCTGTTTGCATGGATACGCCGCAGCTATCTCCTGTTCACCCTCGTGTGGCTCGGCTGGTATGCCAACGCCCAGTTGTCGGTGGTGAATGTCCTCACCTTCGTCAATTCGCTGATCACCGGCTTCAATTGGGAATTTTTCCTGTCGGCTCCGCTGATCTTCATCCTGTGGGCGGCGATTGCCGCCGGTCTTCTCTTCTGGGGTCGAGGCCCCTTCTGCGGCTGGCTCTGCCCCTTCGGAGCCCTCCAGGAACTGACCAATACAGTTGCGCAAAAGTTCAAAGTTCCGCAGGTCCGGCTTCCCTGGGGGCTGCATGAGCGGTTGTGGCCGATCAAGTACATCATCTTCCTCGGCCTCTTCGGGTTGTCGCTCTATTCCGTCGCACTCGCCGAAATGTTCTCGGAAGTCGAGCCGTTCAAGACTGCGATCATTCTGAAATTCGCCCGCGAATGGCCGTTCGTCATCTTCGCTCTGACCATGCTGGCTGCCGGCCTGTTCATCGAGCGCTTCTACTGCCGGTATCTCTGCCCTTTAGGCGCCGCTCTCGCCATTCCCGGGCGCATCCGGATGTTCGAGTGGCTGAAGCGCTGGCCCGAATGCGGCTCGCCCTGCCAGCGTTGCGCCAAGGAATGCCCTGTTCAGTCGATCCATCCGGAAGGTCAGATCAACGTCAACGAGTGCATCTACTGCATGCATTGTCAGGAACTCTACCATGACGACCACCGCTGCCCGCACATGATCCAGGTGCGGCTGAAGCGAGAAAAATTCATGGCTCTTTCGACACCCGCATCCCGGGGAGAACCCCCGCCAAAAACGGTTGTCACCCACAATGGCGCTCCGATCGGCAGGGCCGGCGGAACGTCGGAAAGCCCTGCGTGATCAACAAGCCTAAGAGAGGTTACTATGTCTAATGAGGAAAACCCGATGCGCCTGAACAGGCGTCAGATACTGGGGTCGACGGCCATTGCCGCGGCGGCCGGGGCGGCTTCTATCGGAGGCGCGCTCAGCCTGACAGGCGCCGTCGCCACTCCAGCGGCGGCCCAAGGGTCGTCCGACCACAGCTACGAGGTCAAGCCGGGTGAACTGGACGAATATTACACATTCTTCTCCAGCGGCCAGACGGGCGAGGTCCGGGTTGTCGGTCTGCCCTCCATGCGCGAACTGATGCGCATTCCCGTGTTCAACCGTTGCAGCGCCACTGGTTGGGGACAGACCAATGAAAGCCGCAAGATCCTAACTGAAGGGCTCCTCCCCGAATCCGTGGAATTCCTCAAGGATCTCGGCGGCACCTATGTCAACGGCGACCTGCACCATCCGCATCCTTCATTCACCGACGGCACCTATGATGGTCGTTATCTCTATGCCAACGACAAGGCCAATACCCGCGTTTGCCGTATTCGCCTCGACGTCATGAAGTGCGACAAGATCATCCAGCTGCCGAACCAGCACACCGTTCACGGCCTTCGCGTCCAGAAATACCCGAAGACGGGCTATGTGTTCTGCAACGGCGAAGACCGTGTGCCGATCCCCAACAATGGCAAGGTGCTTGACGATCACAAGCAGTATCACGCGATCTTCACCGCGGTGAATGGCGAAACCATGAAGGTTGCATGGCAGGTCATGGTCGACGGCAACCTCGACAATGTCGACTGCGACTATCAGGGCAAATATGCATTTGCGACCTGCTACAATTCCGAGGAGGGCGTCAATCTCGAACAGATGATGTCCAGCGAGCAGGACTGGGTCGTGGTCTTCAACCTGAAGCGGATCGAGGAAGCCGTCGCCAAGGGCCAGTTCAAGGAAATGGGCGGCGTGCCGGTGATCGATGGCCGCAAGGGTTCGCCCTTTACCCGCTACATTCCGATTTCCAACAGCCCGCATGGCATCAATACAGCGCCTGACGGGATCCATGTCGTTGCCAACGGCAAGCTGTCCCCAACCGTCACGGTCTTTGACGTTCGCAAGTTCGATGATCTGTTCGACGACAAGATCAAGCCGCGGGACTGCGTTGTGGCCGAGCCGGAACTGGGCCTCGGCCCGCTGCACACAGCCTATGACGGCAAGGGCAATGCCTATACCACGCTCTTCCTCGACAGCCAGGTCTGCAAGTGGAACATCGAGGACGCGAAGCGCGCCTACGCAGGCGAAAAAGTCAATCCGATCCGCCAGAAACTCGACGTCCACTACCAGCCGGGCCACAACCATACCTCGATGGGTCAGACCAAGGACGCGGATGGCAAGTGGCTTATCTCCCTCAATAAATTCTCCAAGGACCGCTATCTGAACGTCGGTCCTCTGAAGCCGGAAAATGATCAGCTGATCGACATCTCCGGCGACGAGATGGTCATCGTTCACGACGGCCCCTCCTTTGCAGAGCCGCATGACGCCACGATCGTCCACGCTTCGAAGATCAATCCGGTGCATGTCTGGAAGCGCGACGACCCGTTCTTCGCAGATGCCGTGGCCCAGGCCAAGGCGGATGGCATCGACCTGATGATGGACAGCGAAGTCATCCGCGACGGCAACAAGGTCCGGGTGTACATGACGTCGTCAGCGCCGGCATTCGGCCTGGAGACTTTTTCCGTGAAGCAAGGCGATGAAGTGACCGTCTATGTCACCAACATCGACGAGGTGGAGGATCTGACCCACGGCTTCGCCATCATCAACTACGGCATCAATATGGAGATCGGCCCGCAGGCTACCGCTTCCGTCACGTTCAAGGCCACCAAGCCAGGCGTCTGGTGGTATTACTGCTCCTGGTTCTGCCATGCCATGCACATGGAAATGAAGGGCCGCATGTTCGTCGAACCGAAGGCGGCGTGATGTCTCTTCGTCACCCGACGATACGATCTGGGATGGCGGCCTTCTTGGCCGCCATCCCAGCCGTGACGCTGGCGGCGGATATTTCCGTGTCACCGGCCGACGTCGCATTGCAGGAGGTTATCTCAAGAGCCGCGCCGGGAGACACGCTTGTCCTCTCGTCTGGCGATTACAGAGGTCCCATTGTGATCGACAAGCCTCTTGCGCTTGTCGGAAGGCCAGGTGCTGCCATCACAGGCAGCGGCGAAGGCAGCGTAATCACCATCGCTTCGCCCGGCGTGACTGTGCGTGGGCTCTCCGTCACCGGATCGGGCCGAAACCTGTCGATGCGGGATTCCGGTATCTATGCGACGGAGGAGGCAACCGGCGCAGTCATCGAAGATAATACCGTCACCGACAATATGTCCGGCATCTATCTCTATGGCGCGGCTGATTCCATTGCCCGCAACAACCGCGTGGTCGGCCTCAGATCCGGCCGCATGAGCGAGGCCGGTAGCGGCATCACCATCTGGAACTCACCCGGCGCCAAGGTAATCGGCAACGACGTCAGTTTCGGCCGTGACGGGATCGCGACGACCGCCAGCAAGAACAACGTCTTCAGCGGCAATCGCTTTTCCGATCTGCGCTTTGCGATCCATTATATGTACACCAACGACAGCGAGATCAGCGACAATGTCTCGACCGGCAATTCGGTCGGCTACGCGATCATGTTTTCGAAACGGCTGAAGATCGTCGGCAACGTTTCGAACGGGGATCGCGACCATGGGCTGCTTCTCAATGCGGCCAACAGTTCGGAAATCCACGGAAATACAGTCATTGGCCGGATGCAGCCGATCGATCGCTGGCTTTCGGCTGGTCAGCAGACAGGCGAACATGGAATGCCGAAAACCGAGGTCGCGGATATGGCTCTGGAGGGCGGTGCACGGCTCGGACCCGAAAAATGCGTCTTCATGTACAATGCCAACCGCAACCGGTTTGCGGATAACCACTTCGAAAACTGCGCCATCGGCATCCATTTCACCGCAGGCTCCGAAGGCAATCGGATGAGCGGCAATGCCTTCATCAACAATCGCAACCAGGTCAAATATGTCGGTACCCGTTTTCTCGACTGGTCCTATGAGAACCGCGGCAACTACTGGAGCGATAATCCGGCTTTCGACCTCGACGGCGATGGCATCGCCGACAATCCCTATAGGCCAAACGATCTGATTGACCAGGTGCTGTGGACCTCGCCGCAGGCGAAGGTCCTGATGACCAGCCCGGCTGTTCAGGTCATCCGCTGGGCACAGGCCCAATTTCCGGCACTCCTGCCTGGCGGCGTGGTGGACAGCCACCCTCTGATGGCGCCGATCAATGAGAAGAAGGCAAGACCATGACGGCGACAGTTTCTGCTACCGGTATTTCCAAGCGCTACGGCAATGTTCACGCGGTGAAGGACGTGTCCTTCGCGCTCAATGCCGGTGAGACGATTGCTTTGGTCGGGCATAACGGGGCGGGCAAGACCACGCTGATCAAGCTCATGCTGGGGCTGATCCGCCCAACCACCGGCACCTTGAAGATGTTGGGCGAGGATCCTGCCCAGGGCGACTTCCATGTTCGCCAGCGGCTTGGCTATCTGCCCGAAAGCGTGTCCTTTCACATGGCGCTAACCGGCCGGGAAACCCTTTCCTTCTATGCCCGCCTGAAGCGGGTCCCGCTTTCCTCCGCCGATGCACTGTTCGAACGCGTCGGTCTTGCTCAGGAAGCTGCCGACCGCCCGGTTCGCACCTATTCCAAGGGCATGCGGCAACGGCTTGGGCTCGCCCAGGCCCTACTTGGCGAACCGCGCGTCCTGCTGCTTGACGAGCCTACCAGCGGTCTCGATCCGGCGCTTCGCCGCAGTTTCTACGACCTGATTGCCGACTTGCGTTCCGACGGCGCAACGGTGCTGCTCTCTTCCCACGCATTGACCGAACTGGAAGACCGCGCCGATCGCGTCATTATCGTCAATCGAGGCGTGAAGATCGCCGACGGTACGCTGGATGAACTGCGACGGATTGCGCGCTTGCCGACCCGCATCGGTATCCGCTTCGCCGAGGATCACGGCCCCGAATGGCCTTCTGGAGAAACAGGCTGGAAACGGACGCCCACTGGCACCTTCGAAACCGAAGTCGCGCCGGAGGACAAGATCCCGCTTCTCCACAGGATGACCGTCCAGCCCGCAAAACTCGCGGATCTGACCGTGATCGAGCCGACGCTTGATGATCTCTACGCACATTTTCTGACGGGGCAGGCGTGCAAATGACCAACATTCTCATCATCGCCCGCAAGGAGATCCAGGAAGGATTGCGTAACCGCTGGGTCCTGGCAACCACGCTGCTGCTAGCCGCCCTTTCCCTTACCCTTTCCTTCCTCGGCAGCGCCCCAACCGGCAATGTCGGCGTCAACCAGTTGGATGTGGTGATCGTCAGCCTTTCCAGTCTAACGATCTTCCTGCTGCCGCTGATCGCCCTGCTGCTCTCGCACGATGCCATTGTCGGGGAATCCGAACGCGGCACCATGCTGCTGCTGCTCAGCTATCCGATTGGTCGTGGCGAGGTCATCTTCGGTAAGTTTCTCGGCCACCTGGCTATCCTCGCTTTTGCCACGCTGATCGGCTTCGGAGCCTCGGCGGTGGCCCTGACATTGACAGGTACGGATATTACCGGCGAAAGCTGGTTGGCCTTTCTCTCCATGCTCGGCTCCTCGGTACTGCTCGGCGCAGTGTTTCTTGCCATCGGCTATCTCACAAGCACGCTCGCCCGCGAACGCAGCACAGCAGGCGGCATCGCGATCGGCATATGGCTGTTTTTCGTGCTGATCTACGACATGGCGCTGCTCGGCGGACTGGTCGCTGCCCAAGGCCGCGCCGTGCCGGCCCTCCTGCTCGATCTTCTGCTTGTCGCCAATCCAACTGACGCCTACCGCCTGCTCAATCTTGGCTCCGGAAACGCCGGCGCACTGTCGGGCATGGGAGGCGTCGCCGCCAATAGCCGCCTGTCGACTCCTGTGATGATCGTGGCGCTCTTCCTTTGGACCATTGTTCCCCTTGGCCTTGCCAGTTTCTTTTTTTCCAGGAGAGAAGCATGAACGTTCCCCTGGCCATAATTGCGCTTGCCTCGACGCTCCTGTTTTCCGGATGCAGCGGTCAGGAAGAGGCAACCCCACCCGCTCCCTTCGCCCTTACCGAGGATGCGATGGGCCGCTATTGCGGCATGAACGTGCTCGAACATCCAGGGCCAAAAGGTCAGATAATTCTTAAAAATATCCCGGAAGCGATCTGGTTTTCGTCGGCCCGGGACACCCTGGCCTTCACGATGTTGCCGGAGGAGCCGCGGGATATCGCAGCCATCTACGTATCCGACATGAGCAAGGCTCCGAGTTGGGAGGAGCCGGGAGCGGAAAACTGGATAGACGCAAAGAAGGCCTATTTCGTCATCGGCAGCACACAGCGCGGCGGCATGGATGCAGACGAAGCGGTCCCCTTCTCCGTTCAGGAGGATGCGCGCAGCTTCGCGCAACAACACGGGGGGAGGATCGTCGGTTTCAGCGATATTCCAAGGGATTACATCCTAAGTGCCGGTACGGCGACCGATACGGCATCAAATGACACCACGGAGGGGCACGCAGATGACTAGCGGAATATCACGCCGCAGAACGTTGCGGATCCTGGGTGCAGCCGCCGGGCTATCGTTGCTTCCCTCCCACGCTAGGGCCGGTGTGCAAATCGAGCCGGTCGTCTGGCATGGCCATGCGCTTGGAGCCGCGACCACGCTCATCCTCAACCATCCGGACCGCTCATTTGCGAAAAACCTGATCGGTCGCGTGGTGGCGGAAGCCCGCCGGCTCGAAGATATCTTCAGCCTCTATCGCAGTCATTCCGAGCTATGCGAGCTCAACCGTGTGGGTGCCTTGGCGGCTCCGTCGCGAGATCTGGTGGCCGTGCTGCAAGCGAGCCGCGAAGCCTGGGAGAAAACGAACGGAATTTTCGACCCCAGCATCCAGCCGCTCTGGGCACTTTACGCCCGCCACTTCAGCAAGACTGATGCCGCGGCCTCCGGCCCTTCTCAGGTCGAGCTGGAGCAGGTCAGAACCTCCATTGGTTTTCAGCACCTGGAGTTCAGCCGTGATCGGATCGTCTTCAAACGGCCCGGTATGGCGTTGACGCTCAACGGGATCGCCCAGGGTTACGTCACGGACCGAGTGGTCGCTCTGATGCGGGAGAGTGGCATCGAAAGCAGCTTGGTCGACATGGGCGAAAGCTACGCAATCGGGACAAAGCCTGACGGGTCATCCTGGCGCATCGGATTGGCGGCAAACCAGACCGATACTCGAACAGACAAGGTCCTTCCGGTGGTGAATAAGGCAGTCGCCACATCAAGCTTCTCCGGTTTCCATTTCGACAACGCCGGGCGGTTCAGCCATATACTTGATCCCCGGAAAGGCAAGATCGCTCCCCTCTACCGCAGAGTGACCGTCATTGCCGATAACGCTACCCGGGCCGACGCCTATTCGACCGCCTTTGGTCTAATCGATCGGCAAACAATCCAAACAATACTTGCGGGAGAGCAGACCGTTTCGGTTGATGCTCTCCCCGTCTAGATTTTCCGCCGATCTTGCTGTGAGCGCAGCCCTTCTTTCGCGCGTCAATGCTGCGCTGGAACAACCGGAAGCTCCCACGGCAAGCAGTGTTCAAAACCGGATGTGGTTCTGGAAGTTCTATTCGTCGCAGCTAACTCAGGAGTAAAAAAATGGGTTCCTTTAGTGCCTGGCATTGGTTGATCGTAGTCGCAATCATTCTGCTGCTATTCGGTCGAGGAAAGATCCCTCAGTTGTTGGGTGATCTGGGGCAAGGAGTCAGAGCCTTCAAAAAAGGTGTTGCTGACGACGATACGTCAGGCTCCGACGCAATCCGTTAAGGACGGGGCCGGATCATGCAGATGCAAGCGCCCGTTCCGCATCGGCACGGAAAGCCCTTCTGCTGGCGGCATTTCGAAATACATCATGTTCCGCTGCCTGGCATCGTCAGTTCTTCGCGGAACCTGGTTCCGTCATCTTGCGGTGCTGCCTGGCGAGAACTTCGGACGGCGTGACGTTGGCGGCTGCCGACATCAGCTTGTTCTTCCATCCCGAGACGACGTCGCCTTCGCCTTCCATCATCGCGTCATAGCCAATCTTGGCGACCGGTGCCGGATCGTCCTTCTTGGCCTGGCCGACTCGTGTGTCCATGAGATCGGCGCGTTCGAAGAATTCGGTATCCGTCGCGCCCGGCATAAGGCAGGTGACCGTGACGCCGGTATTCCTCAACTCTTCGCGCAGTGCGAAGGAGAAGGAGTTGATGAAGGCCTTGGTGCTGTTATAGACCGCCTGGAATGTACCGGGAATAAAGCCGGCAATCGAACCGGTGAAAAGAATGCGCCCTTTACCACGGGCCCGCATGCGATTGCCGATATCATGGACCAGCGCCAACGTGCCGCTGATATTGGTGTCCACGACCCGTTGTACATCATCAATGTTTTCGTCAAGAAAGCCGTCGCCGAGGCCCCTGCCTGCGTTTGCCATCAAAAGGTCGATCGGTTTTCCGAGAGCGGAGATTCCCGCAACAAACCGGCGCACGCCATCGCGCGTTGAGAGATCGACCTGCATGGCTTCAACCTCCACGCCGAACTCCCTGAGCTTCGTCGCCGCCTCCTCGATTTGCGGCTCGTCTGCTGCGATAGCAAGATCATAACCATCCTGGGCCGCACATTTCGCAAGCTCGTAACCGATCCCCGACGAGGCGCCGGTGACGACCGCAAGGCCCTTGTCTGCTTCAGCAAGGCTCATGGCTTTCTCCTTCATGGTTTCATGACGACCTTGATGCAGCCATCCTGCTTGTCACGGAACGTCTTGTAGAGTTCGGGACCCTCTTCCAGCGTCGCGCGATGCGTTATGACGAAGGAGGGATCAATTTCACCTTTTTGGATCCGATCCATGAGGATCGGCAGGTAGTGCTGCACGGGCGTCTGCGCCATCCTGAACGTCAGGCCGCGATTGATGGCGGATCCCATGGGTATCTTGTCGAGGAAGCCGCCATAGACACCGACGATGGAGACGGTGCCGAAATTGCGGCAACAAAGAATTGCCTGACGCAGGACATGCGGCCGGTCGGTGCCCATGAACATGGCGACCTTGATCCGGTCGATACGTGAGTCCCAGCTTGCCGAGGCATCCGCTTCCGTACCGACCGCATCGATGCACGCATCCGCTCCGCGGCCGTGTGTCAGTTCCATGATTCGGTCGTAGATGTCCTCGTCCAGAAAATCGAGAGTGATCGCACCCGCCGAGGCTGCAAGCGTCAGTCGTTCCGGTACCGCGTCAATCGCAATTACCCGTGCGGCGCCGAGCAGGAAGGCAGAACGGATGGCCATCTGGCCGACAGGTCCGCAGCCCCAGATCGCAATCGTGTCGCCCGCCTGAATGTTGCAGAACTCGGCGGCCATATAGCCTGTCGGAAAGATGTCGGAGAGGAACAGGACCTGCTCATCGGTCAACCCCTCCGGAACCTTGATCGGACCGACATCAGCGTAAGGCACTCTCAGATATTCCGCCTGGCCACCGCTATAGCCGCCAAGCAGATGGGAATATCCAAACAGGCCTGCCGGCGAATTGCCCCACAGCTTGGTCACCTTGCTCCGATCAGGGTTGGAACGCTCGCAACCCGAATAGAAACCGCGCTGGCAGAAAAAGCATTCGCCGCAGGAGATGGTGAAAGGCACGACCACCCGATCGCCCACTTTCAGCTTCGTATTATCCCTCCCCACCTCAACCACCTCACCCATGGTCTCATGGCCCATGATGTCGCCGCTACGCATCTCGGGCATGATGCCATCGTAAAGATGGAGGTCGGAACCGCAGATCGCGCAGGCGGTCACCTTGATGATGGCATCTCTGCCGTGCTGGATTTCAGGATCGGGAACGCTTTCGCAGCGGATGTCGTGTTTGCCATGCCAGGTCAGTGCTTTCACAGTAAGGTCCTCTTGAGCGTCCCGCGCCAATGACAAGCCTTTCGGCTTCGGACGGGCATCGAATGAGTTGCCGGTCTGCGACGGCTCATCGCTGTGCCGGAGGATCCACCACAGCGGGTGCAGCAGCCGAATCTGGCGTCGCGTTTACTTGTCCAGATCCTTGGCCATCTGGAGATGGTGCTCCAGGGCTGGAGCGGTCTTTGCTGCCCAGGCCTTGAGATCCGCGTTGTCTCCTTCTTCGCCATAGCGCTTGAAGAGATCCACCGCATCCTCATGGGCGTCGACTTGGTCCGAATGATACTGGTCCGTAAAGTCCTCCCCTTGCAGGCCCTTCAGCTTGTCGAGCATTTCCCGCTGTGCCTCGGTCATCGCCGTCGGCAAAGCGATCTTTACCTTGCCGCTGTCGACGAGCTGCTTAAGTTCTGTGGCCGTCTTCTGATGGTCCTGGATCATCTGCTGCGCGAAGGTCTTCGTCGCTGCGTCTGCACGTTCGACGGCGAGCTTGCTGGATTCGATTTCGAACATATCGCTGGTCGCCGCTTCCATCACGAAATCCTCGGCCTTCGGAGGAACGCCAACAAGTGAATTCACTCCTGATTTTTCTGCGGCCGATTGGGCAAGAGCCGACGTCGCCACCATGACCATGGCAGCCGCTAGAACGGTCCGTTTCATAAGGATTCTCCTTTCGCACCAGAAACGAACACGGCATTCCCTGCATGGTTCCAGACGATGTGTGAAAATTCGGCTGAGGAGGTCGGAAACAATCTTCCGATCTCAGCCCATGGCATGTCGCCACACCTGTCGTGGCACAAACCGGCTGCCAAGATCGAAGCGTGGAAGGCCGGGATGTTTAAGCAGGCGTCAGCTGGCTGAGCGCACTACGCCGCTATCCGTGGACGAGCACTCATAAAGCACCGCGCCGCTGGAAGCATCGATCCCTGTAAGGCTCAAGTCATATCCCCAGAGCCGGCGGATATGGCCGAGCGTGGCATCGCGTTCGCCCTCCCCCAAGAGGATGCCGTTCTTTACCCAATGCTGGAGCCGAAGCCGCCGGTCGCCGAGAAGATCAACATCGACCACCTGAATATCCGGCCGGTGCGCACCGGGATCATAGCTGCGGGCAAGCGCCGAGCGGACTGCAGAATAGCCCCGCTCGTCATGGATGGAGGCCACCTCGCAGAAACGGTCGGTGGCGCGATCGGAGAGATGAAACAGACGGAATCTGCGGATCAGCGCCGGGCTCAGATATTGCAGGATGAAGGATTCGTCGCGATGGTTCTCCCACGCATCGATCAGCGTACGCATCGCGTCGCCATTGCCGGCGATATCGGGAAACCAGTCCCGGTCCTCCGCCGTCGGCGCCATGCAGATACGCTCGATATCCTGCATCATAGCAAAACCTAAAGCGTAGGGATTGAGACCGGAAAAGCGTGGATCATTAAAGCTCGGCTGAAAAACCACGTTCGCGTGGCTCGCCAAGAGCTCCAGCATGGCGCCCTCGCTGATCTGGCCCTTATCGAACAGCCGGTTGATGATCGTGTAATGCACGAAGGTCGCGCAGCCTTCGTTCATCACCTTGGTCTGACCCTGCGGGTAGAAATATTGCGCAATCACCCGCACGATCCGCAGGATCTCGCGCTGCCACGGCTCCAGAATCAGGCTATTCTTTTCGAGAAAATACAGCAGGTTCTCCTCTGGCAGATGGAGCGCCTTCCTGCGCTCCATCGCCTCCTGTTCCGCCTCCTCGACATCGGCGGCACCCGCCGTCGCCGGCAACGTGCGCCAGAGGTCGCTATAGGCCTGCTCCTCGTATTCCAGCCGTTCGCGCGCCCGCTCCGTCACCTTGGCCGGGGAAAGCCTCGGCGGGCGGCGGTAGTGGAAGACGCCCTGGTCCATCAGTGCATGGGCCGAATCGAGAATTCCCTCCACGGCTGCAAGCCCATACCGCTCCTCGCATTTGGCGATGTATTTTTTGGCGAAGTCCATGTAACCGAGGATCGCTCCGGCATCCGTCCACTGGCGGAAGAGATAGTTGTTCTTGAAGAAATGGTTGTGGCCGAAAGCGGCATGCGCCGTCACCAGCGCCTGCATCGGCATGGTGTTTTCTTCCATGAGATAGGTGATGCAGGGATTGGAATTGATGACCAGTTCATAGGCGAGCCCCCGCATACCCTTGCGGTAGAGGTGGCTTTCGAAGGCGAAGCGCTTGCCAAAGGACCAGTGCTGGTACATCAGCGGCATGCCGATGGAGGAATAGGCGTCGAGCATCTGTTCGGAAGAGATGACCTCGATCTGGTTGGGATAGATATCCAGCCCCAGTTCGCCGACGGCGATCTCCTTGATGGCGTCGTAGGCGCGCGACAGCGTGGCGAAGTTCCATTCGGAACTTTCAAACAGCAAGGTGGCGTCGCGTGCCATGATCGCTCCTTTCATCGGCCGGGCTGGGCTGCCTTGTGCCGGGCAAAGAGTTTTCGGAAAACCGGATAGATATCGGCGGGCCTCGCGATGCGGGTCATCTGGAAATTCGCTATCCTGCTCTCGACGGCGCGATAGGCTCGCCAGAGGGCCGTGCCATTGTCCGTCGCGCCGAAAATCTCGCTTTCCCGCTCGTCGATAATCTCGACATAGGCATAGTACTGGCAGAGCTTCATAAGGGCGTCGCGCAAGAGCTGTGCACAGCGCTCGGAATCTCCGGTAGCATTGTCGCCGTCGGAGGCCTGCGCGGCATAGATGTTCCAGAGATTAGAGGGATAGCGATCGAGGATGATGCGCTGCATCTCCTCCAAAGCCGTGGAAACGATCGTGCCGCCGCTCTGCTTGCTGAAGAAAAAGGTCTCTTCGTCCACCTCCCGCGCCTCGTCGGTATGGCGGATGAAGACGATATCGATGCGCTCGTAGCGCCGTTTCAGGAAGAGATGCAGGAGCACGAAGAAGCGTTTGGCGAGGTCCTTTTCCCGCTCGCCCATCGAGGCGGAGACGTCCATCAGGCAGAACATCACGGCATTGGCATTGGGAAGCGGCTGGCGTTCGAAGCGATTGAAGCGCACGTCCACAGGATCGACATAAGCGATGCGCCTGCGCTTCCTTTCAAGTGCCTCGATCTCCTCGCGCAGCGCGGCAAGGCGCCGGCGCTGCATCTGGGAAAGGTTCTCCTCCCCCTCCAGCGCGGCGATCTCCCCAGCAAGCTCCTGGTGTTCCTTGCTGTTCGGACGATGCAGCGCGATACGCCGTCCGAAGCTGTTGCGCATCGTGCGCCCGACATTGATGTTGCTCGGCGTGCCCGATGTGGTGAAGCCGACGCGATGAGGCTTGTAGGTCACGGTCTCCTTGAGATTGAGCTTGACCATGTCGGGAAGCTCCAGATCCTCGAAGAAGAGGTCGAGCACTTCATCGCGCGAGAGAACGAAGAGGAAGTCGTCCTCCCCCTCGCCGCGGCCCGGCCCGCGGCCGACACCCTGCCCCCCGCCAGTCTCCGGTTTGCCGATCCGGTCACCCGCCGAAAAGCTCTCGTTGCCGGGAAGGACATGTTGCCGTTCACCGCTGGTCGAGGCGTTGCGGAAACTCGGCTCGTCAGCGCCACGCTTCGGCACCGGCACGCCATGCGCCGTATCGACATCGGCAATCCGATCGGATTTCACACGGTCGCTGATCGATCGCTTGAGTTCATCATGCACACGCCGGATGAAACGCTGCCGGTTGCCGAGGCTGCGGTCTTTGGGGTTGAGCCGGCGATCGATGAAGTTCGGCATTGACCCGCCCCCGCAACGGTATTGTCAGCCAGCCTTGTTGACACGCATGTACCAGTCAACGAGCCGCCGGACCTGCCGCACGGTATAGCCCCGCGCGGTCATGCGCTCGACGAAATCGGCGTGCTGCTTTTCGGTGGCACTGTCCTTCTTCGAACCGAAGCTGATGACCGGCAGGAGGTCTTCGACCTGACCGAACATCCGCTTCTCGATGACCTCGCGCAGCTTCTCGTAGCTCGTCCAGGCGGGGTTTCGCCCGCCGTTCCGGGCGCGGGCGCGCAGAGTGAATTTGACCACCTCGTTGCGGAAATCCTTGGGATTGGCAATGCCCGCCGGCTTTTCGATCTGCGAAAGCTCGCTGTTGAGAATGTCTCGGTTGAGGATCTGGCCGGTGTCCGGGTCCTTGAAATCCTGGTCCTCCAACCAGGCATCCGCATAAGCGATGTAGCGATCAAACAGGTTCTGACCGTATTCGCTGTAGGATTCCAGATAGGCCTTCTGAATCTCATGGCCGATGAACTCCGCATAACGGGCGGCGATTTCCGAGCGGATGAAGTCGAGATAATTCGCCTCGACCTCCTTCGGGAACTGCTCGCGGCGGATGGCCTGTTCGAGGATATACATGAGGTGGACCGGATCGGCCGCCACCTCCTTGGTATCGTAGTTGAAGGTTTCCGACAGGACCTTGAAGGCAAACCGCGTGCTGATACCGTTCATGCCCTCATCGACGCCGCCGGCATCGCGGTATTCCTGCAGAGACTTCGCCTTGGGATCGGTGTCCTTCAGGTTCTCGCCGTCATAGACGCGCATCTTGGTATAGGTCGGCGAATTCTCGTGCGGTGTCAGGCGTGTGGCGACCGTGAAACGGCTGAGGTTTTCCAGCACTTCCGGCGCGCAGGGGCTGTCGGATAGCTCGCTCTCGCGCAAAAGCTTCTCATAGATGAGCCGCTCCTCGGTGACACGCAGGCAATAGGGCACCTTGACCACGAGGATACGGTCGAGGAAGGCCTCGTTGTTCTTGTTGTGCTTGAACTGCAGCCATTCCGACTCGTTGGAATGCGCCAGCACGATGCCCTGATAGGGGAAGGCGCCGAAATTTTCCGTGCCGTTATAACTGCCTTCCTGCGTAGCCGTCAGCAGCGGGTGCAGCACCTTGATCGGCGCCTTAAACATTTCGACGAATTCCAGGAGCCCCTGCGTCGTGCGGTTGAGGCCGCCGCTGTAGGAATAGGCATCGGGGTCGGCCTGGCTGAAATTTTCGAGCTGGCGGATATCGACCTTGCCGACCAGGGCGGAGACGTCCTGGTTGTTCTCGTCGCCCGGCTCGGTCTTGGCGATGGCGATCTGGCGCAGGCGCGACGGCATCAGCTTGACGACGCTGAACTTCGAGATATCGCCACCGATCTCGTCGAGGCGCTTGGTAGCCCAGGGCGAAATGAGACCGGTAAGACGCCGCTTGGCGATGCCGTATTTCTCTTCCAGAAGGTCGCCCATGCGTTCGCGGCTGAACAGGCCTAAGGGGGATTCGAAGACGGGGCTGATCTTGCCGTCGATGGCGAGCGTGTAGATCGGCTGCTCTTCCATCAGCTTCTTCAACCGCTCGGCAAGCGACGACTTGCCGCCGCCGACGGGGCCGAGCAGATAGAGGATCTGCTTGCGTTCCTCCAGTCCCTGCGCGGCATAACGGAAATAGCCGACAATGCGCTCGATCGTATCTTCCATGCCGAAGAAGTCGGAGAAGGAGGGGTAGAGCTTGATCGTGCGGTTGGCGAAGATACGCCCCAGGCGCTCGTCCGTGCTGGTATCGACGAGCTTGGCCTCGCCGATGGCCGCGATCATGCGCTCCGGCGCGGTCGCATACATGCTCGCATTGTCGCGGCAGCCAAGCAGGTATTCCTGTAGGCTCAGCGTCTCGCGCGCTTCACTAGCGTAGGCTTTTGAAAAGAGATCGAAAACGTCACTGCCGTCGGTTCGCATGGAACCCTCCCACAGTCGCCGGACCCAGCCGCATCAGCTGGCGGCCTGTAAAGTAATATACGAAAAAAACACGAGCTTTGTTCCCGCCGACTTCATAAAAGATATCAAATTCATGTGCCCACGATATTTCGGTCGGATTTCTCTCCTTACTATCGCGCTTCCGCTGCGCCAGTTCCAGGTCGTTTTCAGTCGCTAGCTCGACGGTCGTAAACTTGTGCCTGCTTCTGCGAACCAGATAAGTTATCGTGAGGCAAACCAATCCGTAGCGAAAGAACCGCTTGTGAATAGTGCTCGGGGCCTGCTGTCACGACTGTCGTTAGTTGCCGACACTATTCTTCTGGGCTGACACAGTCCGCCGTTGTTTGCACGACAACCACACTCCAGCATCAGACATCCAACCGCGCACCGTCTCGCGCGGCACGAGCAGGCTATCACGTCCGGCCAACCTCTTCCATCGCCAAGGGCGTCCGGAAATCCGTTTAGACCGTTTTATTGCTCGCCTGAATCCGAACGAGAATCCTTGCAGATCGGTTTTGTGTTTCACAGATGCTCCGCAGCCCCTATTTCTATTGCGACAAGGCCGTGGCTCCTGAGGTCTATGAGATGCTGGTCGCTGGGATCAGCGCTGGCCGGTCAGCCGAGAGACTGTGACACCATGCCGTAGACGACGGCATCGCCATCCTCTCCAGTCCCGTAGCTGGCACCTTCCTGCTTCACCATCGTCGTTACAGTATCGAAAACGGCAAGCCCAGACTGCTGGATGAAACTGGCGAACGGCCCTGCCTCGAAATGCGTGTCGAGTCGTAGGAAGCCATCGATATGCGCCGTGACATGGGGATGGGTGACCCTGATCGCGTCCTCGTCGTTGCGCGCAATAACCGGACCGACGACAAATCCCTTTCCGAAGCGGCGACGCATGGAATAGGCGCGTAGCACGTCGCCGTTATAAAGGCCATAACAGACTGAACTTCCGAACAGCCGCAGCAGATGCGCCCGGCGATCGATGCCGAAGGCCGGTGCATCCAAGGCAATGAGGGTATCCAGATCGCTGGGGTCCAACCGTCGCAGCACAGTACCCTCCTCCAGTGGCGGTGGTGCCGCAGGCGTCACGGCAGTCCCCTGACACTGATAGACCGTACGCTTTGGTTTGAAGCCCAGTGAGAAATAGAGGCGCCTAGCTTCGCGCGTCGAGTTGAGGCGGATGCAGTCATGGCCACAATCCGCCATGATGCGCTGCATCAGCCATTTGGCCGCGCCCCTTGCTTGCAGCCTCGGAGACGTAATCAACATGCCGAAGGTCGCGAAACTTGGACCATGGGGAAACCACATGGCGGACGCGCCGACACGGCCTATCTCGTCGAGTGCGACAAAGCCTTTTCCGATGTCGAGAAGATGCTGCCAGTCCGCGGCGCGATGCGGCCAGCCTACCGAAATCGACAATGCGTGAAGTTGCGAAAGTTCGACATTCGCGACGTCGGCGAAGCGCATCTCGAAATTGTCGACATTCAGGGTTCTGAGTAATTCGCTATCCATCATTCATCCAGCCGGATGGCATACCCTCTTCCCGGGCGAGCCGCTCGTTGTCCCGCGGTTATGTTAATGGACATCGCGCGAAACATTTCACTGCCAAAGCAAGGTCGAACACAAGATTTGACCGCATCACACCGACTTTCGGCAGCCATTGGTGTTCCATGCCTCTAACCTTGATCGTCAGAATTGGTTCGCATGTTCCGCAGGAACGGATGGACACATGTGTAATGACGATTTTCAGAGGCAGGAAGTATGACGACGCGCGCCGTGGACATATTAGAGAAGCTGGTCGGCTTTCGGTCGGTCGTCGGCATGCCCAATGGCGACATCGTCGAATGGGTTGTCGCCTATCTGAAGTCTCTCGGCATCTCGGCGCATGTCCTTCCCGGACCGGAAGGCGACAGGGCAAATCTCTTCGCGACGATCGGCCCGGCCGACAAGGCCGGCTATATCCTTTCCGGCCATACGGATGTCGTACCGGCAGCCGAGGCGGGCTGGAATAGCGATCCCTTCGTGGCAAGCGCGGAAGGCGACAAGCTCTATGGCCGTGGTACAAGCGACATGAAGGGGTTTCTGGCGGCGGCTCTCGCTGCCGTGCCTGCGCTGCTTTCACGCCCTTTGTCCCGGCCCATCCACCTCGCCTTCTCCTATGACGAGGAAGCCGGATGTCGCGGGGTTCCACACCTCCTCGCCCACTTGCCCGATCTCTGCGCTCCGCCGCTCGGCGCAATCATTGGCGAGCCGAGCGGTATGCGGGCCATTCTTGCCCACAAGGGTAAAGCGGCAGCGCGCCTGACGCTGAAGGGCCGATCCGGTCATTCCTCGCGGCCGGATCTCGGCCTCAACGCCGTCCACGCCATGACTGAGGTGCAGCAGGCCGCTGTCGCAGCTTCCCTTGAGCTGTCGCATGGACCGTTCGAGACCGAATTCGACCCCCCCTATTCCTCACTCTCGATCGGCACGATCAGCGGCGGTCAGGCGGTTAACATCATTCCCGAGCTCTGCACGATGGAGCTGGAGGCACGTGCCATCTCGTCAGCAGATCCCCAGGCGCTTCTCGCGCCTGTCCGGACAGCAGCCGAAGCATTGGAGCAGAAGGGGTTCGGCGTCGATTGGCAGCTCCTCAGCAGTTATCCGGCGCTGAGGCTTTCACCGACCGCTCATCTCGCCGATCTGCTGAGGGACCTCACCGGGATCGAGCCGCTTGCCGCGGTCAGCTACGGAACGGAAGCCGGCCTTTACCAGCGCGCAGGTATCGATGCGATCATATGCGGACCCGGCGATATCGGGCGTGCCCATAAACCCAATGAATTCATCGCGGCGAGCGAGCTTGCTGCCTGCCAAGCGATGATCGAGGCGCTGGGTGACAGATGCCGGGCCGAAACCTGACGAGCGAGAGACATAGCCAATCATGACATTTCTCTTCAACTCCGATGCCGCTCGCGGCCAGGTCTTTCGCGACATCCTCGCCCGTGAACTGCCAGATCTGCCATTCTCGATGGATGCAGCCAGCGTCGATCCCGATGCGGTCCGCTACATCATCACCTGGACCGTGCCCACGGACCTGTCGCGCTATCGCAATCTCGAAGTCGTTTTTTCAATCGGCGCCGGCGTCGACCAATTTCAGGCAGCAAAGATTCCGGATCACTTGAAGATCGTCCGGATGATCGAGGACGGCATTATCCGTATGATGCAGGAATATGTGACGCTTGCGGTGCTTGCGTTGCACCGCAACTGGCCGACCTATATCCGCCAGAAGCAGTCGGAATTTTGGAACTCCTTGCCGCCGGTGCAGGCCGCCGATCGCCGTATCGGCATTTTAGGCCTAGGCAGTCTCGCCCAGGCGTCCTTCGTTCGGCTGCAGCCCTTCGGCTTTCCGCTTTCGGGATGGAGCCGTTCGGCTCGCGAGATCGAGGGCGTGCGCTGTTTCCATGGCGAATCCGGCTTGAAAGCCATGCTTTCGGAGACAGACATCCTGATATGTCTCCTTCCCCTTACCGACGAGACCCGCGGTTTCCTCAATGCTGAAGTCTTCTACCAACTGCCCCAAGGGGCAGCTCTGGTGCAGGTTGGCCGCGGGCAGCATCTGGACCACGAGGCGCTTATCTCGGCCCTCAACAGCGGCCACCTTTCCGGTGCGGTGATCGACGTCACCGATCCACAGCCTCTGCCGGCCGGGCATCCGCTTTGGAAGCATGAGCGGATCATCATCACGCCCTATACCGCCAGCGTCACCCAACCCCAGACGGCCGCACTCGCGGTTGCCAACAATATCAAGCTGCTGCGTTGCGGACTCGACCCCATAGGCCTGGTCGATCGCCAGCGTGGCTATTGAAGCCTCCACCCCCCCGACAACCCCGAAACAGAAGTCCCTGCACAAAAGGAACAGCCATGTCGCTTCTCAAGACCATCGAGACCTATCCTTCATTCGCACCGCGCGAGGACAAGCCGACGGCGGAGCGGCTGATTTCCGGAAATCCGGAATTCAAGACCTGGGCGCAGGATACGTCCCATGGCGAACTTGTCCGAACCGGCATATGGGAAGCCACGCCCGGCCTGACGCATTCGATCAAGGGCGAAACCTTCGAGTATTGCCATATCATTTCCGGCGTCGTGGAAATCACGCCGAAGGATGGCAAGCCCGTGATCTACAAGGCGGGCGACAGCTTTGTCATGAAACCCGGCTTCGTCGGCGTCTGGAAGACGATCGAGACCGTCCGCAAGATCTACATCGTCGTCACGCCGTGAGACGCGACCCTTTAGCGGATCGGCGTGGCCGCAGAATACACCGTAAAGCGGTGTCAAAACGGATGATTGCGCCGTACCCCTTTCGTCTACCGGATCAAGCCATGCAGTTGATCCTGTAGAATTATCGCCAAGTGACCGGAGGTAAGCCGATGAGCCTGAGTTTCGATCCTGACAGCATCGCCCTACCGATGGGACATTTCATCGGCGATCGCTTGGTGGCAGCCGAAGGCGTGATTGCCATGCGCCGCCCTTCGGACGGCAAAGCCTATGCCGATTGTCCGGTCGCCAGCGCCGATCTTGTCGATCAGGCAGTGCAGACAGCAAAAAAGGCCCTGAAGGACAGCAACTGGAGCGGAATCCGTCCGCGTGAACGCCTGAAGGCGCTGCATCGCTGGGCGGATCTCATCGAGAAGAACGCCGTTGAACTGGCAAAGCTCGAAGCCCTCTCCTCGACCCGGCCGGTCGGCCATCTGGTCGACGGCGACATTGGCATCTCGGCCGAACAGATCCGCTTCTTCGCCGAATTCGCCGACAAGGAAGGCAGCGATCTCGTGCCGACCGACGACGGTAATCTCGGCATGATCATGACCGAGCCCTATGGTGTCGTCGGCGCGATCACGCCCTGGAATTTTCCCCTCAACATGGCTGCATGGAAACTCGGCCCGGCGCTTGCGGCCGGCAATGCGGTTGTGCTGAAACCGTCTGAATTGACTCCGTTCTCGACCATTCGGCTGGCGAAGCTTGCAGTCCAGGCGGGCATACCGGCCGGTCTGATCAACATCGTGCTCGGCGACGGCATGACGACCGGCAGCGCGATCACCGGCCATCCCGACATCGCCAAGGTGAGCTTTACCGGCTCCACCCGTGCCGGGTCCGCGATCATAGAAAACATCGCCCGCAACGGCATTAAGCCGATGACGCTGGAGCTCGGCGGCAAGAGCCCGCAGTTGGTCTTCGCGGATGCCGATATTGACAAGGCGGCAGCAGCGGTGACGGCGAGCATCACCAGCAATGCGGGCCAGGCCTGCGTCGCCGGCTCGCGCCTGATCGTCGAAAAGGGCATCGCCCCGATGCTGATCGACGCAATCCGCAAGAGGATGGCAGCCATCCTTCCCGGCCCGACCTGGGATGCGGCAAGCCAGTATTCCCCGATCATTTCGGAAAAACAGCGCCAGCGTATCGACGACATCATCGCAGCCTCGGTCTCTGAGGGTGCGGAATGCCTGACCGGTGGACGCTCCATGGACATGCCGGGATACTTCTACGCGCCGACGTTGGTGGCCGGCATCGACCAGAACTCGCCTGCCATCGTCGAGGAGATTTTTGGACCTGTCCTGACGCTACAAACCTTCGAGGATGAAGAGGAGGCCATGAGCCTGGCCGATCATCCCAGCTACGGGCTGGCGGCGGGCCTCTTTACCAACGATCTTTCGCGCGCCATCCGCCTCACCCGCCGGCTGCAGGCCGGCACAATCTGGGTCAACCGCTACGGTCGCTCTCGTGACCACATCCTGCCGACCGGCGGCTACAAGCAGTCCGGCATCGGCAAGGATCTCGGCCGGGATGCTTTCCAAGCCAATCGCAAGAGCAAGAGCGTCCTTATCAGCCTCTGAGGATTTTTATGAACATGACAACATACAAGGTTGCCCTGATCCCCGGCGACGGCATCGGCCGTGACATGGTTGCCGCTGCATGGCTTGTGCTGCAAAAGGCGGCCGGTCCTCACGGCTTTGGTCTCGAGGGCGCGGATTTCCCTTGGTCCTGCGCCTTCTACAAGGAAACCGGCGCGATGATGCCGGCCGATGGCATCGAGACGCTACGCGGCTTCGACGCCATCCTCCTCGGCGCGGTCGGCTGGCCGGCGGAAGTGCCGGATTCAGTCTCGCTGCATGGCCTCCTTCTACCGATCCGCAAGAGTTTCGTGCAATATGCCAATATCCGCCCGCACCGGCTGCTCGCCGGCGTCGAGGGCCCGCTGAAGGCGACAGCCTTCGATATTCTCTGCATCCGCGAAAACACCGAGGGTGAGTATTCCGGCGCCGGCGGCCGCATCCATCAGGGCACGGCGGACGAAGTCGCTGTCGAAACCTCGATCTTCACCCGCAAGGGCGTCGAGCGCATCCTTCGCTTCGCCTTCGAACAGGCGCGCGGACGGCGCAAGAAGCTTGCTTCAGTTACCAAGTCAAACGCCCAGAAATATTCGATGGTCTTCTGGGATGATGTGACGAAACAGCTTTCGGCCGAATATCCGGATGTGGAGGTGACGAGCTACCATATCGACGCCATGGCGGCGCGGATGGTGATGGCGCCCGAGATGCTGGACGTCGTGGTCGCCTCAAACCTGTTCGGCGATATCCTGACCGATCTCGGCGCTGCCATCCAGGGCGGCCTGGGTTTTGCCGCCTCGGCCAATATCAATCCGGAGCGAAATGCGCCGTCGATGTTCGAGCCGGTACATGGCTCGGCGCCGGATATTGCCCATCTCGGTATCGCCAACCCGATCGCCACCGTCTGGTCCGGCGCCATGATGCTCGAGCATCTCGGCGAAAAGGACGCAGCGGCGGCCGTCATGAAGGCGATCGAGACGGTTACCGCAAGTGGTATCGGCACGGTCCCGGGCAAGCACAAGACGGACACCATTACCGCAGCACTGCTCGCTGCACTCTGAACCCAAGGACCGGATTCATGCAGAATTTGAAACTCCCCTCCCTGTTTCGGCAACAAGGCCTGATCGGCGGCAGTTGGGTCGCCGCAGGCTCCGGTAAGACAGTCGATGTTTTCGATCCGGCAAGCCAGGCCGTGATCGGCACCGTTCCGGACATGGGCGGCGACGAGACCCGTGCAGCGATTGAAGCTGCAAACAAGGCCTATCCGGCGTGGAAGAAAAAGACCCATGCCGAGCGCGCCACGCTGCTGGAAACCTGGTACGCCCTGATGCACGAGCATCTTGAGGATCTGGCACTGATCCTGACCACCGAGCAGGGCAAGCCACTAGACGAGGCGCGCGGCGAGATCCGCTATGGCGCATCCTTCGTGAAATGGTTCGCCGAAGAGGCGCGGCGGATCGGCGGTTCGACCATCCCCTCTCCGACGCGAGATCGCCGCATCATCGTGTTGAAGGAACCGGTCGGTGTTTGTGGTATCATCACGCCCTGGAATTTTCCGAATGCGATGATTACCCGCAAGATCGCGCCGGCACTCGCGGCCGGCTGCACGGTTGTGGTAAAGCCTTCGGAATTCACGCCCTATTCGGCGCTGGCGCTCGGCGTCCTTGCCGAAATGGCGGGTATTCCAGCGGGTGTCATCAATATCGTCACCGGCATGCCGACGGAGATCGGCAACGAAATCATGGCCAACACGACGGTGCGCAAAATCTCGTTCACCGGCTCGACTCCCGTCGGTTCGCTTCTGATGCGCGGGGCTGCCGACAGCATCAAGCGGCTCTCGCTCGAACTCGGCGGCAATGCACCCTTCATCGTCTTCGATGATGCGGATCTCGATCTCGCCGTTGAAGGCGCGATCATCTCGAAATTCCGCAATGGCGGCCAGACTTGCGTCTGCGCCAACCGCATCCTGGTGCAGTCCGGCATTTACGATCGGTTTGCCGAGAAGCTGACGGCACAGGTCGATGCGATGAAGGTCGGCCCTGGCACGGAGGCAGGCGTGTCGATCGGCCCGATGATCAACGGTGCGGCGCTCGCCAAGATCAACCGCCATGTCGAGGACGCACTTTCCAAGGGCGCCAAGATCGTGACGGCAAAGGCGAACCTGCCGGCGGGCAGGCAGTACACGGCTCCGGTGGTTCTGACCGGCGCCACCACCGACATGCAGCTTGCAAGCGAAGAGACATTCGGTCCCGTCGCCCCCCTCTTCCGCTTCGAAACCGAGGAAGAAGCGATCGCGATCGCCAACGGTACGCCGTTCGGCCTCGCCGCCTATTTTTACACGGAAAACCTAAAGCGCGCATGGCGGGTCGGCGAGGCGCTGGAATTCGGCATGGTCGGACTGAATACCGGCCTCATCTCGACCGAGGTCGCTCCGTTTGGTGGTGTCAAGCAATCCGGTCTCGGCCGAGAAGGCTCGCAGCTCGGGATCGACGAGTATCTGGAAGTAAAGACGTTCCATATGGGCGGGCTCAACTGAGCCTGCCTTCCTGATCTCAAAGCCAGCAAAAAGGGTGGCCTGCGATTGCAGCCCACCCTTTTTCCGATGCTTAGAAGGAGACGTCTTACTGGATCTTGTCCAGCATCTTGTAATACATGCCGACGAAAGGCAGGAACCATGGCTTGCCAAAATGGCCGGGGACTGCCGGCCATTCCAGCCCCTTGACCGGATTTCTGTCCGGCCGGCCGAGGATCGCATCGGCGATCGTCATTCCGAGATGAGTGGACAGCTGGGCACCATGACCGGAATATCCCATCGCGTACCATAGGCCGTCGTGGAAACCTGCACGCGGATAACGGTCCTTGGTGATATCCACCAGACCACCCCAGCAGTAGTCGATTTCGACACGGGCAAGCTGCGGGAAGATCCGGGTCAGGCTTTCACGCAGGATGGCGCCGCTCCTTGCGTCCGAACGCTGGTCCGACGTTGCCGAGAAGCGTGCCCGACCACCGAAAATCAGCCGGTTATCCGGCGAAAGACGCCAGTAGTTGCCGATATTCATGCTGTTGACGCAGGTCCGGTTGCCCGGCATCGTCGCGGCGATTTCCTGATCGGTCAGCGGCCGAGTGGCAATGATGAAACTGCCAACGGCCATGATGCGGCGGCGGAAATAGCCGAAATTCGGCGTCGTATAGGCGCCACTCGCCATCAGTACGCTGTCGGCAGTGACAATTCCGTTGGCCGTCTTGAGCACATTGCGGCCGCCCGACTTCGAAATATCGGTGACGGTTGCCTTCTCGACAATGAGGGCACCGCGACGCTTTGCAGCTTCCGCGAGGCCGACGACATAACGCCCCATATGCATCATGGCGCTCTTTTGGGACAGCATGGCGCCGTGGAAAGGCGAGCCGATCTCGCTTTTCAAGTCGTCGGGCGACAGCAAGGCCGTATCCGGATCGACTTCCGCATGAACTGCTGCAAAATTCTTCGCAAGCCCCTCGAAATGCTGGGGCTTGGAGGCAAGTTTCAGCTTGCCGGCACGGCGGAAATTACAGTCGATGCCTTCCTCGGCGATGATCGCTTCCAGCGTGTCAATGGAAGCGTCCAGCGCCTTGTAGAGGGCGATCGCCCGCTCCTTGCCAAGCTCCTGCTTGGCCGAGAGGTAGCTGTGGGCGAGACCATTGTTCAGATGACCACCGTTGCGGCCGGAGGCGCCGTAACCCACCGTTTCCGCCTCCAGCACGATGACCTTGGCGCCGGCCATGGCGAGCTGCCTTGCTGCGCCAAGCCCGGTGAAGCCGCCGCCGACCACGGCAACATCGTAGTGACCTTCGATCGGGCCCTCCACGGCGCCTACAAAACGAGGCGCCGTATCATGCCAATAGGAGACGTATTTCATCGGCTCTCGCCTTTCCGTTAGAGGCCGACCACGCCTGGCAGGCCGGAAATGTCGGCGATTTCAGTATAACCATAGAAAGGGTTGGCCGGCTCATGGCCGCGGTTGACCCAGACCTTGTTCTTGATCCCGAGATCGTGCGCAGACATCAGATCGTAACGGAAGGACGAGGAGCAATGAAGGATATCTTCGGGGCCACAGCCAAGCATGTCGAACATGTATTCGAAGGCCTGGAAGCGCGGCTTGTAGGCATTGGCCTGCTGCGCCGTATAAACGGCGTGGAAAGGTGCGCCGAGCCTGGCGACGTTGGACGGGATCTGGTCGTCCATGGCGTTCGACAGGATGACGAGCGGGATTTCCTTGGCGACTTTGGCGAGACCTGCCGGAACATCGGCATGCGGACCCCAGGTCGGTACACGCTCATAGACCATCTTGGCGTCCTCGTCCTTGAAGGAAACGCCGTTTGCCTTGCAGCTGCGCTCCAGCGAGTTGTAGACGACGTCCGCATAGGGTTTCCAGGCACCCATGATCTCGTCCAGCCGATAGGCGGCAAAATTCTTGATGAACTTCTGCATGGCCGGCTCTGCGAGACGGTCACCGTAAAGATCGCGGGCAGCTTCGGCCATCTGGAAGTTGATAAGCGTGCCGTGGCAATCGAAGGTGATATATTTCGGGCGGAATGTCGTCATGCGCTTCGTCCTTGCGTGATGGGCCCTCGAGCCTTTCCTTTGATGACACGATCATAAGACCGCCTCCGGCATCATCGCCGACTGATTTGCCGGAATCCGAAGCAGAAAGTTTCGTATCACGGCGCTCGTTTGGCATTTGTTTGCGTATCGCGTCGTTTCCTATGGCCGTCTGAGGGAGGTGTTCCTGCCTTGCCGGCCATCGCACGGCATAAGATGCGGTCCCGCCCTGATGCTTTGGCGAAAGATACCGCCGCCGACACCGCCTTCGGATAAACGTCCGGCCTCTTCGCCTCGAAACTTGAAGCGGAAACGGAGATTATCTTCCATGCAGGCCGGTGCGATCGAAACCAGAGCTTTTGAAGTGGAACACGTGGATGGCGCGGTGCAGTTGTCGCAGCAAGCGGGTTGGCCGCATCGGATCGAGGATTGGCAGGTTGCGCAGCATCTGAGCCAGGGTGTCGTGGCTGTTGACGATACCGGCAAGGTCGTTGGCACCGCCTTGATGACCCCCTATGGGAAAGACTACGCTACGATCAATATGGTCATCGTCGACGCCAGCCTGCGCGGCCACGGTCTTGGGCGGCGGCTGATGGACGAGGCGGTGATCCTCGGAGGTGAGCGAGCTCTTCGACTTATCGCCACGGCGGACGGCCTGCCGCTCTACGAGAAAATCGGATTTCGCGAGACCGGGCAGGTATTCCAGCATCAGGGGGCCGTGGGCCAAGTTTCGGCACCGGCTGAGACTGAGGCGGCAACAGCAGCCGACCTGCTTGCGATAAGGACCATGGATCGGGATGCCTTCGGAGCAGACCGTTCCTCACTGATGACGAAGCTTGCCGAGATCGGCGAGTTTGCCGTCATTCGCCGCGACAGCAGGATCTGGGGCTTTGGCTGCATCCGAACCTTCGGCCGCGGTCAGGTCGTGGGGCCTATCGTTGCCACCACTCTCGAGGATGCGAAAGCCCTCGTCGCACATTTCATGAGCAGCAGGACCGGCGCGTTTCTCAGGGTCGACACCAGCAATGCCGACCTTGCCTCCTGGCTTTCAGAACATTCGCTCGCTCATGTCGGCGGCGGCGTCGCCATGGCGCGTCCTGCTGCAGCACGCCCAAGGACCTCGACCTTCACCACTTTCGCACTGGCCAACCAGGCCTTCGGCTGATCCGGAGAACATCAATGCTCAGCAATTCGCTTATCGAACTCGATCGCGCCCATCTGGTTCATCCCGTCTCGTCATTTCGCGGCCATGAACAGCAAGGCGTACGGGTTTTGACCTCCGCTAAGGGCGCAACCGTCACCGACGCGCAGGGGCGCCAGCTGGTCGACGGTTTTGCCGGCCTCTGGTGCGTCAATGCGGGTTACGGTCACGATTCCATTGTCGAAGCTGCGGCGCGTCAGATGCGCGAGCTTCCCTATGCGACCGCCTATTTCGGTATGGGTTCACAATCAGCCATCCGGCTTGCGGCAGAACTTGCAGAACGGGCGCCGGGCGATCTGGACCACGTCTACTTCACGCTCGGCGGCTCGGATGCCGTCGACAGCACGGTCCGTTTCATCCGCTACTATTGGTTTGCAAAAGGTCAGCCGCAACGCGATCAGTTCATTTCGGTCGAACAGGGGTATCACGGTTCGTCGACCGTCGGTGCAGGCCTGACCGCCCTGCCAAATTTCCATGCCGGCTTCGGCATTCCCTTCGACTGGCAGCACAAGATTCCGTCACCCTACCCTTACCGAAACCCGGTCGGCCAGGATCCGCAGACGATCATCAATGCTTCGCTTGCTGCACTGAAGGCTAAAATCGAAGAGGTCGGCGCAGATCGTATCGCCGCCTTCTACATGGAGCCTATCCAAGGATCCGGCGGCGTCATCGTCCCGCCCAAGGGCTGGATGAAGGCCATCCGCAATCTCTGCACGGAATATGGCATCCTGTTCGTGGCTGACGAAGTGATCACCGGCTTCGGCCGCACCGGGCCACTATTTGCCTGCACCGAAGACGACGTTGTTCCTGATTTCATGACGACGGCCAAGGGCCTGACCTCGGGTTATGTGCCGATGGGCGCCGTGTTCATGGCCGACCATGTCTACCAGGTGATCGCCAATGGCGCCGGCGCTTCGGCGGTCGGCCACGGCTACACTTATTCGGCTCATCCGGTCAGCGCAGCCGTCGGTCTGGAAGTTTTGAGGCTTTACGAGGGCGGATTGCTGGAAAACGGCGTCAAGGCCGGAGCGCGGCTGATGGCCGGTCTCGAAAGCCTGAAGGACCACCCTCTTGTCGGCGAGGTGCGCGGTCGCGGCATGTTGGCGGCAGTCGAACTTGTGACCGACAAGGCCGCCAAGACGCCGCTTCCGGCCGAAGCCGCACCAGCCCGCCGGGTCTTCGACCGTGCCTGGAACAATGGTCTGATCATCCGTGCCTTCGCCAACGGTATCCTCGGTTACGCGCCACCACTCTGCTGCACGGAAGCCGATATCGACGCAATCATAGAGCGAACGAGGAAGACGCTGGACCAGACGCTGGAAGATTCAGATGTCCGCAAGGCGGTGAAGGCCTGAATTCCTTCCCCCGTGCTGCTGGCCGAAATACCGCCGGCTGCCCGATTTCGGAATTTTGTGCCGGTCCACCCACCCGATTCGGCGAAAACCGTTCCGTCGAACTGTCAGTATTCTCTCTAATAAGACCTTAAAGCCCGAAAAAACGGGATTCTTGATAAAAGAAACCAGGGTCCGGAACAGCATATTCTTTCGCTCGCGCTCCATGGAGTCGCATGGCGATATCAACTGGGGATATGGAATTGACGAAATCTCTACCCGAATTCAAGTACATGAGCTTCGACGTGGTCGGCACGCTGATCGATTTCGAAGGTGGACTCACGACGTGCCTGCAGGCGATCGCCGCTGAAGCGAGTGTGACGATCGACAGCGAAGAGGCGCTTTCCCTCTATCGCGCCGCCCGTTATTCCGAAAAGGCCGACCTTTTCCCCGACGATCTGGTGCGTGTCTATCTCGCGATTGCGCCGAAGCTCGGCCTGCCGGGGGAAGAAGCCAATGGCATTCGCCTCAAGGAATCGGCCAAGGCCTGGAAGGCGTTCCCGGACAGTGCGGCCGCCATGGCCGAACTTGCAAAAAACTACCGCCTGATCGCGATGACGAATGCGCGCCGCTGGGCTTTCGACTATTTTTCGGCAGCGCTCGGCAATCCGTTTTATGCCGCTTTTACGGCCGATGATACCGGCACAGAAAAGCCCAATCCGGCCTTCTTCCGCCAGGTGTTTGACTTCGTTGCCAAGGACGGCGGTGACAAGACCGATGTCCTGCATGTCGCCCAGAGCCAGTATCACGACATCGGTGTTTCCCGCGAACTCGGCATGACCAATTGCTGGATCGAGCGCCGCCACGCGCAGAAGGGCTATGGCGGCACGATCGAACCGGCGAAGTTCACCAAGCCCGACTATCACTTCACCTCCATGGCCGGCCTCGCCGAAGCTGTGAGGACTGCCCGCGGGAACTGAACGAATTCAAGACTTTCAAGCCATCGGGCCAAACCACTGAAGATGGGTTGCCCGCCAACCAGCAGAAAAGGGGAATGACATGAACAACAAGATCACGAACTGGACCGCGTCGGACGACGCTATGATCGAGAATGCCATTCGCCGGGGTGCAAGCCGCCGTGAACTGTTGACGATGATGTTGGCAGGCGGTGTCGCGGCTTCCATGGGCAGCCTCGTCCTCGGCCGCGCCTCGAACGCGGTGGCTGCAACCCCGAAATCCGGCGGAAATCTCAAGGCGGCCGGCTGGTCGTCTTCGACAGCCGACACGCTCGACCCGGCCAAGGCGTCGTTATCGACCGATTATGTCCGTTGCTGCGCCCTCTACAACCGCCTGACCTTTCTTGATCAGGCCGGCACAGTGCAGATGGAACTTGCCGAAAGTGTCAAGAGCGGCGATGCCAAGGTCTGGACCGTCAAGCTGCGCTCCGGCGTCACCTTCCACGACGGCAAGCAGCTGACGGCCAAGGACGTCGTCTTCTCACTGAAGCGGCATCTCGATCCGGCCGTCGGCTCCAAGGTTAACGCAATTGCCAAGCAGATCACCGAGGTCAAGGATCTCGATTCCCTGACAGTCGAGATCACGCTCGCCAACCCGAATGCCGACCTGCCGACCATCCTGTCGCAGCATCATTTCATGATCGTCCAGGACGGCACGACGGACTTTTCAAGGGGTATCGGCACCGGTGCCTTCAAGATGGAAACCTTCCAGCCGGGCGTGAAGTCGATCTTCACCAAGAACCCGAATTACTTCAAGGGCGGCGCGCATGTGGACTCGTTCGAGTTCTTTGCCATCAGCGACGATAATGCCCGCGTCAACGCACTGCTCTCCGGTGACATCCATCTTGCTGCATCGATCAAGCCGCGCTCGATGAAGCTCGTCGAAAGCCAACCGGGCTTTGCCCTGTCGCAGACCACGTCGGGCAACTATACCGACCTCAACATCCGTCTCGACCTTGCGCCGGGCGACAAGGCCGACTTCGTTACCGGCATGAAATACCTGATCAACCGCCAGCAGATCCAGAAGTCGGTCTTGCGCGGCCTTGCCGAAATCGCAAACGACCAGCCGGTTTCTCCGGCCAGCCACTATCACAATGCCGACCTGAAGCCTAAGGGCTACGATCCGGACAAGGCAAAGTTCCATTTCCAAAAGGCAGGCCTCATCGGCCAATCAATTCCGATGATCACTTCGGAGGCCCCGACCTCGGCTGTGGAAATGGCGACCATCGTCCAGCAGTCCGGTTCCGAGATCGGCATGAAGTTCGACGTCCAGCGCGTACCGTCCGATGGCTACTGGTCGAACTACTGGCTGAAGGCGCCGGTTCACTTCGGCAACATCAACCCGCGTCCGACGCCGGACATCCTTTTCTCGCTCCTCTACGCGTCCAACGCACCGTGGAACGAAAGCCAGTACAAGTCGGAAAAATTCGATAAGATGCTGGTCGAGGCACGCGGCCTTCTCGACGAGAACAAGCGCAAGGAGATCTACAACCAGATGCAGGTGATGATTTCCGAAGAAGCCGGCACCGTCATCCCGGTCTATATCTCGAACGTGGATGCGATATCGGCAAAACTGAAGGGTCTTGAGGCCAATCCGCTCGGCGGCATGATGGGTTATGCCTTCGCCGAATACGTCTGGCTCGACGCCTGAGGCTGATGCCTGGCGGCAGGGGACGTTCCCTTGCCGCCAAGACTGCGCCTGACGACGCCATACCGGTTCGTGCGGAAAGGGCGCTGGCATTCTTGAACTTTCAGACAGGGAAACTCCATTGAGCACCTATGTCCTCGGACTCATCACCAACAGGCTCGGCAGCGCCGCCCTTACTCTGCTGATCGTCTCCTTCGCGGTCTTTTTCGCTACGGCCATGCTGCCGGGCGATACTGCAACGATCCTGCTCGGCCAGGCTGCGACGCCTGAAGCCGTTGCCGGTCTCAGAGCCGCCATGCACCTGGATGAGCCCGCCTTTTTCCGTTTCGCGCGCTGGCTCTTTGGCCTGCTGCAGGGCGATTTCGGAACCTCCTATGTCAACAATGTCCCGGTGGCGGAGCTGATCGGCGCGCGTTTCGTCAACACGATGCGCCTTGCCGGAATCGTCACGCTGTTTGCCGTCCCCCTATCCCTGACGCTCGGCATTACGGCGGCCATGTTCCGCGGTTCTGTGTACGACCGCGTTGTTACGATTCTGACGATCGGCGTCATCTCGGTGCCGGAATTCATGATCGCGACCTCGGCAGTGCTTCTGTTTTCCGTCTATCTGAAATGGCTGCCGGCCCTCTCCTTCGCAACCGATGTGGACTCCTTCTGGCAAGTGTTGAAGATCTACGCCATGCCGGTCATCACGCTGACCTTCGTCGTTTCAGCCCAAATGATCCGCATGACCCGCGCTGCGGTCATCGATACGATCAAAACACCCTATGTCGAGGCCGCTATCCTCAAGGGCGCGTCGCGCCGGCGCGCTGTCCTGATTCACGCCCTTCCGAACGCGGTCGGCCCGATCGCCAATGCAATCGCGCTCTCACTCTCCTATCTCGTCGGCGGAGTCATCATCGTTGAGACGATCTTCAACTATCCCGGCATTGCCAAGCTGATGGTCGACGGTGTTTCCACGCGCGACCTGCCGCTGATCCAATCGTGTGCCATCATCTTCTGTGTCGGTTATCTCGCCCTCATCACCTTTGCCGATGTCGTCGCAATCCTGGCCAATCCGAGGGTGCGCTGATCATGACCACATCCACGACCATGCCCCGCGGTGCCAGATACCGGTTCAGCTGGATCGGAATGATCGGTTTTGCCATCATTCTCTTCTGGGCAATCATCGCCTTCCTGGCCCCGCATATCATCCCCTATCCGGTGGGTGAGATCGTCGATGAGGACTATTTCGGCCCGATGAGCAGCAAGCTCCTGCTCGGCTCCGACTATCTCGGCCGTGACATGCTTTCCCGCATCATCATGGGCGCCCGCTATACGGTCGGCATCTCGCTTGCCGCCGTCTGCCTCGCCTGTTTTTCCGGTGCGGCATTCGGCATGGCGGCTGCCGTGATCGGCGGCTGGTTTGACACGATACTGAGCCGTTTCCTCGATGCGCTCAATTCTATTCCGAGCAAGCTGTCGGGCCTCGTGATCGCTGCCGCGGTCGGGTCGTCGTTGCCCGTGCTGATCATCATGCTGGGCGTGATCTATATTCCCGGTGCTTATCGTTTTGCCCGGTCGCTCGCCGTCAACGTCAACACGATGGACTATATTACCGTCGCGCGCACCCGGGGTGAGGGCATTCCCTATGTCGTCTTTTCGGAAATCCTGCCGAATATCATCGGCCCGCTTCTGGCCGATTTCGGTATCCGTTTCGTCTTCATCGTCCTGCTTCTTTCCGGTCTCTCCTTCCTCGGGCTCGGTGTGCAGCCACCCTATGCGGACTGGGGCGCGCTGGTTCACGAAAATATCGGAGGCCTGCCTTTTGGCGCACCCGCGGTCATCGTTCCATCACTCGCCATTGCGAGCCTCACCATCAGCGTCAACCTGCTGATCGATAATCTGCCCAAGAAGATCAGAGATCGGAGCGCGTGAATGAAAAATCTCGTCGAAATCCGAAATCTCAAGGTGGAGGCAACGACCGATTCAGGCCGCAGCATCGACATTATCAAGGGTGTCGATATCGACATCGCGCCGGGCGAAATCGTCGCCCTGATCGGCGAAAGCGGATCGGGCAAGACGACGATCGCCTTGACGATCATGGGCTACGCTCGCCCCGGCTGCAAGATAACGGGCGGCAGTGTCACGGTCGCCGGCAAGGACATGGTGGCGCTCAGCGAACGCCGGCGCGCCAATGTCCGTGGTCTCGAAGTCTCCTATGTGCCGCAATCGGCGGCCGCCGCCTTCAATCCTTCCAAGCGCATCATCGAGCAGGTGATCGAGGTCACCCGCATTCACCAGCTGATGCCGCCGGCAGAGGCGCGCGAGAAGGCGGTCTCGCTGTTCAGGGCGCTGTCACTGCCAGATCCGGACGAGATCGGCAGCCGCTACCCGCATCAGGTTTCCGGTGGCCAGCTACAACGTCTTGCTGCCGCGATGGCGCTGATCTCGGATCCGAAACTCGTCATTTTCGACGAGCCGACCACGGCGCTTGACGTCACGACCCAGATCGAAGTGCTACGTGCCTTCAAGGCAGTAATGAAGAAGAGCGGCATCGCCGGCGTCTACGTATCCCACGACCTCGCCGTCGTTGCCCAGATCGCCGATCGTATCGTCGTCTTGCGCGGTGGTGAGGTTCAGGAAGTCGCCGGCACCAACGACATCTTGGCCGATGCCAAGCACCCCTATACGCGTGAGCTGCTCTCGGCCTTCGAACCAAAACCGCGAGCCGAAAGCATTGTTGCTGCTCTGGAACGCAAGCCGCTCCTGCAGGTCGATGGCCTGATTGCCGGATACGGCCCGGTTCAGGCCGATGGCCTGCCGCTCGTGAAGGCGGTGCAGGAAGCAAGCCTTTCGCTCGAGCGTGGCCGCAATCTCGGAATCATCGGCGAATCCGGCTGCGGCAAGTCTACACTTGCCCGCTCGATTGCCGGGATACTGCCGGCCTCTGCCGGTCAGCTGACGCTCGATGGACGCAAACTTGCTCCTTCGGCCCGCCAGAGAAGCCGCGAACAGTTGCGCGAGCTACAGATCGTTTTTCAACATGCTGATACATCCCTCAATCCGGCAAAGTCGATTGAGGAAATCCTCGGACGGCCGCTGAAGTTTTATCACGGCATGAAAGGCAAGGCGCGCGACACGCGGATCGACCAGCTCATGGATATGGTGCGCCTGCCGAAGGCGCTGCGCAGCCGCACACCGGCCGAGCTTTCAGGCGGACAGAAACAGCGCGTCAACTTTGCCCGCGCCCTCGCCGCCGAGCCGAAACTGATCGTCTGCGACGAGATCACCTCTGCCCTTGATACGGTCGTGGCGGCTGCCGTGATCGATCTCCTGAAGGAAATGCAGCGGGAGCTTTCGCTGTCCTACATCTTCATCAGCCATGATCTGTCGGTCGTGGAAGCAATCTGCGACGAGATCGTCGTGATGTATAACGGCCGCAAGATCGAAGAGATCACGCCGGCAATTTCGAAAGTGCCGCAGCATCCCTATTCGAAACTGCTGTTTTCATCCGTTCCGAAACTCGATTCCGGCTGGCTCGACCGGCTGGAACGCGATCCCGAACTGGTCAAGACCTACGTACGGGGCTGAGGCAATGTGGGCTGCCTCACGTTTCTGCCAGACAAGAGATGTCAGACCAGGAACAGGCTGGTCAGCGGCATATGCGCCTTGACGATCGGCGACTTCAAAACCACGAAGCTGAAATACTTGTCGATGCCGATATCCATGTCAGTCAGGCGTTCCATGATCGTCTGATATTCGCCAATTCCCGCGGTGACGAATTTGAGCATGTAGTCGTAACCGCCCGAAACCAAGTGGCATTCGATCACCTGATCGACCCGTTCCACCGCCGCAAGAAAGCGCGCAAAATCAATCTGCCGGTGGTTCTTGAGGGTGACTTCGGTAAAAACGGTGAGGGTCTGGCCCAGCTTGCCGATGTTGATCTGGGCCGAATACCCCTCGATATACCCCTCCTGCTGCAGCTTCTTGACACGCATCAGGCAGGGGCTCGGCGACAGGTTGACCAGCTCGGCCAGCTCGACATTGGTGATACGGCCATTCTTCTGCAATTCGTAGAGGATCTTGATGTCGATGCGATCGAGCTTCACGTCTGGACACCTTTCGCGCTATCCGGCAATCGCAGCATTTTATGCTGCTGATTTCCAGGATCAATTTTAACACCTTGGCTTTTCTTGTCTATTTCATTCTGCAAAAAGATCATCGGCACAATAAGCTGCATCCTAAACGGCGCGCAGAATCTTGTGCTGTTCGGCTGAAATGTGCGGTCACCACCGCGCAGACTGCAGCGCTATGTTGCGATATCGATCGAGTTGCGCCGAGGAGATTGGTCGTCATGCCAGCACCGCTCACGTTCATGAAAACCGATGGCGAATTGCCGCACTCCGCTGACGCGGTCGTCATCGGAGCCGGCATCGTCGGCGTCTTCACGGCCTATTATCTCGTCAGACGCGGTCTGAAGGTCGCGCTGATCGAAAAGGGACGTGTCGGCGCCGAGCAATCGAGCCGCAACTGGGGCTGGTGCCGTCAGCAGAACCGCGACGCGCGCGAACTCCCAATGGCGACGAAAAGCCTCGATCTCTGGGAAAGCTTTGCCGCTGAAAGCGGCGAGGACACCGGCTTTCGGCGTTGCGGCCTGCTTTATCTCAGCGACAGCGAGGAGGAGCTGGCAGGCTGGGCGCGCTGGCGTGATTTTGCCCGAACGGTTGGCGTCACCACCCATATGCTCGACAGCGCCGAGGCAAGCGAACGCGGCAAGGCGACCCGCCGAATCTGGAAGGGTGGCGTCTTCTCGCCGACCGACGGAACGGCGGACCCCACCAGTGCCGCTCCCGCCGTCGCCCGTGCGGTCGTGAAGCTTGGCGGAACCGTGTTGCAGAACTGCGCCGCGCGCGGCATCGAAATGGAAAGCGGCAGGCTGTCGGCGATCGTTACCGAACATGGTACGATCAGGACCAAGATCGGGATCCTTTCGGGCGGCGCTTGGGCGTCCTCTTTCTGCCGCCAACTCGGCATCCGTTTTCCCCAGGCGTCCACCCGCTCCTCCATTCTCTCTATCGGTCCCGGTGAAGGCGATTTGCCGGATGCCCTGCATACAGCACGTGTTTCGGTGACGCGGCGCGGCGACGGCGGCCATACGCTTGCCATCAGCGGCCGTGGCCGGGTCGATGTGACCGCCCAGAACATGCGTTTTGCAACGCAGTTTCTGCCGATGTTCATGCGCCGTTGGCGCAGCCTTTCTCCAGGCGGGCTCGAAGGCATACGCAGCGGCCATGAAAGCCTTGCCCGGTGGCGGCTCGATCGCCCGACGCCAATGGAACATATGCGCATCCTCGACCCCGCCGTTGATGCTGGCACGATCAAGCTGACCTATGACCGTGCCGTTGAACTTCTGCCGGCAATCGGCAAGCGGCGCATCACAGCAAGTTGGGCCGGGTATATCGATTCCACACCAGACGGCGTTCCGGCCATCGGCGAAGTGGCAAGCGTTCCCGGCTTCATCCTTGCTGCCGGTTTCAGTGGCCACGGCTTTGGCATTGGCCCGGGCGCCGGTCACCTCATCGCCGACATCGTTACCGCCAGCACCCCGATCGTCGATCCGATCCCCTATCACCCGAAGCGGTTTGAAACCTCGTCATGGGGAAAGGTCGCCGACTTCTGAATCGTCCCGTCGCGCGATAAGGTGTCTAAAACCCCAGTCACGCATTCAAAGGATTTTCAATGCAGGCACGCCAGCTCGAAGTCTTTTGCATGCTGATGCGAACCGGAACGGTGACCGGCGCCGCCGCGATGCTGAACATATCGCAGCCGGCGCTCAGCCAGATCCTTCTGCATGCCGAGGATCAACTGGGTTTCAAGCTTTTCAACCGCGTGCGCGGCAAGCTGGTTCCGACGCGGGAAGCCGAGGAGCTTTATCCGGAATGCGAACGCATCTTTTCCGAGCTCAGCGCCCTTCGCCGCCGCACGACGGACATGCGCTTCGGCCGTACCGGGCTGATCCGGGTCGCGGCTTCCGCGCCGCCAGCCATGTCGATCGTGCCGAAGGCGCTGGTCGCGTTTCGCGCCTCCCATCCGGACATCGTCGTCCGATCGCTGATCGCACCGCTCGTCAATGTCGTCGACATGATCCGCGACGGCGATGCGCCGCTCGGCATTGTCATGAACAATTTCGCCCGGCCCGGCATCGACGTTGAGACGCTCGGGCACGCGGAACTGATCTGCATCATTCCCGAACATCACCGGCTTGCCGAACTGGAACAAATCGGTTTTGCCGATCTTCAGAACGAGATGTTGATCTCCTACCGCGCCGGCACGCTTCCCGGCCGATTGCTGGTGAGCGCCGCGGCTGCCGAAAAACAGATCTTCAATCCGGCGATCGAGATCGATATTTCCATCACCGCCCTGCCCTTCGTCCGCGACGGTTTCGGTGTCGCCATTGTCGATGGACTTCTGCCCTGGGAACAATTCGCGGGCCTCGTCCGGCGCCCGCTTCAGCAGAAGATTTCCGTGCCGATCGCGTTGCTGACTAGCCGAGACCGACCGCTCACGGGAAGTCATATTGCCATGCGTGACAATCTGCGAGAGGCCTGTGCCGCGGTTTTGAATGCTGGCAATACCACCACCTGAGCCGGCTGGTCAGGCCTCGCGAACCCAGTCACCGATAGGCAGCGGCCTGACAGGCGCCTGTTCGCGCAACCGACCCGCATCGCAGACCTTTAAACCGGCCTTTTCGGCAATCAGCTCGACGCTGGCAAGCTGGCAGAAACGCCCCTGACAGCGCCCCATACCGACACGCGCAAGTGATTTGACCCGATTGGCTTCGGCACCGCCATAGACGACGCTTTCACGCAACTGACCGGCGGTCACACCTTCACAGCGACAGACAACGGTCTCGTCGGGAACGGCGCGGACGATATCACGCGGCCAGGGAAAGGCGCGGGCCATGGCGCGGGCGAAACGCTCGAGCCGCTCCAGCCGGCGCAAGTCCGGTCGCGCATCCGGGAAGGGCCAACCCATATCCGCAAGGCAGGCGATCGCGGCGAGACGGCCGGTGACCTCCGCACCATCGGCGCCGAGGATTCTCAGCCCATCGCCAGCAAGATAGAGCCTTTCGCCCGCCCGCCCCATGCGATCGGTGCGGGGCAGCCATTGCAACCAGCTTTCGTCATAGTCGAACGAGCAGCCGGCCAGACCCGCCAGCTGGGTTTCGGCACGCAGATGCCAGCCAAGACCCACCACGTCGCAGGACGCGACACGGCTTTTGCCGCGGGCATCGCGCCAGTGCATGGCGACAGGGCCCCGCTCATCGGTCTCGATCCGCTCCAGCGTCACACCGGCATGGTAAAGCCGGCCGAGCTTCGACCGCATCAAGATGCCCCTCAAAACCAGGGTGGGCCTCGCCAGCATGCCAGGCAATCCCGACACTTGGTTCCGAGACGAGGATGTGTCGAGGACTGCCGCGATATTCGCGCCAGCCTTCAGCAGCTGGGTGGCGATCAGCGTGAGCAATGGCCCCGAACCGGCAAGGACGGTCTGGCCACCAAGCGCGATCCCCTGTGCCTTCAGCGCGATCTGCGTTGCACCGAGGCTATAAACGCCTGGCGACTGCCAGCCAGGAACGGGCGCTAGGCGGTCCATGGCGCCGGTTGCAAGGATCAGGCGGGAATACGTGAAGTCCTGGCGTCCGGCAGGTGTCAGTGCCTGCAGAAGATTGCCTGCCGTCGAAAGCACGGAGCTTTGGGGGTGATAGTCGATCGCTCCGACCGCGACCATGCGGTCGAACAGGGAGTGGAGTGCGACGGCCTTGTGGGCTTCCGATCCGTAAAGCTGCTTCGGCGATCTCGTAAAACCCTCTGGCGACCGACGATAGATCTGGCCGCCGCCCTTGAGCCCCTCATCGATGACGACGGGTCTTATCCCCGCCTGAACCAGAACCTCGGCGGCGCGGATACCCGCGGGACCGGCGCCGACGATAACCACCTTTTCTCCGCTCTCGTCGGTCATGGCCAGATCTCCGGAGGCGCGGTTCGCAATTGCATGCCTTCGGCAATCAGGGTCGAACAGGCCCGAAGCCGCCGACCATCCTCCTGCCAGAGCCAGCAGTCCTGGCAGGCTCCCATCAGACAGAAGCCGGCCCGTTTTTCCGGCCCGAACTCCGATTGCCGCACGGCAGGTGCGGAGACGAGCACCGCGGTCAGCACCGTGTCCCCGGAAAGCGCCTTACAATCGACACCGTCCAGTCTGAACCGGACCTGCGGCCTGCCCTTTTCGGCAAGGCGCCTTATTCGCCCTGCAGGCCGGGCAGATTGCAATCCGGATGTCATTCCGCAGCCTCTTTCCGCTCGACGACGGGTTCCGGCATATCCTTGAAGCGTGCCTGGACATCCGCAAACGCCGCCGCCACGCCGTCTGCTCCGACACGACCCGTCATCCGGCGAAAGATCTCCGTCTTGGTGAAGAAGCGCCAGTGAATCGGAAGGCCCTGCAGGATTTCGGTCAGCAGATCATAGGCTTCTCGAGTCCATTGTGCCTCATATCCATCGCGCTCGGGGCCATAGTGGAAATGCTCATCCGGCACCGCGCGGGCGGCCCTCAGCTTTTCCGTTCCCGCCTCGTCCACCACGCCATCCTTGATGACAACGCCATAGTCACGTTCGGCAGCCTCGGCCGAGACGTAACCGCGAGCGACATCTTGTGCCACGCGCCAGACTTCGCGTTCGATCGGATTGCCGCGTCCACCGCCACCGGCAGACCGGATTTCCAGCACATCGCCGGGCTGCAGGATGGCGGTGTCGATATTGCCAAGCCGCTTGAATTCGTCGCTGCCGGGGTTCAGCACCATGTCGGAAAGGCCCGCCGCTTTGCCACCCAGTGTGCCCCAGGGGCGGAAGAAGCTGCGATCGCGGTTGCGGGCGGTGATGCGGCTATCCGGTGAAAAGACCCGGAAGGCCATTTCGGTTGCGAGACCACCGCGCCAGCGCCCCGCACCGCCGCTATCCCTGGCGAGCCCATATTTGACGAACTCGATCGGCACTTCCGTTTCAGTGATCTCTATCGGCGTGTTTTTGAGATAAGCCGCATCGGCGCCGGAACCATTGGTGCCGTCCCGATAGGGCATGCCTCCACCGCCGCCGACCACGGGATTGACTGCGGCGATAACCGTTCGGCCATTGCGTTCATCCGTTGTCATCACGTTGACGATGCAATTGTTGCCGGCCGGCGCTGCCGGCAACCTATCGGGCACCGCCTGATTGAAGGCGCCGAAGACGACGGAGCGAAGACGCGCGCAGGTGAGCGAGCGCATACCAACGGCTGCCGGCGCAATTGGGTTCAGCACGCTGCCCTTCGGTGTGATGCAGGTGAATGGCCGCGTCAGGCCGGTATTGAGCAGGATCTTCGGATTGAGCGTGTAGAGAATGTAATAGACACCGACCAGAAGCATGGTATGGCGCGGGTCGCCACCGGAGGGAACGTTGAGAGAGGAGCCGAGCTGCGGATCCGAGCCCGTGAAATCGAGGATTGCCTCGTCACCGCGGATCGTCAGCGTCAACTTCAGCCGGCAAGGATTGGCCTCGACGGAATCCTCGTCGGCATAATCGACGAATTCCCAGGTACCGTCCGGCATCGAGCGCAGAATATTGCGCGCTTGCGCCTCGGCATGGTCTAGCAAGACCTCGGTGCCTTCGAGAAAGACTTGCTTGCCAAATTTCTCGACCATAGCGAGGATCTTGCGTTCGCCCGTGTTGAGCGCCCCGACGAGAGCCTTCATGTCGCCGATATTGAGGTCGGGCTTGCGGACATTGGTCGTCATGATCCTCAGGATCTGCTCGTCGAAGACGCCTTCGTTGACCAGTTTCATCGGCGGAAATCGGATACCTTCCTGATGAACTTCCGTCAGTGCCCGCGATAGCGAGGCGGGCACGGCGCCGCCCATGTCGGTATTGTGGATATGGCCGCCCGTCCAGGCGATGATCTCGCCCTCGTAGAAGACCGGCTTCCAGAGATGCGTGTCCGGCGCATGGGTGGCGACGAAGCAGGAATAGGGATCGTTGGTGAAGGCGACGTCGCCGGGCTTGTAATCGGCGATCATGTCGATCGCACGGGTATAGGTGAGGCCAGGATACCATGTGGCGCCAAGCCCCATCGGTACGCCAAAAGTCTCGCCCTTGCGGTTGACGAGCATGACAGTGAAATCCTCCGTCTCCTTGACGAAGGCTGAATGGGCCGTACGCTGCAGCGTATAGGCCATGTTTTCGGCAGCAGCACGGGTGTGGTTGGCGAACACCTGAAGGTTCAAGGGATCGAACATGAGCTGTTACTCCGAAAAGGTGAGGTGCAGATTCAGGTGGCTGTCGACTTCGACATGCGTCCCACCCGGAATGGCGAAAGTCGTGTCCTCCTGGGCAACGACGGCCGGCCCGGAAAAATGGCTGCCGGGGCGCAGGCGGTCTCGCCGGTGGAGGCCTATCCACTCGATGGTCTTGCCGGTAAAGACCGGGATCTCACGCTCGGCATTGGCCGCTTCGCCGCCTTCACGAGTGTCGACCGGGAATTCCAGAACTGGGCCCGCGCCGATTGCCGAAAGACGCAAGTTGACGATCTCGATCGCACCATCAGGATCATCGAAATCGTAGAGCCGTGCATGCATGGCGTGAAATGCTTCCTTAATCGAAGCCAATCTGCCTTCGGCAATCCAGGCTGCCTGGATCGGCACTTCGATCTCGAAGCTCTGGCCGAGATAACGCATGTCGGCGGAGATATTCAGCGTCGCGGCCCCGGCATGGCCCTGCTTCGCCAGCCAGTTACGCCCTTCAAGGGCAAGCTCTTCAAGAGCGCCGCGCAGCTGCGGCGCGGCCTCTTCGGAAAGATGGGTAAAGACGGTGCGGATGAAATCGCCACGCAAGTCGGCGACCAGACCACCAAGCGCGGAGACGACGCCGGGCCGCGGCGGGCCGATGACCTTGGCCATCTTGAATTCGCGAGCCAGAAAGGCGCCGAGCATAGGACCACCGCCGCCAAACGGCATCAGCGTGAACTCGCGCAGATCGACGCCGGCACGCGATGCCAGCTTTTCGACTTCGACGAACATTTCCGAAATGGCGATGTCGAGAATGGCCTGGGCTGCCTCTTCTGCCGTTCGGCCGATCTTCTCTGCCAGCCGGGTTAGGGCCGCGCGAGCAAGGCCAACATCGATCTGCAGTTGCCCGTACGCCATCTGGCTATGGCCGAGCCAGCCGCAAACGGCCATGGCGTCGGTGACGGTCGCCTGTGCTCCGCCGCGACCGTAACAGGCTGGGCCGGGTGTCGAACCCGCCGATTCCGGGCCGACACGCAGAACGCCCTGCGCATCGACACTTGCGATCGAACCACCCCCGATGCCAATCGAGCTGACGGAGACGGAGGGAATATGTAGCGGGAATTCGCCGATCAGCTCACCGGTTCCGAATTGCGGCTCGCCATCGATGATCAGCGCGAAATCCGCCGAAGTGCCGCCGATGTCGAGGGTAAGAATATGCTTTTCACCGGCGCGCCGGGCAAGCCAGGCGGCACCGATGACGCCGGACGCGGTGCCTGACAGCAGCATCTGAACGCAGGAACGCTTGCCTTCGTCGGCATTCATGACGCCGCCGTTCGACTTGGTCAGAAGTGCCGGCGCCGTCACGCCACGCGACAGCAGCTTTTCTTCGAGCGCTGTCAGATAACCGGAAACACGCGGATGGACGTAACCATTTAGGATGGCGGTCGTCGTCCGCTCGTATTCACGGATCACCGGCCAGACCTCGCAGGACGTGAATACGAAGAGCTCAGGCGCGATACGGGCGATCTCCTGCTTTACGGCCGCCTCATGCGCATCGTTACGCCAGGAATGCAGGAAGGAAATGATGATGCCAGCCGCACCATTCGCCTTTGCCCTGGCGACCGCTGTCGCGACGACCGAAAGATCCGGCGCCTGCGCTTCGCTGCCATCTGCCCGCAGGCGGGCCGGAATGCCAAAGATCATGTCGCGGGCAATCAGCTGGTCCGGGCGGGCACAAAAGAGCGAATAGACGTCGGGCATCCTGAGTCGCGCCAGCTCGATCACATCTTCGAAGCCTGCATTGGTCATCAGCGCCAGCGATACGCCACGACGCTGGATCACCGTATTGATGCCGACCGTCGTCCCATGAACGAAACGGCTGACGGAAGAAGGCTCAAGTCCTTCCCGTTCAGCAAGAAGCGACAGTCCCGTCATCAGTTCAGCACCCGGATCATCGGGCGTCGTCAGGACTTTGAGGGAGGCAACGCGGCCAGAGCGTGTTTCAAGAGCACAGAAATCGATGAAGGTGCCGCCGATATCAACGCCGATTTTCCAGTCCTGCTGGTCGAAGGCGCCTTTGCCGGGCGTGGCCGAATTGTCCATTTCCAGGGTCCTTTCCTGCTGCTTGTCATGAAGCTGACACGGATTGGCGAAGCTGGTCCAAGAGCGAAAAAGCCACGTCCCATAAGTCGAGCTTATGTTTTGGTTTCCGCTGCCCATAGGCCCGACTTATGGGAGGCCGAGAAGCTCGACTTTGACACCGTTGGCTGCTCCCGAAATGGTGAAGGGCATGGAAGAGACAATGGAAACGGCTTCATGGATGTGATCGTTCTGGGAGGCGGCTTGATGGGGGCCGCATCAACCTATTTTCTCGCCCGGCGCGGCCTGCGGGTAACGGTGATCGAGAGAAACCGGGTCGGCAGCGGCGCGACCGTCGCCTCCTTCGGCAATATTCGCCGCAGCGGCCGTTACCTGCCCCAGCTTCCCCTCGCCCGGCGTTCGCTGACACTTTGGGGAAAGGCAGCTGAAATGCTGGGGCGGGACGTCGAGTTTCGCGCGACTGGGCATGTCCGGCTCGTTTTCAGCGAAAACGGGCTGAAGGAAATGCGCAACTTCACCGAGGCTGCGAGGCCCTGGGGCCTTGATCTTGAGGAGCTTGCACCAACAGAACTCCATTCAAGGTTCCCCGGCCTTGGTCCGGAAGCGATCGCCGCATCATTTTCGCCGGAAGACGGTAGCGGCAATCCGCGGTTGATTGCACCTGCATTCGCGGATGCCGCAAGCCGGATCGGCGCCAATATCGTCGAAAATGTCGATGTGCGGGCCATTCGCAGGACAGCCTTCGGTTTCGAGGTCGAGACATCGGCTGGCACCTATTCGGCCGAAGCCCTACTCAATACGGCCGGCGCTTGGGGAGCCAGCATCTCCGCCCAATTCCGCGAACCCGTCCCGATCGTCGCAAAAGGCCCGCAAATGGGCGTGACCGAACCCTTGCCGCACCGCGTTCTGCCGGTCGTCGGTGTCTGGGCGCATGACCATGGCGGGGGCTATCTGCGGCAGGTCGAGCGGGGAAACATTATATTTGGCGGTGGCGCGGAAAGGACAGATGTTTCGCTCGACAGCGGCCACGCCAAGGCGGATCCAGCTCGCCTGCCGCCGCAATTGCGCGCGCTCCTGCCGATCTTGCCGGCGCTGGCTAATGTCTCCGTCATCCGCACATGGTCCGGCTGCGAAGGATATGTCGCCGACGGTCTTCCTGTCATGGGACCGTCGGCCACGACACCCGGGCTCTTCCATGCCTTTGGCTTTTGCGGTCACGGGTTTCAGCTGGGGCCAGGCGTCGGTGACGTCATGGCGGAACTAATCGCGACAGGTGAGACGGAAACGCCCCTGTATGAGTTCCGTATTCAACGGTTCAGCTAGCCGAACATGGCACTCCAGGGTCCTGAACCAATTCGAGCCATCGACCCGTGCCGTGGATTCGCTAAGCCTCTGGAAAACGACTCACTCACACGGAAATGTCGGTCATGACCACCAAGCCTCGCAGTAAGGACCTCGTAGCGGTGGCCAGAAGCCTGGCCGCGGAGGTCGCGCCTGCTATCCGGCATGCTGACCTGTCCGGTGCGGCCGAGGGCTGCCGGTTGTGTACGCAGGTCTCGCGCAGGGCCGTCCGGCCTCGGCGATGGTGCCTTAACACAACCCGACGCTCTTCGTCGGCGACGAGCCAGTCTCAGCGCTCGACCTCTTGGTTCAGGCACAGGTCGTCAATCTGCTCGTGAGCTGAGGTGCGAGCGTGATCCAGCGATGCTTGTCGTCGCGCACGACCTTGCCATAGTGCGGCACGTCTTAGATCGTGGGATGGTCATGTATCTCGATAAGTTCAACGAGACTGGGCCGAAGCAACCGATCTTCGGTGTGCAGGCAAACCAAGAACTTGCCTTGGGAGGGACTGACTGATTTGGAGCCGAGTATGGGACGGCTATCCATCGGCGCGGGGTTGGTTCGGCTTTTGCGGGTGCTGGTTGGGTCCGACCGTATATCCAACCTGTAGGTGCGGCCTTATATATGTCGTTAACCATAATGTTGTTCGCGCGGCTCAAGGCCCGATCTGTGAAAAAGAAGCCGTCCTCCCTCAAGATAAAGAGGATCATAGTAAGCCTGTGAGATGCCCGGGACGGACTCAGGTCCGTTTCTCAACGCTGCCCTTGCCCCCAGTTCTGCTACCCTCTAAGCTTGTTACCGGTGGACAAGGGGACGGGCGCTATGATCAACCCCCGAGAGCAAGTTATTAGCTGCTTTAACGAGAGGGGTTCCGTGGTGACAATTATCAAAGCCATGCGTAAGCCCGATCCAGATGCTGTCGATGAGGCGCCTTTAACGGTGATTTATTATACGGTGGACGGATACCTCGTAGAGCTTCTGCCCGACGGAAACTTCGAAATCGTTCTCACTCGCGAAAAACTCACGCGCGCTAAATAGCGAAGGACGTGGGATCATTCCTGGGCACCTTGTGACCAGCTGATCTCAGTCGTTTACGGTACTGGCCCGTCCCCAGAACAGATGCCAAGAAATTGAAGGAAATTGATAGGCGATGTGCAGAATGCTGGAATCGCTAGATCGCTTCCGTGTGTTGCGGCAGCAGCGGCCGGAGACTTGGTCAATGGGTTCTTTTTGGGATAACGCATTCTGATCAGTTGAAAGCAATGCTCGAGCCATTGGCGTAAGCGCTAACTCCGGCTTGCATCGAGAATGGTCGCATAGAGGCGCCCGCGCCGCCTAGAACTGATCTCAGCCGGCCGTTATGGCACGCGGATCAATCAGGCTTGGGCTGCGTCCCGCCGCCTGAAAGCGATGGTTACCGCCATGCCCTTACCCAGCTCGGACTCCACATCGATCTCGGCGTTGGCGTTATGTTTGACCGACTGGACGATCATGGCGCTGAGCTTGCCTCGTCGAGGCCAATCGGCCTTGTTGGAAAGCCCGACCCCGTCGTCAGCCACGATGACCTTGCATCCTTCGTCGTCAACAGTGCAACGGACCTTGACCTCACCACCGTCGCGACCGGCGAAGGCATATTTCAGGGCATTGGTCATAAGCTCATTGACCACAAGACCCACGGGCATGGCGACATTGACCGAAACCGGCCAAGCGTCGACTTTCATATCCAGGCGGATGCCTTCGATCGCATGTGCCGCCATCACGGATGAAGCGATCTGGCTGACATAAGTCCCGAGATCGACAGTTTCGGTTTCGCTGCCGGCATAAAGCGAGCGATAGAGGATAGACAGGGCTTCGATCCTGCCCGCCAGTTTGTTGAAGCGATCTGTCTCCTCGAGGCGTTGCGCGTTACGTGCCTCCATCCGGATCAACGCGGTGATCATCTGCAGGTTGTTTTTGACCCGATGCTGAAGCTCTTTCAGCAGAACGTCCTTTTCAGCAAGCGCTTCCGTCAAAACTGACGCCTCGTCCGGACGTTCGCGCTCTGACATCGCCAGCAATCGAAAGAGAGGCTGCCCGGCGTCTCCAACAATGGTATTTGACCAGGCATCAACGACCCGCTTCTCCGCGCCCGCCGGCAGACTGAAAGCCCCGAGATATTCTTCGTTTTCGAGCAATGCCGCAGCGAGTTCAGGTCCACCCGCCAAAGCAGGGGCCGGAGGGAGGATAGACCAGGATTTCTCTTGCAGTTGTTCTGCCGAAACGCCAGTCAGACGTTCGAATTCGATATTGCCGTAGACAAGGGTTTCGTCCTCCCCCAGTTCGGAGACCGCGACTGCGAAGGGGACATGGTCGAGAAATTGCCGGAAGCAATTGTCATCGAGCGCTTCGGCCAGATGCGGAAGATCGGAAACGGTTGGAGGTGGCGGCGGGTTTGGTTCTTCAGGATTTGTCATTGGACATCCGCGCTGACAGCACGCGAGAGTCCATATCATGGCATTGAAAGGGACGGCTAGCTATTTTGTCGATGGTCGATGCAGCCCTTCACGAAATCACGCGCCTTATCGCTTCAATGACAGCTTGATGAGTGTAGGGTTTCGGGAAAAACAGCGAACTGTCCGGCGCCTCGGTCCGCTCTATTCTTCGCTTGCCGGAGGTGATGATGATTTTGACAGCCGGCCATCGATCTTGGACCGTCCAAGCGAGCTTCAAACCGTCAACCTTCCCATGCAGATCAATATCGGTAAAGATCGCAGCTATCGAGGCCTCAGCAGCAAGAATTTCGAGAGCATCTTCGGCGTTGGCTGCTTCCAAGGTGTGGAAGCCTGCATCGCGCAAGTCGTCTGCCACAGCCATGCGGATCAACGGCTCATCCTCGATGACCAGAATGCTTGTCTGCGGCATGAATTGTACCGATCTCGTTTGCTCAGACGAAAAACTCGTTGGATCCCCAACATGTTCCTACCGGCCCGGCGCCGGTATCAGCTTCAACACCTACGACCCCATCCCGAGGCCGAAAGGAACAATCTCGCGCTGCAGATTGAATTTTCGAGACACCCAAGTTCCTGAACGAAGTGCTTCTCGTGTACAAAAAAGAGGTCGTCTTGACAGACTGCCCGTCATTGCGTCCTCCATCTGCTAAAATGGTACGAGGGATCGGTAACTCTAGTCGTCACTCAGGGACGCGGACCCTACGCGCCACCTCTTGAACCGTGATCCTGTTTTACTAGATCATTTACTGCCGGCTGCCAAAGCGGGGCCGCTTCGTTAATCAGGCGTCGAGGGCGTCTGAATCAGACGCTGTCTTGTACCCATGTTGCTTCAAAGGAGGATGTGGCTATGAGAACCACCACTTTTGATTTCTCTCCCCTGTTCCGGTCGAGCATTGGCTTCGATCGCATGCTCAATGCGCTCGAGGCCGCAAACCGCGTCGAGTCGATCGACAGCTGGCCGCCCTATGACATCGTCAAAACCGGAGAAAGCGACTATCGCATCGCCATGGCGGTCGCAGGCTTCTCACCGGACGAGATAACAGTCACGCAGGAGCAGAATATGCTCGTCGTGGCGGGTCAGAAGGAGGACAGCGAAGAGGGCCAGTATCTGCACCGTGGTATCACCGGCCGCGCGTTCCAGCGGCGGTTCGAGCTTGCCGACCATGTCAGGGTCACCGGAGCAAGTCTCGCCAATGGCCTTTTGACCATCGATCTGAAGCGGGAGATTCCCGAAGCGATGAAGCCGCGCCGGATCGAGATTTCCAGCGATCGGGCTTTGCCGAAGGCCGAAACCAAGCAGATCGAGTCTGACAAAAAAGCGGCAGCCTAAACCTGCGACAGCGGAACATGGTCCAGCTGCCGAGCGTGGCTCGGCAGCTGCGGCGAAGCTCTGCCTGCAAACAGAGAAAGGAGATGGCATGAAAGAGGCCGCACCCACTGAAAGACCGGATCACTGAGATGCAGGTGATGATGGAGGGACAGTCACACTTCCAGCCTTTCGGCTTATCCTATTGGGGTTTTGCAGATCTCAATAAGGGAATTGGAAGCACGACCGCCTCTTATGAATACCATATCGGGGTCGACTACCACAAATCTTACAGCCATTTTGGTGGTGCAGGATTGTGCTGGTAAGATGCTGCGCTCCGGTCGGGTTAAGAACGACCGCCAGTCGCTGGATGGATTTCTCCAGCACTACCGCGAGAACAGCCACGCTGTTGTCGAGGCGACCCGCCACTGGATGGTGATGTACGATTGGCTCGACGACATTTGTGATGATGTCGTTCTCGGGCCGGCGCCGCAACATCCAACAAGTTCCATAGGTCAGTCAATGGAGCAGTTTATGAGAGAGGAAAGCGTCAGATATCCGATCGAAAACACAGCCACCGCAGCGATCAGCGCCGGGCATCTGCTTCACCCGTCAAGGCACTTCAATCACCCGCGTGAGGTGCTTGCCGCCAAGGACATCGGCAAGGAAGAAAAGCGGGCCATTCTCGCTTCTTGGGCATCCGATATCTATGCAATCGAGTCGATCCCCGCTCTTCGCCTTTATCCCGGCACGGACAAAGCGGTCTCCTATTACGAGATCATTGAAGCGCTGAAGGCCCTGGACATGGCCGATGAGCAATGCGGTCATCAGGGCGCGCCGGATTCCCCGACTGCTTACAAAACCTGATACTGCCGTCTTGCCGGCCATCGGCTCATTTTAGAAAGCGGCATTCATAAGCTACAGGAACGCGCTTCTACCGGAGACACCGGTTGTATGACCGTCTCTTTTGGGTCGCTCTTCAGACAGCGCCGCCGTAATTGATTTGTAAAGCGGATTGGTCGGCAGGTCCTCTATCAAGATCTTCAGCTTCAGCTGCCAATTGGGATACTCACTCGAAGTACCGGGGATATTTGTGGCAAGACTTTCTCCCAGCAAGTCGGATAGGCGCACCGTCACCAACATGCTTGATGCCCTCGCCAGTAAGCGGTGTAGACCGATCGCGACGTCTGGGACGATCGCGCCACCTTCAGCGGTGATAGCCATGTCGGGCGGTAGAAGACCGGTCTGCACCAATCCCTGAAGCAGCGCCCGTTTCCGCTTCTGCCGCTCGGAACGCAAGTGAGCGGCGGCCTCGTGATCGATGCGCCCGAGGTTTAGCTCTAAGGAGATATCGTCACAGCGCCACCAGCCGACCAGCGGTGGAAGATCGTGGGTCGAGAGACAAGCAAGCGAATACCGGGGAAGAGTTTTCGGCGCGAAGCCCTCATCATCGGCATCCTCGAAATAGAGAACCCGGTAACCCAATACACCCGCGTCCTCGATTGCAGGCCGAAACCCTTCCGGTACATTTCCGAGATCTTCCCCGACGATGATCGTCTTTTTAGCTTGGGAGATTTCCGCGAGGCTTTGGATCATCTGCGGAAACGGGTAGCGCAAATAGGCTCCGACAGCTGGCCTTTCTCCCTCGGGGATAAGAAAGAGCTGCCACAGGCCCATAGCATGGTCGAGCCGCAGTGCTCCTGCATATGCCATCGAGGCGCCAATCAGTTTCTTGTAGGGGGATGTAGCCCGGTCCATCAACGGCGCAGGCGATAATGGCACCAGGCCCCAGTCTTGCCCAGCGGAGCTAAAAGCATCGGGGGGCGCGCCAATATGCACTCCTCGAAGAACCAGGTCCGGCCTCGACCAGGTCGAGGATCCGTCCGGGACTTCACCCACGGCGAAGTCGAAATAGAGACCGATGCTGAGGCCGGCAGCCCTGGCATCGGCTGCGACTTCTTCGATCTGCAGGGTCGTCAGCCACTGAAGCCATGCGTGAAAATCGACCTGATCCTCGTTTGCCGCAGCAAAATCCTGGACCTCTGAGCTTCGGGGGTTACGGAACGATGGAGGCCAGTTCAACCAGCCGCTGCCGTGACCTTGCGCCGTCATCTGCCCTGAAATGGCTTCGAACAGGCAATGTCCATAAAGGTCACTGCCGCCAGTGGCTTTGAAATGTTCAAAAGCGGCGCTGCTGAAGCGGGGACTTTGCCGATCACCCGATTTCCAGCGTTGCCAAAGGATCTTGAGCGTCGCGAGCTTGACATGTGTCACCCCCACATAGTCCACGGTTTCAGAATATCTCAGTTTTGCAATCATTTTTTGGTCGACCATATCCTCGGAAAACCCCGGAACGCGGTCGACGGCTATGTAGAGAGGGTTAAAAAACAGGCGGTTGGACGGTGAATAAGGGCTGCAGCGACTTGGATCTGACAAAAAGAGCGCATGGAGCGGGTTGAGCCCTATGAAGTCTGCGCCGGACATTGCAGCGATCTGACAAAAGTTCTTCAGATCCTCAAAGTCGCCTATTCCGTGATTGCGGGAAGACCGAAGTTCATAAAGCTGGACAGAAATCCCCCAGACACCATTCTCCTGAAGCAGCTTCGGAATATAGCATCTCGCGCCTTCCGGAACTTCCAGGCGAGGCGGTGGTCTTTTTCCAACTGATTCAAGCGAGCTCCGATCTAAAAATCCCAACGCTTGCAGGAGCCGAAGCCTCGTTGTGCGCGGAACCTCCTGCACGACACCCTGAAGATCCTTATAGCTGGCCTGCATTCCGAGCGCCTCAGCCAGCTCATCAATCGCGATCTCGTTTTCGTCTGGTGGATTTATCATCCAGATGGTCCTTGCTGCCCACGCGTATGTGGCGAAGCAAACAGGCTTCTCCTCCCAAGGTTCCCGATCTTCATAAATGATGATGCGGTCCGTTAGCTTGTCGCGACCTCAAGAAGCATCAGAATTTGTATCCCACAAAAAGAGAAACGGAGGGCTGCAATGGCTTCTCCACGATTGGGCTGTCAGCCGCGTCTCCGGTCAATATCCCGAGTTCGGCCTGCCCCCGCACAAGCCAATGCTCATCGAGAAGATAGGTGGCCGAAGCGGAAACATCGACGCGTTTCAGGCCCGCTTTTGCCTTGTATTCGGGCAAGCCGGAGGCTGCCGACTGGGCGGCATTCACACCAAAATAGGCTTCCATGTGTTTATCGTTGGCGACAATCGCCTCGGCCTTGGCGCCGAGAATGAGTTTTTCCGTCACAGGCTGGGAATAGCCGATGCCGAACGTACCGATAAGGCTCTCGCTGCCCTCGATCGTTTGCTCCATCTCGGCGTAGAATTCAACGGGACCTAGTTCATATGCCGCTTTGACACCGACTGTTGCCGCGAAATCGATGTCGCCCAGGCCTCGAAGCCGATCATCATCACCGTCGTCCCTGCCTGATTCATAGCCAATCTTTCCCGAGAGCGAGAAGCCGCCGTAGCGAAAGGGCGTGACGGCGGCGCCTGAAGGATCAATCTCCAACCAGTCGTCATACGTGAAAAGGACCAAGGGGATGGGGCTGATCTTCAAGTCACCGCTACCCTCATATTCCGGCTCGTATTGAGCGCCACCGCCGACAATCAGGCTCCACTGCCGCTCAGGAAGCTTCTGATCGAACCTCCTTTGATCAAATTCCTCCTGGGGGACAGGTATCTGCTCTTCGGCCGCAGCGTCGGCGGCAAGCACGCCCGGCGCAATTCCGACAACGCCCATTGTGGCCCCAAGAGCCCATAAGGAAACACGCCTGCTGTCTGGCTTTGTGAAAAACATGAGGGCTCCAACGAGTTACTTTGCCGCCGGATCTGTCGCGACGACATGCGGATTCCTCTTTCCAGATCGGGCACCCTTCGAACATGTCATTGTGTTAAGGTATGTTACGGTCAGGCTCGCGAACGACTTCCACCCTGCGGCAGGACTCATAGCCAGCCTGTGACGCTCTTAACGTGTCGGTGCTTCTTGTTTTCAAGCAGGCGCTTTGGCTATGGGATAGCAATCCGGCCGCAACAAAATGTAACATCATATATGGCCAGGCATTTCTTGGTTCATGTTACATGGAGACAGCCTGATTTGAGAACGGAAGATCATGAGAGTGCGTGTCCCACCGGGCCTGAGGACTATCCAAGGGCAGATCACCGCTCTTGCCATACTCGCCCTGTTGATAATCATCGTACTGGCAGGGCCTTTGCTCGAGCGCTGGGTCCGGGACGATTACAAGATGTTGGATATCGAAGAGATAGCCGAACACGTCCAGGCCGTGAGCGGCCTTTTGGCGGTAGCCGCGCCAGGTGAGAGGCAGGTCATCCTCGACGCGGCCCGGCGCGCGGGTTGGGATTTCACGCTGCAGCCTTTGTCCTTGAGTGAAAAGTTTACAACGTGGTCCCCGGAATGGACTTTCTGGGCTCCGGTCATCGAATGGCTGTTCCCTCCCGACAATGCAATTTCACCATTAGGCGGATGGAGAACCTTTCTAAACGGGGACCGCATTGTTGCAATGCGAGTGGACGATACAACGATGTTGTTCACACCTGTCTCATCCGACCCTTTTCTGACGAGTGACTTCGTGGGGCGCGGCTCCTATATCCTGGTCGCCCTGATTACCCTCATTCTTCTTTTCTCTGCTTTTGCCGTTTGGGCAATTATGCTGCCGTTGCGGCGCATATCCGTGGCAGCGATGAATGCGGACATTTCAGATGACGGAGAAGTGTTCGAGGAACGCGGCAGCGCTGAACTCGTGGCCCTCGCCAAGGCTCTGAACAGCATGCGAAAACGGATCGCGATCATGGTGGAATCGCGGACTCGCATGTTGCGGGGCATCAGTCACGATCTTCGCACCCCTCTGACGAGGCTCCGGCTAAAGGCCGAACGTTTGCCGGCAGATCCGCTCCGGGAGGCCCTATTGTCAGATATAAATCATATCGACCGGTTGTTGGGTGAAAGTCTCGACTATCTGCGTGACAGCTACCGCAAGGAGCATGTCGAGCGGATAGACATTGCCAGCACTGTGCAGACAATCTGCAGCGAATTCGCCGATACAGGCTTCGACATCTCCTATAGGGGGCCGAACAGGCTGATAGTCAACTGCAGGCCGCTCGCCATCACCCGCGCTGTCACCAATCTCTGCGATAACGCCACCAAGTTCGCGAGCCAGGTCGTTGTCGATCTATATGCCGGTAGCGAAACGATAGCCATTGACGTCATAGACGATGGCCCGGGTATTCCCGAAACATTACGGCAGCGCGTTCTGGAACCCTTCTTTAAGATTGATAGCGCACGGAACGATGCGAATTCCGGATTTGGGCTAGGGCTGTCGATCGTCGCGGAAATCGTTCAAGCCCACGGGGGAGCGCTGGAATTCCTCGACCGCCGGCCAAACGGTTTTGTCGTCAGACTCATATTGCCTGCGCAGTGATGGTCTGTGACTTGTGGCGAAGGGGGCAGGACCTCGCTCGTGCACATACACACACCCACACAAGCGTCGCGTTATCAGAACTTGGAAATCCAAAGCATGAGCACGAGTTAGACGTGCTCGACCTTGGCGGTGAACATATATCCCCCAAGCCTTACGGTCTGAAGCAGTGCCGGCTCCCTCGGGTTGGCTTCGATTTTCTGTCGAAGACGGCTGATATGGACATCGATACTGCGCTCGATTGGACCCGCCAGACCGGAATGCGTCAGTGACAGAAGCTCCTCGCGGGTGATGACACGGCCGGGATTTCGGCAAAACGCCAACAAAAGATCCAGCTCTGTCGTGGTCAACGCCACGCGCGCATGACTTGGATCATGAAGCTGGCGGCGCATTGGATCCAGCTGCCAACCATCGAACCGGAGTTTTTGATGGCCAGAGTTCTTGATGAAGCCATACGAAGCTCTCCTCAATAGGCTTCGAACCCGCGCAACAACCTCTCGGGGGCTGAATGGCTTCGTAACGTAATCGTCAGCTCCGACCTCCAATCCTACGATCCTGTCAACCTCCTCGCCGAGTGCGGTTAACAAGATGATTGGAATTGTCTTTTCGGCGCGAACCTTCCTGCAAATGCTCAACCCGTCCTCGCCCGGCAGCATGACGTCAAGAATGATGAGATCATAAGGATTGTTGCGCAGAAGCGCCTTCATCGCGCCGCCGTCTTCGGCAACGGTGGGTGTCATACCGTTATCCTGCATGGTAAGCGCGAGGAGGTTCGCGATTTCGCGATCATCCTCCACAATCAAAATCCGCGCATTTTCCAAATTTGACTGCATGGTCTCTTGCTCCAATCCGCTAATTCTGCATGCCGCTTTAAGACCAGATATTTTGACTTGTTAAGATTTGTTGCAGCCGGGACGAAGCGATGCCTCTTAGCATATGGGTGGTTGTGGATCTCAGGCCAGAGGTTTTTCGCCGGACTACAGGAGCGGAAGGCCGAATAGCAGATCCTCGGCCTTCCGCGACCGCGCCACTTCGCCAGCAGTGGCGCTATAGCGGTGATCGGATACGCTCAGTCTCAGCCGACTGGAGGTATGGCTTGAAGATCCTGGCGATCCGATCACCGAAATCGGAAACGATGAGATGAAGCGAGGGGATTACGATCAGCGAGAGGAGTGTTGAGACCAACAGCCCGCCGATAACTGCAATAGCCATTGGCGCCCGAAATTCGCCTCCATCACCCACGCCAAGAGCCGAAGGGATCATGCCGCCGGTCATGGCGAGGGTCGTCATGACGATGGGGCGAACGCGCTCGGCACAGGCCTCGATGATCGCATCGACCCGCGAAAGGCCGTGCGCCTCCCGCTCGATGGCGAAATCGAGGAGCATGATGGCGTTCTTCGTGACGATACCCATCAGCATCAGCATTCCGATGACAACCGGCAGCGATATGGCGCTGCCGCTCAACCACAGCCCCGCGACGACACCGCCAATCGACAGAGGAAGAGACGCCAGGATCGTCCATGGCGCCAGAACGCTGCCGAACAAAAGTATCAGCACGACAAGAACGAGCATGATGCCCGATCCCATCGCCACCGCAAAGCTCTCGAAAACAGTGCTTTCCGTGTCGGAGTCTCCCGTTGCCTGAAGGCGGACGCCTTCCGGCAGGTTTTTCACACTTGGGAGTTGGAGCAGGCGCTCCATCCCCTGTCCGGATGTCAGCCCATCCGCCATATCCACGCCGATCTCGATCCGACGCTCACGATCGAGCCGCTCGATGGCTGAGATCGTCTCGTCGAAGCTGATGTCGGCCACGGACGACAGCGGGATACGAGTGCCATCGACGGCGGCGATGGTTAGCATTTCGAGCGTCGAGAGATCGTCACGGCCGTTAGGGTCAAGAACCACGCGAATGGGGATTTGCCGCGCGCCATCGGTGAAGCTTGGCAACTGGCTGTCGACATCGCCGACGGTGGACAAGCGGATGGTCTGGGCAATCGCATCCGGCGAAACGCCGAGCGTGGCGGCCTTGTCCGTTTGGACCTGGATCCTGAGCTCCGGACGCATGACGCCATTATCGATGGCTGGAGCGACAAACGCCGGATCGGCTGCCAGTTCCGCCACGATGGCATCGGCGGTCGCCAAGGCCGCATCGGTTCCCAGCAGCGCAAAGGACAGATCACGGCCACCACGCTCGTTGAGAAACCTCAGCTTCACATCGGGGATGGAGGCCAGCCTTTCTTCGATCTCGGCTTCCAGCGCAAACGAGGAGTGATCCCGCTTGGTCTTGTGGACAAGATCGATGAGAATGACCGCAAAGCGAACATCCTCCAACCCCGTGATGCTTGCACCGGCACGGGCAAAGACTCCTTCTACTCCGGGAAACTTACTGACGCGGTTAGCAATTTCGTCCGATACCGCGCGTGTCTCATCAAGGGTGGAACCGGGCGGCAGTTCGGCCGAGAGGGTGAGGCGTCCGGTATCCTCCTCCGGCAGGAAACCGGTCGGCAGCGACGAAAAGGTGAGCATTGCGAGGGCGAAGGAGCCTACAGCCAGACCAACAGTCACCCACCGCAAGTGCAGGCTCACCCGCAGCAAGTCCTGGTATGCCAGAATGAAAGTCCTCTTCTTATGCTCCACCGGAGGTGTTCCGGTCATGACATACGCTGCCAGGACAGGGGTAATCAGCCGCGCAACCAGCAGCGAGAAGAACACGGCGATCGCTACCGTCAGGCCGAATTGGCGGAAATACAGACCCACCTCGCCTTTCATGAAACCCACCGGTGCAAACACGGCGATGATGGTGGCGGAAATGGCAATGACGGCAAGCCCGATTTCGTCGGACGCGTCGAGGGACGCACGATAGGCGGACTTGCCCATGCCGCGATGGCGCACGACATTTTCTATTTCAACGATCGCGTCGTCAACGAGTATGCCGGTGACCAGCGTGATCGCCAGCAGGCTCAGGATGTTGAGGGAAAAGCCGAGAAGATCGATAACAAAGAAAGTGGGAATGATGGAGAGCGGAAGCGCTACCGCGGCGACAATCGTCGCCCGCCAATCGCGCAGGAACAGAAAAACGACGATAACAGCAAGCGCGGCACCCTCCACCAATGTGCTCATGGTCGAGGTAAAATTGCCTGCCGTATAGGTGAAGTTGTCGTCGACGAGGCTGAAGCGCACGTCGCTGTCGCGAGCGCCCATCTCCACCAGCGCTTTCGAGACCAGGTCCGCAACTGATATTTCGCTTGCGCCTTGCGACGGATAAACCGAAAAACCCACGACGTCGCCTCCCCCGAGCGTGGCGAATGTACGCGCTTCCGCCATACCGTCCTCGACCCTTGCGAGGTCTCCCAGCCGGACAGAGGCGTGGGGAGAAAGCGCAATGCGGTGATCGGCAAGTTCTGTAACGGTGTTTGCCGCCGCAACCGTCGTCAGGGCCTGCTCGCGACCGCCGAGAGAGCTCCTCCCGCCGGAGTTCTCAATCTGGCCTTGCGAGAGACTCTCATTGACGACGCTTGCAGAGAGGGAAAGCGCCTGCAGCCGGCCGGGATCGAGTTCGACGCGAATTTCCCGATCAGCCCCGCCGACACGCTCGATCCGTCCGACACCTGGCAAGCCCTGCAGGTTGCCCGCAACCACATCGTCTATATACCAGGAAAGATCGGCGACCGTCCTATTTGCACTCGACACTGCGTATGTCACGACCGATCGCGCTTCTTCCTCAACCCGCTCGACAACAGGCTCATCGATGGCCGCAGGCAAGTCGGAACGAATTTTTGCCACTGCATCTCGTACGTCCACAACCGCCCGGTCAGGCGAAACCATGCCCAATTCGAACTCCACATTGGTCACCGATCGACCCTGACCAATGGTCGAGGTGATTTTTTTGATACCGGTCAGCGGCGCGACGGCGTTTTCTACCAGCCGCGTCACTTCAATCTCGAGTTCGCTCGGCCTCGCTCCGGATTGCTCGATCGTGACCTTGACCAGCGGAGTTATGACCGCGGGGAAATAGGTAACCGGCAATCGGGAGAAGCTGTAGAGTCCCGCCACCATCAGGATGACGAAAAGCAGAACCGATGGCAGCGGATTGCGGATTGCCCAGGCCGAGACGTTCGGGTTCATTGGCGCACCGTCCCTTCGGAACGGTCGAACGCGGCCGTCTGGGGAGGCTCCGACCGCAGGCTGTCTTCCTCTGACACGACAACGGGCGTCACTCGATCCTGATCCCTCAGGAAGCCGCCTGCCTTCAGCACGACCATTTCGCCGTCCTCGACACCCTCGATGATCTCGACGAAGTTGCCCTGCCGCAGGCCAATCTGGACGGCCCGTGTTTCAACGACATCGTCCTTTACGACATAGACACTGTGGGAACGGCGCGTGCTTCTGACGGCCGTCGCCGGCAGGAAAACATTCGTCCTCGTCGAAGTATCGATGACAGCGCGTGCAAATACACCCGGAATAAGGCCTTCGCTTCCATCGAGCTCGATCCGAACCGTGCCGCTTCGCGTTTTGGGTTCTATTTGAGCCGCATTCAATCGCAGCGTGCCACCAAGCGGTTCGTCGCGACCAGGCACGGTTACTTTCGCGCGCATGCCCTTGCTCAGCCGGACAAAATTCGTTTCCGTGACTTCCGCTACGAACTCGATCTTGCCGTCCTTGGCAAGGCGAAACAGCGGGGTTCCCGAATCCGAAGTCATAATACCAACTCGGGCGTTCCGCTCCAGAACGAGACCCGATTCTGGCGCGCGCACGGTGCTCCTGCTGATCGTCAGCTCGATCTCCCTTCGTTCCTGCGCGATCAACTGCTCCTCGGCGCGCGCTAGCGCCAGTGACTGTCGCGCAAGTGCCGTCTCCACAAGGGCCCGGTCGTAAGCGTTTTGACGTTCATCCAGAACCTGATCAGCGATAATTCCCTTCGGTTGCAGCGTCAGGCTCCGGTCCAGCTGCTTTCGAGCCTCCCGCTCGGCAACAAGTGCAACCTCAATCTTGCCGCTCTCGACAGCCACGGCGGCTCTGGCGCGCAAGGCCCCTACCGCATTTTTGTCAAGCGCGAGCATTGCATCAGCTTGGTCAAACACGGCGAGCGGTTGACCCTGTTCGACCGTCTGGCCGACTTCCGCCAGGATCTGCTGTATTTCCCGGCCCGCAACCAGGGGCTGGACCATAACCTCCTCGCGAGCCGCGAGGGACCCCACGACCGATATTCGCTCGACAATATCGCCCTGTTTGGCAAAAGCGACTGTGACAGGCGCTTTGTCCCGTGCCAATGCAGCTGATCCAAGGACAGCAAACCCAAACGCGAGAACCATGGCCCCTTTGCCGGGCAGCCAGAGAGAGCAGAACCTGCTCAACCACACTTTTATAGTCATGAAGCGACCTCTCTTCTGATGCCTTGGCCATAAAAGACATCCGGCAATTCGGGCCGCACCCTAGTGACATTGGAGGATCGCAACGTTTTATCGCGTTAAGATTTGTTGCGCTTCAACAACCCACGCTCGTTCGACAGTTCCTGGTGGCTATCGCAGGGTTAGGCGCACGAGACGGTTCCGTGCGGAAAGCCAGGGCGTTCCTGCGATCTGTCGACGCCGTCGTCAGTGGTGCCTCTCATAATAGGAAAGGGCGACCTATCCGGTAGAGCGCCCTGAGAGCGCTGCAGCTATTCATGACCGCCAGGTCGAACCGATTTGAAATTATTGGAAATCTACCGAAACCGATCGCAACAAATAGCAGCACCAACCTCGCCAATTCCCGCCTAAGCCGAACTCCTCACTTAACGGGAGTCGCACACCTTGATCACGATCGTATGCATGAAATGGGGCGCCGGATTCACGGCCATGCACGTAAATGCACTCTATGCCGGTGTCTTACGGCACATGGAGGAGCCATTCGAATTTGTCTGCCTGACCGACGACGGGTTTGGTCTTGCGTCGGGCATCGCGGTGCGGCCCATACCTGAACTTGCTCTTCCAGAGGGTGCTTGGAGGAAGGGATGTTGGCCAAAAATCGGAGTATTTTCGCCAGATCTTTTCCCGTCGGCAGAGGCGGTGCTGTTCCTTGACCTTGACGTCATCATCCAACGCTCTCTCGCTCCCTTCCTTGCCATTGTCCGAGAACGCCGGCACCTCGTCATTCAGCGGGAGTGGAATCCGGATCTTTGGAACCTGCTTCCCATGTGGCTCAGACCAGATCGCGGAGCACAATCTTCGGTTTTTGGATTTTGCCCTTCAACGGCCGAAGCCATATTTAGCGACTTCGCCGCCCATACTGCCGAACGCATCAAGTCATTCAAAAACGACCAGACCTACCTCACACAAACGGTGAGACGGAGAAGCTACTGGCCAGCCGGCTTCTGCGTGAGCTTCAAAAGAAGCTGCACGAAATATTTCCCGCTCAATTTGCTCTTCCCGAAGGTCCGGCAGCCAAGCAAGGCCAGGATTATCGTCTTTCATGGCAGACCTCGGCCGTGGGAAACAATGGTGAGAGAGGGTGAGCGCTGGGGCTCAAAGCGACGCTTTGGTATCGGTCCGGTTCCATGGATCAGACAGTATTTCGATCAAGGTGATGCCATGCTCACGTCGTTGCACGCTATAAATAAAGGAGGACCACAGCTTGTTTCAGAGAAGGCTCCCGCGTCCTCTCCACGTCCTAGATCACACGGGAATCGTGAATCAGAGGAAGGCCAGCAAGCTCCTATCATGGCCTGCGCTTGCGGATGCGATTGTTCAACGAACAACCGATTCTTCTCCGTTTCCAAATAAGTAGGTCCTTTTGCCGTGACCAAATTACTTCATGCCGTACACCGCATTCTCCTTTACGTTCCTCATCGCGATATCGCGGGCAAACTCCTGGAGAGCCTTGCGTCCCAAGGTTATTTGGCCGCGGCGGTTGCAGATCATGAAGAATTTTTAACGTCGCTCAGACAGGATCATTATGATGTCGTCGTGACCGGAACGAGACATGTCCGCGAAGTCAGGGCCGGAGGCCATCATCCTATCATCAACTACGAGGTCTTCATTCACCGACACCAATCAGGGGAGCCCAGAACCTATTTTCATATGGATGATTTCATCAACCGTATCCGCTTCTATACAGGAGCGGCGGTTTGAGGCGGCTTTTCTTCCTTGAAACAAGACGAAGGCCAAAGTCGATCGCCGGTAGCTATAACCCCCGCCATCCCAAGCCATTGCTAGGTTGGGAACTGCGTTCCTCCCACGAGGCCCTTGCGAGTAGCGCTCTTATTCAGTTTGAAATCCGAGGCGTGCCGCCAGTCTTCGAGCATCATCCACGCGTCGGGAACGTCATTGGACTGGTGGGTCTCGTAGCGTAGGCAGCCTTCCTCCTTGCGGGAGGGAGAGACGAGCCGAAGCAGTTCATCGCGAGCGGCCCGGCTTCGCCGTGAAGTAGGCCACGTTGGTGAGGTCAGCCATTCCGGTCTCTTTGTTCGTTAGGGCGACACCCGCATGGTTACGGAATGTCCGGAAAAGATCCCTCGCGCCTTTGCGGGAGCGACGATTTGGCATTCAGCTTGCGCCACGATGATCAGTTAAACCCATGATCGTCTTGCGGGCTTCTAACTCGAAGGGCGCCTTTCCTTGCTAACCGCCTGACGAGGCTCTGACTGAAAGTCCGCTGCTCAAGGCTAATGAGAGCAGCATTCAGGACCGGCTAAGAACTCTGACCGCAGCCATTCACGCGCGATATGTTGGATTTCTCGGTCAGATCTGGATCAAACGGTCCTTACGCCATACACCTCGTGTGCAGGGATAGGCAGCAGGCGATAAGCCATCTCCGCCTTCAGCTCCTCGTGGCGGGCGATCTCGTCGGGCGTCTTGTCCCTCTTGGCGCCCAGCGTGACGAACTCTTCCTTCACATGTCCGGGCTTGATCACGGCTTCGGCGGTCCGCCCGCGATAGCTGAAGCGAAACACATAGGGACCGGGAGGATCTGAAATAATGTCCTTGCCGCCGATCGATTTGTCGATGGTCAGCCGCCCCTCGGTCAGCGCCCGGGTCACCATTTCCAGCGCGTCGCGGCCGCCGGGACCGGAAAAAGCGGTCACAATCAGCACCTCGCGCCGCTCCAGCGGCGTGTCGGACAATAGCGGAAACGCCGCTTGCATGGCCTTCAGCGCATGCGCGACGCCGCCGGGAAAGCCGCCGCCGTGATAGGCGTTGATGCTGTCAAAGGTGAAGCTTATCGGGTGTCCGTTGTCGAGGACGGTGATCTCGTTAGACATGGGCATAGGCCCTCAGATTGGGGACGAGCCGGTCGAGGAAGCGTGTCGTCGCCGGCATGAAATGCGAACCGTGATGGAACATCGGATCGAGTGAGGAGAGGATCATTGTTCCCGATGTCGTGACCTTGTCCTCGTAAAGGATCGCCCGGTCTTCGCCATCGCGAGCGAGAACGGTGGCGTCGTCCGGCGGCGTGAACCAACCATGCAGATGCCAGGTTGCTTCGTTGTCGCCGATACCCGCCATCAGCGGATGGCTGGCAGCGGCCTCGGTGACGCGCACGCCGAGATTGGCGGCCGGATCGAGCCACCACCACCAGTTCGTCGGCGTACCGGTGAAGTCGACATGCGGCAGCCAGAGATCCGACCGGCTCTCGCCGAGCGCCACCACCGTGCCTCCGGCCGTGAGATGGCGAGCGATCACGTCCTTCTGGGCGATCATGCGCTGCGCCGGCGTACGGCATGGAACCCAGAGAATATCGTCGGGGCGCAGGATGTCGGCGAGCTCTTCGGGCGCGCAGATCACGTCGAATACCTCCGTGTAGCGCGGTCCTTCCAGGCTGCGGATATTGTAATAGGTGCCGCAGGATAGCGCGACGACGCGCCGTCCCGTCCGGCTCGACATGCGCATGCCGCCATAGGTTTCGGGCGCGGCAAGCGGCAGCTCGGCGGCCGGTAACGCAGGCGCTGAAGGCCATGGGTCGAGGCAGGGTCCGCCAAGCGTCCAGTCGATCATGCGCCGTGTCAGTTCGCCCGACAGGTTCCATTCCAGCCCCCTCGAGCCGAGGTCATTGCCGGCATGGGAAAAGATCCGCCCGCCTTTCGGCCGCGCCCAGACCCAGTCGACCGGCACCCGCGCCGGTCCCAGACCGTTGACCGCCACGGCACCTTCGGGTAGCGGATTGCAACCCCGGCCGTAAAAGCCCGCCACGCCCTTGTTGGTCTCGAGCTTGGAAAGCTCGATGCCGGAAAACAGCGGATGGGCATTGACCGGGGAAAGGTCGAAATCGGCGCGCTTCGGCGCCTCGATCGGCCGGTACTGGCTCATACCCTCGACCAGCGGCCGCACCATGTGGCCATTGAAGAACCAGCGTCCGCCGGCGTCGAGGAAGGCGGCGAGCGCCTCGCGCATCAGGGCCATGGCGTTCTGGTCGAGCTGGTTGCCGGTGATCAGGCCCTTGTGGGCCAGAAGCATGTCGGCGTTCAGCGCCGGCTGCTCGACGATCGTCACCAGACCCTCGGCCGCGGCCGCCTTCACCGCCTCGGACGGGGCCTCATACGCTGATTTCAGGTAGATCGTGGTCATGCTGCCTCTATCCCGGCGAAGGCCGGCAGGATTGCCCGGCGCGTCTCGCCCGTCGGTCCGGGGACGTCCACCCATCGCATCGCCACGCCGTAAAGTTCCGACAGTTTGTCGGGCTCGAGCATCTCGGCGACGGTGCCGTGCATCTCACGCCCTTCCGGCATCATCAACAGCACGTCGTCGGCCGCCGCCAGCGCATGGTTGGGATCGTGGGTGGTGAACAGGATCGCCTTGTTGCGGCGAAGTCTCAGCATGTTCAGGAGTTCCAGCGTGCGCGACTGGTTGCCGAGATCGAGTGCCGAGGTCGGCTCGTCGAAGACCAGCGCCGGCGATCCGGTGGCGATGGCCCGGGCGATCAGCACCATCTGTCGCTGGCCGCCGGACATGCGGTCGTAGCGAAGCTCGGTCAGATGGCAGGCGCCGACCTCGGCCAGCGCCTCCTCGGCCGCCGCGCGGTCGTCGGCCGAGGGCTGGCCGAACAGGCCAAGCCGCGCCGCCCGGCCCATGATCACGACATCGAGGCCGGAAAGCTTGGCCTGCGAGGCGCCGTGCTGCGGCACGTAGCCAGCGATTTTCGGAGCGCTGCGGCGACCCTTCACCAGCGGCTGGAAGCCGAGCAGGGCGCGCAAAAGCGTCGTCTTGCCGCGGCCATTGGGGCCGAGCACCGCCATCGACCGGCCGACCGGCACGGTGAAGCTGATGCCGGAAAACAGCGTGCGGGCGCCAAACGAGACGGAGGCGTCTTCAAGGCCGATCATGTCCGGTTCGTCTCCTTGAAATGGCGGCGCAGCAGATAGCCGAACACCGGCGCGCCGACCAGCGCGGTCAGCACGCCAAGCGGGATCTCCGCCGCCGTCAGAGTGCGCGCCATGGTGTCGATCAGTGTCAAGTAGGCCGCGCCCAGCAGTGCCGATGCCGGGATCAGCGCGCGGTGGTCCTCGCCGACGAGGATACGCGCGGCATGCGGCACGACGAGCCCGATCCAGCCGATGATGCCGGCGACCGCTACCGAGGTTCCGGTCATCAGCGAAATGGCGGTGAAGATGTACCAGCGCTCGCGGTCCGGATTGACGCCGAGCGACCGGGCTTCTTGCTCCTCCAGCGCCAAAAGGTTGAGCCGATAGCGCAACAGCCAGACGGCGATGAGACCAAGCCCCATGCCCGGCACGGCGAGCCACAGGCGCGGCCAGGTAGCGGTCGAGAACGAACCCATCAGCCAGTAGACGATGGCCGGCAGCGAGGTATTGGGATCGGCGACGAACTGCACGACGGACACCAACGCCGCGAACAGCGCCCCGACGATCATGCCGGCGAGGATGACCGTGATCACCTCGGTGCGACCGTTGATACGGGCAAGAAGCCCGACCAGCACCAGCGCCGACAGGCCGAGCAGGAAGGCCATGCCGAGCAGCACGACACCGGAATAGCCAAACAGGATGGCGAGCGCTCCGCCAAAAGCGGCCCCCTGGCTGATGCCGAGCACCTGCGGCGAGACCAGCGGATTGCGGAACACGCCCTGCAGGGCCGCGCCACCGACGGCGAGCGCCGCGCCTGACAGCGCCGCCAGAAGCACGCGCGGCAGGCGCACGAGCAGCACGATGCGCTCGTCCATCTGGGTCGGCGCGGCATCCGGGTTGAGGATCGCCGCCAGCAGGATCTCGCCGATCCGCGGCACGTCGACGGAAAAGCGTCCGGCGCCGATCGAAAACAGCATGGCGGCAATCAGCGCCAGCACCATAAGCCCGAACGCACCGATCCGCAAACCGATCAGGCTTTGGCGCCCGCTCTCCGTCGCCGCCATCGCCATCCTACTTCGCCTTGAACTGGGCGTAGTCGGTGGCGTCGCCCTGCATGCCGATCCACAGGATGCCGTCGATGTCCTCGTCGGTCAGGTCGTAGGCGTAGAGCGTCTTGTAGGCCTTTTTCATCTCGCCGCGCAGGTCGTACTGGAAGACGTCGGGATGCAGGAGATTGGCGAGCCACATCCAGGTCATTGGGCTTTCTTGGTTCGGCGGATCCCAGCGATAGCCGCCAAGCGGCATCTTGTAGACGCGCTTTTCCTGGGCGGCCTTGGTCAGCGACAGGATCGGGTCGTCATAGATCCGCTCAAGGCCGAGCTTGGCCTCGAAACTGTTGAGGAGAATGACATCCGGGTTCCACTCGGCGATCTGCTCCGGGCTGATCGTCGTGCCCTGGCCCTCGAGATTGGCGGAGGCCGAAGTGGCGCCGACCAGATTGATGTAGAAGGCGTTGTAGTTCCCCTTGTCGCCAGATGCCGTCAGACTTTCGAGGGCGCGGCCGAGATAGAGGACTTTCGGCTTCTGCTCCGCCGGAATCTCCTTCGACTTCGCCGCCATTTCGGCGGCCACCTGGTCACGCCAGCCATTGATCATCTCCGCCCGTTCGGGCTTGCCCATCGCGGTCGCCACCATGGCCTGGTACTGCTTGGTCTTCTCCTCCGTGCCGTAGGAGATCAAAAGGGCGGTCAGGCCGGCATTGACGATCGGGTCGACCAGGTCCGGGCCGCGATCGGCCCACTGGATGACGAGCTCGGGATTGGTGGCGGCCAGTTCCTCGACGTTCGGAATGAAGTTCGGCGCGGTGATATCGGAAGGAATGTCCTTGGCCTCGGGGAAGATCTTGCCGAGCACGCCCTCGACGATCGCCGACTTGGCGGTCGGGTTCATGCCGACCAGCTTCGAGGTTCCGCCGTCCATGGCGATGATGGTCGAAGCCATCGGGATCGGGATCGATGCGATCCGCTTGACCGGCTTTGGCAGTGTGACGGTGCGGTTCTCGTGGTCGATGATGGTGATCGGATCAGCGGTTGCGACCATTGGCTGCGCAAAAACGAATGCAACTGTAATCGCTAGCTTGTTCCGTCTGAAAAGCATGAAAACCCCCTAGAAATTCTATGACGCATATCCAATCGTAAATATGATTTATTTTGTCAAGATAATTGGGGTGACTGTCATCAAACGAGTGGGTGAGGAAGGTTGAAGTGGACAGCGGCAAGCGTGCGGGTTTGCCGAGTGACGTCGCGGAGAAGATGAAGGCACTGGAGCGGGAGAACCGCGAACTTCGTCAGGCCAATGAGATTTTGCGCAAGGCCTCTGCATATTTTGCCCAGGCGGAGCTCGAGCGCCCACTGAAGCGATGATCTCCTTCATCGATGCAAACCGCTCGGTGCTCGGGGTCGAGCCGATCTGCAGACTTTTGCCGATTGCCAAGAGGCCTTAGGCTGGCTTCCGTAATAGCGCGGCTACCACAACGGCAGGAACGCTGAATAGCATGTCCAAGGGAACGACGCGCTGTTTGAGATCGACGCCATAACAATAGCTTGGCTTATTTGACATTCATCTGGGGCTGCATGCAGTCGTTCCGATTTCGAACGAACTTACCCAGCGTAGAGTTCTCATCGTCCTGAGCCTCGTCGGCAAAGACTTCTGCGACCAGCAGAATTCCGACTACCGGTCGTCGACCGCGACAAGATTGCTCGTTGTGCGGAACCCACTGGGGATCCCTCCCGGAACTCCGCCAGAGAGATGCTGGCCTTTCGCTTTTCTCATCCTGATCATGGGCGCCACGCATGCTTTCGCCGCGCGAATGGAAAGACCGGTAGCGAACGGATCCCCCACCGGCCGGTGTTTATCCACGCCGTCAACTCGACCGAAACCGCGAAGACCGAGGGAGTCGCGCCGACCCTGGATGAGTGAGTTCTCACGACCTCCAAGTCGCACGCGCCTCGTTGATGGGCGATTTTGCCGAACAAACAAGCGGCCCTCTTTAGCTCCATCCGATCCGCGAAACATGCTCAAACGATTGTCACGCCGATGTCACGCGGCGGCGGCCAATGAATGCACTAAGGTATGAAAACTGTCCGTTAAGAGCATTTATCCGACGAGCAATTTTCGATGATCAAGTTATACGTCTCCTTGGCATTCTCCCTGATGGTTGCAGGAGCATCATTTGTGGCAGCCGTGAACCAGGGACCGTCTCAATCCCACTACCTACATCTGGCGAAGCAACACGAGTGAAGCGACATTTTCGCTCGAACGATCGACTGGCGCGCAGTCCTTCAACATGGCGCAAATGCAAACTGCACAGTTAAAACACTATCGGTGTTCGTCAGCCGCCGCCGCTTACCGAGAGCGCACGCGCATCTGAGGTCTCGTTTCCAGATTGGTGTATGTGGGGGAGAACCAAACCATGCCGGCAACGTCTGACTTCGTTCGGGAGCTGTTCGCAGCCGCCAACCAGATCGATATGATTACGATGTCCGAAGGCAGGAGACTTGTCGATAGGGCCGCATCGACGATCAAGGACCAGCGGGAACGGCTTGCGGAGATGGGCAAGATCCTTCCGGTGACACGAGACGTCACGGCGGATCTGCCGGGGTTTTTGGCATGTTTCGATCTGATGCCACCTCAACTGGTTTCCGTGACGCTGATGAAGTGCGCCGACGAGATCGTTCGTCTCGGACGACTGCTTGGAGAGCATGAAACTTGCTGAGTTAACCGTGCGTTAACGGTGTTCGGAACGCCGTCTGGACGAAGCAGCAGCGCTGGCGGAAATCTCCAGCGCCGCAGCTCCGTCCAGACGGTACCCCACTGCGGTGAGGCTCGACACGCTTCCATAGCTTGCGTGTCGAGCCTTCCAATGCCGCGCCCCTGGAGTCCCGGGAACGGCAACCGGCTTACCCCCTAAGCCGATTACTGATAGCGATTGCCGGTCGCCGTTCGTGAAGCCACAAGCCTTGCGATGTCGACTTCGACGTCGCTGTGCAGTTCCATGCTGATTGCTTCCAAGGTTACCGAAAGTCCTGCTTCCACCTCCCGCGACTGCAGTAGACGCGCAGTATCGCGCGCGTAAACGAGCAGGCGCGCCAAAGCTTCCAGCTCGGCATTCCGATCGATGTCATGCGTCATTGAAACGTCCCTCGTTCCCTCGGTCGGACGCGCAATCTAACCCGAACCGCAAAGGACTGGCGTGACATCGGCGTGACACAACGCGCGGCTGATAACGTCAGCAATCGCGCCACAGGGATGTACGATTGAATTCGAAGGAAGGAACCGTGCGCTGCCGGACCGTCTGGCGCAGGATTTGGATGAGAGAGAGGGCGTCGAGACGTTTCTGGTCTATATATTCCGACCTCAGGATTGCCAACAGTTCCGCGGCGCGATGGAATTCGATATCCGGGCAGCCTTCGACAATGGCAGCCCAGGTCCGGACCTTGAAAAACAACGAATGGGCGCTTTGTGCCACCAACCGCTCTTCTGCAGAGGAGATGAGGTTTCGTCGGCGGCAGGGAGCGAGTGTGGCGGTCACGTTCACCAAAGGCAGGGTAAGTGCAAGATAGTTCATCTCCTTCGGCCCATGGAGCAGCGCCACGTCGGCGTCGTCGACCAAGGCTCCGCTCGCATAACCTTGAAATATCTCTCCGATGCCGACCATGCCGAAGGCCCGGCACTCAGCCGCCCGCAAGGCACCCATGCTTGCAGCACCGTAGATCGTTACCCCCTTTGCCAGGCCGTAGAGGATCTCCTTGTGCCAAACGGGAGCGACATATTCGAATGCACCATCGATCAAACCGATGACGGTTGCACCTTCATCAATCGCACGGCGCAGATCCCCCTGGACAGCCGGAGGGCGAACCTCGACCTCGGTTCCAGCGATTTCACTGGCATTCGGAAGGCTTGGCCCCGCAAACACGATCTTCATGGAATCAATGTCGCAGAAACTGCTCTTGGCCCCAATTTCTGCCGTCGTGCTCCCTCCGGATTTTCCAGGTCCGGGACGAGGATCTTTGAAACGGCAAAGGGCAGGTCCGGATGGCCAAGCGGGACCGATATTGCACGTCGAATGCCCGCCTGCGAAAGACATCCGAGGATTTGGTCCAATCCGGCGGGGCCGCCACAGGGTGGGTCACGCCCTGGTCGTGCGTCAAACAGCCTTCGCAGACGATCTGAAAGGGGCCGCCGGTAACTTTCGGGAAAGATGTCGTCGCGGGCACCACTGATATGCGTGACCCGGGACTGGGCGGCCTCGGTGATTGCGCGAATTGCTGCTTGCTCGGGCCGTGGATGAGCACCGCAGCCGAAGGTCACGTCTACATAACGGGCAGAGGTTGATCGCAGTGCGCTTTTGTTCGCAAGGAAGGCGGCTATACAAGGAATTTTAAGGTCGCTGGTGATGTCGAACAGCTGCAGGGAGATGTCCTTATCCTCGATCATCGCAACGAGCTTCCTGACCCGCTGATCGGAGAAGGCTTCGGGTGCGACACATCGTGCATGCTGTCTTGGTTCGGAAAGCACCTGCCACAAAACATGGGCGTCCCGTTCGATCCGCTCGAGAAGGCCGTGGAAGACCGTCTCGTCACGGTTATTCCCTGAGGCCAAACCGTCGGAAGATTGCCAGTACCGCCAGTCTGCCAATGTCCGATCGAGGCAAACAGCCTCCATCGGGACGTGGACCCGCCGCCCCGAAAGGAGATCTCGCCCCTCCACGAAAAAAAGCTCGTCATCCGGGCTCGGAACATGCTTGCCGCTCGCGACGAGCGAGGAAAGCAGGTCCGCCTCCTCGCCTTCCCGATCGAGCCTTAAGACCGATGTCAGTTTGGCTCCCAACACGGGTTCGCATGCCACGGCCCGCTCGAGAGCTTCCATGGCAGCCGAGGTTCTCGCGTCGGCGTCGGTCAAGCCCTTGCCTTGCGCGACCACGATGGATTTCGCGTTGGGGGTATAGGCGCACCAAACCGGAATTCCGATGCAGTCCAGTCCAGTTTGACGGCCGATGCGAGTGATACCGAACCGCTCCAGAAACGGAAATACCCGCTCGAAGGTCTCTGCAGGCGAGCAAATACGGTCCATGCCTCAGATCGACGTTTTGTCAGCCGTCGAATACACCGGAAGCCACCTGTTCCGAGGAGGAAACCGCGACAACCAGATTGACGCCTTTGACGATCGTTCCCCCTGCCCTTCTGAGATCATTTGCGGCAGCCAGCGGCCCGGACACCGGCGCCGCCATAGACTGGACAGTTCCCGCATCAAGGTCGGCAAGGTAGAGCTGCTCGTCACCTGGCAACCCGATCACAACAATTCTAGCCATCAATTCCCCCTTTTTGGATCAGCGATTAGAACCCGGCCTTCAACAGGCCCTCGCGGTACACGTCCTTTTGCCACTGTTCGCGCACCGGAAGTACGGACAGCCACTTGTCGACATCAAAGTGTGGATTGAGCTCCTGGGCCTTGCGCCGATGGATCCGCGCCTTGGCCATATCGCCAGCCATTGCATGGCTGGCAGCGAGGAGCCGGCGCGCCGAAGACGGATCCTCCATGCGCTCGATGTAGCCGATCGCTGCATCAAACCGGCCAAGGAAATAGCTGGCCCCTGCGGCGATCCAGAAATAGTCGTCCGGGCAAATGGGATTGAGCGCCATGGCCTTTTCGATCTTGGCCAGGCCTTCAGACGGTTTGGAAGCGTGGACCAGAGCGTCGGCATATCCGCATACGGCATCCGCCAGGTGCGGGCTCAGCTGTTCGGCCCGGTCGAAGGCTTCGAGGCTGTGATCTACGTCGCCGATATAGAGCTTCGACAAGGCGAGTTCCCGATGCGCCGATGCCAGTTCCGGCTCCAGGGTGACTGCCCGCTGTGCTACCTGCTCGGCCTGGCGGAGCAATTCACCATCTCCCCTCGCCGTCAAAACCCATTCCCAGGAATAGGTGCGCGACAGGCCGGCAAGAGCCGGGGCGAAGTCGTTGCGCATCTTGAGCGTCTCCCTGAACGCGTTCCGGGCACGGCGGACATCAGGAAGCGTGAACTTGTTAAGATGTTGTGAGCTTGCCAGATACGAACGATACACCTCCGGCTGGGCGCGGTAATCGGCAAGTATGGCCTCGCTGCGCCGGAGATGGTGGTTGATCGCCTCCACAACCATCTGCGCCACCTGCTTTCGATGCGAAACCAGCAGGTTTGGATCAAGATGAAACCGCTCCGCCCATAGGAGGCTGTCGGAGGGCAGAAAGATCATCTGCACAAAAAGCCCGTCCGGCCCAAGGCGAGTATCGATGACATAAGAAATCGCATGGGTTTCCAGTTGCGCAAGCTTATCAGGGTGGCTGCGGATTCGCTCGGCTGTGTAAGGAGCGACCACGGCCACCGTTCGCAGCGAGCACAGGCTGATGGTGATGTCTTCCAGGAGAGCGTGTGCGGGATAGGAGGCACGGTCATCGATACCGGTCGGAGCAAGGAGAACCAGCCGGGGGAGTTCGGACATGACCTGGACCGGCGGGATCGCGGCGTCGGTCAAGGCAGCCAATTCCGGTCGTCCTGGCAAAGCGGGCAACCGAGGCGTGGTACCGCCCTGGCGACGATGTGTCTCCACCAGGACTTCCTGGACCGCCATATCGTCCGGATGCCGCTCAAGCAGCTGCTTTGCGACCTCTTTGATCAGCGGCAGGTCCTGCCGATCCTGAGCGGCGGCGGCAAGCAAAAGGTCCCGAAGCCCGCTCCAGTGGCGCTCTCGTTGCGTCTCCGCCCATGACTTCAGTGCAGAAGGCAGATCGACTCCATCGAGGAACCGCAGGGTCAGAAGTTTCGAAGCGGTGCGAAGCTGGTCGTAACCGGCAGGGTCAGCCGAAAAGAGCATGAAATCGGCATCCACCGGCAGGCCTGTCAGCTTGACGTTCAAAGTGGAAGATTCCATCGGCAACCGCCAGCCGCTGGCTGCACACTTGCGCACCCTTTCGATCATCTTGCGGAAGTTGGTTTTGGCTGCCTCCGGGTCTCCGCTCCAAAGTAATCGCGCCAGGTGCTCGCGTGGCAGTTTCTCCTCGCCTTCGACCATCATATAGACGAGAGCAAGCAATGCCTTTTCCGGAAGGGGTAGCCGCCCCTGTTCGTCATCGGCAATCCACAGGCTCCCAAAGGTCACCAACCGTAGCATGACTACGTCCGTCAGCCAGCGGCTCTCGGATCATCCGATTTGGTATCGGTTGCATCCGGGCCGCGGCTTAACGATTTGACGAGTTGAAGGATGTTCTGGCGCAGCTTGGGGTTCCCGACGCGCTGGAATGCGAGATTGAACTCGATCCCCTCACGGCTTCCAACGAACCTTGTCACGGCGTCGTCCTCCCTCACTTGCGACCTGTTGTCGCCGGCTGCATGGCTGGCGGGACCATCCTCGAAAAAGAAGGCGACCGGCACGTTCAATATGGTGGAAATGTGCTGCAGGCGACTGGCGCCAACCCGGTTGGTTCCTTTCTCGTATTTCTGAACTTGCTGGAATGTTATTCCAAGGTTTTCGCCAAGCGTTTCCTGGCTCATTTTAAGCATCGTCCGGCGCAGCCGGATCCGGCTTCCGACATAAACATCAATGGGATTAGGTTTCTTCTGGTCCATCGCCAAGGTCCCTCCGTCTTCGTCGAAGACTGCTCCACTCGCAAAGGTATTTCAACTGGTGCTCGCAAAATAGTCGCACAGATAATCCGGTCATCAGACGGCACCCTGGAGACCGCTCTCGCCGTCGTCCGCGAAGCACTATCAACAGCAACGGTGAGCTTGGAGCTTTCACGTCAGTCACAGTCGTTTGTAAGATGGAGACACACAGAAAGGTACCCGGCGATTCTGGCTTTGACCTGAAGCATGGTGCTAGCCTCCAGCCAACAGCTTCATCACCCGTGGACCTGATGCCACCCATGGCGGCCTTGCTTGCGGCTCGTGAGCAGGCTGCCTGGCGGAGCTTTTTCCTAGGTACTTTCTGCAATGTAACGGCTGCGGTACTTCGTTTAAATTCGCTTGCTTGGCCGATGACTAGAAACGGGAGGCACGGACCGAATGAAGAACCGCCGCGCATTGCCAAGGTGATCCATCACTCCAGGCTGTCACGGTCACTCAGGAGATTGCGGGGGGTCAGGCACAGCCTCAACCCTGCTCTTGAACATGCCGCCAGAGCATCTACTACCCTCTAATGCGCTACGTGACCGCCGTCGGCCTCGAGTAATCGCGAAACGGGGCTCTCCTGACGGAACTTTGCGGCGACGTCCGGTCCGGTCTCTGGGGTCACCGGGTCTTAAAGCCCTACCAAGGGTATCCGCATCGCGAGATCGAGCTTTTACGAGAAGCGACGATACCGATGCCTGAATACGCGGAAATGTCTCTGTCGCAGGCAAGCGGCGATCTCTCAAGTTTTACGAGCGACCCGATCTGGGCGGAACTGGCAGAGCACATCAGGACCAGAGCCATAACGCCGCTTTCTCCCGAATGGGGATGGTCAGCGTCGTAGAAGGCGTTTGATTTTGGCTGGCTCCGATGCTCAATTCATTCCAATTGAGCTGAACCTCATAACGGGCCGGAGGCCGATGTGTCGATCAAACAACAGGCCGTCATCAGGCAGCTATCGTCCGATGATGTCGATATATTTCGCAGAATACGGTTGGAGGCGCTTTTAGAGGAACCGCTTTCGTTCGCGAGCGTGTATGACGATTGGGCTCACCTTTCTGACGACGAATGGCGCCACCATCTGGACCATCCGGTTTTCGTCGCGTTTGTTGATGGACGGCCCGTCGGCATGATGGGGGTCAAGTTCCAACGCCCGAGCCGGTTCTCGCATCGGGCGACAATTATTGGCGTCTATGTGCAGAAGGGTCAACGTGGGAGCGGGATGGCCACACAGCTTCTGGGCCACATCATCCAGCACGCAAAAGACCACGCGGTTTTGCAGCTTGAGCTTTCGGTGAACGCAGAAAATTCAGCCGCGGTCCGCTTTTATCAGCGCCATGGTTTCCTAGAGGTTGGTCGCATTCCGGATGGTTTTCGTGGTCACAACATGGAAGCTGACGAGGTAATCATGGTCCTCCGTTTGAATAGATAATCATCCCGAATTTGGCCGCCTGTGAACCTTCCGCAGCTGTCACGCTCGCAAAACGAATGACAAGGCGCTGGTGGTGATCACCGATCACCCCCACCGCTACCTTAAAAGGCTGGCCAACCCGTACCTTATCCAGCTCCCTTAGAAGACGATGCCATTTCTGATTTCGAGACATGGGAACGGCAGCCGGCGCGGTGCTGATTACTTTCGTCATCGAACGATTTTGGACTTTTCGGGCTATGGAAGAGCGGCGTTTCCAGCTCGGCCTGCGGGTTGATTTAGCCACCTTAGTGCGGAAGCCCTCATCAAGGACGGCCTCCGCCCCGGCGAAACTCTCTATCACAAACAAAGCATTAGCTAGAAAACAGAAGAAGTACGCACGCGGCCTCGCCGGCCGCGCTTGACATAGATCAATTAGCGACGCAGTATATTCCTTATGGATACAGAATATTCACATAGAATACAAGAAGAAAATTCGGGCGTCCGTCCTCTCTCCACGGCCCTCAAGACGATGGCCGTGCTTGATGTGCTCGCCCAAAGCAGTCGCGGCATGCGGTTGCCCGAAATTGCCACCGCTATGGAACTGTCCCGCCCAACCGCCTATCAGCGTCTTTTGACACTGGTCGAGGCAGGTCTGGTCGAGCAGGACCACGAAATGCGTTACCGCCTTTCCATGCATGCATGCCGACTTGCAGCCGCAGCATTGGAGCAAGCTGATCTGGGCACTCGCGTACAACCGATCCTTGAGACGCTGGTCGCCCGTGTCCAGGAAACGGCGTCAGTCGCCGTTCTTGACCGTGGCGTTCCGTGCATCGTTTCGCGCGTGGAATCGCACAGCGTTTTAAGGGCTGAGCAAAAGATCGGCACCACCATGTCGCTGGAAGGGTCAGCGTCCGGGCGGATTCTTACTGCGTTCGCTGATCCGGCAACGCTTGAACGCTTGAAGCAGAACGGCGAACCACTTGCGGCGGACGCGCTTCTCGATGAGGCCCGCGAGAAGGGGTACGCGGTGTCGAGCGGCTACACCCACAGCGGAGTGGTCGCGATCGCTGCGCCGATCTTCGACATCCACAACAAGTGCCTTTCCACGGTCTCGCTGGTGATGCCGGAAACGCGCTTCGTTCTCGAACTCTTCCGCGAACCGCTTCTCGAAGCGGCTCGCGCCATAACCAAAATGCAGCAGGGAGCGCGTTGAGGGCATGACCGCAACATCCAAACAGGCGGCAAAGCCGCTGCCGAGGCCAGGCCACGAGGTGATGAAGACATCGCGGCTTGCAGCCATTCAGCCCAGCCGGCTAAGCGGCACGCGCGCTTTCATGAACAAGATGATCCGCGAAAGATGGGACATTCGCATTGTTCGGTTCGACGTGGACGGCAACGCAGAAGGAACCGTCGTCTATTCAATCAAGGCGCCATACCAGGAATTCTCCTTCATTGGCTTTTCGCGTCCGCCAAGCCGCACCGCTCGAACAGGTCGCATCATCGGCCAAGCATGGGACATGATGGGCGCGCTGATCGAAGGCCCCGCTACGGAAGAAGAAATAGAAAGCGCGCGACGGGAGATCCCGAAGCTCTATACAGGCAGAGCGACGTCCAACGCTCTAATATGGTGTCGATCGAACCGATCGATGCGTGTATTCGATCAAACCATGGCAGCGCTGGCAGAGGGCCGTCAGCCTCACGGAGAGGACATCGCCCGCGTGTGCTACCTGATGCGCAATACCGGGCTTGATGGAAACGGAACCTTCGGCACGCGCTCCTTTCAATCGCTTGGAGCGCACCATGCCCTCGGTGGGGTTCTCGAAGCCCAGTTACTGACCGCCTATCTCATGCGCGAGTTTTCCTGCGACCTGGTTGAACATCTCGCCGCCAAGGCATCTTCGCAAGCCGTCAAGCTAGCTCCAGAACTCCGCCGTTACATCGGGGTGGGCAACGGCTCGGCCCTGGGGCTCATCTTCTTCGTGCACAAGCACCCGCGATTGATAGACCGGCTTCTTTCGGCTCGAGAGCACGCCATCGCGCTTGCGCGGGGGCTTGCCTTAAACAAATCCGATTACCGCATCGAACAGCTTTCAGACCTTCTTCAGCGCGCGATCGTCTTTCGCCGTCAGGACAGGATGGTCTACGAAACCTTCGCATCCAGCGCCCGGGTCGCGGACGATCTTGATACGATCTTGGCGCAGCTACACCGGTTCCGAGCCACCGGTGCTGTTCTGGGGCGTGAAACGGTTCGCCCGTTGGACGTACTGGCAGACGAACTCGACGGCAAAGTGGCGCCGGAAGCCTATGAAACGCTCTTGTCGCTATATCTGGAACTCGTACCGGATGAGGCCGATGCCCTTTTGAAGGGGGTCGAGGCACCCGATGAATTCGTCGTCTCTCCCGCAGAGAGTGTTGCAGATCTGATAACGCTGGTACGACAAGATTATCGGTGGGCCCTTGACGTGGATATGTCAGGCCCGGATGCCTACAGATACGTGTGGTACAAGTCTGAGACGGCAGAGGAGCCCCGACGCGGGGCCCGTGAAGAAGTGCCAGACGCCCTAGACCTCGGCCTGGATGTATGTGGCAGTATCCAATCCCTCCTTGCTGATCTCAATACCGAAGACGGCAAACTTTCCATTGCTCGCTTTCTCTTAAAGCGCCCGCAGCACCGCCATATGGTGTCTCGTGTTCAGAGCCTGAGGGACCAGGAATACCATACTCCCCGCGCCAATATTAACTCCGAAGCATTCGTTCCGATCGACCTTGTCAGGCTGATGAATGTCGGCATCCACGGCATCGACAAGTGCCGGGATTTTTTGAGCCGCAACCTGCGCGGTGTCCTCTATCACGGGGCCCCGACGCCTGACGATCTGCGTGCCGGTTACACCGGCATTTGGTACTATCCTGCGGAGCCAGTTCTATGAATATCTTGTCCAGCACCACGATGAGGGTGATGCCTCGCGAGATGCGCCTGATGTCCGAGCGCATCTTCTCCCTTTCCAGTCTCCCCAAGGGGTTCTTCCTCGCGGTCTGCGACTTTCCGATGTATTCGCAAAAGCGTGGCCTTGGCGGATTCGAATTGCTCGAAAGGCGCTTTGGCGACTTCAAGTCAGCCGACCCGGCGCGGATCAGCGTAGCGGCCGAGAACGGCAGTGCGATTGGGCTGGATGCGAACGGCGAACACGCGTGGTTTGTGCTGCCGACTGCCATCGATCTTCTTGGAGAGCTCGTCGCCCGCCATGGATCCGCGGAGCTAACGGTAGGCAATGTCGCAGACGCTGACGAACTGGCGATAGCGGCCGATTTGGGCGGGAGATCCGGTCTTGCCGTTACCGTCCTGGGGAACCTGCTAAGAGCGAAGCCTGCTCCTGTTAAAGGTGACGTTCGAGCAGACGACCCGATGCTATGGGCTCTCCTCGCCGGAGGCGTCGAGATCGAAGCTGACCTCTGGTGGCGCATCTATCACTTGGCGAAGCGGGCCCTTGCTACGGACAGTGTCGTGTCACGACGACATGCCGGACCGATGATTGTCAACGAAGACGGGACGGTTATCGGCCGCAAAGACAATGATGACGAGACAGATGTCTCATTCTTGGCTTCAAACCTTTCTGAACGGATCAAGGAAGGAGCCGGATCATGATCATCGACGGTTTGCAATGCGGCCACTTCGATCGTGCCGCTTTCGAAGCTCTTCTCGCGGGGAATGTGGGCGGCGTCGTCAACACCTGCGGCTTCTGGGAAGGTGCGGTCGAATCCATGGATTCAATAGCTCGTTGGCGAGACCTCGTTCGAGACAATGCCGACATCGCTGAAATCGCTCTTACCGCTCGCGATATCACCCGCATATCGGACGCAGGCAAGCTCGCGATCATCATGGGTTTCCAGAACGCCAACCTCTTCGAAGGGCGCATCCGCTTCGTCGAGATGTTTGCGGAGCTCGGCGTGCGGGTCGTGCAACTGACTTACAACAACCAGAACGAGCTCGGCGGGTCCTGCTATGAAGCGGAGGACTCCGGCCTGGCGCGCTTCGGCAGGGAAGTGGTCCGTGAGATGAACGCCACTGGGATCCTCGTAGATTGTAGCCATGTCGGCGATAGAACCACTTTGGACGCGATCAAAGTGTCTGAGAAACCAATCGCCGTAACACACGCCAATGCGCAGTCGCTCTTCATGCACAAGCGCAACAAGTCCGATGATGTCATTCGTGCGCTAAGAGATACGGGAGGCGTCATTGGCTGTGCAGCTTATCGGAACATCACCGGCGACGAATACTGCGCCTCCATAGAAGCATGGTGCACGATGGTTGCTCGCACTGTCGATCTTGCTGGCATCGACTCAGTCGCTATCGGCACCGACAAAAGCCACAATTTCACTGCGCCTGACTATGCGTGGATGCGCAAGGGCCGCTGGACCCGTGGCGAGGATTACGGCGCCAGTACTGCCGGCAAGCCGCTGAAGGCCGCACCGCCGGAATGGTTCAAAAAGGTCGAGGACATCCGCGTCATTCCGGATGGACTACGTGCCGTCGGGTTCTCCGAAGCGGAGGTCGGGCAAATCACCCATGGCAACTGGCTCAGGCTCTACGAAGCCACCTTCAGAAAATCATAAAAGAGGGAGAATTGAACATGAAAACGTTGTTGACGCCAAACCGTCGGCGATTCTTGCAGACCGCGGGAGCGGCGATCACAGCCTCGCTTGCCGCCCCCTATATCGTCCGCGCACAGGACAAGGTTCTGTATGTGAACACCTGGGGTGGACCCTGGGAGACTGCAGCCAAGACCCATCTGATCGAGCCGTTCACGAAAGAGACGGGCATCCAGGTCAAGACCGTGTCGCCTGTGTCGTTCGCCAAGCTTGCACAGCAGGTCAAAACGGGTACCTACGAGTTCGACGTCACCACGCTTGGCGCCGGAGAACTGATACGCGCCAATCAGGCGGGGATCATCGAAGAACTGGAGCCCCCCTATGAGGGCGGCCTTTTTGAAAACGGCGCTGCTTCCCATGCTTTCGCAACCGTGCTTGCGTGGCGGACCGACAAATACAAGGAGACGCCGAAAACCTGGGCTGATTTCTGGGATGTCGAGAAGTTCCCAGGCGGCCGCTCGCTCCAACGTTACGCCTCACGTGTCATTCCGCTCGCTCTGCTGGCTGACGGCGTGGCTGTAAAGGATCTTTATCCGCTCGACGTGGAACGCGCCTTCAAGTCGTTGGACAAGATCAAGCCGCATGTGCGGGTGTGGTGGACAGCCGGAGCCCAATCAACCCAGATCTTGCGTGACGGGGAGATCGACATGATCGGTATCTGGCACGGCCGCTATTTCGAGGCTGAAAAGACAGGCGCGCCGGTCGGCATGACATGGAATCAAGGCGAAATCGAACGGGCATACTGGGTCATAGCCAAGAACACCCCAAACCTCGACAGTGCCAGGAAGTTTGTCGAATTCGCCACCAGCGCTAAGCCGCTTGCCGGCTTCTCCAAGTCCGCCGACTACGGTCCGCTGAACCCGGCTTCGAAGGAGTTCGTCAGCCCTGAGGATGCCAAACGCATGCCGACTTCACCAGAGAATTACAAGCTTACCTTCGAGCAGGACATGGCGAACTTCGGGATCGATCCAGCAGAGCTTGCAGAACGGTTCGAGGAGTGGGCCGCGAGCTAAGGTTCGCTCGACCAATCCATCTCAATCAAGCGGCATCGCTAACGCGCGATGCCGCGTCGACCCCGCATGCCATGGGAAGGGAAGGCAATGGGCTCAAGCCTCTCAAGACTGACGGAAAGGACCAATGTCTGGCCATGGCTTCTATTGGCGCCGCTCGGCATCTACATGCTGGTCTTTTTCGTCGTCCCGCTCGTCGACGTCGCGATCATGAGTGTGACGGATCCTCGTGTCTCGCTCGTAAACTACCAAAGAGTGCTGACAGGCGCACTCTACCAGCGCGTGTTCCTCAACACCTTCCTGACCGCGGCTTTCGTGACAGTGTGCTGTCTTGCAGTCGGTTATCCCCTCGCCTACCTCATGGCGCACTCCAAGCCGCGCACAGCAATGCTCATCCTTTTGCTCGTGACGATGAGCTTCTGGACCAGCTTTCTGGTGCGAACCTACTCCTGGATGGTCCTGCTCGGGAACAATGGTCCATTGATCGCTCTGCTGCAGATGATCGGGATTGATGACACACCGCAGCTCCTCTTCACACGCTTCTCTTCAACACTCGCGATGGTGCACATTCTCGCGCCTTACATGATCATGAACATCTTCTCGGTCATGAAAAAGATCGACCCGGCGTTGATCCGATCGGCCGAGAGTCTCGGGGCCCGGGGCTGGTCGCTCTTTCGACATGTCTACTTGCCCTTGACCGCCCCAGGTATCGCGAATGGTTGCGTGCTGGTTTTCGTGATCTGCCTCGGATTCTATGTGACACCTGTTCTTCTTGGCAGCCCGCGAGAGCAGATGATCGCAGGTCTCATCGGTCACCAGATCGACGAATTCCTGGCCTTCGGCATGGGGTCAGCCATGGCGATGGTCCTGCTGTTGATTACCTTCGTGATCCTTGCCATCTACCACCGCCGCTTCGGCCTCGACAAACTTTGGGGGTGATCATTCATGAACACGTTCAAGCGCTGGGCCGGCATCCTGGTCACAGTCTTCATTGCGGCACCCCTGGTGATTGTTGTGCCGATGTCTTTTTCGAGTGCAAGTTCGCTGCAGTTTCCGCCGCCGGGTTATTGGCTTGGCTACTACCGAGCTTACTTCACCGACCTCGACTGGTTGATACCGACTTGGAACAGTATCGTTATCGCCTCCGCGACAACTTTGCTGACCATGCTGCTGGTCGTGCCCGCCACGTTTGCCCTTGTGCGCCACAAGTTCCGTGGAAAAGGCGTCGCCGATCTGATGATGCTGATGCCCCTTGCCGTGCCTCACATCGTCATGGCGGTCGGATACTACTCGTATCTCGGTGATCTCGGACTGGTCCACAGCCATATGGGCGTCATCCTGGCTCACACATGTCTCTCGGTTCCAATTGCGTTTCTGGTGCTATCCGCCAATCTGAAAGGCTTCGACCGGAATCTCGAGCGAGCAGCCTTAAGCCTTGGGGCAAGTCCCACCAAGACGTTCATTCACATCACCCTGCCGATCCTGCGGCCGGGCCTGATCATCAGCGCGCTGTTTGCCTTTATTCAGTCGTTCGACGAGACGGTTGTCGCGATCTTCATTTCCGGGCGTGACGCCGAGACCCTGCCGAGAAAGATGTTCGACAGCATCCGGCAGGAAGCTGATCCCGTGATCGCTGTGATTTCTACGTTGCTGTTCTTCCTCGTGTTGGTCGGCATCGCAACTCCCTATTTTATCAGCACCCTCCGCAGCCGCGCCCCTACGCCAAGCCGCTCACCTGCCGGCGCACACTAAATTCCCAAGGACTCACCGATGACGAGCTATCTTGAACTTTCCAATATCACCAAGGCCTACGGGAACTTTACGGCGCTGGATAACGTGAGTCTGTCGGTCGAAAAGGGAGAGTTTGTAACCTTCCTTGGGCCAAGCGGCTCCGGTAAGACGACGACCTTAATGATCGTTGCCGGTTTCGAGAAGGCAAGCGGTGGGAGTGTCCGTGTCGGGGGGCGATCCATTTCAGAGCTCGCGCCGCACGAGCGCAATATCGGTATTGTCTTCCAGAACTACGCTCTGTTTCCCCACAAGACCGCAGCGGAGAACGTCTATTTCCCACTGCAGATGCGTGGTGTGAATCGTGCAAAGGGACTCCGTCAGGCCGAAGACATGCTCTCCCTCGTCGGCCTAAAGGGGTTTGGCCACAGGCATCCAAAAGAGCTTTCGGGCGGGCAGCAGCAGCGCGTTGCGCTTGCACGCGCGCTTGTGTTCGAGCCCTCCTTGTTATTGCTCGACGAGCCGCTCGGCGCGCTTGACAAAAACCTACGCGAGCAGATGCAGATCGAGATCAAGCGCATCCAACGCAGCCTGGGCGTAACCACGATCTTTGTCACCCACGATCAATCCGAAGCCATGTCGATGTCGGACCGGATCGTTGTATTCGACAAAGGCCGGATCGAACAATGCGCGGCACCGCTTGACATCTATCACAGCCCGCAGACGTCTTTCGTCGCTTCGTTCATAGGTGAGAGCAACCTGATACCAGCAACGGTCACGAACGCTGCAGCCCGGATAGCCAATAGTCCTGTACTTGGCTCCTTCGATTATGCAGGATCTGACAATGCTCTGGCAGATGGGCAGGAAGTGACACTGCTGATACGGCCAGAACATATCAAGCTGTCTCGTAACCCGATCGAAGACCGAAAGAGCGCTAGGATGACGGTCGAGACGATCGTCAATTATGGCGACAACGCTCTTGTAATCGGCAGAGCCGGAGACATCCCGATGCGGGTAAGGGTGCTGGGCGCAGACGTTGTCATCATCAAGGAAGGCGAAGAATGCTGCATCAGTTGGACGCCTGACTCCGTCTTCGTCATCACCCGATAGAAAGGCGAGCATCTTTCATGACCTTAGAATTCTCCTCGATCATCGAGCGCTTTGGTGTTGGAAAGCGAGGGAGCCTTGCAGTTGTTCACGGCGGCACAGGCTATTTCGCCTGCACGCCCCAGGCTCCCTATGATGGTTCGCTCAGCGCCGCGGAGCAGGCGCGCCAGCTTCTGAACAAAGCAGAAGGCCGATTGGCCGAGATTGGTAGTGCTAAGGAGGGGTTGCTTTTCTGTGCGATTGTCCTTGCAGACATGCAGGACTACGCTGCGGTAAACGAGATTTGGGACGATTGGGTAGAAGGTACCGCTCCGCCTGCGCGTGCCTGCTTCGAAGCCCCACTCGCCAGCCCGGATCTCAAGGTCGAGATGATCATGATCACCGCCACGAAGCCGGCGTGATCAGACCATTGCGGCCTCGATGAGGAACGGCCCCTTGCGGGACAGGGCAGCGGTATAGAGCTTTACGAATTCCGCCGTGTTCGTCGCCCGGCCGGATTCGACGCCAAGACCTTTGGCCAGCGAGCACCAATCGAGCTTCGGCTGGTCGAGGTCGAGCATCTTGCGCGCATTTGCGCCATAGGAGTTCACGCCAACATTCGTCATTTCGCCTTGCAGGATGCGGTAGGCGTTGTTGGCAAAGACGATGGTGACGACATCGAGGTTTTCGCGCGCTTGCGTCCAGAGCCCCTGAACCGTGTACATGCCGCTGCCATCTGCCTGCAGGGCGACCACTTTGCGATCAGGCGCACCGAATGCTGCGCCTGCCGCCAGCGGAATGCCAATTCCAATCGATCCCCCTGTGATCGGCAGATGGTCATGCGGGTGGAGACAAGGAGAATGCGCAGGATATTGCCCAATTGAGGTGAGCGCTTCATCGATGACGATGGCATTCTCAGGCAGGTGCCGGGCAATGGCCAGACTGATGGCATCCGGCGTCAGCGCCCCATGGGGAACTTGGATGTCATGTTGCCCGAAGGTGTTCGGAGCAAAGTGAGCATTCGGCGCGACATCCAGGCTATCCGCCAGGGCCTCCAGTGCGGCCGCCAGATCATGCTCATGGTCCGCAAGTTGCACAATCTCACAGCCGGGTGGCAATGTGGTGCTTGGCTTTCCGGGATAGGCGAAAAACGTGACGGGTCGCTGCGGACCGATACAGATGGCAACCTCAAACGGCTTCAGTGCCTCGACGGCCAGCTCGATGTTGTAAGGAATGGGCCTGACGGATGCGCGGCCCGCGCCACGGGCACCGCGGTCCGACTGCACCGAAAACAGCGAAGCGCCGGTTGCGGCGGCAATCCGTCCTGCTGTTGCGAGCGGTTTTTCCCGCAACGCGCGGCCACCGAGAATAATGATGACGCGCTTGCCGCTCTTCAGCGCCTTCACGGCCGCCTTCAATGCAACATCGTCCAGCGGAGGAGGAGCAGGAACGGAAACCGGGGACAGGATTTCGGGGGAAACCTCGCCCCAAGCGGCGTCCGCCGGCAGGATCATCGTGGAAACGCCGCGCTGCGCTATGGCGGCTGCAAAGCCTTCCTCCGTGCAGCGGCGAATGTCTGCGGGTCCATCCGCGCGACCGACCCAGTGGGACATCGGCCGTGCAAGGCTCTCGATATCGCTTGTCAGTGGTGCGTCATATTGCAGGTGGTAGGAGGCATGGTCGCCGACGACATTCAAGATAGGCGTGCGGGCGCGGCGCGCGTTATGCAGGTTGGCAAGGCCGTTCGCAAGACCCGGACCGAGATGCAGCAGTGTCGCGGCCGGTTTTTCTGTCATTCGAGCGTAACCGTCCGCCATGCCGGTCACCACACCTTCAGACAGGCCAAGCACGCAGCGCATCTGCGGCTTGCGATCGAGCGCCGCCACGAAATGCATCTCCGACGTGCCGGGATTGGCAAAGCAGACATCGACGCCGTTAACCAACAGGACGTCACAGAGCATATCGGCGCCGTTCATTCGCTTTCCTTTGCTGTTGATATTGGCGACCTAGGCCGCCGTTGCCGTTGCAGCATCCGAAAATGCCGCCTCGATGGAGGCCTCAAGTATGGCAAGTCCTTCCTCGAGCACATGCCATTCGATCGTCAGCGGTGGCAACAACCGGATGACGTTCAGGCGTGTACCGCAAGAAAGGAGGATGAGGCCACGCGTTTCGGCCTCGGCGACGATACGGTTTGTGATATGAGGTGCGGCAGCCTTTGATTGGCGGTCCTCAACCAACTCGAATGCGACCATCGCACCAAGCCCGCGTACCTCGCCAATCCGCTCCATCCCTTGGCGTGATGCGATCGAGATAAGGCGGCCGGAAATCCGGCGCCCCACCTCCGCCGCGCGCTCACAGAGTTTTTCATTTTCGATGACATCGAGAACGGCATTGGCCGCCGCTATTGCGAGAGGATTGCCGGCATAGGTGCCGCCGAGGCCGCCCGGATGGGCCGCGTTCATGATTTCGGCCTTGCCGGTCACAGCCGAAAGCGGGAAGCCGCCTGCAAGCCCCTTTGCCATGGTAACCAAATCCGGCTTCACGCCCGCATGTTCGAAACCGAACATCTTGCCGGTACGCGCCATACCTGCTTGAACTTCGTCCGCGATGAGGACGATGCCACGGCGATCGGCAATCTCTCGGAGCCTGACGAGGAAGTCGCGTGGCGCGACGTTGAAGCCGCCCTCGCCCTGGACCGGCTCCACGATGAAGGCTGCTATACGTGCCGGATCCACGTCGGACGCAAAAAGCCGCTCCAGTTCCGCAACCGCCTGTTCAGTCGAGTAATCGAGGAAGGGATTGGGGAACGGCGCGTGATAGACGTCGGCCGGAAAGGGACCGAAGTTCTTCTTGTATGGCATAACCTTGCCGGTCAGCGCCATACCCAGCATGGTGCGACCGTGGAAGGCGCCCGAGAAGGCTATGATGCCCGCACGACCTGTATAGGCGCGGGCAATTTTTACTGCGTTCTCTACCGCTTCGGCGCCAGTGGTGATCAGCATTGTCCGGTTCTCGGCGCCAGTCGGTGCTATCTGGTTCAGTCGCTCCGCTAGCCGGATATAGCTTTCATAGGGTGCAACGTGAAAACAGGTGTGAGTGAAGCGGTTCGCCTGTTCGGCCACTGCCTTCATGACGGTTGGGTTGCGATGACCGGTATTGTTGACAGCAATACCCGCCGAAAAGTCAATGAAGCGGTTTCCCTCGACATCCCAAAGCTCGGCGTTCAGTGCCTTGTCGGCAAAGATGGTGCGGGTTCCCACGCCGCCAGCGACGGCAGCCTTCTGGCGTGCATGCAGATCATTGGAAGTAGCCATTGCAATATCCCCTTTTACCGACGGAGCACTCTATAGACTCGCTCATTATTTTGAGCAATAGCATAGTTGGCGCTAGAGGTACGGAGGGGAGCACGCGGAGATGACGACGGTTCTTTCAGCCGACAGATTGCGGAAGCGGTGCGGCTGGCGACTGTCAAACAGATATGCCTCGCCGGCCTTCAGGATCCTGACTTCCTCGCCAACTGTTATTTCCAGCTCGCCCTGGACGATATAACCCCCTTCTGAAGAAGCATGCTGCAGGAATGTTTCGCCCGTATCAGCGTTGGGTTCGTAGACTTCATGTAGGATTTGTAGGTTGTGAGCCCGGGCATCGCCCACCTGACGCAAGACAAGTGAGGCTTCTGGCCCGCTTGCAAGGCCCTGGGCTGGTACTCGAGAGGTAAGGTCGACAAGCTCATCCGCGGAAAAGAAGGGACCTTTGGGGGGGCTTCGTTCCGGTTCGAAAAATTCTCCCATGCCCATACCAAGGCCGCTCAAGATCTTTCGCAGCGTAGAGACAGACGGGCTGATCTTGTTCGTCTCGACGTTCGAAATTTGTGCATGTGGGACCCCTGCCCTTTCCGCAAGCTGCCGCTGTGACAGACCCGCGGCGATACGCATCGCGTGAAGTCGGGCACCGATATCGAACCTTTCGTCCACCTGTTTTATCCACTCCGTTGACGACGCTCCGCTCAACCCTATGCACCTGTTTTAATGTTCGCGCAAATGGATGATATTTTGAGCGCGATTGCAAATCGTCTGTCGCGGCAGACTTGCTAAAGGGGGACGTACCCGTAGAGCAGTCTCGCCCGTTGATCGTCTCGCCTTGGCGCCCAACCAAAAGGAACAGAACCAGCGGTAGGGAAGGCCAAGACTGGCCCGAGTTTCGATCTGGCTTCGGCAACCTACGAGACAAAATCTTGGAACATAGAGCGAAGCCAACCATTCTCTACCGGAGATCGGCAGACGAAGGTGAACGCTCTATGCGGCGAAGAAATAGGTTTGATCCTTGGTGACCCACGGCTGGGAACCAGACCCCTATGCAGTGGCGCTTACAGGCGCGGGGCTTCTCATCGCATTGGTAGCATGGCTACCGCTGGCTCTACGCCGACTTCCGCTCTCGCTTCCCATCGTTTGCTTGGCCATTGGCGGCCTGATCTACACGTCGCCATATCTGAAGTTGGACCCATCACCAGGTGCACACCCTTACGCCACCGAACGGTTGACGGAGTTCGTGGTTCTTGTCGCATTGATGGGCGCAGGCCTGAAGATTGACCGCCGGTTCTCATTCAAAGGGTGGAAAACCACTTGGCGGCTGTTGTTGATCACGATGCCGATGAGCATCATCGCGATAGCGTTCATTGGCACGACCATCCTTGGTTTAGGTGCGGTGGCTGCACTGCTTTTAGCAGCAAGCCTCGCGCCCACCGATCCTGTTCTTGCGGCCGACATCCAAGTTGCCGGGCCCTTTGAAGGGGGCGAAGACACTGTTCGCTTCACGCTGACGTCAGAGGCAGGCCTGAACGACGGGTTCGCATTTCCTTTCGTGCATCTTGCCATCGTTTTAAGTCTTGCGGCCACAACAGGAGAGCCCTGGTTCGCTCGTTGGCTGACCTTGCATGTCCTGTGGGAGGTGATTGCTGGCATTGGCTGCGGCTGGCTTGTCGGCCGTGTATTTGGTTGGGCAACCTTCAAGATGCCCGGCGATACGTTGGCAAAGACAGGCGACGGATTGGTAGCCATCGCAGCTACCTTCGTGTCGTATGGCGTGTCCGAGCTGCTGCACTGCTACGGCTTCTTCGCGGTCTTCGTTACTGCGTTGACATTGCGCAGCTCCCATCGCGACCACGACTTCCAGCGCGACATGCACGACATCACCGAGCAGATCGAGCGCATCGCGATGATGCTCCTGCTGCTTGCTTTCGGCGGCGCCATCGTCAATGGCTTGCTGTCCAGTATCGGCTGGATAGAGATTGTCGCAGTCCTGCTCATATTGCTGGTCGTTCGACCTGTAACCGGCTTGCTTGCACTTATTGGAGTCCGTGCGACGCTCACCGAAAAAATCACCATCGCCTTCTTCGGCATTCGGGGTGTTGGCTCATTCTACTATCTCGCCTATGGCCTGAATCACGGGCGGTTCGAGGACGGCGATCGATTGTGGGTCATCCTGTCGCTTGTCGTCTTCTTGTCGATCCTGATGCACGGGCTCACGGTGACACCAGCGATGCGTTGGCTGGATCGCCGGCACGGCCGGAAAGCTGACTGAAGCTCAGTCGGGCCAGGCAACACGGGGCCTACATCCACTTCTGAAAGAACACCACGCGGCGTGTCTTATGAAATCCTGGGCTGCATGGAGTTCCTGGCTGGTTGTACTTTCAAGCAGCGCGTCAGAACCAGATTCAGTGACAATGCGCAGATCGATATCGGAATAGGCGTTGGCGCGATCAGCAGCCATCGACCCCCGAGGAAAACGCGCAGCACCTTTGGTTCGTCTGCGAACGCAGCCAACCGCCGTTGCAATAAGGTCGTTTCTCGCCATTTCGAAAACGTCACATGGGAACGGTGTCCTCATGAGAGAGAGAGAGAGAGAGAGAGAGAGAGAGAGAGAGAGAGAGAGATTAACCCTTTGTGCAATTGCCGTAAGGGGGCCGACCGCCAGATGTGCGGGCTGGCCGTTCAATGCCCACTTCAGCCATGCCTCTGATGCGTCAACTACGGTCATTCAGCCATCAGACGGCGTACTCCGCCCTCCTCGTGCTCATCTATTTTTGAACCGGATCCCGACTTCATCTCTGAAGAAGCTGACAGCCCTCCGGCTCCTGAGTTCAGAGAATTCTGGCCGATATGAACAATATCGTGCCATGGGCGTTAAAGAGATGCAAAACGCTGGAAGTTGGCGTATGGGGTTTTGGGTAACTCTCCGGGACGTGGTATTTATATGAAGTCGAATGTCGGCGAACGTGACCACGTGTCCAGCGCCACGATTATTCCCGACCTTCCTGAAGGACTGAACACAGCCGACATCTTGCGATCCTTGCTAGCTGCAAGCAGTGACTGCGTGAAGATTCTCGACCTAGACGGCCGCCTGCTCTTCATGAGCGAGGGTGGCACACGGGTTATGGAGATCGAGGATTTTCGGCAAATTCAGCATTGCCCCTGGCCAGACTTCTGGTCGGGTCCCGAACAGCAAGCCGCTCTCGAGGCCATTGCGGCCGGACGCGAGGGCAGGTCATATCATTTTCAGGGTTACACGGCGACATTCAAAGGAACGCTGAAATATTGGGATGTCGAGGTCCTTCCGATAAGGAACCGAGACGGGCGACCGAGCCATCTGCTTTCCATCTCGCGGGACATTTCCGCCGTACGCGCGGCCGATCTAGAGATTGATCGATTGATGGAGCAGGCTCGCCATCACGAGCTGCGTTTCCGTATGTTGGCCGACGCCATGCCGCAAATGGTCTGGTCGACCCGACCGGATGGGTATCATGACTATTATAACGCCCGCTGGTACGAGTTCACTGGCATGTCGGTCGGCAGCACCGATGGCGAGGGGTGGAACGGCCTATTCCATCCCGATGACCAGGAACGGGCCTGGGAGCGATGGCGTCATTCGCTCGCCACAGGCGAGCTTTACGAGATCGACTACCGCCTTCGACATCACTCGGGCGAGTACCGCTGGGTTCTGGGGCGGGCGTTGCCGATGCGAGATGCCGACGGCGCAATTGACCGCTGGTACGGAACTTGCACCGATATCCATGTGGCAAAGGAGACGACCGATAGCCTCGCGCTCCTGAGCCAGGAACTCAGCCACCGCATCAAGAACATCTTCGCTATCATCAATGGCATTATTGGCCAGTCGGCACGTTGGTTCCCAGAGAGCAAGGCGTTCGCCTCGGACATCCAACAGCGTCTCGCGGCCCTTGGTCGTGCCCACGATTTCGCCCGGCCACATAGCGAGGAATCTCGTTCTTCGGCGACGTTGCCCACACTACAGAATCTCCTCCAGGAAATTCTACGCCCCTATCGCACGGAGGACCAAGGCCGCCTCCAGATTTCCGGAGACGAAATTTCAATCGATGATCGTTCGGCGACGCCCCTTGCGCTGGTCTTCCATGAGCTGGCCACCAACGCGGCCAAGTACGGTGCCTTGTCGACGATAGAAGGCCGCGTGGCCATAGTGTTGGAGGCGCACGGGGAACGCTGCCGCATCACCTGGACGGAAACCAATGGTCCACGCATTACGGGAGAGCCTGAAAGGACGGGCTTTGGGACCAAGCTGTCCCTGGTGAGCGTTCAAGGTCAACTGGGCGGGACTTTGGAACGCCGGTGGTTGCCGGAAGGCCTTCAGGTCGTCTTAGAATGCCCGCTCGCCAATCTCTTGCGGCATTAAGCGTGCTGTTCAAATACAACGAGCGGAGCTGGCGGGGCAGACAACTCGCCACGGACAAATTCCAGCGCGTCCTCCACCTGGTTCGCATCATATGGTTTCGAAAGCACCCCGATGGTGTCTGGCACACCCGTCCCCAGCAGGGCTGGGTTTGCCGTCGTGAATACCACTTTGATGCCTAATTTGCCAAGCCGTTGTCCAACTAAGGTCCCGGTCGGACCGTCCCGTAGATTCACGTCCACCAATGCTACGTCTGGCGACAGCTCGGCGAGCCGCGACGCAGTAGTGGAATCAGCCGCAATACCAATCACCTGATATCCCAAATCCTCCAGGACGGACTCCAGCTCGAGGGCCACCATAAATTCGTCTTCAACAATAAGTACGCGCTGCATGATGCCTCCGTGGTCGTCAAGTCGAGCAACGCGAGGCGTCGCACTCGGTTCCTCGCAGTTTTTAACTTTGGTCTTCCTAGTTTTGATCCGCGTTCGCTCGAGGGCCTGAGGTCTCTCAGCGCCATCAGCGGTCGTGTAGAGCACAGCAGTAGGTTTCGAGGACGTTCCCTCGTTCCGACGGGTATGATCGCTTCTCCTGAGGCCACGGATAAGCTGCTCATTCTGGTTTTTGGTACTGCCATGGGGTGCCCACGTGCACCGATGCATGGTTCAATAGGGCTATTTTCAGAGTTTGAATTCCAATGAGAGCACAATGTCTTTTTCAGATCGCATTTTCCAGCCATTCGAGACGCTGATCCGTCCTCTCGACATCCCTTACCAGCCCCTCCCAACTCAAGGGCCGTTTGTGCTGCTCTGGCATTTCGCGCGGATGTTTCGGTACGCGCTCATCCCCATCGCCGTCTTCTCGATGGCAGTAGAGGGCATCAATCTCTTCCTGATTTGGAGCCTGTCCGATATCGTGGATGGGGTCACGAATAAGGGGGCGGCGACCTTTCTGGCAGAAGATTGGTCGCTGCTGGTCCTTATGGCCGTACTGCTCTTCCCAATTTCGCCTTTCTTCTCCTTCGTCACGAGCGCCCTTTCCTCGCAAACCGTGGCGGTCTGCTTACCTTCTGCCATCCAGTGGCAAGGGCATAAGGCGGTCGAGCGGCAGGATATCGCGTTCTTTCACGACACGTTTGCCGGCCAGGTGGCTTCGCGACTGTCCCAAGTCTCGACCGCTGTGCAGCAACAGGTCGTTGTGGCCTTCTATAGCATTCCCAACTTTGCAGTTCATTTCCTGGGATCGCTTCTGCTGCTAGCTTCCGTCGGCTGGCAGTTGACGTTGCCGGCGCTGATATGGATCATCATCAGCATCGCCATTGCGATCGTAGCGGTACCGCATTTCTCGGAGCGATCGAAGCTCTCAGCGAAGCAGAGAAGCCTGGTGGTCGGCGCTATGACGGACCTCTATTCGAATATGCAGATGGTAAAGCAGTTTGCAGCAGAGGATAGCGAGGCTGGCGCTTTGCGAGGGATCTTCTCGAACGCTATCACTCGTCAGCAGCATGAAAGGCGGGTCTATATGGTGACCAGCGTCACAATAAACAGCGTCAATGCGCTCTTCTGGATCGCCATGCTCGGGACCGGGTTTCACGGGATGCTGAATTCATCGGTTTCGACTGGAGAGTTCGTTGCCGCGATCTACATCACCCAGCGGCTTTCGGGTAACGCTCGGGTCTTCATCGACATGGGACAACAAATCTTTCAAGCCGTCGGCACATTGCGCGACGCTATGCCTGTGATGACAACACCGCCAACCGTCGTGGATGCGTTGAATGCAAAGCCCCTGCAGGTAGGAACGGGCGAGATCCGATTTGACTCGGTTGGCTTCTCCTATCATCGCGAGAAGCCGGTGATCGACGGCTTGAACTTGACAGTCCATGGCGGTGAAAAGGTTGGACTAGTGGGGCTATCTGGCGCGGGAAAGACGACGCTCGTCAACCTCCTGCTCCGATTCTACGATCTCAACGGAGGTTCGATCGCTATTGACGATCAGGATATCCGGGGCGTCACGCAAAGCAGTCTGCGGGAAAACATCGGCGTCATCTCGCAGGATGTTTCCCTTCTTCACCGCTCGGTGGGTGACAATATCCGTTATGGTCGCCCGGATGCGTCCCATGACGAGGTTGTGCAGGCTGCTATTGCCGCTCATGCGCATGGGTTCATTGCTGATCTTAAGGACAAGGAGGGCCGCTCGGGCTACGATGCCTTCGTTGGAGATCGCGGGGTCAAGCTCTCAGGCGGTCAGCGCCAACGTATTGCCATCGCCCGCGTGCTGCTGAAGAAAGCGCCGATCCTCGTGCTCGATGAGGCAACTTCAGCCCTCGACAGCGAGTCCGAAGCTGCAATCCAGGAAAATCTCGCGAAGGTGATGGCCGGCAAGACAGTCATCGCGATCGCGCATCGCCTCTCCACCATCGCGAGCATGGATCGAATTGTCGTTTTAGGTGAAGGCCGCATCGTCGAAATGGGCAACCCAGAGGAGCTTGTGACGCGGAATGGGCTTTACACTCGCCTATGGCGGCGACAGACCGGCGGCTACATCGGCAATGACTAGCGCAGGTCCGGTGGAAGCGTTCGATGTCATGGGCTCCGTGGTTGCGAGTTCCTGCTGCTATCGACTTTGGCTTCCATCACCCCGAGTCCCGAAGGATGGGGTCCGCGCCGGTCCGCCAGGACGCGAACCCCACTGCCGACGCAGTACAGAAACATAAAGGGCGGGTCAGGCCGTTTTTCCCGTCCGACCCGCCAACAGTCTGTTTGGCGACGTCTTTTTAGCAAACACAGAGGGTATTTCGCGTGAAATGTCCGTGACATAGATCGAACGATCTATAGCGGCGAATGACTGTCGGTGTTGCTCCCGAGCCACCGCCTGCAACGGCGGCTGTTGGTGTTGCGGATGTTGGTGGTACCGCTGTCTGGCCATCTTCAGCAGCTCGTTAAATCGAACTGCTTGCCCTTTTGCCCCGAAGCTTGTCGGCTCGCTCCGTCGCCGCCTTGAGGAGGGCCTTCTGGGAGGTGGCATACCCCACCTGATCCAAGTTGCTTCGCGCTCGCCGCCGAGGGATCTGGTGTTCCCGATGGGGCGCGAATGACCTTTGTATTCGACGCTTGGCACCGCTAACCCTCGTAGGTTGGCCACCAGCCGCGGGTAAATTCGGCGCTGCTTGATGCTCTTCCTGCCTCAAAATTAGGAAAGAAGGCGTCTACAAATCTAGGCGCTATTCAGAGTGCCAAATTTCCGCCGGAGCCTTCTTTCCATAGCAAGATGCATGTTCATGTCGAAATTGGCTGTTCGCCCGGCCTGTCCACTAGTTTCGCCGGCGGAACATTTTGGAGCCGCCCCCAGAAAATGAGGAGGACCGCCATTTCTGGATGATCGCTCCAGCAAAGGGGTGGTCCTTATCCCTTGAATATATCTCAGTGGTCGCCTCACATAGGTCGGCGGCAAGGCGGGACAATGCTGAACTCAGACTGATGGGCCAGAACTGTCTTAATTCAGGGTATCGATGGACGAACCATTGCCCTGTCTCGCAAGTAGCCATGATGTACCAAAACGATCTTCGTAGAAGTATCGTGTTTCGCCGCCGTCAGCATCCAGGACAGATAGGACAGAACATCAACGATCTCACCACTGATGTCCCTGCACGAGATGGCACGCGTCACAGTTGTTGAGGCCTTTGTGTGATCCATGTTCAACGGCCGGCATCACATCTGGCTTTGCCGCCCGTATGAGCGCAGTTACTCGGTGATCATCCTCTTTGGCGCCAAGCCTTGCTTCTTCAGCAGTCTGACCAACAATCGTTTGGCAGCCTTGGTGCCGCGACGAACCTGCACGATTTCGTCGAGAACATATCGATCTTGGTCGACGGCTCGCCAAAGCCAGTGCTTTCGACCGGCGATCGTCACGACCACCTCCTCCAGATGCCAGGTATCCTTACCCGACGGACTCTTTCTGCGTAGTCGCTTTGCGTAGGCCGCACTGAATTTGCGGCCCCAGCGCCGGATCGGTTCGTAGAACACGACTATCCCGCGCTTCAGCGGCATTTCTTCCGCCAGCCTCAGGCTTAACGGAAACCGGAAATACAGCCAGACCGCATGGGCGATGATCTGCGGTGGGAAACGGTGGTTCTTGTAGCTGATGGTTGGCGCGCTCATCACGTCCGGTTATCCGTCAACCGTTAAGTCACCAACAACGTGACAGCACCCTATCGACGGCTGCCACAGATTGCATTGAGCGCCCGCACGTGGCGCCCGGTGATTTATAAGGTGCCGCGGCTTCAAACCTACCGATTTGCCTCGGCGGCTAGAGCTGCTTCTCTGTGACCGTCGCAAGTGATGCCGCTTCACGCTCAAGCGAAAGACGAGCTCGCGGCCAAGCCCCCTCGTCCGCCCCGAGTGCCGTCTGCAGCCAGGCGAGCGTCAGACGCCGTGTCGCTTCCAGTACGTCTGGTGCTTCAGTCTCTGTCTCCTTCGCATCGAGCGCCGCGATCCCGCCAAGGCCATGTCCGACGCCGTGCATCATCACCATCGCCTCGGCGCCCGGCGCATCGTGGAACGCATCCGCATGCCATTCAGGCCCGCGAGTTGTAAAATGCGGATTGTCCATGTCACCGCAAACGACCAGGCTGCATGTCGAGAGCGTCGAGAAGTCTACGTCGAAGAACGGGAACCGCGCAGCACTCTCAGGCGTCATGTCCTTGCCGCCGCGTCCTGGCGTTGTAAGGAGAACGCCCGCCGAGATGCGAGGGTCAGAGAAATCCTCGCGATCCACCTGCGCGCCGAGCAGGAGCCCGACGGTGTGGCCGCCAAAGGAATGACCGACTGCGCCGATGCGGGAATGATCCATCTGACCCGCAATCGCTGGAGCCTGCTGCTCGATCTCGGCTAAGTGGTCGAGGATCGCCTTCATCTCCTCGACACGCTCGCGCCAGAAGAACGGTGCGCCAGGTGCATCCGACGGCAGGCCACTCACCCGCGAACTTGCATGCGTCGGCTGGATCACGACGAACCCTCTCTCCGCCCAGAACTGGACAAGAGGAGCGTATCCGTCCTTTGACGGGATATAGTTGGATGGGCCGTAGCCATGCGACAGCAGCAGGATCGGTAGGTTACTTTCCGTAGCGGGCGCGGTCAGACGCAGTTCCAGCGGCTGGCGGCCCGGCATCGAAACGCGGATCGGAGTGTAGGCCACGGTGAGAGTGGCTTCAGGCGTAGGAATATGCTTCGCGAGGTTGATCAGATTGTTCATAGTCTGGACCTTCAAAGGTGGATTTCGGATTGTGATGTTCAGGGGAGTAAATGGCCCGCCTCCAGGAACGAGGTTTCCGCGTCGGCGCCGGCCGGGATCTTCATCGGCGCGTCAATCTCTGTCACTGACCACCAGACCGCCTCTGCAACCGCATCCGCCGTCGTAACCTCGTGCCTGAACGCAGCCTCGTCATGTAGTCCTGGACGAAGGCGGCATATGGCTCGGGAATTTCCATGCCCATGCGCGAGACAGCGTTCTTGCCGAAGCCGGTCGTCGGCGCCGAGCCGGGCAGAACGAGTTTGGCTCGAACGTCGAACAGAGCCGCTTCGAGCGCGAGGCTTTCCGTGAAAGCATTAAGCGCCGCCTTGCTGGCGCTGTAGACCGAGAGCGCGGGCAACGGCCTTAAAGTGACGGCGGAACTGACGTTGACGATGACGCCTGAGCGGCGGGCCCGCATCTGCGGGAGAACGGCTTTGGTCATCGCCATCGCACCAAAGACATTGGTCTCAAACAGCTCGCGGATCTTCGACATCTCCGTGCCTTCCAGCACATTGAGCATGCCGACGCCGGCATTGTTGACCAGAGCATCGATCGTGCCGGCGGCTTCCACCGCCTTCGCGATACTATCCGGCTCCGTGACATCGAGCGGCAGGATATCGAGCTGTTCGTTCGACGGAAGCAGGTCATTTCGCGGCGTGCGCATGGTCGCGACCACGTCCCATCCGGCGTTCAAGAATTTTTGCGCGATAGCGAGGCCGAAACCGGACGAGCAACCGGTGATGAGGATCTTTGGCATGTTCTATCTCCTGACATTTGAATGAGTTGAAGATGGACCTGATCGCCCGGACTTGCTATATGCGCATGTCCGAGATTGTTTAGCGAAAGTCCGAATGATGACCGACCCTGTCGCCGAAGTTGTTTCGCTACTCAAGCCAAGCCCGTCGATCTCAAAGCTGGTCACGGGCGGAGGTGATTGGCTGGTTGAGCGGACGGAACTGGGGAGTCCTTTCTACTGCGCGGTCGTCGAAGGCCGTTGCCTGATGACGATTGCCGGTCGTGACCCAATGGTGCTAACCGCTGGCGACTTCGTCCTGGTCCCGCAGATCTTCTCGTTCACGATGAGCAGCATGGAGCCGCCACCACGCGGCGCACTTCTCCAGCGCCTGGAAACCAGCCCCGGTGTCTTTCGGCTGGGCGACCCGGAAGCGCCGGCGGAGATCAAGGCACTGGTCGGGCATTGTGCATTCGGCTCGGATGACAAGGCTCTTCTCGTATCGCTGCTGCCGGAAGTCATCCATGTTCACGGTGAAGAGCGACTGACGGCTTTGGTCCAGATGATAAACGAGGAGACGAGGGCTGACCGTGCCGCGCGTGAGATGGTTCTTCACCGTTTGCTGGAGGTTCTGTTCATCGACGCACTGCGATCGGCCGCAAGTGCCAAGGCGCCGCCGGGCCTCCTGCGTGGCATGGCGGATCCACTGCTGGCGCCGACCTTGCGCCGGATCCATGCAGATCCGGGTCGCAGCATGACGGTGGAGACGCTTGCCCAAGAGGCTGCGATGTCCCGTTCGACCTTCTTCGATCGCTTCCGCAGAGAGGTTGGGGTCGCGCCAATGGAGTACGCGACCGGATGGCGCATGGCGCTGGCAAAAGAGTTTCTTCGGGAAGATATGGCGTTGGCCGAAATCGCCGAACGCGTTGGCTACGGATCGACAAGTGCCTTCAGCGTCGCCTTCAATCGGCACGTGGGAATGCCGCCCGGTGCTTATTCGCGCGCAGTTGCTATTGCGGCTTAAAGCGTCCAACCTTCACCGCCGATATAGGCGGCCAATTCTTCGGGCGTTCCCTTGGGAAAAGCTTGCTTCAGGAAATCGAGGAAGGCAGAAACCCGCGCACTCAAGAGACGCCGCGATGGGTAGAGCGCCCAGAGCGCGATTTCGGATCCTTCGATGTCGCCCCAGTGCTGCAATGTCCCATCAGCGAGATCTTGGGCCACCAGCGAGATCGGAAGGCGTGCTGCCCCGACGCCTGTCCTCACCGCATCGCGGACCATGATGAGGGAGGACAGGACGAGAACGGGATCGATCCTGATCTTCGCAGACCCTTTGGAAGTCATGACATTCCAGGTCTCTGGACCTGCCCCTCCCCGGACCACGCCGGGAACTGACTGACTGCTAGCGGGACGGGCGAGATCAGGACGTGCCACGACAACCAGGCGGTCATGCAGGAAGGCCCGACCGACGAGGCTCTCGTCCGGCGCCGGGTTGACGCGGATGACAAGGTCATACCCCTCCTCGATCATGTCGACGGCGCGATCTTCTGTGGTGATTTCAAGCCGGACATCAGGGTATTTCAGCGCGAAGCCTGCTGCAATCCTGCCCATGGCTGTCTGCGACAACAGAAGCGGCGCGCTGATCCGCAATCGACCACGAGGCTTTTCCGCGCCCGATGCGATCGCCGCCGCAGTCTCGTCCAGTTCCGTCAGCAGGACGGCGGTTCGCTCGTAGAGCGCCAGCCCTTCTTCCGTAAGCTTGAGTATGCGTGTGCCGCGTTCGAACAGCCGAAGCTGGAGTGCGGCCTCCAATTCCGTGACGCGCCTCGACAGCGTGGCTTTCGGACGTCCGGTGGCGCGGGCCGCTTTGCCAAAGCCGCCGTGGCGGGCGACGAGATTGAAGTCCGCAAGAGCAAGCAGGTCCATGGCGTTCCACCTGTGGGACGGTGCGTCTAAATTAGTCGTCTATCGGGTCATTTCTGAACCAATCATATTCGGGGTGTCAAGCACACACATCCGGAGACACTTCCATGACCATCCTCATTACCGGCGCCACGGGCAATATCGGCGCGCAAGTCATCCAGCACCTCGTCAACCACGGTGCCGACGTTCGTGCCCTCGTTCGCGATCCGTCCAAGGCAACCTTTCCGGCCGGCGTTGCCGTTGTGAAGGGCGACCTCCTCGATGTGGACTCGCTACGCAGCGCATTCGACGGCGTCTCTACGCTCTTCCTGCTCAACGCCGTCGTACCGGACGAATTCACCCAGGCTCTGATCGCCCTTAATGTGGCACGGTCGGCTGGCATTGAGCGGATCGTCTACCTGTCGGTGATCCATGCTGACGTCTACGTGAACGTCCCGCACTTCGCCGGCAAGTTTGTCGTCGAGCGTATGATCGAACAAATGGGCATGGCCGCCACGATCCTTCGCCCGGCCTACTTCATCCAGAACGATGTGACGATCAAGGATGTCATCACCAGCAACGGCGTCTACCCGATGCCAGTCGGGGAGAAGGGCCTCGCCATGATCGATGTGCGTGATATCGCGGAGATCGCGGCTCTGGAGCTGCTCCGTCGTGAACAGGCGGCACAGCCGCTTCCCATCACCCGCATCAATCTGGTCGGCCCCGAAACACTCACCGGATCCGATATCGCCGCCATTTGGTCGGACGTCCTGGGACGCCCAATCAACTATGGCGGTGGTGATACGGCGGCCTTCGAGCAGAACCTCAAGCAGTTCATGCCCGCGTGGATGGCCTACGACATGCGCATGATGAGCGAACGGTTCCTGACCGATGGCATGCTGTCTGACGACGGCGATGTCGAGCGCCTGACGACGCTGCTTGGCCGCACGCTTCGCTCCTATCGCGCCTTCGCTCTGGAAACTGCGGCCTCCGCCTGAGGCAGGCCGTCCCACACGTCAAAACAAGGACACTCGTCATGATCTATTCGACCGCAACCGTATCCGGAAATCCTAAAGGCGAAAACACGCCCACCCCCATGCTCACCTCTCCAACGGAAACAAAGCCAACCAACCTCCCAAAAATCCTGATCATCGGTGCCACCGGTCCGACCGGCCGCCACATCGTCCGCCAGGCCATTGCCCGCCGTTACGATGTTACCGCACTCGTCCACTCGCCGGAAAAAGCCGCTGACCTGACCGGAGCCACGATCGTTGTCGGCGATGCCCGTGACGAACGGCGCTACGTCAGGCATGAAAGGCCGCGACGCCGTGATCACTGCGACTGGCACAAGTGTGTGAGACTGCTGTTGACCGACACCGCGCGGTATTGAAGTGCATCCACCAGACGGCGCTGACACTTGCCGACCTGGGTGAACACGTAGGCAGACAGGCCAAATTCAAGGCCGTTTGCGGCGTGAAGCATTGCCTCGTCGTCCCTGAACGGCAGGATCTAGGCAACCGGGCCGAAGGGCTCCTCATGAAGAAGGGCTGCCTCGTCAGAAACATTCGTCAAAACCGTCGGTGGATAGAAGTAACCGTGATGTCCGATACGATTGCCGCCAGCAAGAACCCGCGCACCCCGGTCTCGCGCGTCGTCAACCAGGCGGGCGATGGCTTCTACACGGCGCTCGTTGGCGAGGGGCCCGACCTTGGTGGCGGGGTCCATGCCGTCGCCCACCTTCGAATTTGCCGCGACCTCCGCGAAGCGGGTGGCAAATCTTTTGGCAATGCTCTCCTCAACAAAAAAGCGAGACGGGCAGAGGCAGATCTGGCCGGCATTGGTGAACTTGGCGCGGACCAGCAGTTCCGCCGTTGCCTCTGGATCTACATCGCTGCAGACAACAACAGGCGCATGACCACCGAGCTCCATCGTCACGGGCTTCATATGCAGGCCTGCCGCTGCGGCAAGGCGTTTGCCGATCGGGATGTTGCCTGTGAAGGTGATCCTGGAGATCACGGGCGACTCGATCACCTGCGTTGATACCTGATTGGCATCCCCAAAAACAACGGCGAGGGCTGCCGGGTGGACCCCCGCCTCCAGCAGAGCCTCGCCCAAGGCCAGCACGCAGCCCGGCGTTTCCGGAGAGGGTTTGCAGATGATGGCGCATCCGGCGGCGCGCGCGCGGGAAAACTTCTTCGCAGCAAGCGCCATCGGAAAATTCCAGGGCGTGAGCGCTGCGACAACCCCGATCGGATGTGGTTAAACCTCGATGTGCTGGCCCGCCTGTCGGCCCGGCACGGTCCGGCCGGCTATCCGGCGGGCCTGTTCTCCGCCCCATTCAATAAAGCCCGCGGCACGATAAACCTCGTCACGTGCCTGAGCAAGGAGCTTGCCTTGTTCCAGCGTCAGCATCTCAGCGATGCGGTCGGCATCGCGCCGGATGATCCCGGCGGCATCTTTCAGGATACGTCCGCGCTCCCAAGCCGGCACGGCCTGCCAGGATTGGAGCCCGCTGCGGGCAGTTTCTATTGCCTCTGCAATATCGGCCGGCGCCCCATAAGCCACCTTGCCGATGCTCTCGCCCGTCGCTGGACTGATGACGTCAACTGCGACACCTTCTGAACCTTCGCGGCTCTTGCAGTTGATCAGGAGCTGGAATTTGCTGCTCATGGTGATCTCCAATGAAAGAACACAAGGGCAAGAACGCTTATTTTCGCGGCTTTTCCTTGGGTTCGGTTATGTTTTGACCGGCGTTTGGGCCCGATCAGTTAAAGCTTCTCGGTTCGCAGAACGGGTTTTTGCCCGCCTGCGGTTCTGAACCATTCTCCAATTCGTGACCCTAACGCCGGTCTGTTTCCCGGCTTCGGTCACAGAGTGGCGTTCGGCTCCCGGCTTCCCATTCTCCTTTAAGAGCGCAACCCAGGCCTGCCGGGCTCGCTAGCTTCCCATCAGGACAACCGGGATATCGTCGACGACATGCCTTC
>NZ_PVBM01000099.1 GCF_002968575.1 Neorhizobium huautlense | reverse complement strand
ACTGGATATAGTGTCCGGAATCAGCCACCAGCTGATGACGGCTGCGCGTTGACCAGGAAGCCTCGTCGTCATGCAGCTTCCTCCAAACTTCACGACGACGCGTGTCCGCCTGCCGAGACATGTTCTCTGCTTTTAAAGCGTCATTGCCGAGTGGTGCCATTGCCGTGAGCACAACCAACGGACGGTCACCCAACGTGCGAAGACCGCCGGCCTCCCCCAGCGTCCGGTCGACATTCATCTTCTCGGATACTACGGCCGCTAGCGATGTACTTACAAAGGCCTTGGCCTTCTCCGTGACGCGTACCGGAACATCATGTGCTCCGTCAGCCGTCGCCATGAGGCGGATAATCCCGGTCCATGCAAGGCTCGACGCGATCTGCATAGCTTCGTTGATGGAGTCCGGCGGTGTGTTCGCTACCTCCGCGAACCGAGCGACCTGATCCGGATGCGAGGCATCGACGAACACCAGGCCCGCGACTTCATCACCAAATTTCCGGGTGTAGGCCATGCTGTAAGGCCCACCGATCGAATGGCCGGCCAGAACGAAAGGTCCCTTCTCTCCTGCCGCGGTCAGGACGGCCCGAAGATCCTCTGCCACGGCATCGGCGTGCTGCGACGTGAACTTCGGCTCGCTCCACATAATTCCGGCGCGATCATAGGCACAAGCGCGGGTAAGGCGTGCGACGCTGTCATGTACCTTTGCCCACGAAAGCGTCCC
>NZ_PVBM01000098.1 GCF_002968575.1 Neorhizobium huautlense | reverse complement strand
CGATCATTCGCATCAACCCAAGGCTAGCCGCAGGTCTAGACATAGATCCTCACATTCAGAGAACTCGTATGTCCGACTTATCCCGCCTGCCATCAGCAGCGCCAGATGGCGTCTCCTTGCCGCTTACCGATTTTGAGCCATTCTATGAATATCCCCATTGACGCTTCGGGCGTCGTTGCCCAGTCGCCGAAATACGATGGAGAAGTCTCAAGTGCCTCGGGATGGGGCATATCTGAAAGAACGCACTTCACCTGATAAGGCGGTGGAAACGGAAGTTCCTCGGCTACGGCCGTGCAAAGTGCTCGCCACTTCGTATCATTCATATGGGAAGACAAGCCGCGTTCCGCGATGGCGCGCTCGACATCGAATAACGCCCTCGGGCGGCATCGCAGCAAGATTGATCCTGGTTCCGGTTTCAGCACCGAGGAGGTCGGTCGATGATCTCCAGCCAGGCCGCTGCGGCCAGCCCCGGGTCAACCGATGCAGTTCACGGAGTGCATCGGCGACGCGACGCCAGTCTGACATCGTTTCGGGCGGTCCGCCCTCGACGTACTTCATCACTACTAGACCGTCCATGAACAGGCGGCCGCCAGTCGCCGGAATCGGTACCGGAACCGTCATGCCTTTACGGTTGAGGTGTTGGAGGAGGTGGGTTTCCCACGCAAGATCAGCGTCGGTCCTTGAACCAAGACGACCGACCGCGATCTGCCCGTGCACACGAACGGTCCACACGTCATTGGCAA
>NZ_PVBM01000097.1 GCF_002968575.1 Neorhizobium huautlense | reverse complement strand
TGTGCCGGCGTCTCGCCTATCGCGGCGACAAACCGTCTGTGAAACGTCCTCTCCGAGAGGCCAACCTTGGCCGCAAGCCTCGGCACATCCAGCGCGGCATCGAGATTGGCCTGTGCCCACACCAGAAGATCGTCAAAGGGACCATCGGCCTTCGCCTGGGCACGCAGCAGCGGGCTGAACTGAGACTGGTAGCCAGGACGACGTGCGTAGAGGACGAGGCGCTTGGCGACCCGGCTTGCAATCGCGCTGCCGAGATCCTCGCTGATCATGGCAAGGGCCATGTCAATACCGGTGGTCACTCCGGCCGATGTCCAGACGTTGCCGTCGATGACATAAAGCGCATCGGCGTCGACCGTAAGGGAGGGGTAGAGTCGCGCAAGCGGTTCGCAGGCGCTCCAATGTGTGGCAACACGCTTGCCGTTCACAAGTCCCGCCGCTGCGAGCACAAAAGTGCCGGCGCAAACCGACCCGATACGCCTAACGGAAGAGGCGCTCTGCGACAACCACCGCCTTAATGCCGGCGTCTGGGCTGCTGCGGTAACCGCGCCGGCCTCCGCTCCGGCGACCAGGATTGTATCTACGGGCCGTGGCCCCTGCGTCAATGCTTTGGTTTCGACGACGACACCGCTGCTGCTCTGCACCGCACCACCGTTCGGCGAGGCCAAATGCACGGCATAGTATGCAGGCATTCCGTCCTCTGAGAGAGCGTGATTGGCGGATGCGAAAACGGACGCCGGGCCGGTCGCATCTAGCAATTCGAAGTCCTGATAAACAGCGATGACTATATGATGCAGCA
>NZ_PVBM01000096.1 GCF_002968575.1 Neorhizobium huautlense | reverse complement strand
GCCGACGGCGCTCTACGGACGTGATCACCTCAATTGGATGCTTCGTCATATGACTACTCCTAGTGTTACCACTAGGACTGGCAGTCAGCAGGCCGTCATCGCAAGACGGCCTTCACCGTGGGCTTACGATGGTTCCGCCGACAGTGGCAAAGCAATGTGCAGCGCGACGGGCCACGAATACACGACCTACGCCATCGTTTTGCCGTCCAGACGCTGATCAACTGATATCTCGCTGGCGAAGATGTGGAACTAAAGCTGGCGGTTCTCTCGACCTTTCTCGATCATGCCAATGTTCGCGACACCTACTGGTACCTGTCCGCGGCGCCGGAACTGATGAACCATGCCGTCCGGCGATTGGACAAGTGCTGGGAGGCTCGGTCATGAGACGCACAAACGACCTGGCCGTGCTGATCAAGCGGTGGTTCACAGATCGGCTCATGAAGCATCAAGGTGTAAGTTCCAACACCATTGCCTCCTATCGCGACACCTTCAGACTGCTGTTTTGCGTTCGCATAGCCCCGGCTTGGCAGATCACCATGTCAGTTGACACTGCGGGATTTGGACGCTCCTTTCATCGGCGCATTCCTGGGGGATCTCGAGACGAAGAGATCTGCCTCGGTGAGGACCCGGAATTCGCCTCACAGCCATCCGATCCTTCTTCCGATATGCGGCGTTCGAGGAGCCGGCACATAGCGCCCATATTTAGCGTGTGCTCACGATCCCCAGCAAGCGATGTGACAAGCGGCAGCTTCAGTTTCTAACCAGGCCCGAGATTGAAGCGATCCTGGACTGCACGGATCGAAGCACGT
>NZ_PVBM01000095.1 GCF_002968575.1 Neorhizobium huautlense | reverse complement strand
TATACAAGTCGGACCCGCAATTGCAGGCAGCGCATGCCGCTTTCCCTTGGCTCACCATCTGGGACGATCACGAGGTCAGCAATAATTATGCGAGCGATCGCGCGCCGGATGCTCCGAACCCGGCGGAATTCCTCGACCGCCGCCGTGCTGCTTATCAGGCCTGGTTCGAACACATGCCGGTCCCGCCGGCCCTGGCTGCCGGCTTCGACGCGCTGCGCATTTATGACCACTACCGCTTTGGTAATCTGCTTGGCGTGAGCCTGCTCGATACGCGGCAATATCGCTCGCTGCAGCTCCAAGGCACCGCCGGCAACGCTCAGGCGGAGCGGACCATTCTGGGGCCGGCCCAGGAACAATGGCTGGCGGAAACGCTTGGCATGTCGCAGGCGAAATGGAATGTCATCGCTCAGCAGACGCTGGTTTCGGAACGCGACACAAAGGTCGGGCCGGAGACCGGTTATAATCTTGACGGCTGGGACGGCTATCGCGCCGCGCGTGGCAGATTGCTGAGCGCCATACACTCTTCGGCGGCCTCGAACCCGATTGTCATCGGCGGCGATCTGCATGCCTTCTATGCCGCCGATGTAAAGCGGGATTTCATGGATGAAAAGGCTCATCCGATCGCCAGCGAATTCGTCTGCGGCTCGATCACCTCGGATGCTCCGTCGGAGGCGAGCCTGGCGACGGCTCTCGCCGAGAACCCGCATCTCAAGTTCGCCTCCGACAAACATGGTTATGCGATCATGCGTCTCAGCGAGCGGTCTGCGGAGGTGGATTTCATCGGCATTGCCGACCGCAAGCAGCGGAATTCACCTGCTGCCGTTTTCCAGCGCTTCGCCGTCACTGACGGT
>NZ_PVBM01000094.1 GCF_002968575.1 Neorhizobium huautlense | reverse complement strand
GTCATGCCTTTACGGTTGAGGTGTTGGAGGAGGTGGGTTTCCCACGCAAGATCAGCGTCGGTCCTTGAACCAAGACGACCGACCGCGATCTGCCCGTGCACACGAACGGTCCACACGTCATTGGCAACTCCACCAGTCAGTGGTTCAATGCGAACTGCGTCTTCGCCCCATTGTCTGAGTGCGTCCCATCCCATTGGCAGTGCCCTTGGCGGCTGTGTAAAAAGATGGCGGAAGAAATAGAGAAAGTTTGCGACACAAGGAAGTCCGCTTTGACACACCTGCGCACGCGGCTCGGGGCAGTGTCGTCCGACCTTTCGACGCACGCTTCCGTTTGATAGGTGAAGCGCTGTGACACGGGGAAGCTTGTTAGATGAATTATTCGGATGTGATTGGAGGCGATGAGCTTTTGAGATGGTTCGGCGAGGTTCCGACCTTTCACGACAGCGAAATCCTCAGTCTATCCTCCATAGAACCGGGGCCAGCGAATTGAAGGTGCATGGCTGGATCATGACCAATGAGGTCGGTCCAGACGGACACATTGTGCTGGACAAGCACGCGGTCGTAACCTTTTCACTCGAAGGCATCATGGACCTTCAGCTCGACGGCTTCAGCGGCCAGAATGTGATCGCGGGCCTCGTCCTGCAACGCGCGACCGACCGAGGCAGATCAAGCTATTTCAGCCTGCCGGAAGATGGGACCGACGTCGAGATCGAATTGACACCTTGTTACGGCTTGGACGGCTTCATCAGGGCGAAGAAGGTGGCGATTTCATTCATCCCGGGACGCCCGGCGGATATGTAGCCCCGTTCGGCTCCTATTGGTGCGAAACGGAAAGCGAACGTCGGCCCTCAGCAGACGCTTGTTCCTCTGAGTCTAGCTGGCGAAGGTATTCATCGCCGCTGATCGTCGTCCACCCCTC
>NZ_PVBM01000093.1 GCF_002968575.1 Neorhizobium huautlense | reverse complement strand
CCGGCACATAGCGCCCATATTTAGCGTGTGCTCACGATCCCCAGCAAGCGATGTGACAAGCGGCAGCTTCAGTTTCTAACCAGGCCCGAGATTGAAGCGATCCTGGACTGCACGGATCGAAGCACGTGGCTGGGGCGCCGCGATTATACTCTGCTATTGCTGGCCGCGCAAACGGGGTTACGGGTCTCGGAGATCATCGATCTCGAGCGAGAGTCGGTAATGCTCGGCCACGGTGCGCATGTGCAATGCGTTGGCAAGGGCCGCAAAGAGCGAAGTACGCCGCTCACAAAGGTTGCACAGCAAGCCCTTCGCTGTTGGCTCAAGGAGCCCAGAAAGCGAGGCGCAACGGCTCTCTTTCCGAATATGCACGGTGGCAAGCTCAGCGCCGACGGCGTCCAGGCACTGCTGAACAAATATGTCACCCAAGCGCGAGAGCGCTGCGTCTCCCTTCGGTCGAAGCGGGTGTCGCCTCATGTCTTGCGGCACAGCGCTGCCATGGAGTTGCTGCAGGCGGGCGTCGACTGCTCGGTCATCGCCCGGTGGCTGGGCCATGAGGCGATGGAAACGACGTTGACCTATCTTCATGCACATCTTGAACTGAAGGAATCCGCACTCGCCAAGCTGAAGCCGTATGAACGCGCCAAGGCTGAGCGATTTCGACCGCACGATTGGCTTCTGGAATTCCTGAACGCCCTCTGAACATGAGAACTATGCCGAGTGTCAACCATCAGCGCCCGGCCGAATTGGCCGGGAATGCGCGGTGTAACGGTCTTATCAAAAGAGGCGCTCGGCATAGTTCGCCAGTCGGCATAAACGGCGAAGATGAACAACGTCGACCCGCAAGCCTGGCTCACCCAAACCCTCGGCCCCATAGCTAAAGGCCGGGCCAGCAGCGATCTCGACGCACTCATGCCGTGGAGTTACGCGGGCTGAACGGCCTCAGCTTGCCGCT
>NZ_PVBM01000092.1 GCF_002968575.1 Neorhizobium huautlense | reverse complement strand
GGCTGGTGCCCAACCGATGAAGGCCCTTCAGTCCTACAACGCAAAAGAGGCAGACAGAAGCTTTGCCGGTATTGCAGGGTCGTCCGCGTCAGTAACGAGTAGCAGGTCCAGCGTATCATTTACAATGTGAGCGCTGATACCTTCCACCTTATATGGCTGTTCGAGCTGGTGCAGCGAGAGCAACCGCCCATGTTTGTCAACGATCCCGATCGCGCCTCCTACGCAGCGGCCATCAAGATATGCGTCGTTCGTATCTTCCGCCACAGCACAGAATACCGCGTCACCATTGGGTAGAGATGCCGCATCGGTAAAGCAGAGTGGTACGCCCTCGATCGAACCAAGATCCACTTTCATAATGTCGGATGGCGCAAGGGCTGCAGTATTCGAACCTCGCAATGCCGCAAGGGCGGGAAGCAATGGGAAACGGATAACCGCATTGTCGATGTGTCTCTTGTTACCGCGCTGACATAGCAGGAGTTCATCGCCAACCACTGTTGCTCCCTCGATATTGAGTTCCGGGAACGTTCGATGAAGCGAACCCAAAATGGGCGCTAAGTCGAGTTCCTCGGGCGAACCGCAAACCGCGCCGTGGCGATCAAGGCCAATGAGAACGCCGCGAGCGCGGTTCGGCCGCGATGCCGATCCAAAAGCCAGCAGAGCGCCATACGAATAGCCATGGAAAGCAGGGACGAAAGTGATCGCCTCCAGGTCTGGCTTTTCGCGCTTTCGCTCAGCCTTGTTCACGGGCAAATCGCCCGAAAACAGACGGATCTCATAACCCGGCTCAGAGGTACCGGCGGAAAACACTCCAAGGTGAAGGGCGTCATCAGCAACGACATAGATGTGCGAGCCGACGCAAACCAGACCGCTCGCGGCACTGAGATAGGGGGGCTGTGTTTCAGGCTGTGCCGGAGACACGTCGAGTGCCCGAATTTCGGTCGTGGCAATCATTGCTATTTCCTATCACCATTGACGTCTGGGCTCTACCGGCCGAGACACGAACTGTT
>NZ_PVBM01000091.1 GCF_002968575.1 Neorhizobium huautlense | reverse complement strand
CCGGTGCGTTATGCCAACCAGTTGCCTGAGCCGGTCGAGGCGATGATCGTCTCGTGCAAGAAGAGCAAGCCGCATTGGGGTGCCAGGAAGATCCGGGAGCTTTTGGTGAAGCGCCTGGCCGGCGATGTGCGCGTGCCGTCGAAGAGTACGGTGCATGCCGTTCTCGATCGACATGGTCTGGTCGCCCACGCCCGTAGGAGGCAACGACATCGAGCCGAAGGGACAGCCTTGTCACAGGCATCGCTGCCCAACGATCTATGGTGCGCCGACTTCAAGGGCGAGTTCAAGCTTGGCAATGGTCAATACTGTTACCCGCTGACGGTCACCGACCAGGCATCCCGTTATCTTCTTGCCTGCGAGGCCTTCGAATCGACCCGTGAACCGGCCGTCTTCGATGCTTTCCGCAGGTTGTTTGTCGAGCGTGGCCTGCCGGCGGCGATCCGCAGCGACAATGGACTACCCTTCGCCAGCCCCAACGGCCTCTACAATCTGTCGAAGCTGTCGGTGTGGTGGCTGCGGCTCGGGATCGCGCTGGAGCGCATCAGGCCGGGCCGTCCCCAACAAAACGGCCGGCATGAGCGCATGCACCTGACGCTGAAGAAAGAGGCGACCAGGCCACCCGGCAAAAACATCCTCCAGCAACAGGCCCGCTTCGATGCTTTCGTCAGCGAATTCAATCAGGAACGGCCGCACGAGGCGCTCAACATGAAGGTGCCGGCAGATCTCTACGCCGCGTCGTCACGCCTCTATCATGGCCTGCCGGAGATCGACTACCCCTTCCATGATCGGGATGCGCTGGTGACCAATTGCGGCCGCATCTGCATCTATCGCAAGAAGATCAACATCTCGACCGTGCTGGCCGGACAGAAACTGGGGCTCAAGGAAGTCGACGACGGTATTTGGCTCGTCAGCTTCATGCACTATGATTTGGGATATATCGACCTGGAGCAGAGAACTTTGCAAACCATCGACAATCCGTTCGGCACGAGATTGTCACCCATGTCTTAGG
>NZ_PVBM01000090.1 GCF_002968575.1 Neorhizobium huautlense | reverse complement strand
TTGCCGGGTTTTCCTTTCGATTTCAGCTTTTCGAAGAAAGCTCTGATGTCGGGATCGAAGCGGATTGCCGGCAGGGCTGCGATGTAGAGGGCATCGCGAACCGGTTTTCGACCGCCGGCAATCATGCGCTTGCCGCGCATCTGGCCGCTGTCCCGGTTGAGCGGCGCGACGCCGATGAGCTTGGCGATCTGTCCTTTGTCCAGGCTTCCGAGTTCAGGCAGACCTGCCAGCAGGAAGCAGGCTGTGCGCAGACCAATGCCCTTGAGCGACATCATGACAGCGGCCTTGCCCGAGAGCGCCTTATCCGCCTCGAGGCAGGCTGTCATCGCGTCGACAACCGCCTGGCGCTGGTCAAGCAGGAACTGTAAGCTTTCTTCGATCCAGACCCTCGTTTTGTCGTCGGCCCGGCTGGCCAGCTTCTCCCGGCGGTTTTTCTCCTGCACGATCATGTGTGACAGCTGCCTGTAGCGCGCCACCAGACCGACCATATTCATCTGGGCTGGAGAAGCTGGCAGGACAAGTTCGGTTTCCATCCGTCGACCGTAGTCGGCCAGGATGAAGGCGTCGATCCTGTCGGTCTTGGAGAGTTGGCCGCAGGCGCCGGCGAACTGTCGCACCTGTCTGGCATTGACGCGCGCCACCGGCATCCGCGCTGAAAGAAGCGCGTCGAGCACACGGCGTTCGTAGCCGCCGGTGGGCTCCAGCAGGAAGCGCTCGATCCCTTTCAATGGCGCGACAAACGCCAGGAAGCGGGCAACTCCTGCCGCCGTGTTGGCAAAGCTCGCCGAGCGGCTATCCGGCAGGATGCAGATGTCAAAAGAGGATTTTGATATGTTGATGCCGACAAAACGACTAGTATAAGACATGAGGCAGGTCTCCCTTATACGCGAGCGCGAAGCTCTCTCAACGGTGCGACGATGCCTCGATGAGCGCAAAGGGTTCTGCTTTTTTGCGAACGAAGGTTCAGGGCGGCCAAGCCCAACCGCTTTGCCCTCAGCCATTGCGGTGTTGCGATCACCCCAATGACAAACGAGGCCGGAGCATCATAACAGACGCTCCGGCCTCTCAATGTATAAGGGCGG
>NZ_PVBM01000008.1 GCF_002968575.1 Neorhizobium huautlense | reverse complement strand
TCGGTCCCAACCAGCATGCGCCAATCAATCAGTGATTTCTTCAGAACGAAAGTCGTCGTCGCCAGCAGCGCCGCCGCCCTCGTCAGTGAGCGGGGTTATAAATCCATGCCCACAAACAAGTCAACAGGCGTTTTTAAAAAAATGTCATTTTTCTTCGGAGGGGCCGAAACCCGACCGTTTCCGGGAACAATTTGAACAAAGATTAACGAAAAGGCAGCCGTCGGTCCCCAAAAAGCGCTTTAACCGCCCCGTTTGCGATTGCTAGGGTGAGGGACATTTTTGGCGGCTGGAGTATGACATGCTGGTATTAAACGAGGAACAAACGCGCAGAGCGCTTCCCTGGGCGGAATTGATCGAGGCTATCGAGCACATGTTCCGCAGCGATTGCGTGATGCCCGTGCGCCATCATCATGACATGGAGGTTCCGGGCGAAGCGACCGCGGTGATGCTGCTGATGCCGGCCTGGGTGCCGGGCGACCATATCGGCGTCAAGATCCTCAACCTTTTTCCCGACAACCATCTGCGCTCGCTTCCCACCATCATCGGCAGCTATCTCCTGTCGTCCGGCAAAACCGGCGAGATGCTGGCGATCGTGGAAGGAGGAGAACTGACCGCGCGAAGGACGGCGGCGACCTCGGCACTTGCTGCCAGATATCTCGCCTCCCCGCATGCCGAGACCATGCTGATGGTCGGCACAGGGCGGCTTTCGCTCAATCTCATGCAGGCCCATTCCATAACCCGCCCTCTCAAGCGGTTTTTTATCTGGGGGCGCAATCCAACCAAGGCTGACGAGACCGCCAAAGAAGCACGGGCCCTCGGGATCGACGCCGTGATCGTCGACGATCTTGCCGAAGCGGCGCGGCGGGCAGACATCATCTCCTGCGCAACTCTGTCGGATACTCCGCTCATTCGCGGCGAGTGGCTGAAACCTGGGGCACATCTCGACCTTGTCGGGGCCTTCAAGCCCACTATGCGCGAAAGCGACGACGAGGCGGTGCGGCGCTCTTCCGTCATTGTCGATACCCGCGCCGGCGCGATGAAGGAGGGCGGGGATATCGTGCAGCCGCTTAAAAACGGTGTTCTCATGAAGGACGACATCAAAGCCGATCTTGCGGATCTGGCCCATGGAAGACATCCAGGCCGCATCAGCGCCGACGAGATCACGCTTTTCAAATCCGTCGGTGCGGCGCTGGAGGATCTGGCGGGGGCAATTCTTGCCTATCGCCATGCCAGCGGCCAGGTGCCCGGCTGATGAAAGCATTGCAGGAGCCGGGCGCGGTGATCAAAAACCTGCCGACGCTCCCCGTCACCCACGTTCTCGGCGAGATCACCCAGGCTGCCGCCAATGGCACGCGTGCCGTGCTGTCGGCGCCGCCCGGCGCAGGAAAAACGACGCTTGTGCCGCTGGCATTGCTGGAAGAGGCCTGGTGCACCGGCAAGATCATTCTCCTCGAACCGCGCCGGCTGGCCGCTCGCGCGGCCGCCTCGCGCATGGCCACGCTACTCGGAGAGCAGGTCGGAGACAGGGTCGGCTACCGGATGCGGCTCGACAATCGCATTTCCCCGAGAACCCGGATAGAGGCGGTGACCGAAGGCGTTTTCACCCGGATGATTCTCGACGATCCGGAACTTACCGGCGTTTCCGCGGTCATTTTCGATGAGTTCCACGAGCGCTCGCTGCACGCCGATTTCGGGCTGGCTCTGGCGCTCGACGTGCAGTCGGCACTACGCGAGGATCTGAGAATTCTCGTCATGTCGGCGACGCTCGACATCGAGCGGGTGGCAGGGTTGCTCGGCAATCCGCCGGTGATCAAGAGCGAGGGCCGCAGCTTCCCGATCGATATCCGATATCGCGACCGGGCACCGAGCGAGCGGATCGAGGATGCCATGACCCGCACCATCATAGAAGCACACCACCATGACGCCGGGTCGATCCTCGCTTTTCTTCCGGGACAGGCGGAAATCCAGCGCACCGCCGAGCGGCTCCAAGGCAAGTTCGGCCCCGAAACAACGATCGTCCCTCTTTATGGAAACCTTACGCAGAAGGAGCAGGACCTGGCGATCAGGCCGGCGCCGGCAGGCAGCCGCAAGATCGTGCTCGCCACCTCAATTGCCGAGACATCCATCACAATCGACGGGGTGCGGATCGTCATCGACAGCGGACTGCAGAGACTGCCGGTATTCGAACCGTCGACGGGTATCACGCGGCTGGAGACGGTGCGGGTTTCGCGCGCCTCCGCCGACCAGCGAGCCGGACGCGCCGGACGCACGGAGCCGGGGATCGCGATCCGGCTCTGGCATCCCGGCCAGACGGCGGCACTTCAGGCCTTCACCCCGCCGCAAATCCTTGCAAGCGATCTTTCCGCCCTAGCGCTCGATCTTGCCCATTGGGGCGTGCAGGATCCCGCAGCACTTGCCTTTCTCGATCCGCCGCCTGCGCCGGCCTTTAAAGAGGCAGTGGCGCTGCTTTCAGAGCTCGGCGCACTCGACGACCAGGGCAGCTTGACCGGAAAAGGACGCCTGATGCGCGAACTTACTCTTCCGCCCAGGCTTTCCGCCATGGCGATTTCCGCCGCAGAAGAGGGCCTTGGTCGTCAGGCATGCCTGCTCGCCGTGCTTCTCACCGAGCAGGGGCTCGGCGGAAACGATGTCGATCTCGATGAGCGGCTGAGGCGCTTCCGCAACGAACGCGGCGACCGGGCCGATTCGGCAAGAAAACTCGCAGAGAGAATTGCATCCAATTTGCCAAAAGCTGCGCGAGCGGGCGAAATAGTCCCAGCCGGCCGGCTTCTGCTTCATGCCTATCCGGATCGGGTCGCCCTTCAGCGAGGCGGCCGCGGGCGCTTTGTCATGACGAATGGCCGGGGCGCGGAACTGCCGGAAACGGAAAGGCTTGCTTCGGCGCAGATGCTTGTCGTTGCCGATCTTACCGGTCGAGCCGCGCAAGCGCGCATCCTCGCAGCGGCAGAGATTACCCGGGCGGACGTGGAAGAGGAGCTGTCCGACGCGATCGAACAAAGGGATGAATGCTTCTTCGACCGCGCCAGCCGGCAGGCGCGCGCCCGCCAGGTGAGACGCCTCGGCGCCATCATCCTCGAGGAAAAACCACTGCCGCGCCCGCATGGCGAAGCGGCGGCCAAGGCGCTTGCCGATGGCGTCCGCGAGCTCGGTCTCCAGGCCCTGCCGTTCTCCCGGGATGGCACACAGCTTCGCGAAAGGATCGGCTTTCTTAACCGCACGATCGGCGAACCATGGCCGGACATGAGCGACGAAGCGCTGCTCGCCCGGCTCGACGAGTGGTTCGTGCCGTTCCAGAGCAACGCTTCGAGCCTCGATGCCGTGGATGCGGGAGGCCTTTTTGAAGGGCTGCGCTCGCTCATTCCTCATGCGGCGGCGCAGGATCTCGGCAAACTTGCGCCCACGCATTTCGAGGCGCCGACAGGCCAGCGTCATCCCATACGCTACGATGGCGAAGAGCCGGTCCTGGCAATCCGCGTGCAAGAACTGTTCGGGCTGAAGAAACATCCGGCCGTCGCGGGCGGGAGGCTGCCGTTGCTGCTGGAGCTTACTTCGCCGGCGCATCGCCCGATCCAGACAACCCGCGACCTTCCCGGCTTCTGGGCGGGATCCTGGAAGGATGTGCGGGCCGGGATGCGCGGACGATATCCAAGACATCCTTGGCCTGAAGATCCTTCGGAGGCTTCCCCGACGACACGTGCCAAACCGCGAGGGACGTGACAGAATGCCGCCTGCGACCCGATGTCGAGCCGGTTTATGAAGCGGGTCGATTTCATCGGCATCCGCCGGAAAGCAGAGGCAAGGCGTTGAGTCCAGACAGTTCATCGGTGCGTTACGCGCAGTTCGGCCCTTCCAGCCGCCGCATCCGGCTTGAAACATTGGTACGGCTGCGCTGGCTTGCGGTCACGGGCCAGACGATCACCGTGCTGGTCGTCGGGCTGCTGCTGGATTTCCCGCTTCCTTTAAAGGAGGCGGCCATCCTGATCGGGGCGCTGGCCGTTGCGAACCTCATCCTTTCCGTCTGGTTTCCGCAAACGCACCGGCTGGGTCCAAAGTCGGCCCTGGCGCTGCTCGCTTTCGACCTCCTGCAGATGGCGGCCCTGCTTTTCATCACCGGCGGGCTCGCCAATCCGTTTGCGCCTCTGATCTGCGTGCCGGTCATCATCGCTTTTGCGTCGCAGCCGCTGCGGCATTCGCTGGTCTTGATCGTCTTCGCGCTGATCTGCACCACAGTGATCGCCTTCTCTCCCTATGCCGTTCCCTGGTACGAGGGAGAAACCCTGAGAATCCAGCCGGTCATGCAGCTCGGCGTCTGGTGCTCGATCGCTTCGATGATGATGTTCGCCGCCTTCTATGCCTATCGGGTCTCGCATGAAGCGACGCTGCTTGCCGACGCGCTTGCCGCCACGGAACTGGTGCTGGAACGAGAAAAGCACCTCTCGCAACTGGACGGACTGGCGGCGGCGGCGGCGCACGAACTTGGTACACCGCTGGCCACGATCAGCGTCGTTGCCAAAGAGATGGAGCGCGAGCTCGCAGAGAACGATCGGTTCCGCGAAGATGTTCAGCTCCTCAGGAGCCAGAGCGAACGATGCCGCGACATCCTCCGCCGGCTCACCTCGCTCTCCGCCGAAAGCGAGGAGCATATGCGCCGCCTGCCACTCTCTTCTCTGGTAGAGGAAGTGGTCGCGCCCCATCGTCAGTTCGGCATCGAGATCAAGCTCGTCGAGAAGAGTGACCGGGCGAGCGAACCGGTTGGCAGCCGCAATGCCGGCATCATCTACGGGCTCGGAAACCTGATCGAAAATGCCGTCGACTATGCCAGAAGCAAGGTTATCGTGACGGTCGAGCACAGCGCGGAACACGTGGCGATCACCATCGAAGACGATGGCCAGGGTTATGCGCCGGATATTCTCTCTCGGATCGGCGAACCATATATGACAAAAAGACCGCGGGAAGACGAGCGCGCAGGCGGGCTGGGCCTCGGGCTTTTCATCGCAAAGACGCTCCTCGAGCGCTCGGGTGCGTCGATCCGTTTCGGCAATCGCGACAACGGCGACGCGGGCGCACGCATCCGGATCGAATGGCCGCGATCGGTGATGGAAACCCATGATCCGAAATGATTTGCACCCCGGGTGCGAACGATCATAATTGACAAGGAAGGCGGGCCTTCAAGAAAGCCCGTGGAGAAAAAAATGGAACCGCACCTGGAAAATCAGAAAGCTCATACGGATCATGGACTGGGGCCTGACCCGTCGCTGCTGATCGTCGATGACGACGGGCCTTTCCTGCGCCGGCTGGCGCGCGCGATGGAAAGCCGGGGATTCCAGGTCGACACGGCCGAATCGGTCGCTGAAGGCATCGCCAAGTCGAAAGCCCGCCCGCCGAAATATGCAGTCGTGGATCTGCGCCTTGGGGATGGCAATGGACTTGATGTCATCGAAGCCATCCGCCAGAGCCGCGAAGATACCAAGGTGATCGTGCTCACCGGCTACGGCAATATCGCGACCGCGGTGACCGCCGTGAAACTCGGAGCGCTGGATTATCTCGCCAAACCCGCAGATGCCGACGATATCTTTCATGCGCTGACGCAGCGGCCGGGCGAAAAGGCTGATGTGCCGGAAAATCCAATGTCGGCCGACCGCGTGCGCTGGGAGCACATTCAGAGGGTCTACGAAATGTGCGAACGCAACGTCTCCGAAACCGCGCGCCGGCTCAACATGCATCGCCGCACGCTGCAGCGCATTCTCGCGAAACGCGCTCCGAAGTAATCACATTTCGTCGAAGCTTTTGCCGTTCGCCCATTCGGCCAGCATCAACCGCTGGGCGGCAGCGCGAGAGAAATTCAACGTCACCGCCTTGCGGGTTGCAGGTGCAAGCCTGTGTTCAGGCGCGTCACGCAGAAGATGTCCGCCGTAACCGTCCGAAAGGAACAGGCCGCAATCCTCCGGAAAGATGTCGAGCGGCACGTCCTTGTGAGTGGCGAAAAAAAGCCTGTCGCAATAGGAGCGGTAATCGGGCCATTTCCGGTCGACGCGGAAGTCCTCGATCGAGGTCTTGATTTCGATGATCCAGATTTCGCCCTTTTCGGAAATCGTCATGAGGTCGGCCCGCCTTCCGTTCGCGAGCACAAGCTCGGGCAAAAGCGCGTGGCGCATCTCGTGCAGCAGAATCTGCACGCCTCTTCGAACCAGCATGGCGCGCGCCGATTGACGCCCATCTATTAATGGATTGTTACTGGCGATGTTGAGTATAGTCATGTCTTCCGGCTACTGCCGCTGATAATGTTGCAAAAACGCAATGGCGTTTTTCTATTATGCGCCCGGCCCATCTCGCAGCATCGAGGCACCTTGCCAAGGCCAATTTAATCGAAAATAACGGCTTATCAAAGGTGCTCGCGCACCTGCCTCAATCGATTCGTTTATCCCAAGAGATTTCCATGCGCTTACGCAACAGCATGCTCGCACTCGGCCTGTTGGCGGCTACCGCCCTGGCCGGCTGCTCCACGACGTCGTCTTCCGGTGGCACCGAAGTGGCTACCGTCACAACCTCGCAGATTTTCACCGAATCCTACGGCTCGGTAAAGGATGCCGGCTATACTCTTCCGGCCATCCCGATCAGCCGCATGGACAAGAAGTTCCATCGTCAGATCGTCAGCTATTCCACAACCGAAAAGCCGGGCACGATTGTCGTCAATACCCGCGAGCGGTTCCTCTATTATATTCTGCCGAACGGTAAGGCCGTACGCTACGGCATTGGCGTCGGCAAACAGGGCTTCGCCTGGTCCGGCACGGCCTACGTTGCATGGAAGCAGGAATGGCCCACCTGGCACCCGCCGAAGGAAATGGCCGTGCGTCGTCCGGACGTCGCAAAATACGTCGAAGACGGCATGGGGCCGGGCCTTAGCAATCCTCTCGGGGCGCGAGCGATGTATCTCTTCAACGAAAAGGGCCAGGATACGCTGTTCCGCCTGCATGGAACGCCGGAATGGGCCTCGATCGGCACGGCCGCTTCTTCCGGCTGCATCCGCCTGATGAACCAGGACATCATCGACCTCTACAGCCGCGTCCGCCCCGGCCGCAACACCAAGGTCGTCGTGATCCAGTAATCGCGAAATTCGAAGTGAACGCAAAAGCCGCCGAAGATATCTCCGGCGGCTTTTTCTTTGGCAGCAATCAAAATATCCGTCAGTTGGCGAGCTTTGCTTTGAGTTCGATGCGCCGACGGTGCAGGACCGGCTCGGTATAGCCGTTTGGCTGCTCGCGACCCTTCAGCACCAGGTCCAGCGCGGCCTGGAAGGCAACAGAGCCCTTGAAATCCGGCGCCATCGGGCGGTAAAGGGGGTCACTTTCATTCTGGCCGTCGACGACCGCCGCCATGCGCTTCATGGTCTCGATGATCTGCTCCTCGCCGACCAGACCGTGGTGCAGCCAGTTCGCCATGTGCTGGGCGGAAATGCGCAGCGTCGCGCGGTCTTCCATCAAACCCACGTTGTTGATATCAGGCACCTTGGAGCAGCCTACTCCCTGATCGATCCACCGGACCACATAGCCGAGGATGCCCTGGGCATTGTTGTCGAGTTCGCGTTGGATTTCCTCCGGCGTCCAGTTCGGCCGTAGTGCCACCGGAACGGAAAGAATATCCGAAAGCTTTGCCCGCGGCCGGCTCTTCAAACCCGCCTGAACCTCGGCGACATCGACCTTGTGGTAGTGGGTCGCGTGCAGTGTTGCAGCGGTTGGAGACGGCACCCAAGCGGTATTGGCACCGGCCTTCGGATGGGCGATCTTCTGCTCCAGCATCGCCGCCATCAGGTCGGGCATGGCCCACATGCCTTTGCCGATCTGGGCATGTCCGGAAAGCCCGCATTCCAGGCCGATGTCGACATTCCAGTTCTCATAGGCCGCTATCCATGCCGCCTGCTTCATGTCGCCCTTGCGGATCATCGGGCCGGCTTCCATCGACGTATGGATTTCGTCGCCGGTCCGGTCGAGGAAGCCGGTGTTGATGAAGACCACCCTTTCCCGCGCCTGCCGGATGCATTCCTTCAGATTGACGGTCGTCCGGCGCTCCTCGTCCATGATCCCCATCTTGATCGTATTGGTGGGCAGGCCGAGCGCTTCCTCCACCCGGGAGAATATCTCGCAGGCAAAGGCGACTTCTTCCGGTCCATGCATCTTCGGCTTGACCACATACATGGAGCCTTCGCGCGAATTCTGGCGGCGACCGTTCGGTCCGATATCGTGGATCGCAATCAATGCCGTGACCATGGCGTCCATGATCCCTTCCGGCACCTCGTGGCCCTCGCTATCCAGCACGGCCGGATTGGTCATCAGGTGCCCGACATTGCGCACCAGCATCAGTGAACGGCGCTTCAGCGAAAACCGCGAGCCGTCCGGCGCGAAATAGTCCGTGTCAGGGTTCAGCTTTCGGGTGAAGCTCTTGCCCACCTTCTCGACTTCTTCTGCCAGATCGCCTTTCATCAGGCCAAGCCAATTGCGATAGACCACGACCTTGTCTTCCGCGTCGACGGCGGCGACGGAATCCTCGCAATCCATGATCGTGGTGATGGCCGACTCGAGGCGGACATCCGAGATCTTCGCCGGATCGTCCTTGCCGGTCAGCGTGGTTGCGTCGATCACGATCTCGATATGCAGGCCGTTCCTTCTCACCAGCAAATGGGTCGGCTGCGACGGCTGGCCAAGATAGCCGGCAAATTGAGTAGGGTCGGCAAGCTCGACGGTCTTGCCATCCTGGGCTGCAACCTTCAGCTTGGCATCGGTGACGACGAAGGAGGTGACTTCGCTCCAGCTTGCCCCCGACAGCGGCACGGACCGATCGAGGAATTCGCGCGCCCAGGCAATCACCTTCGCGCCGCGAACCGGATTATAGCCCTTGCCCTTTTCGGCTCCGTCGGCTTCGGGAATGGCATCCGTTCCGTAGAGCGCGTCATAGAGCGAACCCCAGCGCGCATTGGCGGCATTCAGCGCGTACCGGGCGTTCATCACCGGCACGACGAGCTGCGGCCCGGCGATCCCGGCAATCTCGGGATCGACCTTGTCGGTCGAGACGCTGAAATCCGGCCCTTCGGGCAAGAGATAACCGATCTCGCGGAGGAAAGCCTCATAGGCCGCCAAATCCGTTGGCGCGCCGTTCTTGCGGTACCAGTCGTCCAGCTTCTGTTGAAAAGCGTCACGGGTGGCAAGCAAAGCGCGGTTCTTGGATGCGAGATCATGAACGATCTTCGAAAATTCGGAGAAAAACCGCTCGGCATCGACGCCGGTGCCCGGGAGTGCTTCCTTCACCAGGAAATCGTGAAGCTCCTCGTCGATCGCGAGACCGTTCTTTTCAATGCGACCCATGCATACCTCCCGATGTGCGCTGCAAAAAGTGTCTCACATTGCGCGGGCAAGGACGGGTGTCAATGCGACGAAGGCCTGAAACGGTTCGGTTCCGCCTCAACCTGCGGCGATCCGCGGTCTTCCTGTAGCGGTGGCCGTAATCCTGGCCTCTATGAGCTTTCTCGACCCTTCGATTTCCGGCGCGTCCACATCTTCCGAAAGCGTGACGACCGCCTCGCCGGCTCCCCCGGCTTTGGCCTGTGCCAGCGCCGCGGATATCGCTCGTTCCCGTGCAGCCGCCAGTGCTGAGGCCTCTCCAACGATCGCCAGGCGTTCGCCACCGCCGGACAGGATAAATCGACCTTCCTCCGGAGAGGTCACGACGACACTGACGACCGCGCGGATTTGTCCCACGACCGCCCCGACCGCATTGGCGACATCGGCGTCCGACGGAATGACGGCTTCTGCACCAAGCATATCGGCCACCGCAGGATAGTAGACAGGAGCCGAAGCCCCGAGCCCGATCAGCGGCCGATCGAGCGACAGCAGAAATCGGGCGATGCCGGGGCTTTTCTTGAGCGCTCGGTCGACAGCCAATGAAACGGATGGATCGATCCCTTCCGCCCCATCTTCAGCCAGACAGGTCGCAAGGACAGCCTCTGATGACTGGCGGGTCAGCCGCGCGACGATCTTCTCGGCAAGTTCTTCCGGCGATCCAGCGATCTGCCGGCCGGAGCCATCCTTACGCCGGATCGCGAGTTCCAGCCCCATTCGTGCCGCGTCGCCATTCCATTGGTTCTGCCGTCCAAGCACATGCAGGGCGTCCGAAGGCGTCAGGCCTGCCAGATGCACCAGGCCGCGTGCAACCAACCGGTCCAGTACCGCCTTCTGGGACTTCATCGTCAAGAGATCGTTGAGTGCGATCGGCCCCTCTCCTATTCGGGCATAGAGGGCCTGCTCCGGCGTCGGCAGGCCCTGAGCCACCATATCCGGCACTCCTGTGCGCACCGCAAACCGGCCGTCATGCCGACCGCCATGGGTGGCACGCAATTGCCTCTCGAGAGAGGAGATAACCGCTTCGCCGTGCGTTGCAGCCAGCAAACTGAGCGGCAACAGACGCCGAGGACCCAGCGTGAATCGGGCATCGAGGCCGCGATCATCGATATGCACCTCCGAATCGCCGCCTAGCCCATAGGTGCGCAGTGCCACGGCCTCCACCATGGTTCGATGGCCGCCCACAACCGCGCCTTCCTCGGCGAGCTTCGGCCGCCCTCCGCCAAGCACCGCGACATCGGTCGTGGTGCCGCCTATATCCGAGACGACGGCCTCGTCCAACCCAGTGAGAAACCGTGCACCCACCAGGCTGGCCGCCGGACCGGACAAGATCGTTTCGATAGGACGAAGCCGAGCCTCGGAAGCAGAAATCAGCGCTCCGTCTCCGCGCACAACCATCATCGGCGCCCATATGCCACGGCTCGCCAGAAAATCCTCGCAGGAGCCGATCAGGCGATCGACAATCGAGACAAGGCGCGCGTTCAGCAACGTCGTCAGCGCCCTTCGCGGGCCTCCGAGTTTCGAGGTGAGTTCATGGCTGCATGTAACCGGCAGATGCGAAAGATCTCGAATGCGGTCTCTCACCCGGATTTCGTGAGCCGGATTCCGGACGGCGAAATAGCCGGCCACAGCAAAGGAGGAGACGCTGGTACCGAGCCCGGACATCGCCTTGTCCAGCTCGCTCATGTCGAGCGGCGTTTCGTTTCCATGGACATCGTGGCCGCCCGGCAAAAGGATTACCGGGTCATTCCCAAGCGCTTCGGACAGCCCGCCGCGGGTGACATCCTCCGGTCCGAAGCCGATCATCACCAATGCCGCGCGGCCGCCCTGCCCTTCGACGAGCGCATTGGTGGCGAGCGTGGTCGAAAGAGAGACGAGTCCGATTTCCGACGCGGAATACCCGCTCCTTGCAAGGACTGCATCGACGGCACCGGCGATGCCATCAGCAAGATCGTGCCGTGTCGTCAGCGACTTGGCCTTGGCGATGACACCCTCGCCTTCCCGGAAGAGTACGGCATCCGTATAGGTGCCGCCCGTGTCGATGCCTAAAAGAATGGGAGAGGTCACGCGAAATTCCTGAAGATCGTTCTCCGATCAATATCGCATGCTTGGCAAAGATCAATTCACCAAGGAAGACGTTGAGCGTCGCAGACTGACTCGCATCGGCATTCCATTAGGGGGCTGTGTCGTCAGCTTCTGCACCGGCCAGACCTTGGTCTTCGGCGTCACGTCGAACCGATAGCGGTGCATCAACACCGAGAGTGCGATCACCGCCTCCTGCAGCGCAAAGGTCGCCCCGATGCAGGTTCTTGGCCCGACGCCGAAGGGCAGATACTGGAAACGGTTGATGCTGCCGCGGTTTTCGGGAAGGAAACGCTCGGGCATGAAGGCGCGCGGCTTGTCCCAGAGAAGCTCGTGGCGATGCAGTGTCCATGGCATGACGAGAACCGTAACCCCGGCATCGATATCGATCGTTTCCCCTTCCGGGCTCGTCCAGGAATCGCGTGCGATTGCAGCACGGTTCAGCGAAGGTGCCGGCGGATAAAGCCTCAACGCCTCTTCGAAGGCAGCCCGCACCCACGGCATCAGATCCAGCCACTCGACCGGCTCTGCTCCCGTCGCCAGAACCCGATCGATTTCCTCTTCCATACGCTCGCGGATATAGGGCGATTGCGCCACGCAATAGAGTGTCCAGGCAAGCGCCCGGGCCGTCGTTTCGTGGCCAGCGCCGATAAACGTCAGGATATTGTCCTCAATCTCGTCCCGGGTCAGGCCTTCGGGACCTTCCAGCTGCAGAAGAAGCGTCAGGAAGTCTTGCGGTACCGTGTTGGGGTCTTTGCGCATCCGCTCGCGACGAAGCGCCATGGTCTCCGCCACAATGGCCCGGAATTTTTCCAGCACTCGCCGTCCGCCGATACGGGTCAGCCGGGGCACCCAGGGCGGTGCACGCATCATGTCCATGGGGTCGATACGCCCCATTCGATGCAGGAGCTGGTCGACGTCCTCCGATACCGAGTCCTTGCCCCCGGCAATTTCGCCGGAGAAAAGCGTCTCGGACAGGATGGCATAGGTGAGATCGGTCATTTCGACGGAGATGTCGAAGACCTTCCCGCCAGCGCCGGCGTCCTGATATTTCCTGGTGAATTCCAGCGCTTCGGCCAGCATCTGGCCCGCGAAGCCTTTGGAATGCCTGGGGGTGAAGACAGGCGCCATGGCTCTGCGCGAGCGCTTCCAGACCTCTCCCTCGGCGGTCAGCAATCCGTCCTTCAGGATCGGGCGCAAGACCAGCTGGCGGATTTCCGACATCTCGTAGTTTGCGGAGTTGTCGACCATGATGTGGCGGATAAGACCGGGATGATTGACGATCAGGGTCCTCTCCTTGAAGAACTTCGTCTCAATCCAAGGCAGGGTATAGGAAGCCTGGCCCCAAAGCTCCAAGGGATTGCGCAGAGCGATCCAGATCACTTCGGCGGGGTTGAGCAGCCGATTACGCGGTACGGGCGCCGGCGGTACGAAAGGTTCGGGGCGCATGTCCATCGATGGCCCTCCTCAAAGGTTTCCTGAGGAAGAATATCAGCCCTCAGAGAAGAGATTTCAACTCGGCCAGCTTGTCGTTGACTAGCCAGCCATAATAATTCTCCTCGGGCAGACCGCCGCGGTTCTTCAGCGCTGCGGCGCGTTCGGCCGATCCGCCGGTATTGTAAAGGGTCGCGGTGACGCCGGGGTTGCGGGAGATGTCGATGCCCGCAATAGTCTTATAGTCGTCGATGGCGCGGCGGATGCTGGCGGCCATATAGGCAAGCGATTTGTCCGGATCCATGATTGCATCATAGACGCTCGCAGCTTTGTTTTCATCCAGCTTCGGATAGCCGGATGTCCTTGCAACCATGTCCGACAACATCAAGGCCGTCAACGGATTGACCTGGCCGAGGCCGAAGGTCTGGCCGGCATAAAAGGGCTGGAAGAAGACGGCGCTGAAACGGTTGTCTGGATAGGACACGCCCGTCACAGTGCGGCCCCGGAAACTCCGCTCCCAGACAGTCTCGCGGCAGGTCCACAGGCGGTAGGAATCGGAAAAGTCGTCACATTTTTCGAATTCCGGCCGAGCGAGAAACTCCTGGATCGACTCGTCGCCGTAGCCGAACCGGAAACTGTTGCCGGCATAAGCCGCTGCCTTGACATAATAGGTCTGGAGCCGGTCATAGGCGTCGACATTGTAGGTGTGTTCGCCGACTATCGCGCCGATCATGTGGATCGCGTCGATGCCATAGTCGGCAGCGGTCGCCTTGATTTTGGCAACCAGCTTCTTGTCAGAGGCGAGCAGGTCGCGAATCTTTTCGTATTTTTCGTCGAAGGTGGTCTTGCCAGCGCGGGTCCGGCGCACCGACGCACCCGGCACCTTCGGTTGCTCGGCATGGCGATTTCCCTCCGGCACCACCGTCAGACCGGTGGCAAAAACGGAGGAAGCCGCCGGTAGAGCGACGGCAAGAACCAATGCCAGAAGAATGCGTCTCAAGATTTCGTGTCCCAGGATTTCGTCTATGCCGGCTTCCGGCACGGGATGCTTAAAGCCATTCCATCGGCTCGCTTCAAGGGGAACCGCATTTCCAGAAAACACGTCCCCCTTACGTGAATCATCACCGGCCTGTCGAGACGCGACCATTCAAAATCCCGTCAGTCTGCATAAAAGCAGCCGGACGTTGCCCGGCTGCCACGTTGCGACACTATAGAATGTAACGGGACAGATCGGTATCGGCAGCAAGATCACCGACATGCTTGCGGACATATTCCGCATCGATCATCACCGACGTACCTCCCTGGTCCGGAGCGTTGAACGAGATTTCGTCAAGAACCCGCTCCATTACCGTCTGGAGACGGCGGGCGCCGATGTTTTCCACAGAGGAGTTGAGATGTACGGCGACATCCGCCAATGCGTCTATCGCATCCTCGGTGAAATCGAGCGCCAGTTCTTCCGTGCCCATAAGCGCCTTGTACTGGCGGATCAGGCTTGCCTCCGTTTCGGTCAAAATCCTGCGGAAATCTTCCTTCGTCAGTGGCCTCAGTTCCACGCGGATGGGCAGGCGGCCCTGCAGTTCCGGCAGCAGGTCCGAAGGCTTCGCCACATGAAAGGCGCCGGAAGCAATGAAGAGAACATGATCCGTCTTCACCGGCCCGTATTTGGTCGAAACGGTCGTGCCTTCCACAAGGGGGAGCAGGTCGCGCTGGACGCCCTCACGGGAAACGCCGGCTCCGAGCCCCCCGTCACGGGCAGCAATCTTGTCGATCTCGTCAAGGAAGACGATGCCGTCGTTTTCCACGGAACGGACAGCTTCCCGCTGGATGACCTCGTTGTCGATCAGCTTGTCGGATTCATCCCGGATCAGTTCGCCATAGGACTTCGCGACCGTCGTACGCACCTTCTTGGTACGGCCGCCCATCGCCTTGCCGAACATTTCGGACAGGTTGAGCACGCCGATATTGGCGCCCGGCATGCCTGGAATTTCGAAGCCGGGCATTCCTGAGCCTGTATCGGAGATTTCGATCTCGATCTCCTTGTCGTCCATCTCTCCGTTGCGCAGTCTCTTGCGGAAACTGTCGCGCGTCGCCGGAGACGCGGTCGCACCCACAAGCGCATCGAGCACTCTTTCTTCCGCGCTCATATGGGCCTTGGCCTGCACTTCCGCGCGCTTCTTCTCCCGCACCAGGCCGATGCCGACTTCCACGAGATCGCGAATGATCTGCTCGACGTCGCGACCGACATAACCGACCTCGGTGAACTTGGTAGCTTCGACCTTGATGAACGGCGCTCCGGCAAGTTTGGCCAAGCGGCGGGATATTTCCGTCTTGCCGACGCCGGTCGGGCCGATCATCAGGATGTTCTTCGGCATCACCTCGTCGCGCAGGCTCTCATCGAGCTGCTGGCGGCGCCAGCGATTGCGGAGCGCAATCGCGACGGCGCGTTTGGCGTCATGCTGACCGATGATGTAGCGGTCGAGTTCAGAGACGATTTCCCTGGGTGAAAAAGTAGTCATTTCAAATCCGTTTCTTCCGGTGCATCCAGCGCCATGAAATGCGCCGGACCATAGATGGATGTCCTGGTGTCGATGTAGCGGAAACCTGCCTTTTCATAGGCGCGGATCGCGCGGATATTTTCCGGGTCGGGGTCGATGACGATCCGTTTGGCGCCGGCTGCGAAAAGTTCATCCACAAGCTGGCGAACGATCGCACTGCCATGCCCTTTTCCAATGAGATCCGGCGTCCCAATCGAGATATCTATGCCAAGCGTGCCTTTCGGCTGATCCTGGTAGGGATGCCCCTCTTCCAGATGCGGATCGTAGTACTGAAGGTAAGCGATCGGCTGGCCGTCCAACTCTGCGATCATCGGCCTGGTTTCGATACTCAACATCGAGTGTTTGATGCTTGCCAGCTCCTCACCGACCTCGCCCCACCATTCCGCCACATGCGGTTCGGCGAGCCACTTCGCCAGCATGGGAAAGTCCTCGCTCACGACATCGCGAAAATGATAGCGGCGCGCGCCGTCAGTTTTCGGCATCCAACGATTCCACAACAAGGTTGTGATTGGTGTAGACGCAGATATCGGCGGCGATATCGAGCGCCTGCCGGGCAATCTCTTCCGCCGACTTGTCCGTATCCATTAGGGCGCGCGCGGCGGCGTAAGCAAAATTCCCGCCGGAGCCGATCGCCGTCACGCCATGTTCGGGTTCCAGCACGTCGCCATTGCCGGTCACGGCAAGCGTGGTGGATTTGTCGGCGACCAGCATCATCGCTTCGAGATTGCGCAGATACTTGTCCGTGCGCCAATCCTTGGCAAGTTCGACGGCCGCGCGCATGAGCTGACCCGGATATTGCTCGAGCTTCTTTTCCAGCCGGTCGAGCAGGGTAAAGGCATCCGCCGTGGCGCCGGCAAAACCGGCAATCACTTCGCCCTTGCCGATACGGCGCACCTTGCGGGCATTGCCCTTCATCACGGTCTGGCCGAGGCTCACCTGGCCGTCACCGGCCATGATCACCTTGCCGCCTTTCCGTACAGTGATAATTGTTGTCATTCAGCACCCGTTGAGCCCCTTGGTGGGGGCATTAGTTGGAGGCACGAAAAGCCTCGTTGAACCCTATGTAAGTTGGGCGCCGCGGAATGCAATCTTGCGGACGGGGATGTCCGGCTTTTGCTGGATATTTGGCTTTCTGCCTGATAAGGAGCCTCATCTAGTGCATGGAGCAGACCCCGATGGGCGAAACCACGATCCGGCGTGCAGGAACCATTTCCCGCAAGACCAACGAGACTTCCGTTTCCGTTTCCGTCAATCTCGACGGCACCGGGGCGGCAAAGGTTTCCACGGGCGTCGGTTTTTTCGATCATATGCTCGACCAGTTGTCACGACATTCGCTTATCGACATGGATATCGACGTGAAGGGCGACCTGCATATCGATGATCATCATACGGTAGAAGATACCGGAATCGCGCTCGGGCAGGCACTTTCGAAGGCGCTCGGCGACAGGCGGGGCATTCAGCGGTATGCTTCGATCGACCTTGCTATGGACGAAACCATGACCAAGGCCGCCATCGATGTCTCCGGCCGGCCTTTCCTGGTCTGGAATGTCGCTTTCAGCGCGCCGAAGATCGGCACATTCGATACAGAACTCGTGCGGGAATTCTTCCAGGCCTTCGCCCAGAATGCCGGCATCACACTGCATGTGATGAACCACTACGGCGCGAACAACCACCATATCGCCGAGACCTGCTTCAAAGCCGTGGCGCGGGTGCTCCGCGCGGCAACCGAAATCGATCCGCGGCAGGCCAATCGCGTCCCCTCCACAAAGGGAATGCTGGTCTAGCCGCTCCGGGAGAAACTCCTTGAGAAGCTATCTCGTTCTGACACCACCTGGAGGCCCGGATAGGGACCACCGCTCGACGCTCGTACTGCCGGACGGATTTTCCTGGACGGCGCTGTTCTTTCCATGGATCTGGCTCATCTGGCACAGGCTCTGGCTCGCCGGGATCGTGGTACTCTTCGGCCAGATCGGCAGCGGCCTTCTGACGAGCTTGCCCGGTTTCGAGCTTGGAGGCTTCCTGTGCGCCTTCGCGATCAACTTGCTCGTCGCGCTGGAAGGTCGACATTATCGCTCCGAAGCGTTGATCAGACGCGGCTGGACGGTGGAAACGGTGATTACCGCGCCCGATCTGGCGACAGCGGAAGAGATCTATTTTTCCCATCTGCCGCAACCCGACGAACAACAACTGCCGGCCCCGAGCGCATGGACGAAGCAGGCAAAGCCGTCCACGTCCGGTTGGCAAGGGCCAGGTATCGGCCTTTTCGACTATCAAGGAGGACGCTGATGCGCGTCGCAATCATAGACTACGGGTCGGGCAATCTGCGTTCTGCGGCCAAGGCCTTCGAGCGGGCCGCCCGCGAGGCGGGCATCGAGGCCGTGATCGACCTCACCGACAAGGCGGATGCCGTCGCGACAGCCGACCGGATCGTATTGCCGGGCGTTGGCGCCTATGCCGATTGCCGCGCGGGGCTTGATGCGGTTCCGGGCATGCGGGACGCCATCATAGACGTCGTCGAACATAAAGGGCGCCCCTTTCTCGGCATCTGCGTCGGCATGCAGCTTATGTCTTCGCGTGGGCTGGAGAAGACGATCACCGAAGGGTTCGGCTGGATCGAGGGAGACGTTGTCGAGATGACCCCCAACGACCCTCACCTGAAAATCCCGCAGATCGGCTGGAACACGCTCGACCTGCATCACCCCCACCCGCTCTTCGAAGGCATTCCGACAGGTCCCGCCGGGCTGCACGCCTATTTCGTGCATTCGTACCATCTGGCGGCAAAACACCGGCACGACGTGATCGCCACCACCGAGTATGGCGGCGCCATGACGGCCTTTGTCGGGCGCGACAATGTCGTGGGCTCTCAGTTCCATCCGGAAAAGAGCCAGACACTGGGCCTCGCCCTGATCTCCAATTTTCTGCGCTGGAAGCCTTGAGCTCGCGTACTGCCAGGACTGAACACCCATGATCCTATTTCCCGCAATAGACTTGAAAGACGGCCAGTGCGTCCGCCTGAAGCTCGGCGACATGGCGCAGGCCACCGTCTACAATCCCGACCCCGCAGCACAGGCCAAGGCCTTCGAGGACCAAGGCTTCGAATGGCTGCACGTGGTTGACCTGAATGGTGCCTTCGCCGGCGAGAGCGTCAACGGCGCCGCCGTCGATGCAATCTTGAAAGCCACGAAGAATCCCGTTCAGCTCGGCGGCGGCATTCGGACACTCGATCATATCGAAGCCTGGCTTTCGCGCGGACTTGCCCGCGTCATCCTCGGAACCGTTGCCGTGCGCGACCCGAGGCTGGTGATCGAGGCCTGCAAGAAGTTTCCCGGCAAGGTCGCCGTCGGCATCGATGCCAAGGGCGGCAAGGTCGCCGTCGAAGGCTGGGCCGAGGCTTCGGAACTCGGCGTCATCGAGCTTGCCCGGAAGTTCGAGGGAGCCGGCGTTTCCGCCATCATCTACACGGATATCGATCGCGACGGCATTCTGACCGGTATCAACTGGGCTTCGACGCTTGAGCTTGCGAATGCCGTTTCCATCCCAGTGATCGCGTCCGGCGGGCTTGCTTCTCTTGACGATATCGCCCGCATGCTGGAACCGGATGCGGCGCGGCTCGAAGGTGCAATTTCCGGCCGCGCGCTTTACGACGGCCGTATCGATCCCGCGCAGGCATTGGCGCTGATCCGCGCCCAGAAAGGACGTGCCGCATGACCTTGAAGGCCCGCGTTATTCCTTGCCTGGATGTTAAGGACGGCCGCGTCGTGAAAGGCGTGAACTTCGTCGATCTCATCGATGCCGGAGATCCGGTGGAGGCCGCAAAAGCCTATGATGCTGCCGGCGCCGACGAATTGTGCTTCCTCGACATCACCGCCTCTTCGGACAATCGCGAAACCATCTTTGACGTGGTTGCCCGCACGGCAGAGCATTGTTTCATGCCGCTCACCGTCGGCGGCGGGGTGCGGGCCACTTCCGACATCCGCAAGCTGCTGCTGGCCGGAGCGGACAAGGTCTCGATCAATTCGGCCGCCGTCAACAATCCGGATTTCGTGGCAGAGGCGGCCGACAAGTTCGGCAACCAGTGCATCGTCGTCTCGATCGATGCCAAGAAGGTATCGGCTGCTGATGAAACCGCCCGATGGGAGATCTTCACCCATGGCGGGCGCAATCCGACAGGCATCGATGCGGTCGAATTTGCGATCAAGATGGTGGAGCGGGGCGCGGGCGAACTGCTTGTGACCTCCATGGACCGCGACGGCACGAAAAGCGGCTACGACCTACAACTGACGCGCACGATTGCCGATAGCGTCCGAGCGCCCGTCGTCGCATCCGGCGGTGTCGGCAATCTCGACGATCTGGTCGCAGGCATCAAGGAAGGCCACGCCACCGCCGTGCTCGCCGCATCGATTTTCCATTTCGGTACCTATACGGTGGGTCAAGCGAAGCATTATATGGCCGAGCATGGCGTTGCGATGCGGCTCGACTGACCGGGAGAGACAGTGTGAGTGAATTTTCTCTTGGTGACCTCGAACGGATCGTGGCGCAGCGCGCCAAAGCCTCGCCCGATGAATCCTGGACGGCAAAGCTCGTGGCGGCCGGGCAGATGAAGGCCGCCAAGAAGCTTGGCGAAGAGGCCGTCGAGACGGTCATTGCGGCAGTCTCACAGGACCGGAAGGATCTGGTCGGCGAAAGCGCGGACCTCCTCTATCACCTTATGGTCGTATTGAATATTGCCGGCATCCCGCTACAGGATATCCTGGAAGAGCTTCAACGGCGGACCGGTCAATCCGGGATCCAGGAAAAGGCGGGCCGGCCGACATCATGAATATAGCACCTCAATCCGCCGAAACGTCCGATCCGGACGCGATTGTCGAATATTACTCGCCCTATCATCGATTCACGGCTGACGAATGGGCGAGGTTCCGCGCCGATACGCCCCTGACGCTGACGGCGGACGAGGTAGGGCGGCTTAGATCCCTCGACGACCCGATCGATCTCGACGAGGTGCGGCGGATTTATCTCTCGCTCTCGCGCCTGCTGTCTTCGCATGTCGAAGCTTCTCAGCTTCTATTCCAGCAGAGAAACCGCTTCCTGAGCCTCTCGGACGTCACCAAGACGCCTTTCATCATTGGAATCGCCGGGTCGGTGGCCGTCGGCAAATCGACGACAGCGCGTATCCTGCAGGAATTGCTCGCCAGATGGCCGTCGAGCCCGAAGGTGGATCTGATCACCACAGACGGTTTTCTCCATCCCAATGCCGTGCTGCAGCGCGAGAACCTGATGGAGCGCAAGGGTTTTCCGGAAAGCTACGACGTGGGCGCCATCCTGCGCTTTCTTTCGGCGATCAAGGCAGGCGAGCCCAACGTCAAGGCGCCGCGCTATTCGCACCTCACCTATGACGTGCTGCCCAACGAATTCACTCTCGTCGACCGGCCGGACATATTGATCTTCGAAGGCATCAATGTCCTGCAGTCGCGGGCGTTGCCCGCCGATGGAAAGATCGTGCCGATCGTTTCGGATTTCTTCGATTTTTCGATCTATATCGACGCGGACGAGGAGCAGATTCATACCTGGTACGTCCAGCGCTTCATGAAACTGCGCCAGACCGCCTTCCGCGATCCGACTTCCTTCTTCAAGAAATACGCTGCCATTGACGCGGACGCAGCACGCGCCGTCGCCGAGGGGCTTTGGGAAAACATCAATCTCAAGAACCTGCGGCAGAACATCCTGCCGACGCGTCCTCGCGCCGACCTCATCCTGCGTAAGGGGCGCAATCACCTCGTGGAAACGGTGTCGCTCCGCAAATTGTAGGCGATGGATCGGCGGCTATCGATAATTTTAGATGTTGACTCGGCGAAGGGTCAGATTGATCCGGCCGCCGTTCTTCAGAAGCGTAGACGTGCCGGGATAGATGCGATCGACGCCGTGGAAGACCAACCGCCCTTCTCCGCCCAGGATGACGATATCGCCGCTCGCCAGCCGGAAGGAGCGCGTCGGGTCCTTGCGACTCAAGCCGCCGACACGGAACAGACAGCTGTTGCCAAGTGAGACCGAAAGAACCGGCGCTGCCAGATCGGTCTCGTCCCGATCCTGGTGCAGTCCCATCCTGGCCTCGTCCGAATAGAAGTTCACGAGACAGGCTTCCGGCGGCTTCGGATAGTCCGCGAGCCGCTCCCACAGGTCCATCAATTCTTCCGGAATGGCAGGCCATGGCTTACCGGTTGCCGGATGAAACGGTTGATACCGATAGCCTTTATCCTTGTCGGTCACCCAGCCGAGCGACCCGCAATTCGTCATGCGCACCGACATGGGTTTTCCCGTGCCGGGCATTTCCGGCACATAGAGCGGCGCTTCCGTTACAATGGCGCGAATCCTCTCGACCAGGCGTTCCTGCGCCGGGCGGTCCAGGTGATCCGGCAGGTGGCGGATACCGTTCGATACCGTTGCCAAGTCAATCTCCGTGCGGACGGCCCCGCATTTTCTTCACCTCCGAGCGGCCGGATTTCTCCTTCAGCCGGCGCTCGACCGAACCTTTGGTCGGTTTGGTCGCCTTCCTTGGCGGCGGGGGCGGTTTGGCGGCCTCCAGGATCAGATCTTTCAGCCGCTCACGCGCCTCTTCGCGGTTGCGCTCCTGGCTGCGGGAGCGGCTTGCTTCTATCATCAGCACGCCGTCCTTCGACACCCGTTTCCCGGCAAGCTTGAGGGCATTCGCCTTGATGCGCTCAGGCAGCGAGGGGGAATTGGCGATATCGAAGAACAGCTGAACGGCGGTCGAAACCTTGTTGACGTTCTGTCCGCCTGGCCCGCCCGCAAGCACGAACTGTTCGGTCAGCTCCCATCCGGCGATGGTAATGCGGCTGTTGATAACGAGAGGATTGCTGGCCATGGTCGACGGGTCTTTGCGTTTGGCCGCATCTTTCCCACAAAGCCGGCAAAAAGAAAACCGCCAGCTGAGCAGCCGGCGGTTCCACGTGAATCATTGCTTGAGCTTATTCGGCGGCGACAAGAAATCCAGGTGCCGCGTCACGCACCTTGCTGTCGACGTGATCCTCGAACTTCTCGAAGTTCGAAATGAACATCGAAACCAGCTTCTGCGCCTGAACGTCGTAAGCCAAGCCGTCGGCCCAGGTCGAGCGCGGGTCGAGAATAGAGTTGTCGACACCCTCGACGGCAACGGGCACCGCAAAACCGAAATTGGCATCCGTGCGGAACTCGGCGCTGTTGAGGCTGCCGTTGAGAGCGGCGGTCAACAGGGCGCGGGTTGCCTTGATCGGCATACGGCGACCGACGCCGTAAGCGCCGCCGGTCCAACCGGTATTGACCAGCCAGCAATTGACCCCGTGACGGGCGATCAGCTCCTTGAGCAGATTGCCGTACTCGGCCGGATGGCGCGGCATGAAGGGAGCGCCGAAGCAGGTCGAGAAGGTGGCCTCCGGCTCTGTCACGCCTTTTTCCGTACCGGCGACCTTGGCGGTATAACCGGAAAGGAAGTGATACATAGCCTGTTCCGGTGTCAGCTTGGCGATCGGTGGCATGACGCCGAAGGCATCGGCCGTCAACATGATGATCGTCTTCGGATGCGGCGCAAGCCCGGTTTCCGATGCGTTCGGGATGAAATGCAACGGGTAGGCGCTACGGGTGTTTTCGGTCAGCGAATTGTCATCGAAATCGGGAACGCGGTTCTCATCGAGCACGACGTTTTCCAGAACTGCGCCGAAGCGCCGCGTCGCGGCATAGATTTCCGGCTCGGCCTCGGCCGACAACTTGATAGCCTTGGCATAGCAGCCGCCTTCAAAATTGAAGATTCCATTTTCGCCCCAGCCATGTTCGTCGTCGCCGATCAGAGTGCGGCTGGGATCGGCGGAAAGGGTCGTCTTGCCGGTACCCGACAGGCCGAAAAATACAGCCGAGTCACCGTCCTTGCCGACGTTTGCGGAGCAATGCATCGGCATGACGCCTTTGGCCGGCAGAAGGTAGTTCAGCACGGTGAAGACGGACTTCTTGTTTTCGCCTGCGTAGGACGTGCCGCCGATCAGAACGATACCCCTGGTCAGGTCACAGGCAATAACAGTTTCCGTTCGGCAACCGTGACGCGCCGGATCGGCTTTGAAGCTCGGCAGATTGATGATCGTGAGCTTCTGGGTAAAGGTTTCAAGAGAAGCTCGGTTCGGTCGTATCAGAAGATTGCGAATGAACAGCGCGTGCCAAGCCAATTCCGTGATCACACGGGTCGGAAGCGCGTTTTCCGGGTCTGCCCCGCCGATAAGATCCTGCACGAAGAGAGCTTTACCAGCAGCATGCGCCACCATGTCCTGGTAGAGCACGTTGAAACGCTCGGGAGTCATCGGTTTGTTATTGTCCCACCAGATGGCGTCCTCGGTGTTTGCATCGCGAACGACGAACTTATCCTTCGGTGAGCGACCGGTGTGCTGACCTGTCACCGCCCTTAAAGCTCCATCCACGGTCAGATCGGCCTCTTCTCGACGGATGGCTTCCTCGTAAAGCTCTGTCTCGGAGAAGTTATAGTTGACACGCGACAGGTCACGAAAACCAAGGGTCGTTATCCCATTGGCGGGATTGTAAAGTCCGAACTCCTCCATACGCGCTTTTCCTTTATCTGCCGTTGAACGTGCCTCAGAATTAATGAGGGATTTTCCAAAGAGCAAGGGTGCCCTCTAAAATTGTTTAGCAAAATCAATTAATTAATCGATTTAAGAAAATTTATTCCTCTTTAAATCGGTTTAATAACAGTTTTAATCCTGCTTTATCCGCACACGGAATTGCCGATACAATTCTGGGATCCCAACCGGCCCCTTTATCTTTGCCACAATTTGTTCCACCTTTATACTCAAGAAGCGCATCGGCTGAAGCCCCCGGGCTGGGGCGATTCCGGGAGATGCGCATAAATGGTGACGGAGACGGAGAGCATGCAGACAATCGCGCTCGTGGACGACGACCGCAATATCCTGACTTCGGTGTCGATTGCACTGGAGGCGGAAGGATACAAGGTCGAAACCTATACGGACGGCGCCTCTGCGCTCGACGGGCTGATCGCCCGCCCGCCGCAGCTGGCAATCTTCGATATCAAGATGCCGCGCATGGACGGAATGGAACTGTTGCGGCGACTTCGTCAGAAGTCGGACCTGCCCGTCATCTTCCTGACGTCCAAGGACGAGGAGATCGACGAGCTGTTCGGACTGAAGATGGGCGCCGACGATTTCATCACCAAACCGTTCTCACAGCGTCTTCTGGTGGAACGGGTGAAGGCGATCTTGCGCCGCGCGGGCAGCCGCGAAGCGCAGGCTGTCGGAAGCGGAAAGGTGGCATCGGATCAGCAGGCCGCGCGCACGCTGGAGCGGGGCCAGCTCCTCATGGATCAGGAGCGTCACACATGCACCTGGAAGGGTGAACCGGTGACACTGACGGTGACAGAGTTTCTGATTCTGCATTCCTTGGCGCAGCGGCCAGGCGTGGTGAAGAGCCGCGACGCGCTGATGGATGCGGCTTATGACGAGCAGGTCTATGTGGACGATCGCACGATCGACAGCCACATCAAGCGGCTGCGCAAGAAATTCAAGATGGTCGACAACGACTTTGATATGATCGAAACGCTCTACGGCGTAGGTTACCGGTTCCGCGAGGCGGCTTGAAACAGGCTTCCTTGCGGCATGATAACTTGAGGCCACGGCCGGACCAGAGATAATTGGTCCGGTGGAAGGACTGCAGTGGCAGATCAGACATTCGACAATGAAATGGCCAGAACGGAGAAGGTCGAGGCGCGCCGCGCGCCTCGGCGTTTCTGGTCGCGGCCTTTCACGCTCATCCGCCGGGTGTTCGGCCACGCCGTCTTTTCCAGCCTCACGCGCCGCATCCTGTTCTTCAACATCGCCGCGACGGTTGTTCTCGTCGCGGGCATCCTTTACCTCAACCAGTTCCGCGAGGGACTGATCGACGCCCGGGTGGAAAGCCTTCTGACCCAAGGCGAGATCATTGCGGGGGCGATCTCGGCCTCCGCGTCCGTCGACACCAACTCGATCACCATCGATCCGCAAAAGCTTCTCGAACTTCAGGCCGGCCAGAGCATTACGCCGGTGCCGAACGACGAGGATCTGGATTTTCCGATCGATCCGGAACGGGTGGCCCCGGTCCTGCGGCGTCTCATTTCGCCGACCCGCACGCGCGCCCGCATCTTCGACGCCGACGCCAATCTGCTGCTCGATTCCCGCCATCTCTATTCGCGCGGCCAAGTCCTGCGATTTGACCTGCCACCGGTCGAAAACGAGACGCAGACCTGGAGCGAATGGTTCGGCAGCCTTTTCAACCGCCTTCTGCAGCCGGGCAATTTGCCGGTCTACAAGGAAGCTCCGGGCGGTGACGGCTCGATTTATCCGGAAGTGATGAATGCGCTGACGGGCGTGCGCGGAGCGCTGGTGCGCGTCACCGACCGCGGCGAGTTGATCGTATCCGTCGCGGTCCCCGTCCAGCGTTTCCGGGCTGTCCTTGGCGTACTTCTGCTCTCGACCCAGGCGGGCGACATCGACAAGATCGTGCACGCCGAGCGGCTGGCGATCATGCGGGTCTTCGGCGTCGCGACACTGGTCAACATCCTGCTGTCGCTGCTCCTGTCATCGACCATCGCCAATCCGCTGCGGCGGCTCGCGGCAGCAGCCATCCGCGTCCGGCGTGGAGCCAAGCAACGCGAGGAGATCCCGGATTTTGCCTATCGGCAGGACGAAATCGGCAATCTTTCGATCGCCCTGCGCGAAATGACCAACGCGCTTTATGATCGGATCGATGCGATCGAGAGTTTTGCCGCGGACGTCAGCCATGAACTCAAGAATCCACTCACGTCGCTGCGGAGTGCGGTGGAAACCCTGCCTCTTGCCAAGTCGGAGGAGTCGAAGCAGCGGCTGACGGAGATTATCTTCCACGACGTGCGCCGCCTCGATCGCCTCATCAGCGACATTTCCGACGCCTCGCGGCTTGATGCGGAGCTTGCCCGTTCCGATGCCGCATCGGTCAACATGGAAAACCTGCTCGGCAATCTGGTCGATATCTCGCGCCAGATACGAACCGGACGCAAGCCGGTAGAGATCGACCTAGCGGTCGACCGCAAGGGTGGCAACAAATCGGCCTATCTCGTCAACGGCCACGATCTCCGCCTCGGGCAGATTGTTACCAATCTCATCGAAAATGCCCGCTCCTTCGTACCGGAGAAAGGGGGACGCATTTCGATCCGCCTGTCGCGTATCAAGGACAGCGTCACCATCACCGTCGATGACAATGGCCCTGGTATTCAGGCGGAAGATATTGACCGTATTTTCGAGCGCTTTTACACCGACCGGCCGGAAGGCGAAAGCTTCGGCCAGAATTCCGGCCTTGGTCTTTCGATCAGCCGCCAGATCGCGGAAGCCCATGGCGGTACGCTGAAGGCTGAGAACCTGCACGACTCGAAAACCGGCGCCACGTCCGGTGCGCGGTTCGTCCTCTCGCTGCCGGCCGGCGAAACGCAATGAACGGAGGCACGCTCAACATCCATGCCACGGCCGTAGTTCTGGGCACGCGCGGAATTTTGTTCACGGGGCCTTCCGGCAGCGGCAAATCCACGCTCGCCTTCGCCTGCATCGCCGCAGCCCGAAGACAGGGTGCCTTTGCGGCTTTGATCGCCGATGACCAGGTTTTCGTCTCTCGCCACGGTGAGCAGCTCGTCGCAAGCCGTCCCGACCCGATCGCGGAGCTTATCGAATTACGCGGCAGCGGCATTGCAAAGGTCGAGAGCATTGCGGCCGCCGTACTCGATCTCGCCGTCGCAGTCATCCCCCATCCGGAAAGCGAGCGGCTCCCACCCGAAAACGAACGTTTCTCCATTGCCGGCATCGGAGAGCTTCCGCTCATCAGGATATGGCAAGGAACGCCTGATCCGCTTGCGGTTCTCGCAGCGTTTGCCTCCGATCTCCACGGTGAAATCCCCTTTTGATTGTCCGGCTGCCTGATTTTTTAACTTGAACTTCGATTCTACATGGAGAAGATGGCTTCCCACCGCTGGACGGCTTTATTGCGATGCGATAATGCCGCGAGTTTCCATAGCAGGGGGCAGTTTTCATGATCGGACTTGTGCTTGTCACTCATGGCAAGCTGGCTGAGGAATTTCGTCATGCAGTCGAGCATGTCGTCGGACCTCAGAAATTCATCGAAACCGTATCGATCGGCCCCGAAGACGACATGGACCAACGCCGGCAGGACATTGTCGATGCCGTGAGCAAGGCAAATGACAGCCATGGCGTCATCATCCTTACCGACATGTTCGGCGGCACCCCTTCCAACCTCTCCATTTCCGTCATGGAAAGCGGCAAGACGGAAGTTATCGCCGGCATGAATCTGCCCATGCTCATCAAGCTTGCCGGGGTGCGCAGCGACAACAACATGGACAAGGCCCTCGCCGAAGCGTCGGAGGCCGGCCGAAAATATATCAATGTCGCAAGCCGTGTCCTCAGCGGCAAATGAGAACCAACGCCCGGATGTCGTCCTCCCTCTCCCGCGAATTCCTGATCGTCAACAAGCGCGGCCTGCACGCCCGCGCATCCGCTAAATTTGTGCAGATGGTCGAAAGCTTCGATGCGCAGATCACCGTCTCCAAGGACGGCACGACGGTCGGCGGAACATCGATCATGGGGCTGATGATGCTCGCCGCAAGCACCGGCTGCACCATCGAGGTTGCCGCTGCCGGCAAACAGGCCCTTGAGGCGCTGGAAGCGCTCGGACAACTCGTAGCGAACAAATTCGGCGAAGAAGCCTAACCTTTCTCGTCATTTCGCCCTGATATAAAGATATAAAGACCTCTTTATATCCTGGTTGCCTCGTGACCGTAAGCCTGCTAAACCGCTGGCAGCCTTCGCCTGCCTGGGCGATCTGTCGCGCGTCCTGCACGCGAGGCAAGCGTTATCGAACACCTGGAGAGCTTCATGAGCACTGAAAAGGATTACGTCGTCGCGGATATCAATCTTGCCGCCTACGGCCGCAAGGAACTCGACATTGCCGAAACTGAAATGCCAGGCTTGATGTCCTGCCGCGCAGAATTCGGCGAATCGAAGCCGTTGAAGGGCGCGCGCATCACCGGGTCGCTGCACATGACCATCCAGACGGCGGTGTTGATCGAGACCTTGAAAGAACTTGGCGCTGAAATCCGCTGGGCATCCTGCAATATCTTTTCGACGCAGGATCACGCTGCAGCCGCGATCGCGGCAGCCGGCATCCCAGTCTTCGCCGTCAAGGGCGAGTCGTTGACCGAATACTGGGAATATACCGACAAGATCTTCCAGTGGGCCGATGGTGGCTTCTCGAACATGATCCTCGACGACGGCGGCGACGCCACCATGTATATCCTGCTTGGCGCCCGCGCCGAAGCCGGAGAGGACGTGTTGTCGAACCCGGGTTCGGAAGAAGAGGAAATCCTCTTCGCACAGATCAAGAAGCGCCTGAAGGCTTCACCGGGCTGGTTCACCAAGCAGCGCGACGCCATCAAGGGCGTGACGGAAGAGACGACGACCGGCGTTCACCGCCTTTACGAACTTTCCAAGAAGGGCCTGCTGCCCTTCCCGGCGATCAACGTCAACGATTCCGTCACCAAGTCGAAGTTCGACAACAAATACGGCTGCAAGGAGTCGCTGGTCGACGGCATTCGTCGCGGTACCGACGTGATGATGGCCGGCAAGGTTGCCGTCGTCTGCGGTTACGGCGACGTGGGCAAGGGTTCCGCCGCTTCGCTCGCCGGAGCCGGCGCCCGCGTCAAGGTCACGGAAGTCGATCCGATCTGCGCGCTGCAGGCAGCCATGGACGGCTTCGAAGTCGTGGTGCTCGAGGATGTGGTTTCGACGGCAGACATCTTCATCACCACCACCGGCAACAAGGACGTCATCCGCATCGAGCACATGCGCGCGATGAAGGACATGGCGATCGTCGGCAATATCGGTCACTTCGACAACGAGATCCAGGTCGCAGCACTCCGTAACCTCAAGTGGACCAACGTCAAGCCGCAAGTCGACCTGATCGAGTTCCCGAAGGGCAACCGCATCATCCTGCTGTCGGAAGGCCGCCTCCTGAATCTCGGCAACGCGACGGGTCACCCGTCCTTCGTGATGTCCGCGTCCTTCACCAACCAGACTTTGGCGCAGATCGAGCTCTTCACCAACCAGGGTCAGTACCAGAACCAGGTCTATATCCTGCCGAAGCACCTCGATGAGAAGGTCGCGCGCCTGCACCTCGATAAGCTCGGCGTGAAGCTGACCGAACTTTCCGAGGAACAGGCTGCCTATATCGGCGTGTCGACTCAAGGGCCGTTCAAGGCGGAACACTACCGCTATTAATCGGTAGCCGGTTAATCCACAACATGTAGCGGCCGCAGCCTTGACAATAGGCTGCGGCCTCTTTTTTGGCCGCATCCCTTCCCGGCGATTCCCTTAACAAGTATCCTTTTATCAATGATTCGTGCCATGCCGGCCCTCGACTTCAGGTCGTCGGCTCCGGGCAAGGCACGAAATGGTATGTCTTGTCGATGAGCGGCAATTGGACGGAGACAGACCGGTTATGTCGGTAAAAATAACGAGCCTGTTCAAGCAGGCCGATCCCTCTTGCGACGGAGTTGGTTCTCCGGGCTCGCAATCCGTATCCGGAGATCCGGATGACGGAGCGGCGGCGGGCGGATTCAATCGTCTCGCCCGCTTCGGCAGCGCCATTCTTTCGGGAACCGCTCTTTCTGGACTTGCGACAGCTGCTCTTGCGCAGCAGTCCGCAACGGCGGAGGCGACCCGCCTCTTTTCCTCAACCGAAGTAGTGGTTTCATCGGTCGTCCTCGGCGCGCTTGGCGCCGCGCTTCTTTCCGCTGTCTGGCTGGTGCGTCAACGGGGCAATATGGAGGCCGAGACGCAGGAAATGCGCAGCGCGCTTTCGGATGCACAACAACGCATTTCGAAATATGAGGCCCTGATCGCCGACAAGAACCGACGCATCGTCATCTGGGAGGGCGGAGCATCGAAGCCCGAGTTCCTCGGCCAGCTGCCAGCGGAGACCGGCGCTCCACAGCAGGATCGCGACTTCCTGGCGTTCGGCCGCTGGCTTCGCAGCTTATCTGCAGGCGAACTCGAAAAGTCGATTGAGCTTCTTCGCAGCGAAGCACGCACCTTCGATATGATCGTCGAGACCAACCGGGACGAGATTCTCGAGGTTCAGGGCCGCGTTTCGGGTGGCAAGGCTTTTGTGCGCTTTATCGCACTTAATAACTTGCGCGCTGAGCTTGCCGAACTGAAAATCGAACGCGAACGGCTTGCCGGCTCGATTTCCCTATTCCACTCGCTGCTCGATGCGATCGAACAACCGGTATGGCGGCGAGACCATCAAGGTAAACTCAGCTGGGTCAACCACGCCTATGGCGACGCCGTCGAAGCGCCCACGCCAGATCAGGCAATCGAAGAGGGACGCGAATTCCTCGGCACGATCGCCCGCGAAAAGATCAAGGCGGCCGCGACGCCGGCCTCACCTTTCCATGACCGGATTTCGACGGTGGTGCATGGCAACCGGACCATGTTCGATGTTGTGGACGTCGTCGTGCCGGGCGGTTCCGCGGGCATGGCTATCGACGTGTCCGAGGCGGAAGCGGTGCGCGAGGAACTGAAGCGAACGCTGAGAAGTCATGCGGAAACTCTTGATCACCTCGCGACCCCGGTTGCGATTTTCGATGGGGACCGCCGGCTGCAGTTCTATAATCAGGCCTTTGCCCAGCTCTGGGGCCTAAGCCTTCCCTTCCTGGATTCGCGGCCGGACAATAGCGAATTGCTGGACAAATTGCGCAGCGAAGGCAAATTGCCGGAGCAGCTCAACTGGCGGAGCTGGAAGGAAACCGCGCTTTCCGTGTACCGCTCGCCGGACACGCAGACGGACCTCTGGCATCTGCCGAATGGCCAGACGCTGCGTGTGATTGCCACGGCGCATCCGCAGGGCGGCGCCACATGGGTCTTTGAAAATCTGACCGAGCAGGTGAGCCTCGAAACCCGGTACAATACATTGGTCAAGGTTCAGGGCGAAACCATCGACCACCTCTCCGAAGGCGTTGCCGTCTTCGGTCCGGACGGGCGCATCCGTCTCTCCAACCCGGCCTTCCGGGCGCTGTGGGGTATCACGGCCGACGAAGCCAAGCCGAACACTCACATCAAGGCGATCGAGGCGGCCTGCGCGCCGTCCTACGACAAGCCGGACGGCTGGCGCCGGTTTGGCCAGATGCTGACCAATTTCGATGACGAACGGCCCTCGCTTCAGGGAACCTTCGAGCTCTATTCGGGCCTGGTCCTCGACTATGCCGTGACACCGCTGCCGAACGCCCAGACCATGTTCACCTTTGTCGATATGACGGCAAGTGCGCGGGCCGAACGGGCGCTGAAGGAGAAGAACGAAGCGTTGCGGAAGGCCGACGAGATCAAGAACGATTTCGTGCAGCACGTATCCTACGAGCTTCGCTCGCCGCTCACCAACATCATCGGCTTTACGGATCTCCTGAAGACGCCGGGCATCGGTCCTCTCAACGAGCGGCAATCGGAATATATCGACCACATCTCGACGTCGTCCTCGGTCCTGCTGACGATCGTCAACGACATTCTAGACCTTGCGACCGTCGATGCAGGCATCATGCAGCTCCATTATTCGGAACTGGCCATCGACGATCTGCTCGATGACGTGGCGATGCAGATTGCCGATCGGCTGCACGAAAACGGAGTTACGCTTGCCATCACCGCGCCGGCCGGCCTGGGCACGATCGTCGCGGACCAGCAACGGCTGAAGCAGATCCTCATAAAGCTGCTCACAAATGCCACGAATTTTGCGCCGGAAGGGTCAGCCATCACCCTCAATTGCTGGCGCACCCCCAATGACGTATTCTTCTCCGTGACCGACAGAGGCCCCGGCATCCCGGAAGAGATACTGAAGAACGTCTTTAACCGCTTCTCCTCCAGCGCCAAGGGTGGCAAGCGCAGCGGCGCGGGCCTCGGCTTGTCGATCGTCGAAAGCTTCGTCAATCTGCATCACGGTGACGTCACGATCGACAGCCAGCCGGGCCAGGGGACGACCGTCACCTGCCGCGTTCCGAGCGCCGCCGGCAAGACACATTCCGTCGCCGCCGAATGACGGGCGCCACGGATTTAACGCTTCTTCTTGCCAACGAAGCCGACACGATTCGGCTGGGGGAAGATTTGGCACTTGCGCTCAGGCAAGGCGACTGGCTGGCTCTTTCCGGCGATCTCGGCGCCGGCAAATCCACACTTGCCCGCGCTTTGCTGCGGGCATTGGCCGACGATGACGAGCTGGAAGTCCCAAGCCCGACCTTCACGCTCGTGCAGAGCTACGACCTGCGGATTCCGGCGGCCCATTTCGACCTCTACAGGCTCGGTCACGCCTCCGAGCTGGATGAGCTCGGTTTCGAAGAAGCGCTCGCAAACGGAATCTGCCTTGTCGAGTGGCCTGAAATCGCCGACGACCTGTTGCCCTCCGCACGTATCTCCCTGCGCCTCGAACATCATGAAGGCGGGCGACAAGCAACGATTACGGGACCGGAAGCCCAGATGAAACGCGTCCGCCGGGTTCTGGCGATCCGCGCGTTTTTGAGCAAACATGGTCATGATAACGCTCGGCGCCGTTTCCTGACCGGCGACGCCTCGATGCGGGCTTACGAGAAGATCACGACATCGGCTGGCGAAACACTGATCCTGATGGACTGGCCGAAGCCGCCGGCAGGTCCGGCCGTACTCGACGGCAAGCCCTATCCCAAGGTGGCGCATCTGGCCGAGGACGCCTATCCTTTCGTCGCCATCGCCCAGTATCTGCGCGAACTGGGGCTGGCTGCGCCTGAGGTCCTGCATGTCGACTATGACCAGGGCATTCTGCTGATCGAGAACCTCGGCAGCGAAGGCGTCCTGGACGCGAACGGTCGGCCGATCGCGGAGCGCTACCGCGAAAGCGTCGTATGTCTTGCTTTTCTGCACAGTCACGAGATGCGGCAGGACCTGCCCGTCGGCGAAAGCCATATCCACCACATCCCGGATTTTGATCCGACGGCGATGATGATGGAAGCCCGGCTGCTCATCGATTGGCATCTGCCATGGAAACGCGGCGCGCCGTCGACCGAAGAAGAGCGGCAGGACTATCTCGCAATCTGGGCTGGCCTGATCGGAGAACTGGAAAACGCTGAAAAGAACCTTCTGCTGCGCGATTTTCATTCGCCCAATATCATCTGGCGCCCAAACGAGTCGGGCGTGCACCGCGTCGGGCTGATCGATTTTCAGGATGCGATGATCGGGCCTACGGCTTATGACCTCGCATCGATCGTGCAGGATGCGCGGGTCGAGATACCAAAACCGCTCGCCGACCAGATGATGGTCGACTACGTGACCCTACGACGCTCGCTCGGCGCCTTCGACGAACCGGCTTTCCACAAAGCCTGGGCGATCATGGCAGCGCAACGCAATTGCAAGCTCGCGGGCCTCTGGGTGCGGCTCATGGAGCGGGATGGCAAACCCGGCTACATGAAGCACATGCCCCGCACGCTTGGTTACCTTGCAACCGCTTTGAAGCACGAAACCCTGACGCCTCTGCGGGAATGGTGCAAGAAGGTCGGAATAGAGCTACCCGAATCATAGCCACGGCTCTAAAACAGCAGGCATGACCATCATCCAACAGGCCATGGTGCTTGCCGCGGGCCTCGGCACCCGTTTGCGGCCAATCACCGATACGATGCCAAAGCCGCTGGTGCCCGTCTCCGGCAAGCCGATGATCGATTATGCGCTCGACGCTCTGGCGGATGCCGGCGTCAGGCGCGCGGCCGTCAACGTCCACCATTTTGCCGGCATGATGGAGGCACATCTTGCAGCTTATCCCCGTCTGCAAATCGTGATCTCGGATGAACGTGCGGCGTTGATGAATTCCGGCGGAGGTCTCGCCAAGGGAATCAAACTGCTAGATCCGGGTCTCCTCTACGTCATGAATGCCGATCTTTTCTGGATCGGCGAAAAACCAGGCGCAAAGACGAACCTTCAGCGCCTTGCGGAATTTTTCGATCCGAATGCGATGGATTTGGCGCTCCTCTGCGTCCCCCTCGAACGGACCACCGGCCACAACGGCAAGAAGGATTTTCAGCTCGACCCGGATGGGCGCCTCTTTCGTTATGCCGATGGCGGCGATAACCCAGTCGTTTATGCCGGCGCGATCGTCATGCATTCCTCCCTCCTCGATGAGGCGCCGGCGGATGCCTTCAATCTCAACATCTATTTCGACCGGGCGATCGAAAAAGGCCGCCTGTTCGGCATGATGATGGAGGGAGAATGGATTACCGTCGGCACACCGGAAGCCCTGCCTGCCGCCGAGGCGGTCATTACCCGCCATTCAGCGGGAGCCTGAGCCGTGGATATGCGGCAGAAACGCGTGTTTTCCATCCCGCCGGGCGCGCCGTTTCTGAAAACGCTGGCCACTGCCCTTTGTGAAGGGCGCCTCGATGAGACGTTCCGTTACGATCCTTCCGAACCGCTTTCGCTCGCAAATGTAACGATCTTCGTGCCGACGCGGCGTTCCGCCCGCGTGTTGCGCTCGGAATTCGTCGATCTTCTCGGCGGTCGCTCGACGATCCTGCCGGTCATTCGTCCACTTGGGGAAACGGACGACGACAGCGGCTATTTCGACCTTGCGGCACCGGAGGAAATGGATCTGGCGTTGCCGATCGGCGGCACCGCTAGCCTCCTGGAACTCGGGCGGCTGATCCTTGCCTGGCGCAACCAGCTTCCGAAGATCGTGCTCGACATACATTCGGAATCGCCGCTTGTGGCCCCCGCAAGCCCCGCCGATGCAATCTGGCTTGCCCGGGCGCTTTCCGAGCTCATCACCGCGGTCGAGACCGAGGAGCGCGACTGGTCTGACTTGAAGAACCTGAACACGGGTGAACATGCGCTCTGGTGGCAGCTGACTGCGGAGTTCCTGTCGATCGCCAGCGCCTTTTGGCCGGCGCGCCTGGAGGAACTCAAACGTTCTTCGCCGGCAAGACATCAGGCAGCAATCCTGCGTGGCGAGGCTAAAAGGATCGCTACACGCGATCACAAAGGGCCTGTTATCGTGGCGGGCTCCACAGGTTCCGTGCCGGCCGCGGCCGATCTGATCGCAGCCATTTCCCGGCTGCCGAACGGAACCGTGGTCCTGCCCGGTCTCGATCTTTCCATGCCGGCGGATCAATGGGCGACGATCGGCGAACACGCCATCGACGGCTTGTCCGAACCCGCAAGCCGCAGCCACCCGCAATTCGGCCTATGGCGGCTGCTGCAGAAGCTCGGCGTCACGCGGGACGATGTCCGCATCCTGGGTGAGGTGCCGGACGAACTGATATTCCGGGCAATCGCAATCTCGCGGGCCCTCGTCCCCGCCAAGGCAACCGATCGCTGGAATAGCTGGCGGGAAGCGGCTGACCCTCACCAACTCGGGCGGGCATTCGCCGAAGTATCCCTCATTGAGGCCGCCAACGAACGCGAAGAAGCCGTCGCGATCGCGATTGCACTGCGTCTGGCGCTCGAGGAACCCGGCAGAAACGGCGGAGACAGCCAGGCTGCGCTGATCACGCCCGACCGGATGCTTGCCCGCCGGGTCACCGCCGAACTCGCACGCTTCGGCGTCATCGCAGACGATTCGGCCGGTTCGCCCCTTTCCGGCACGCCGCAAGGCACGATCACCCAGCTCCTGCTGGAAGCGACGCTGCGGCCGGGAGATCCGGTGGCCATCGTCGGACTTCTGAAGCACCCCCTCCTGCGTCTCGGCCTCCCGTCGGGCAACCTGCGCACCGCCGTCGAAGCCTTGGAGGTTCTGGCGCTGCGCGGAGGCGTGGGCGACATGGACATATCCGCTCTGGAGCCGTTGCTTGAAAAGCAGCTCGCCGATCAGCTGGACGACAGGCACCCGCCCCGTTGGCGGCTCTCTTTGACCCGAGAAGCGGCAGACCAGGCCCGTGATCTGGCCCGCCGCCTATCCAAAGCGGTGGAACCGCTTGCCGGCGCGCTGCTTCGCAGACGTCCCGATGGTCGCGGGCTGACGACCCGGCTTCTCCTTTCCGACTGGGCGGAGCGAACCGGTCGGGCGCTGGAGGCGATCTGCATAGACGAAAAGGGAAATCTCGCTGCCCTCTGGTCAAGCGAAGCGGGAGAGCGGCTGGCGAGCCTCCTGTCGGAGGTCATCGACACGGACGGCCAGATGGAGGCTGACGGGCCGCAATGGGTCGATATCGTGATGGCGCTGACGACGGGGGAAGCGGTAAAGCCACGCACCCTCAGCCATCCGCGTGTCTTCATCTTCGGCACGCTGGAAGCCCGCCTGCAGAGCGTCGACACGATGATCCTCGGCGGGCTGAACGAGGGCTCCTGGCCCGGCCAGACGGTGAACAACCCCTTCCTTTCCCGGACGATGAAGACGGATATGGGCCTTGAGCCGCCTGAGCGGCGCATAGGACAGCTGGCTCACGACTTCGAAATGGCCTGCGGAACCCGCCACCTCATCCTGTCGCGTTCGTTGCGCCAGGGTTCCACCCCGACCGTGGCCTCGCGCTGGCTGCAGAGGCTGGTTGCGCTCGGCGGCAAGTCCTTCGCTGACGAGTTGAAAGCCCGCGGCCAGCAATACCGCGACTGGGCCGCGGTCATCGATGCAGGCGAGAGGCAGGATCAAGCCAAGCGCCCTGCTCCGAAACCGCCGGCCGAGCTGCAGCCGACGAAATATTCCTTCAGCGAAGTGGGCCGGCTGCGCCGCGACCCCTATTCCGTCTACGCCCGCCGCGTCTTGCAGCTCGATCCGCTTGCACCATTCAATCAAGATCCAGGCGCCTCGGAACGCGGCACGCTCTATCACGCCATCATCGATCGCCATACCCGCGAAGGCCACCAACCCGGATCGCCGGCAGCAAGCGAAGCGATGAAGCGAATCACCGAGGAGCTCTTCGACGCCGCACAATTGCCGCCGCATATCGATCAGGTCTGGCGGCCGCGTTTCCGGCACGTCGCCCGGGCGTTCCTCGATTGGGAAACCGGCCGCGCTCCGGACGTCCGCAAGACCTTGACGGAAGTCGGCGCCGGCTGGGAGCTGGAGCCTGCCGGCATACGCGTCACCGGCATTGCCGACCGCATCGACATCACGGGCTCCGGCCAGGCCGATCTCATCGACTACAAAACCGGCCTCAGCCCGTCCGTCTCGCAGGCACGGGCGTTGCTCGACCCCCAGCTGGCGCTCGAAGCAGCCGCCCTGATGGCGGGGGCATTCCGTGACGCGGGGCCGCTGCAGCCGAAGGACCTCGTCTATGTCCGCCTGCGGCCCGGAGACCGTTTCAAGTCGGAAAAGGTCAACAACGAGGATGCAAACGCAACGGCGAAACGCCAGCCCAAATCAGCCCTGGATCTCGCCCAGGAATCGCTTGAGCAGCTTACTCGTTTCGTCGTTGCGTTGCGCACCGGTCAAGCCGGCTTCGCATCCCGGCTGATCCCGTTCATGCAAGGCGATTTCGGCGGCGAATACGACCACCTTGCCCGTGTGGCGGAATGGTCCACCGCGGATGACGACGGGGAGGCCGAAACGGATGAATGACCACCTTCCCGAGGACGACGATCCGCTGCGGTGGATCGACTGGACGACAGTGCAGCAGTCGCTGGCTTCCGATCCTGTCAGTTCCGCTTGGGTATCGGCCAATGCCGGCTCCGGCAAGACCCATGTTCTGACCCAGCGTGTCATCCGGCTTCTGCTTTCCGGATGCCGGCCCTCTTCCATCCTCTGCCTCACCTACACGAAGGCTGCGGCGTCGGAAATGTCGAACCGCGTCTTTCAGAGGTTGTCCGAGTGGACGGTGCTCTCCGACGACGAATTGCGGAAAAGAATCGCAGCCATCGAAGGACAGGAGCCGGATTCGTTTAAACTTGCCGAAGCACGGCGGCTGTTTGCAAAGGCGCTGGAGACGCCGGGCGGCCTGAAGATCCAGACGATCCACGCCTTTTGCGAGGCGCTGCTCCACCAGTTCCCGCTTGAAGCCAATGTTGCCGGCCACTTTTCGGTTCTCGACGACCGCGCAGCATCCGCGCTGCTGGCGGAAGCCCGCCGCTCCCTGCTGACCGCCACGTCCGCGGAAGAGGACCCGGAACTTGCGGAAGCGTTCGCGCATGTACTCGATCTCGGTGACGAATTCGGCCTCGAGACCTTGCTGTCCGACATTATTTCGAACCGCACCGCGATCCGCCGCTTCGTCGCGCGGGCGGAGCGCCACGGTGGCGTCGGCGTTGAATTGAAACGCGCCTTCGGGCTTCAGCCGGCGGATACCGAAGAGAGCATCGCAGCCGGCTATTGGCCGCTGCCAGCTCTTTCAGGCCTGACGCTCGACCTCTATCTGGCCCTGGCCGACCAGAAAGGGGGGCAAAAGGTAACGGAGGTGGCCTACGGGCTTCGGATGGTCCAAAAAGAGCCCGATGTCTTCAAGCGGGCTCAATATCTCGACCAGATTTTCCTGACACGCGAAGGCAAGCCGAAGGCGGACAGCTCGCTGGTCGCCAAAGCCATGGTCACGACCGCGCCGGAACTCGCCCAGGCGATCGATGCCGCCCGGATGCATGTCGTCGCCTGCCGCGACCGGCTGCGCCTCGTCCGCATGTTCGAAGCCACCAAGGCGGCACTGGCGCTCGCCCGGCGGCTCAACGAAGATTATGAGGATCTCAAAAAGCGCCGCAGCCTGCTCGATTTCGAAGATCTGATTGCTCGCACCGCCGACCTCCTCACCCGCGAGGGCGTCGGTGCCTGGGTGCATTACAAGCTCGATCAGGGCATCGACCACATCCTTGTCGACGAGGCGCAGGATACCAGTCCCATCCAGTGGACGGTCATCAAATCGCTTGCCGAAGATTTCTATTCCGGCGCCAGTGCGCGGGCGGCCCGGCGCACGATCTTCGCCGTTGGGGACGAGAAACAATCTATCTATTCTTTCCAGGGCGCGCGGCCGGAACGTTTTGCCGAGGAGCGCAGCGAAACCGAAAGGCGGGTGACGGGAAGCGGTCAACCGTTCCATCCGGTACGGCTTCCCCTCTCCTTCCGCTCCACCGCCGACGTGCTGGCCGCCGTCGACCAGGTGTTTTCGCTGGAAGAAAATTCGAGGGGTCTCAGCGCGCTGGGCGAGCCCGTTCAGCACCGCTCCAACCGGATCGGTCAACCCGGGGCCGTCGACTTCTGGGACGTCGTGATGCCGGAAGCCTCCGAGCAGGAGGAGGATTGGACCGCGCCTTTCGACTCGACGCCCGATAAGGCCCCGTCCGCCATTCTTGCAAACCGGATCGCCAACAGGATCGGCGAAATGATCGGCAGCGAAACCATTATCGAGAAGGGCATCGAGCGACCGATCGAGCCTGGCGATATCCTCCTCCTGGTCCGCAAGCGCGACGCTTTCGTCAACGCGCTCACCCGGGCGTTGAAACGGCGCGACAACATTCCTGTCGCCGGTGCGGATCGGTTGCGGCTGACCAGCCACATCGCCGTGCAGGACCTGCTGGCGCTCGGGCGTTTCCTGCTGCTTCCTCAGGACGATCTGTCGCTCGCCGCTCTGCTGAAAAGCCCGCTCTTCAATCTTTCAGAAGAAGATATCTTCGAGGTTGCAGCGCTCCGGCCGGCAAATACGAGCGCCTGGACACAACTCAACCGCCTGGCGGAAGAACAGCCTTTGCGGTTCCGCAATGCAGCGGACCGGCTGCAGCATCTCCTGACGCTTTCGCGGGAGGTCAGCCCGCATGATCTCTTTGCACGGATTCTCGGCCAGTATGGCGGCCGGCGTAAATTCCTTGGCCGGTTCGGCACCGAAGCCGGCGACATCCTCGACGAGTTTCTAACCTTCGCCTTGGATCACGAAACCAACGGTCTGCCTGGGCTGCAAGCCCTCGTTTCCACCCTGGAGCTGGAATCTCCCGAGGTGAAACGCGAGCAGGACGGCGGACGAAACGAGGTTAGAATTATGACCGTGCATGCGTCCAAGGGGCTAGAAGCACCGGTCGTTTTTCTCGTAGACAGCGGTTCGAAAGCGTTCATTTCCTCCCATGTGCCAAAGTTCAGATTGCTGAGGATTGCGGGTGAGGAAGTGCCGGCCTGGGTTCCGGGGAAGGGGCTTGCCAATGCCTTCACGGCGGCCGATGACGAGCGGATAAGACGGTCGACCGAGGAAGAATACCGCCGGCTTCTGTACGTTGGCATGACCCGAGCCGCAGACCGGCTGATCGTCTGCGGCTACCGCGGCAAGATCGATAATCCCGACACCTGGCAGGCCATGATTGCCAGGGCGCTCTCAGCCGACGAAAACCGCTGCAAGCCGGTGCAGTTCTCCGGTGCGGACGGGGAATGGAGCGGCTTTCAATGGCGGCTGCCTAGAACTGCCGGCAGGATCGAGAAAACTCAGGAAAGGGTCCCGGCGTCAGGAGACAGAAGCGCTCTGCCTGCCGCCCTCTCCCGGGCGCTACCGCCGCAGACGCTTTTGCCTCGGCCATTGAGCCCGTCGGGCGCCGGTGCCATGATCGATGACGATGCCGACGATCTGATCCTCACGTCACCGCTGTTCGGCGAGGAAAAAAGTGCGGGTCTGGCGCTACAGAAGGGCCGGCTCGTACACCGCATGCTGCAGATGCTGACGGAGTTTCCCGAGGCCGAGCGGGAGGCCGCCGCCCGGCGCTATGCGGAGCGGGCCGCACCCTTCTGGCCGAAAGCCGAGCGAGACAATCTCGTCGCCAGCGTCATGTCGGTGCTTTCGCAGGCCGAGCTCCGGCCAATCTTTTCCGAAAAGAGCCAGGCCGAGGTCTCGATCATGGGGACGCTGGCTCTGGAGGGAAAGGACTATGCCATTTCCGGGCGCATAGACAGGCTGGTCGTAACCGAGGATCGGGTGATCATTCTCGACTACAAGACCAATCGCGTTCCGCCAAAGACGCCTGACGACGTGCCCTTTGCCCATCGCGCCCAGCTTGCTATATACCGGGAAATCCTGAAGCCGCTTTATCCGGCAAAAGACTTCGACTGCGTCCTCGTTTATACTGAAACAGCTGCCGTTATCACCCTACCGCCGGAACTCATCTCACGTTCGCTTGCGGAACTCAAAACAAAGTGAGATCACGGCCATTGAAAACTTTGAATGCCCGTCTCACATTTAGACCAACAGAGAATCGTGAAGGAGAGCCCTATGGCTACCGTGAAAGTCGATAACAGCAATTTCCAGTCCGAAGTCCTGAATTCGGCCGAGCCGGTCGTCGTGGATTTTTGGGCCGAATGGTGCGGCCCCTGCAAAATGATCGCTCCGAGCCTCGAGGAAATCGCCACTGAGCTGGCGGGCAAGGTGAAGGTCGCAAAGCTGAACATCGACGAAAACCCGGAACTGGCAGCCCAGTTCGGCGTGCGCTCGATCCCGACGCTCGCCATGTTCAAGGACGGTGAAGTGGCCGACATCAAGGTCGGGGCCGCTCCGAAGACTGCCCTTTCGGCTTGGATCTCCAGCGCCGCCTAAGCTTTTTACCCAGCATGACCTCGAAAAACCCGGTTGTCCCCTGCAGCCGGGTTTTTTGCTGTTTCCGACTCCGGAAAAGGACCCTTATTTCGGCGGAGTGCCATTGTCGGCAAGCACGTTGCCGGCGAAATAAAGCGATCCGCCGATAAGGATACGGGGCGGCGGGGCTCCGGGCAGCTGCCTTTCCGTAATTTCCCGCAAGGCTTCCTCCGTCGAGCCCGCCGGTTCCGCGACCAGCCCTGCATCGAAGGCGGCATGGGCCAGTACCACGGGATCGAGTGCCGACTCACTGCCCCTGATGCGGACGGTGAAGACATGTTCGGCAATGTCTGCGAACGCCCGGAAATATCCGACAGGATCCTTGGTATTGATCATCCCGGCGATGATATAGAGCGGCCGAGGCTGGCGCTCCTCGAAGGCGGCCATAGCTTCGGCAACCACCTCGCCGGCACCGGGATTGTGTCCGCCGTCCAGCCAGATTTCCGCGCCTTCCGGCGCATGAGCCAGAAGCTTGCCTTCGGTAATCCGCTGCAGCCGGGCCGGCCACTCGACGGTTACCATCGCCGTTTCCATCATGGCTTCGGTCACCGGAAAGCCTGCCGCCTTGACGGCTCGGATCGCCGCTGCGGCATTGGCATATTGGTGCCGACCGGGAAGTCTTGGCAGCGGCAGATCAGCAAGGCCAAATTCGTCCTGGTAAATCAGGCGGCCGAATTCCTCGTGGGCGGAAAAATCCTGACCGTAGACAGACATCGGACAGCCCAGCCGCTCCGCGGTGGAAATCAGCGTATCGTGGGCTGCCTCAAATTCCTGGTGCCCTATGACGACCGGCCGGCCGCGCTTCATGATGCCCGCCTTTTCCGCAGCGATCAGTTCCACGCGATCACCAAGATAGGCCTGATGATCCAGCGAGATCGGCATGATGACGGAGACGGCCGGATCGGAAATGACATTGGTGGCATCGAAACGGCCCCCCAAGCCGACTTCGAGGATGACCGCATCGGCCGGCTGCTCGGAGAAGAGCAGAAAGGTAGCCGCCGTCAGAATTTCAAAGACCGTAATGGTCTGGCCGTCGTTTGCGGCAGCAATACGTCGCAGCACATCCGCTAACATGGCATCATCGACCAGCTGGCCTCGCCCACCCCTGACGCCGATCCGGTAACGTTCGTGCCAATTCACGAGATGTGGGGAAGTATGAACATGCGTTGCATAGCCGCCCGCCTCGAGCAGCGCCCGGCAGAAGGCCGTCGCGGACCCCTTGCCGTTGGTGCCGGCCACATGGATGACCGGCGGCAATTTCTTATGCGGATTGCCGAGGACTTCGAGAAGCCGTGTGATCCGATCAAGCGAAAGGTCGAAACCCTTCGGATGAAGGGCCATCAGCTCGTCGATTTCCTGTTCAGCCGCGCTGACAACGGGCTCGTTCATCGTGCTCATCCCGCCGCTCCGGCTCTCGACACGTCAATCGGTCAGGCGCTGGCCGCAACCGGTGCTGCAATCGCCTGCTGGATCGGCTGCTTCGTCAGCATTTTCAGGATCCTTGCCAGCGTCGACGGGATGTCGTGACGCTTTACCACCATATCGACCATGCCGTGTTCAAGCAGATATTCCGAAGTCTGGAAACCTTCCGGCAGCTTCTCACGCAGCGTCTGCTCGATCACCCGCTTGCCGGCAAAACCGATCTCGGCACCCGGCTCGGCAATGTGGACGTCGCCCAGCATTGCATAGGAAGCGGTGACGCCGCCGGTCGTTGGATTGGTCAGCACGACGACATAGGGCAGGCCCGCTTCCTTCAGCATGTTGACCGCAACGGTGGTGCGTGGAAGCTGCATCAGCGACAGGATGCCTTCCTGCATGCGAGCGCCGCCGGAGGCCGGGAAGATGACCAGCGGGCACTTTTCCGACACCGCCCGTTCGCAGGCCCTGACGATCGCCTCGCCGGCCGCCATGCCGAGCGAACCGCCGATGAAATTAAACTCGTGAACGACGGCGACGAGCTTCAGACCCTGCACCTGCCCGACGCCGGCCAGGATGGTATCCTCCTGCTCAGTCTTTACCCGGCTGTCCTTGAGGCGATCAGCATAACGTTTGGAATCGCGGAACTTCAACGGGTCCTGAGCGACCTTCGGCTGCGGCAGCGATTCGAAGTGGCCGCCGTCAAACAGATCCTTCAGTCGCGCCTTGGCTGGCATCTTCATGTGATAACCGGATGCGGGAATGACCCACTTGTTCTCTTCCAGATCCTTGTGGAAGACCATTTCGCCGGTTTCCGGGCATTTGATCCAGAGGTTTTCCGGAACGTCCCGGTTTGGGCGGCCAAGCATGGAATTGATACGTGGCCGGACATAATTGGTGATCCAGTTCACTTGGGCGTACTCCCGTTGGAATCTTGCCTAATGTGGGTAAACTATTCGGCGGCAACAAGGCGGGCGGCGCGTACGCCGGTCGCCAGGCCGCGAACCAGGGTCGAAACAGCTGCGACTGTATCCGGACCTGCCGCGCCGTCCTTCGTCAGGCTGCCCGCAATCTGCGCGACGATTGCCGAGCCGACCACAACGCCGTCGGCCGCAGCGCCAATCGCCTTGGCGTGATCGGCCGTCTTCACGCCGAAGCCGACGCAGACGGGCAGCTTTGTGTGGCCCTTGATGCGCTTGACGGCGCCCGAAACCAGCGACGGGTCCGGCAGAGCCGAACCGGTGATGCCGTTCATCGAGACGTAATAGACAAAACCGGACGTGTTCTTGAGGACCGCCGGCAGACGCTTGTCATCGGTGGTGGGTGTTGCGAGCCGGATGAAGTTGATGCCCTTGGCAAGAGCCGGGATACAAAGTTCATCGTCCATTTCCGGGGGCAGATCGACGACGATCAGGCCATCGATCCCGGCCGAGATTGCGTCATCGAGAAACTTGTCGACGCCGTAGACATAGATGGGATTGTAATAGCCCATCATCACGATCGGCGTCTCGTTGTCCCCTTCGCGGAATTTCCGCGCCAGTTCCAACGTCTTTGAAAGCGTCTGCCCGCCTTTGAGCGCCCGCTGGCCGGCCATCTGGATCGCCGGGCCATCGGCCATCGGATCCGAGAACGGCATGCCGAGCTCGATGACATCGGCGCCCGCCCCCGGCAAAGCCTTCATGATGTTCAGCGACGTTTCGAAATCCGGATCGCCGCCCATGAAATAGGTGATCAGAGCGGGACGGCCCTCGGCTTTCAGAGCCGCGAAACGGTTGTCCATACGAGCTGTCATGTCAGAGTTCCATTCCGAGAATCTTGCCGACGGTGAAGATATCCTTGTCGCCCCGGCCGGAGAGGTTCATCAGGATGATCTCTTCCTTGCCCATTTTCGGCGCGCGCTTGATGACTTCTGCGAGGGCGTGGCTCGGCTCCAGTGCCGGAATGATGCCTTCGAGCCGCGTCAGAAGCTGGAATGCGTCCAGAGCTTCCTGGTCCATGATCGGCACGTATTCCACCCGGCCGATGGAATGCAGCCAGCTGTGCTCAGGGCCAATGCCCGGATAATCGAGACCTGCCGAAATGGAGTGGCCTTCGAGGATCTGCCCGTCTTCATTCTGCAGCAGATAGGTGCGATTACCATGCAACACGCCCGGCGTGCCGGCGGTGATGGAAGCGCAATGTTCTTCGCCCTGAAGCCCGCGGCCGCCTGCTTCGACGCCGACGATCTTGACTTCCTGATCGTCCAGGAAGGGATGGAAGATGCCGATTGCATTGGAGCCGCCGCCAACGGCGGCGATGACGACATCCGGAAGCCTGCCTTCCGCTTCTAGAATCTGCTCCCGGGCTTCCACGCCGATGACAGATTGGAAGTCGCGAACCATTTCCGGGTAAGGATGCGGGCCGGCGGCCGTGCCGATCAGGTAGTAGGTGTCGTCGACATTTGTGACCCAATCACGCAGCGCCTCGTTCATGGCGTCCTTCAGCGTGCCGTTGCCGGCCGTCACCGGCTTTACTTCCGCACCAAGGAGCTTCATGCGGAAGACGTTCGGCGCCTGACGCTCCACGTCGGTTGCGCCCATATAGACGACGCAAGGAAAGCCGAAGCGGGCCGCTACCGTCGCGGAAGCCACGCCATGCTGGCCGGCACCGGTTTCCGCGATGATCCGGGTCTTGCCCATGCGCTTGGCGAGCAGGATCTGGCCGATGCAATTGTTGATCTTGTGCGAACCGGTATGGTTCAGTTCTTCGCGCTTGAAATAGATCTTCGCCCCGCCGAGATGCTCGGTCAGGCGCTCGGCGAAATAAAGCGGGCTTGGACGGCCGATATAGTGAGCGCCGAGATCCGCCAGCTCCTTCTGAAAGGCAGGATCGGTCTTTGCCTTCTCCCATTCGCCCTGCAGATCCAGGATCAGCGGCATCAGCGTTTCGGCGACGAAGCGTCCGCCGAAAATGCCGAAACGGCCGTCCTCGTCAGGGCCGGAACGAAACGAATTGGGTTGTGGCGTCTGGTTCACTCTCAACTCCTTAGGCGATCTTCTGCCGCGCTGCTGCGATAGCATCGAAGACCGCATCGATCATGCCAAGGTCCTTGACGCCCGGCGCACTTTCCACACCGGACGACATATCGATACCGGTTGCGCGGGTGGACGCGAGCGCGGCAGCGACATTATCCTTGTTCAATCCCCCGGAAAGCATGTAATCCACGCTTTCGTCAAGCGAAGCCATCACACTCCAGTCAAAGGAAACGCCGTTGCCGCCCGGAAGTTCGGATCCCGCCGGGGCCTTGGCATCGAACAGGAAACGGTCAGCGACGCCGATATAAGCGTCGATACGGTCGAGATCGCCGGCCTCCCTGACCGAAAAAACCTTCATGACCGGCAGGCCGTAGAGCGCCTTCAAGTGCAGGACGCGTTCCGGGCTTTCGTTGCCGTGCAACTGCAGGATATCCGGACGGAGCAGTGAAACGATGTCGTCCAGCTCCTCGTCGTCGGCATTCACCGTGACGGCGACGATCTTCACGCGCCCCCGGACACGGTCCGCCAGCTCGCCAGCAACCTCCGGCGCAATATTACGCGGGCTTTTGGGAAAAAAGATAAAACCGATATGCGTGGCGCCCCGCGCCACGGCGCGATCGACAGCCTCTGGGGTCTTCAATCCGCAGATCTTGATATCAGGTTTCATGAGGTGCGGGAGTGACACGAAATCTTGCCGAAGTCGAGGCAAATCGTGCCAAGACGGATTGGCCCCTTGGCGATCTTCGGGTCTTGCGGGGCTCGCCCGGGAGGACGAGCGTTTGGTCTTTCGTCATCCTCGGCCTTGAGGCGAGGATCGGCCGGGACACGTCGTGTGCCTCGTAAGTAAATTTATAGGTGACACGCGACGTGCCCCGTTCGGTGTGTTTTTCCGCGCAACTCCGGTTCCTCTGCGGCGGCCCGTTTGTCGATGATGTTTATCAGGGCCGGTTTGTGTGCGACACACGCACGCCCCGCCGGTTCCGGCGAGAGGGGAACCATTTTCTGCGCAGCCCCTGACGATCCGCTTGCATAAGGGCGGTTCGCCAGATCACCGGTCCCGCCTCGCCGGTTATGCCGGCCGGTGTAGCCGAAGCGGGACAGGGAAATTGTAGGCGGAGCCCATGGGGCGGGGATGGGATTTTTGTTAAGCTATTGAAAAATCCGGCACCAGGAGCCGTATTTTGCCCCTCTCCCGCTGAGATAAAGAGAAGATGTGGCCCGTGGCGATCAATCAAAATCGATTGCATGGAGCTGCGACCCATGCTGCTTCAGCCATTTGCGGGCCTCTTCCATCCGCGGGCAGAGTTCCTTGCAGAGCGCCCAGAACTTCGGACCGTGGTTCATCTCCTTCAGATGCGCCACCTCATGGGCTGCGAGATAGTCGATAACCAGTGGCGGGGCCATGACGATGCGCCAGGAAAAACTCAGGTTTCCATCCCAGGAGCAGGAGCCCCAGCGGCTGCGGGTATCCTTCATGGTGATCGACCGAACCGGCTTGCGGATCGCGGCAGCATGGCGAGCAACAAGAACCTCCAGATCCTTGCGCGCCTCCTTCTTGAAAAAGGCCGAAAGCCGTCGGCCTATGTGACCCTCAAGTCCGCTCACCTTTAATACCGGTTGACCGTCCAGTACCAGAGCCTCGGTTATCCCTCTCAGGGAGCCAGTATGCTCGATGCGGTGAGACACGCCACGAAATGGAACGCAGCCGCCCGGGCGAATGGGGTTTTCGGTGGAAAACTTCGCAAGCCGTGTCAGCAGCCATCCCTGATGACGGTCAAGAAAATCCTCGATCTCGTGCCGCCGCAACCCAAGTGGTACCGTGAGATTGAGAGCCCGACCGCCCGGCTCGATCCGGAGCGTGATGCGGGTGGCCCGACGATTTTCCCTGATCGTCAGCGGCATTGCGCGATCGCCGACATCCAGGGTGCGCTTCACCGTTTCGAGGGGTCTCGATTTTGTGCGGGGGGGCTTTTTCAGAAGCGCGAACATTCTTTCTTTCTAACCGATTCCCTTCCCTAAAAAAGCCGGCGTTTTCGACGCCGGCTCCATTCTGTTTCACGTGAATCCAAGCAGGAGTTACAGGTCGACGACCGGGTTCTCACCGGAAGGCCGATTCTTGCGCTCGCGCATGAAGCGGTCGAACTCGTCCTGGTCCTTGGCTCGGCGAAGCTCGCGGACGTAGGAATCGAATTCCTCGCGCATCTCGTCCAGCTTACGGCGCTCTTCTTCGAGGCGGTCGAGCTCAGCCTTGCGCCAATCGTCGAACGCGACGTTGCCCGTCGAGAAATGCGTGTTGTAACGAGACTTCGCCCGGCGGCAGCCGGCGAACATGCGATCGGCGCGATCGTTTGCGTCGCGCTTGAAGCCGCGAAGCCTGTCTCCGAAGAGGATATAGGCAAGCATGGCGAGGCCCAACGGCCAGAAGACCACAAAACCGAGCACCATGAGAGCGATGGTGGCCGGCGTCCACTCCGGACGAATCAATGCTGACTGGTTCATAGGTCACACCCTAAGGTTTTCAGCGGGTGGCCGCATGCCAGCCCGACTGAATTCGATTTGGTGAGCGTATGACCCCCCTTCAAGAAGGGGAATCATTAAATTCAAGAAGATGCTGAAATATATGCCGGAAATTGGAACGAGACGGTCTCAGCCGGCCTTGCCGCCCTTGATGATCCGTTTGAACGGCGTCGTCCTGGATGGTGTGCGGGCGTGCTTTTGGGTGAACGCAACGATCCGGGGCGCGATCTCGCGACGGAACCGCGACCCGTTGAACACGCCGTAGTGACCGACATCCGGCTGCATGTAATGCTGGCGCATGTCCTCCGGGATGTTCGCGCAGATGGTCTGTGCCGCCTGCGTCTGGCCGAGACCGGAGATATCGTCGTTTTCTCCCTCGATCGTCAGCAGCGCCACATTGCGGATGGCCGACGTATCGACGGGGATGCGGCGATGCATCATCTCGCCCTTCGGCAGCGAATGCTTGATGAAGACCGTGTCTACCGTCTGAAGATAAAATTCTTCGGTGAGATCCATAACGGCCAGATATTCGTCATAGAAATCCCGATGCTTTTCAGCCGACTCGCCGTCGTTCTTGACAAGGTGTTCATAAAATTCCTTGTGCGCGACGAGGTGCCGGTCAAGGTTCATCGACATGAAGCCGGAAAGCTGAAGGAAGCCTGGATAGACACGGCGCATGAAGCCCGGCTGCGGCCACGGCACGTTCATGATGACGTTTTCGCGGAACCATTCGAGCGGCTTCTGCTGCGCGAGATCATTGACAGCCGTCGGATTGATGCGGGTGTCGATCGGCCCGCCCATCAAGGTCATCGACGCGGGGATCATCGAATCCTGCTGGGACTCCATGACGGCCACCGCCGCCAGGACCGGCACCGAGGGCTGACACACCCCGATCACATGCGTACCAGGTCCGATGACATGCAACATCTCGATGATGTAATCGATATAGTCGTCCAGATCGAACCGTCCCTCGGACAAGGGCACCATCCGGGCGTCGATCCAGTCGGTAATATAGACATCGGCATGGGGGAGAAGCGCTTCGACAGTACCCCGCAGAAGCGTGGCATAGTGGCCGGACATCGGCGCAACCACCAGAATCTTTTGATCCTGCCCCCTGTCGCCCGCCACGTGGCGTTTGAAATGCAGAAGATTGCAAAAAGGCTTTGCCCAGACGACCTCCTCGGTCACCGCAACAGGCTTTCCGTCAATCGTGGTTTCGGCGTGTCCGAAAACCGGCTTACCGTAACGACGGGTCACCCGCTCAAAAACTTCCAAACCTGCCGCGACGGTTCGGGCCATGGTGGTCTGCGAGAAGGGGTTGAGGGGATTGGCATAGAAAAAGCGCATGGCATCCGCAGCGGCGCGGAAGGGCGCCATGACGGCGTGGTTCATCTCATAGAGCTGATAGAACATCGAGGTGCCACCTTTCTTGATTTCCGACAGGGTATTCGGCAGGGGCATCGAACCAATCGGTTCGTTATTTATGGGGGAACAGGCTAGCACTTTTCTATTGCGATGCAACATCTGGGAGAGAACCGGCTGGACATGCCTGAGGGCGGAACGAGCGGAACACAAATCATCTGTGCTCTATAGAATGGCACGCAAGCCTTAAGGTTCCGTGATGGCCGGGCAGATACGGACTCCCACAGGCAAGGATGGGAGTCCGTCAATCACTTATACATCGGCGACAAAGGTCTGGCGCTGGCTGCCAAGGCCTTCGATGCCAAGCTCGACGACGTCTCCGGCCTTTAGGAACCGCGGAGGCTTCATGCCGAGGCCGACGCCCGGAGGCGTTCCTGTAGAAATGATGTCGCCCGGATGCAGCGACATGAACTGGCTGAGATAGGAAACGAGATAGCCGACGCCATAGACCATGGTTCTGGAAGAACCGTTCTGCATGGTTTCGCCATTGACCTTCAGCCACATGCCGAGGTTCTGCGGATCCGCGATCTCGTCCTTGGTGACCAGCCAGGGGCCGACAGGGCCGAAGGTGTCGCAGGACTTACCCTTTGTCCACTGGCCAGCGCGCTCCGTCTGGAACGCGCGTTCGGAAACGTCGTGGCTGACGCAATAACCGGCGACGTAATCCATGGCATCGGCTTCGGAGACGTATTTGGCGGTCTTCCCGATCACAACGCCGAGCTCGACTTCCCAGTCGGTCTTTTCCGAACCCCGCGGAATGAAGACGTCGTCATTCGGTCCGCAGATCGCGGAAGTCGCCTTCATGAAGATGACCGGCTCCGGCGGAACGGTCGCACCGGTTTCGGCGGCATGATCGGAATAGTTGAGGCCGATGCAGATGAACTTGCCAGTGCCGGCGACGCAGGCGCCGATGCGGCTCGGCTGAAGCTCGGGCAGACTTTCCGGATCGATCGCCGCAATCTTAGCAAGTCCCTCCGGCGATATCGCCGAACCCGCTATATCGGCCACGTGGCCGGAAAGATCGCGAATCTTACCATTGCTATCGACCACGGCCGGCTTCTCCTGGCCCGGCTCACCAACGCGCATCAGTTTCAAGGAATCTCTCCTCCGGTTGTCAGACAAGGCGCGTTTATGGATCAAGAGCCACTGCTTGTCACGTCCGTTTCCGCGGGAAAGTGACCTGTTGCCCTCGGCCGGCTGTCGACTATGTAGATGTCTGTGATATTTTTTGCCAACCCGCCAAGGGAAGTTCATGACCAACAGCAATTCCCGACAATCCGAGTTTCCCATCGATGCCTTTTTCCTGGATCGGTGGTCGCCGCGGGCCTTTACGGAGGAGACGATCAGCCAGGAGACGATGCTGACGATCCTGGATGCCGCCCACTGGGCACCGTCCTCCGGCAACAACCAGCCGTGGCGATTCATCTATGCACTTCGCAGGACTGCTTCGTTCCCCATTCTGGTGGACATCCTTGTCCCCGGCAACCAGCGCTGGGCAAAGAATGCCGCCGCACTCGTGTTCGTCGTCTCGAAAACATATCGGGTTTCCAAAGACGGCGAACGAAAGCCCGCCTATACCCATTCCTACGATACCGGCGCTGCCTGGTTTTCCGTCATCTGCCAGACGATGAAGCTTGGTTATCACGCTCACGGCATGGAAGGTTTCGACAAGGAAAGGGCGATCGAGGCGCTCGGCATTCCGGAAGGCTATCGAGTGGAGGCGGCGGCGGCGATCGGCCGGATTGCCGATCGGAGCACGCTTCCCGACGATCTTGCCGAACGGGAATTCCCGAGCAAGCGGAAGCCCGTTTCCGAAATTGCCTTCGAAGGCAGGTTCGCGGGGGAACCATGAGGCTTGGCACCGAGATTTAAGAATTGTTTCACGTGAATCCCTATCCACAGGAAAGATTCACGTGAAACATTTTTACTCTGGACATAGAAAAAGCGGCGGGCATTGCGACCCGCCGCTTTTATTGTCGTCCGGTGCCGAAACGTCAGATGTCGAGGTTGGCGACGCTGAGCGCGTTCTCCTGGATGAATTCGCGGCGCGGCTCGACCTCGTCGCCCATCAAACGCGAGAAGAGACCGTCGGCGTCCGTCGCATCATTGACCTTCACCTGCAGCAGAGAACGGACGTTCGGATCGAGCGTCGTTTCCCAAAGCTGCTCGGCATTCATTTCACCGAGTCCCTTGTAACGCTGCATGGAGAGGCCCTTGCGGCCGGAGGCGAAGATCGAATCCAGAAGTGCACGCGGACCCGGAATCTCCTGCGCCCCTTCCTTGCGGCTGAGCACCGGCGGCGTGCGGTAGATTTCCTGCAGGCGCGCCGTCATCTGATCGATATGGCGGGCATCCGCCGAGCCAATCAGGGCAACATCGACGACCGCGACCTCCTTGACGCCGCGCACCATGCGCTCAAAGCGCAAGCCGCCTTCCGTCGTCACATGGCCGGACCAGCCCCGCTCCGTTTCTTCGGCGATCATGTCAAGCCGCCGGGCCACTTCATCGGCCGTCTGCCGGGCGCGTTCGGGGTTATCCGTCAGCTCCGGATTCAACGCGCCGGCGATCGCCGCCTGCTCGATGATCGAACGGCTGTAACGGGAGTGCAACCCTTCGACCAGGGAGCGAAGGCGAAGGGCATCTTGAATCACTTCACGCAGATCCTGACCAGCCCTTACCTCTCCGGAGCCGAGCGTCAAGGTCGCGTCCTCCAGACCCATGCCAATCAGATATTCCTCAAGCGCCTTCTCGTCCTTCAGATACTGGACCGATTTGCCGCGCGTCACCTTATAAAGCGGCGGCTGGGCGATATAGATATGTCCGCGTTCGATCAGATCCGGCATCTGCCGGAAGAAGAAGGTGAGCAGAAGCGTTCTGATATGAGCGCCGTCGACGTCGGCGTCCGTCATGATGATGATCTTGTGGTAACGCAGCTTGTCGACGTTGAACTCGTCCTTGCCAATCGACGTGCCGAGCGCCGTGATCAGCGTACCGATTTCCTGGCTCGACAGCATCTTGTCGAAACGCGCGCGCTCCACATTCAAGATCTTGCCGCGCAAGGGCAGGATCGCCTGGTTTTCGCGCGAACGGCCCTGCTTTGCCGAACCGCCCGCCGAGTCGCCTTCCACGAGGAAAAGTTCGGACTTTGCCGGATCACGTTCGGAGCAATCGGCGAGCTTGCCCGGCAACGAGGCAATGTCGAGAACACCCTTGCGACGGGTGAGTTCTCGCGCCTTGCGAGCCGCCTCGCGGGCGACGGCGGCTTCGACGACCTTGCCGACCAAGATCTTTGCTTCGGTCGGATGTTCCTCGAACCAAGTGCTAAGAGCCTCGTTAACGAGGCTTTCGACCACTGGCCGGACTTCCGAGGAAACAAGCTTGTCTTTCGTTTGCGACGAAAACTTAGGATCCGGGACCTTGACGGAAAGCACCGCGGTCAAGCCCTCACGGCAGTCTTCCCCCTGCAGTGTGACCTTTTCTTTTTTGGTGATACCGGAGGTGTCGGCGTAAGACGTGACCTGGCGGGTCAGCGCGCCGCGGAAACCCGCCATATGGGTGCCCCCATCGCGCTGCGGAATGTTGTTGGTGAAGCAGAGCACGTTCTCGTGGTAGCTGTCGTTCCACCACATCGCGACTTCGACGGTGATGCCGTCCTTCTCGCCCTTGATGGCGACAGGCTTTTCGACCAGCGGTTTCTTGGCGCGGTCGAGATAACGGACGAAGGCTTCCAAACCGCCGTCATAGAGCATCTCTTCTTCACGGATATCCGGCTTGCGCTTGTCCGTTAGCCGGATTCTCACGCCCGAATTCAAGAATGCCAACTCGCGAAGACGATGCTCGAGGGTATTGTAATCGTATTCCGTCATGGTGAAGGTCTGCGGGCTTGCGAGGAAGGTAACCTCAGTGCCGGAGCGGCCTTCATACTCCCCGATAACCTTCAGCGGCGCATCGGCGACTCCATGCGTGAAGGAGATCTCGTGGACCTTGCCGTTGCGCCGGATGCGCAGTTTCAGCCAGACCGACAGAGCATTGACGACGGAAACACCAACCCCGTGCAGACCGCCGGAAACCTTGTAGGAGTTCTGGTCGAATTTTCCGCCGGCATGGAGCTGCGTCATGATGACTTCCGCAGCCGACACACCCTCGCCGGTGTGGATGTCGGTCGGAATGCCGCGACCGTTGTCCGTCACGGTGACCGAGCCGTCAGGGTTCAGCGCCACGGTCACCAGATCGGCATGGCCGGCCAGGGCTTCGTCAATCGCGTTGTCCACGACTTCATACACCATGTGATGCAGCCCGGAGCCATCGTCGGTATCGCCGATATACATGCCGGGACGCTTGCGGACAGCATCGAGACCCTTCAGGACCTTGATCGAATCGGCACCATATTCGGCACTCGCGTCATTCTCGCTGACGGGTGTATCGGTCATCAATTTTCTTCCAATCGTTTTGAGATGCTGGCCATGCGAATCACCAGCTATTCCACCCCCGAAATATAGGCAAACCGGGGCGGTTTCTAAAGGTTGGTCCTTGGGAACACGGCATGAAAGCCGTGGATGGGCGCCGAAAGTCAATCCAGAGGAGGGTTTTTCTTCAACAGCATGTCCATTCCTTCTATCACATCCGGGGCCAAAGTGCGAATCCGTTGCGCAAGCCGGTTTGCAAAGGCGGTGTAGGAGGCCGGCATGCCTGACGTGTCCAGAACCACCTTCGGATGAGAGTCCGCTGCGAGCCCGAACAGTTCTTCTGCCTCATCCCAGATGATATTAAAATACCCGGCAATTCTCTGCAGGAGCTCGAAGGTCGGCTTGCCGCGCCGCCCGTGTTCAAGCGCAGAAAGATAGGCTGGCGTAACGCCGATCGCTTCAGCCAGCATCCGCTGGGTGATACCCCTTCGGCGGCGTAGTTCACGAAGCGCCTGACCGAAGGGCGTCATTCGCGCTCTTCCCCATGAGCCCGGCTGCGGGCAAGACGGACATACATCGCACCTTCCCCGCCGTGATGGCGTGCGGCCCACTCGTACGACGATATCAGAAACCGGAATTCGGCCTTTGAAAACCAAAGGGGCACGGCGCGGCGCAAAGCACCTTCACTACCCATCGAGCTGCCTTTTCCGGTGATAACCAGCACATGACGAAGACCCCGCTCATAAGCCCGAAGCAGGAAATCGAGCAGCAGGTCATGGGCTTCGTCCTGGAAAAGGCCATGAAGATCAAGCCGCGCCTCGATCGGGAGCCGCCCCTTGGCGAGCTTCTTCTTGACCGGCTTTTCGAGCGGATGATGATGACCGACGGAGCGTTTCGGCTTCTTTGCGGTTTCGGCCACCGGGCTTCCCGGCAAAGGCATGGCTTTCGGTCGGACAGGTTGTTCCGCCATTAGTTTGGCCGCTTCCTGCTCTTCAAACTCGACGATTTCCTTCATCCGGCCCGGCAAGGCACGCGCAGACTTAGCCACCTTGCCCCAAAGGATTCGCTCTTCCGGATCGAGTTTGCGGCCACCCTTCATCCGCCGAACCTGTCCGCCAGATGCCTTGGCAGGAGAATATAAAAATCGGCTTCGTTGCGAACCGTCCCCGCCAACTCGCCTGCCTCGAACCCGGAGCCGGTAAAAATGTCGCCGCGCGAAGGGCCGACGATTGCGGAGCCGGTATCGAGAGCCAACATCAGGCGGCTAAAGGGCTTGCCACCATCCAGATGGGTCAGCGTCTCGGAGCGTATGAAGAAGGGAAAACCGAAGGTGTGTATCTGCCGGTCGACCGCCAGCGATCGGCGGGCGATCAGCGGCACCTTAGCCGCCGCCACCGGTCCTAACGACGGATCGGAAACATCCGCCTCCCGAAAGAAGATGTAGGAGCGATTGTGCCACAGGACCTCATCGACCTTAGCCGGATTCCGTTCAAGCCAACTTCGGATGCTCTGCATCGAAACCGTAGCCGGGTCGATTTCTCCCCGGTCGATCAGAAGCTTTCCGATCGGTGAAAACGGATGGCCCGCCTTTGCGGCATATGTGATGCGCCTCACTCTTCCATCGGGATATCTCAGGCGCGCCGCTCCCTGCACATGCGCGAAAAAGACATCCACCTTCGATCTGGCAAAAGCGATCTCGAGGCCTCGCCCCGCGAGAAAACCACGGTCTATCTCGCCGCGGTCCGGGTAAGCGACAATCCCGGTTCCGGATTGACGTCCAAACATGTAGCCGGAGTCCATTTCCGCCGGCCGGTTGGAGTCATCAAGATCGATCAGATCCGGAGGGCGGTAGTAGAAAGGATAGCGCCATGTCCCGTCGGATGTCTCGGAGACTTCCACTTCCGGCTCGTAAAAGGCCGTTACGAAACCCCGCCGCCCGTCTTGCCGGGCGATCTGAAACGGGATGCAATGGGCTTCAAAAAAAGCACGCGCCGACGCCGCATTGGAAGGGCTCTCGCTCGCCTTTTCAAGAAGGACCGTCAGATCCCCGGCCGTCAGGCCAAGCGAGCCGGTACGATATGGCTTGACCTTGAGGACATGCTCAAGACAGGACCTCATTCCGGGAAAAAGCGCACGGGGGTCCTCGTCCTCCCATCCCGGCAGATCCGTGAAGGCAACCCGCCGCAGCGCAAACCCAGCAGAACCGCCTGTCATTGCTCGGATTCGGTAGCGACCAGCTTCCAATTCGGGTCGCGGGAGCGGATGTCGCGGGCAAAAGTCCAGATATCGGTCACCTCGGCCACGGTTTCCTGGTCACCATCAATCAAGGTACCCGCCTTGTCGTAGGTAGCGGAGATCAGCTGGCTGATGATACGGACCGTAATCTGCGTTTCGGAATCCTTGATGACGGCGTGGGTTATGTCCGATTTGTCGATGCCGACAAATGTGGATTTTACCACTTCCCCCCTCGCCTCGCGTTCGGAGATCGCTGCATCGAAACCTTCATAGACTTCCTTCGAGAGCAGACCTTTAAGGGTCTTACGGTCGCTATCGGCAAACGCCATCACGATCATCTCATAGGCCATGCGCGCACCATTGAGGAAATCGCGCGGGCGGAAGGACGGATCCGCCCTCAAAATCTCCCGAAGGGAGGCATTGAGCGGCGTGTCAGGCTTGGCAACGGCATCAATGTCCAGATAACGCTGCTCGTCATCGGGAGCATCGCGGCGCGGCAAGGTCACAACCTTGCTGTCGTCTCCGCCCGGATTCTTCGCCACATCCCGCGGGCTGTAAGGATCGAACGGCGGTTTCTCGTTTCCCGTCCGCCGGCCGAGCACACTGCGCAGCTGAAGGAAGATCAGCACAGCGGCGACGAGGAAAAAGAGTGTTATAAAGTCGTTGGAACCCATATTGACCCGCAATGCCGTTTAAATCGTTGGTACAGCTTCTCATATAGTCCGCATCCGCCCATCATTCAAATAGCGAAGGCGTCAGTATCGACACGCGCGGGGCGAGATTAAAACAGGGAACATCATGCGTTTCTTTCTGCTGCCAATTCTTCTTCTGTGGCCATTGGCCGAAATTGCGGGTTTTGTCCTCGTCGGCCGAGCACTCGGACTGTGGGCGACACTAGGCCTCGTGGTCGGCACGGCGATCCTCGGCGCCATCCTGCTTCGCAGCCAGGGCATGCAGATCCTGAAACAGATTTCGGCCGAAAGCCGCGACGGCCGGATGCCCGGACGCACCTTGGTCGACGGTGCGATGATCGTCGTCGCTGGTATCCTGCTTTTGCTGCCGGGCTTCCTGACTGATCTTATCGGGCTCGCGCTCTTCATCCCCTTCGTGCGCAGCTTTCTGTGGTCCCTGGTCGGCAGGCGCATCGTCGTGATCCGCACACGCACGACCAGCCACTACGAGGGTAGCCGAACTGGACCGGCCGGCCAGAAACCAGGTCCAGTCGTCGATCTCGACGAGGAAGATTTTCATCGAGACGACAATTCTGCGAATTCCGGTTCGACCTCCCCTTGGGCCGGACCCAAAAGTCGGGAACCTTGAACGGGCCTGGAAGTTTGCCAGGGTTGTAAGGCATATTCCGAAATGTTAGAGGGCCTCAACGTTCCAGAGCCTCGAGGAAGTCCCAATGGCAGACGAAAACAACCAGGCCGCCCAGCCGTCCATCAACATTCTGGCGCAATATACCAAGGATCTCTCGTTCGAGAATCCCGGCGCGCCACGTTCGCTGCAGGCCCGCGACAAGGCTCCCGGCATTACGATCAATGTCAATGTCAATGCCAATCCGCTTTCTGAGGCCGATTTCGATGTAGTGCTGACGCTGAACGCCGAAGCCAAGGATGGCGACAAGGTGGTTTTTGCGGCGGAGCTCGTGTACGGCGGCGTCTTCCGCATTACCGGCTTTCCTCAGGAACATATGCTGCCGCTTCTCTTCATCGAGTGCCCGCGGCTGCTTTTCCCCTTCGCCCGCCAGATCGTCGCCGACGTCACGCGTAACGGCGGCTTCCCGCCGCTGATGATCGATCCGATCGATTTCGCCCAGATGTTCACCCAACGTATGGCTGAAGAGCAGGCTCGCTCGAAGGTCCAGGCCCTGAACAGTTGATTCAAGCGTCATATCATCAAAAAGAAACCGGGCTAAAACCCGGTTTTTTTATTCGGCAGGCTTGTATTTGAGCCAGAGTGCCTTGTCCTTGAGCGAGGCCACCATTGCGGCATGCGCCTCGACCTCTGCTTCCGTCAATCTGTTCGGCAAAGGCCGTGGCCGGCCGACAGCAGTCACTACGATTTCGTCCACCTCGATGACGGTCGTTGACCGCTCGGTACCCATCAGGCCGAGGGCAGCCTGACGCCCGCCCGTCATCTCGATATAGACTTCCGCCAGAAGCTCGGAGTCGAGGAGGGCGCCGTGCTTGGTACGATGGGCGTTGTCGATGCCATAACGGCGGCATAGCGCATCCAGCGAATTCGGACCCATTGGATGCTTGCGGCGAGCCAGGGCGAGCGTGTCGACTACCCGGTCGGTCTGCACCGGGGGCAGTCCTATCCTTTCGAATTCTGCGTTGATGAAGCCGATATCGAAGTTGGCATTGTGGGCAATCCATTTGGCACCGTCGAAAAATTCGACGATCTGGTGGGCAATATCTGCAAAACCTGGCTTGTCCTTCAGGAACTCATCGGTGATGCCATGCACCGCCAATGCATCCGGATGAACCTTGCGGTCGCCAGGATTGATGTAAAGATGCAGCGTCTTGCCTGTCGGAAAATTGTTGATCAGCTCGATGCCGCCGATTTCGATCACGCGATCGAATCGGGTCTCGAGGCCGGTGGTTTCCGTATCGAAGATAATCTCACGCATGCTCGCTCATCTTTCCGGATCTTAAAGAGGCGATGATTTCCCGCACCCTTGCTTTCGCTCTCTCGAGACCGAGGCCGGTATCGATCAGGAAATCGGCTTTTTCTCGTTTCTCTGAATCAGGCAGCTGGCGGGAGAGAATCATCGCCAATTTTTCCTCGGTCATGCCGGGGCGCGCAAGTACCCTCGCCCGCTGGATCTGTGGATCACAGGTGACAACCACTACCACATCCACCCGATCTGCACCTTTCACCTCAAAAAGCAGCGGAATATCTAGGACAACAATATCCGTCTCCGACTGCCGATGCCGCTCGAGAAAGGCGATTTCACGCTGGCGGACCAGCGGATGGACGATCGCTTCGAGGATCTGGAATTTTTCTGGTGCGGCAGAAAGCTGGCGCGACAGCTCCTGTCGATCGACAGCGCCGTCCCTGACGCTACCTGGAAAAGCAATACCGATGGGTGCCACGGCATCGCCGCGGTAAAGGTCGTGCACAACGGCATCGGAATCATTCACCGGCACACCCTCCTCCGCAAACATTTTTGCGGTCGTGGACTTGCCCATGCCAATGGAGCCGGTGAGGCCGACGACGATCATCCGTGTCTTTCCATATCGGCAATCACTATATCTCGAAGCGCCGCATCGACAGTCGGCCGGCGGCCGAACCACTTCTCGAAACCCGGCACCGCCTGATGCAGAAGCATTCCAAGGCCATCGACAATCGGGAACCCCTGCTCTTCTGCCTGAGTCAGCAAAGGAGTCTTCAGCGGTATGTAAACGATGTCTGTCACCACGGCACCGCTACGGAGAGGGGAAAAATTCACGTCAGGTGCCGGACTGCCGTCCATACCAAGCGAGGTGGTGTTGACGAACAATCCCGCGCCCGTCATCACCTCGTTCAGGGCTTCCAGCGGATGAGCATGTACCTTGGCGCCAAAGCGATCTGCGAGCTCTTTGGCTCGGGGCAATGTGCGATTGACCACATGAATCTCGCCAATGCCGCGGTCGCGGACCGCCTGAATGACCGCCCTGCTCGCTCCGCCCGCGCCGAAGATCACCGCCCGATCGGCTCGGTCCCAGCCAAGGTGACGATCATCGAGATTGGCGGTGAAGCCGTAACCATCTGTGTTCGTCGCATGGAGGATTGCCTCCTCCATCCACAGCGTGTTGGATGCTCCAAGTTCTTCGGCCAGTTCATCCGGCCTGTCTGCGAGCTTAAAAGCAAGTTCTTTATGCGGAATGGTGACATTGCCGCCGCGATAACCGGAACTGCCATCCCTCAAAGAGCGGATAAAAGCTGGGAAGTCCGCTTCCGTCACCGCCTCCGCCCGATAGGAGCCGGCGATGCCTAATTGCTTCAGCCAGTGATTGTGGATCATCGGCGAGCGGGAATGCTTGACCGGCCAGCCGGTGACGAAGGCGTTAACCAAGAATGTTTCACGTGAATCAGCCATCGATTGCAGCAAGCTCCCGCAGCTTATCGAGGAGCGGCAACATCGGCAGACCCAGGATGGTGAAATAGTCGCCTTCTATCTCAGAGAAAAGTTGAATTCCCTCGCCTTCCAGCTGATAGGCCCCGACGCTGGAAAATGCCTTTTCGCCCACCCGCGCCAGATATCGGTCAACAAAGGCTTCCGTCAGCGGGCGCACCGTCAGGTCGGCGTGGGAGACGTGCTCCCACAAGACGCCGTGATCCCTGACAATGGCGATGGCGCTGTTCAGCCGGTGGGTCTTGCCCGACAGCGACAGAAGGTTCTCCTTCGCTTCGCCAAGCGATTTCGGTTTGTGAAAAACACGATTGCCGACCGACATGGTCTGGTCCGACCCGATCACCAGCGCACCCGAATGCCGCTGACTGACCTCCAGGGCCTTTGCTCTCGCAAGAGTGAGTGCGACCTTATCAGGACTTGCTCCTTCCAGGCTGGCTTCAATCTTCCGCTCGTCGATATCCGCCGCCTGACTTTCAAAGGTCAGGCCGGCATTTTCCATCAGCATTCGACGAAAAGGGCTGGAGGAGGCAAGTACGAGAGGCGACGTCACGAATATCTCCCAGAAACCGCAGGCGGTTTCGCTTAACGCAGCTTCGGGCGCAGCGCAACGATCGCCGCCGCCGTCTCTTCGATGGATCTCCGCGTTACGTCGATGACCGGCCAGTTATGACGGGCGCAAAGCGCCCGCGCATATTTCAGTTCCTCGTTGATGCTGGCCCGGTCGGTATAATGGTGTCGGTCGAAACCCTGCGTGGCGCCCAGATCACGGTTCTCGCGCACCTGACTGATCCGATCCGTCGTCGCTATCAAACCGACAATCAGCGGCCGGGCGGCGCGATAGAGGCTTTCCGGCAGGTCCACGCCTTGAACGATCGGGATATTGGCAGTCTTGATGCCGCGATTAGCGAGGTAGATGCTGGTTGGCGTCTTCGAGGTGCGGCTGATCCCGATCAACACCACGTCTGCTTCATCATAACTCTCCGGCATCTGGCCGTCATCATGATCCATCGTGAAGTTGAGGGCTTCGATGCGTTTGAAATAATCGGCATTCAGAGCGTGCTGGGCACCGACGCGACGGCGCGACGGCGCGCCCAGATAGGCCTGGAAGGTGATCATGACCGGCTCCAGAACATTAACCGAGGGCAGTCCCATGTCCCGACACCGTTCATCGATCAATCCGGCCAGCTCGTGATCGACAATCGTATAGAGCACGATACCCGGTTCCTGGTCGACGGCTTCGAGCACCGCCAGCAGCTGCTTACGGTTGCGGATCAGCGGGTAGACATGTTCAACCGCAAGCGAGGACTGAAATTGGGCGGCGGCCGCGCGGCCCGCGGAGATGAGAGTCTCTCCGGTCGAGTCAGATATCAGATGCAGATGGAAGAAATTTTTTCGGTTCTCCACGCTAATCTTTACCCTTTGTTGACAACCCGGGAGAGACGATCGACTCGGCCGGGCCAAAGCTCCGGGCTTGGGAAAACCTCCGAGTTTTCCACATTCGCTGGTTCTGCGGATGTAGATCGAGGATGCTTGTGCACTCTGTGGACAAGGGCATCAAGCACCTTTTCGCTCCACAGCTTATCCACAAACTGCATTCGCTCCAGCACTACCATAACGCTTTGATGCAACTTGAGGAATCGACTTATCTCTAAAAACCTCGCAGTGACCGCGTTTTTCTCTCCCGAACTTTGCAAAAGGCGGCCGATGGTCGCGTTGCCGGTGGTTTGACTTTAATCCTTGCTACTCACCGACTCTAAGAAATAGAAACCTATTCTAGATTCATTTCTTTTATTTTAGGGAGACCCCATTGACCGGCCCATACCGGAAGATCGTCGAGGTGCTGAACGGCCAAACCGTTGCTCCGCCACCAATCTGGCTCATGAGACAGGCGGGACGTTATCTGCCGGAGTACCGGGAAACCCGAGCTAAGGCAGGGAGTTTCCTTGATCTCTGTTACACGCCGGATTTCGCTGTCGAGGTAACCTTGCAGCCGATCCGACGCTACGGCTTCGACGCGGCTATCCTGTTCTCAGACATTCTCGTGATTCCCGATGCGCTGAAACGGAACGTTCGTTTCGTGCAGGGCGAAGGGCCGCAGATGGATCCCATCGACGTTTCCGGCATCGGAAAGCTTAACGGGGAGAGCGTGCTGGATCATCTGGCGCCCGTGATCGAAACGGTACGTCGCCTGCGGCAGGAATTGCCGGAAGAAACGGCGCTGCTGGGTTTCTGCGGCGCGCCCTGGACGGTGGCGACCTACATGATCGCCGGACATGGGACGCCGGACCAGGCGCCGGCACGGCTTTTCGGCTACCGGCATATCGAAGCTTTCGAAAAACTCCTGTCTTTCCTGGCGGAAATCTCAGCGGAATATCTGATCGCCCAGATCGATGCCGGTGCCGATGCGGTTCAGATTTTCGATTCCTGGGCGGGTGTGCTCGGCGAGCGTGAGTTCGAGGATTTTGCGGTAAAACCAGTGGCGCGGATGATCGAAATCGTCCGCGCCCGTCGGCCGCAGGCAAAGATCATCGCATTCGCCAAAGGGGCGGGCCTCAACCTGCTTCACTACCGCCAGAAGACGAAGGCCGACGCGATCGGTCTCGATTGGTCGGTTCCGCTTTCCTTCGCGGCCGAGCTGCAGAAGGAAGGCCCGATCCAGGGCAATCTCGATCCGATGCGGGTCGTTGCGGGTGGTAAATCGCTCGATGAGGGGGTCGACGCTATTCTCGACAAGCTCGGGCATGGGCCGCTGATCTTCAATCTCGGCCATGGCATCACCCCGGAGGCTGATCCGGAAAACGTGACGAGGTTGATCAGGCGGGTGCGTGAGGCAAGAACATGAGGCCGAAGGAGCTGCAGGCCGGAAAACCGGCGGGACGGCGCTCGGCTCTCAGGGCGGTCGTTGCTCTCGGCGTATTCATCGCAATCCTTGGGGCAGTCTATCTCGCCAGGCCGGATGACTTCATCCTCTACGTCAAGGCTTTTCATGTGATCGCCGTGATCTCGTGGATGGCCGGGCTTCTCTACATGCCAAGGCTGTTCATCTATCACAGCGACGCTGAGCCGAGCTCGGCACAATCGGAAACATTCAAGATCATGGAGCAGCGGCTTCTGAGGATCATCATGAACCCGGCGATGATGATCACATGGGTACTCGGTCTTTACCTCGCCTGGGATGTCTATCAGCTCCGGGGCGGGTGGCTGCACGGGAAAATCACCCTGGTGGTTCTTCTCACGGCGGTGCATGTGCTGTTCAGCCGAGCGGTGAGGGCGTTTGCCGCAGACGGTCCGAGAAGGTCGCCGCGTTACTGGCGAATGATGAACGAGTTGCCGACCTTGCTGATGATCGGAATCGTCATTTTGGTGATCGTAAAACCTTTCTGATCGCTTTCTTTGACGAGATTTGGCGAAGCCTCTTGCGGCGTTCCACGTGAATCGCTATTTTCCCCCCATCTCATCTCGTGGCATGCGTGTAATTTCCCGTCGTCCCCGGATCATTTTCCGCGGTAGCGAATTTCACCGACACGCCTACAATCTCCCTGAAATCCTCAATATGGTCCCCCTTCATGGCTGAAATGAAGCTTCAAGAACTCAAGAGCAAATCCCCTACGGATTTGCTGACCTTTGCCGAATCACTTGAGGTCGAGAATGCCAGCACGATGCGCAAGCAGGAGCTGATGTTCGCAATCCTCAAGGTTCTGGCGAGCCAGGACGTCGAAATCATCGGCGAGGGGGTGGTCGAGGTCTTGCAGGACGGGTTCGGCTTCTTGCGGTCGGCGAACGCCAACTACCTGCCGGGTCCCGACGATATCTACATCTCCCCGTCCCAGATCCGCCGTTTCTCCCTGAAAAGCGGCGACACCGTCGAAGGGCCGATCCGCGGCCCGAAGGAAGGCGAGCGCTATTTCGCTCTGCTGAAGGTCAATACGATCAATTTCGACGATCCGGAAAAAATTCGCCACAAGGTCCATTTCGACAATCTGACGCCGCTCTATCCCAACGAGCGCTTCAAGATGGAACTCGATATCCCAACCTCCAAGGACTTGTCCGCGCGGGTCATCGATCTGGTCGCTCCACTCGGAAAGGGTCAGCGCGGCCTTATCGTCGCTCCTCCGCGGACCGGCAAGACCGTTCTGCTGCAGAACATCGCCCATTCGATCACCGCCAATCATCCGGAATGTTACCTGATCGTTCTTCTGATCGACGAGCGGCCGGAGGAAGTGACGGACATGCAGCGTTCGGTGAAAGGAGAGGTTGTTTCCTCGACTTTCGATGAACCGGCGGTTCGGCACGTTCAGGTCGCCGAAATGGTCATCGAAAAAGCGAAACGTCTTGTCGAACACGGCCGCGACGTCGTGATCCTGCTCGATTCCATTACCCGCCTCGGCCGCGCCTACAACACTGTCGTTCCCTCGTCCGGCAAGGTTCTGACAGGCGGTGTCGACGCCAATGCGCTGCAGCGTCCGAAACGCTTTTTCGGCGCAGCCCGCAACATCGAGGAAGGCGGTTCGTTGACGATCATCGCAACCGCTCTGATCGATACCGGAAGCCGCATGGACGAAGTCATCTTTGAAGAGTTCAAGGGCACCGGCAACTCGGAAATCGTCCTTGACCGAAAGGTGGCCGACAAACGCATCTTCCCGTCGATGGATATCCTCAAGTCCGGTACCCGGAAAGAAGACCTGCTTGTGCCGCGCCAGGACCTGCAGAAGATCTTCGTGCTTCGTCGTATCCTTGCGCCGATGGGAACGACGGACGCCATCGAATTCCTGATCGACAAGTTGAAACAGACGAAGAACAACGCCGATTTCTTCGATTCGATGAACACCTGATCGTTAGCCGGATTCAATTACAGGAAGCGCTCGGCTCGTCTGGGCGCTTTTTGATTTTTCGGATCTGGTTTGTTAAGGCAATGCCATGATCTCATCCGATACGATCTTTGCACTTTCCAGCGGTGTGTTGCCGGCGGGTGTCGCAGTCCTGCGGCTCAGTGGCCCTGGATCCTTCGATGCGGCGCGCGTTCTGGCGGGAGATTTGCCGCAAGCCCGCCGGGCAGTTTTAAGAACAATTCGGAGCCCCGACGGCTTGGTTATCGACCAAGCGTTTGTGCTTCTGTTCCCAGCACCCAATTCGTTTACGGGAGAAGATTGTGTCGAGTTTCAGCTGCATGGCAGTCGCGCCGTTATTGCAGCCGTTTACGAGGAGCTCGAACGGCTCGGTCTGCGGCTGGCCGAGGCAGGAGAATTCTCAAGAAGGGCATTTGAGAACGGCAAGCTGGATCTGGTGGAGGTAGAGGGCCTCGCCGATCTGATCGCCGCCGAAACGGAGATGCAGCGCCGGCTGGCGGTAGAACAAAGTCTGGGCGGCCAATCGGCGCTTTACAATCAATGGGCCGAAAGGCTGACCCGGGCGCGGGCGCTGATCGAAGCCGAACTGGATTTTGCTGACGAGGACGACGTTCCAGGATCGGTTTCTGACGGGGTGTGGTCGGACATGGCAGATCTTCTTCTGGAGCTCAGGGAGCATATCGCCGCCGCCAGGGCGGGGGAGGTTATCCGAGACGGATATAAGGTGGTGATCGCTGGGCCGCCCAATGCCGGCAAGTCCAGTCTGCTGAATGCCTTGGCCAAGCGGGACGTTGCAATTGTAACGGAGATTGCCGGCACCACGCGAGACATCCTGCATGTGGATATCGACCTAGACGGCTATCTCGTGCGATTTTTCGATACGGCCGGTTTGCGGTCTACCGACGATCGCGTCGAGCTGGAAGGAGTTAGGCGGGCTTTGACTGCCATTGAGCAGGCGGACTTGATCCTGCACCTCGAAGAGATCGATTCGGAACCGCAACAGTCTATGCCTCTTGGGATGCCCAACGTGCTGCGGATCGGCACCAAGGTCGACAGCCATGGCGCCTCGTCCGCCTATGACCTCTGTATTTCCAGCCGCACCGGGGAAGGACTTGAGGCGCTACGGGCGCATTTGCTTGCTACCCTGCAACAATTATGGTCCGGTTCTCTGGTCCCGAACCGCCTGAGGCATAGCCGTCATCTTAAAGAGGCTTCCAATTTCCTGGAGGAAGCGTTAAACGGCAGTGAGCTTGACGTCCGAGCTGAAAGCCTGCGCGCCGCAGCCTCCTCTCTTGGCCGAATAACCGGCCATGTGGATGTCGAGCAGCTTTTGGATATCATCTTTTCGCAATTCTGCATCGGCAAGTGATTCACGTGAAACGCCCGGTGGCGTGTTCGTGGAGTGATGGAAATGGACGCGACATTTGACGTGGTGGTTATCGGCGGGGGACATGCGGGCTGCGAAGCGGCAAGTGCTTCCGCGCGGATGGGCGCCAGAACGGCGCTGATCACCCACAAGATAGAGACGATCGGCGTCATGTCCTGCAATCCGGCCATCGGCGGGTTGGGAAAGGGGCACCTTGTCCGGGAGGTTGATGCCCTTGATGGTCTGATGGGTCGCGTTGCTGACGAGGCAGGCATACAATTCCGTCTGCTCAATCGGAAAAAAGGACCGGCGGTACGCGGGCCGAGAACTCAGGCTGATCGCAAGCTTTACCGCCTTGCGATGCAGAGAGAAATCCTGAACCATCCCAACCTTGACGTCATTGAGGGTGACGCCTTCGACATCCAGACCGCGGAGGGTCGAGTAACCGCGGTGGAGATGAAGGATGGACGCCGATTCGGATGCGGAACGGTTGTACTGACGACCGGTACCTTCCTCCGGGGTCTGATTCACATCGGAGATCAAAAGATCCCCGCCGGTCGGGCCGGAGAAGAGCCTTCGCTCGGTCTTTCGGCAACTCTTCAGAGATGCGGGTTACGGCTCGGGCGGTTGAAGACGGGCACCCCTGCCCGCCTCGACGGACGAACAATCGATTGGGGCGGTATCGGTCGCCAGGAGGCCGACGAGGAGCCCGTCCCGTTCTCGTTCATGACCGACCGGATTACAACCCAGCAAATCGCCTGCGGTGTTACCCGCACGACAGAAGCCACCCACAAGATAATCTCGGACAACATCCATCGCTCAGCGATGTATTCAGGGCAGATCGAGGGTGTGGGGCCGCGCTACTGTCCGTCGATCGAAGATAAGATTGTCCGCTTCGGAGAGAGAGACGGTCACCAGATTTTTTTGGAACCGGAGGGGCTCGACGATTTCGCTGTTTATCCCAATGGCATTTCCACCTCGCTTCCCGCCGACGTCCAGGATGCGTTTATTCGTACCATCCCGGGGTTGGAAAAGGTCGCCGTTCTCCAGCCGGGCTATGCGATCGAATACGATCATGTCGATCCCCGCGAACTGACACCCTCGCTTGAGGTCATGAAGATGTCCGGATTATTCCTCGCAGGGCAGATTAACGGGACCACCGGGTACGAAGAGGCGGCCGCACAGGGCCTGGTGGCCGGACTGAATGCGGCTCTCAAGGCGGGCGGCGAAGATCCTTACCACTTCAGCCGCGCCGATTCCTACATCGGGGTCATGATCGACGATCTGACTTCACGCGGCGTAACCGAGCCGTATCGAATGTTCACCTCTCGTGCCGAATATCGGCTTTCTCTGCGTGCGGATAATGCAGATCTCAGACTGACTCCGAAAGGCATTGATCTGGGTTGCATACATGCGTCACGGCAAGAAAAGTTTGAGGCATATAGCGGGGAGCTTGATCAGCTTCGAACTATACTGAAGTCGCTCGATCTGACGCCGAATGAGGCGGCCCGACACGGCCTGAAGATGAATCAGGACGGACAGAGACGGACCGCCTACGAAATTCTGGCCTATCCCGACCAAACTCTTTGTTCTCTTTCCGCCGTATGGCCTGAGCTGGCAGATGTTTCTCCGAAAGCACGGGAGGCTCTGGAAATTGAAGCTTGCTATGCGGTTTACATGGATAGGCAGGTCGCGGACATTGCCGCAACACAGAAAAATGAAGCGCGTTCGATACCTCAAGACTTTGATTTCGCTTCACTTTCTGGTCTTTCTAACGAGGTCAGGCAAAAGTTGGCGGCCTCGAGGCCTGCCAATCTGGCACAGGCAGCAAAGGTCAATGGTATGACCCCAGCGGCGCTTGCTTTGCTTCTGGCCTTGCTCCGCAAGGAAGAGCTGGCGGCCCATCGCGTTAAACGAGTCTCCTGATGTTGTTAAACGGCAGGAGTGTTTCACGTGAAACGCAAGAACGGCTGGAGCATTTTTCTAAGCTCTTTCAGAAATGGGCCAAGACGATCAATCTCGTTGCTCCTTCGACGTTGGATGAGTTGTGGCACCGTCATATCGCCGACAGCGCGCAAATCTTTCATCTCTCTCCCGGCCCCTACACTTGGGTTGATCTTGGATCGGGTGGAGGGTTTCCCGGTATTATCACCGCCATCTTCTTAGCGGAGATAGGTGGTGGCTGGGTTCATCTGGTGGAAAGCAACCAGAAGAAGGCAGCCTTTCTTCGGGTGGCCCTGAGCGAAACAGGAGCCCGCGGCTCGATCCACCCAATTCGGATCGAAGCAGCAACGAAAGCAATCACTGAATGTGATCGGATCTCTGCAAGGGCACTTGCGGACCTCGAACAGCTCCTCTCCTATACCGCACCATGGGCAGGCAATAAAAATACCAGGGCATTTTTCCATAAAGGCCGGGATTACGCGAGTGAGGTGCAGAAAGCCCGTGGTCGATGGTCATTTGATCTGTTAAAACATAACAGTGCCGTCGAGTCAGATTCTGTCATCCTTGAACTCAGCAATATCAGGCACAAAGAACCCTAACTTCAGGTGCGGTATGTTCGAAAAAAACCGGATTATCACCATCGCCAACCAGAAGGGTGGTGTCGGAAAAACGACGACGGCGATCAATCTAGCGACGGCCCTTGCTGCAATCGGCGAGCGTGTCCTGATCGTGGATCTGGATCCGCAGGGGAACGCCAGTACCGGTCTGGGGATCGAACGCCGCGAACGGAAGATATCCTCTTATGATTTACTGATGGGCTATAACTCGGTTGCTGAAACGGCCTTGGAGACCGCGGTGCCCAACCTCTGGATTGTTCCGTCGACCATGGACCTGTTGGGGTTCGAGATGGAGATCTCGCAATCTTCCGACCGTGCCTTCAAGTTGCGGCGAGCGCTAAACACCGACGAAGCCCAGTTCTATTCTTATATTCTTCTGGATTGCCCTCCATCGTTCAATCTATTAACGATGAACGCGATGGCTGCTGCTCATTCAGTTCTTGTACCGCTCCAATGCGAATTCTTCGCCCTTGAGGGGCTGAGTCAACTTTTGGAAACCGTTGATCAGGTTCGCCGCACCATCAATCCGGCTCTTGATATCCAGGGCATCGTGCTAACAATGTTCGACGCTCGTAACAATCTGGCCCAGCAGGTCGTCAGTGACGTCAGGACCTATTTGGGAGATAAGGTCTACCATACCCTTATCCCTCGCAATGTTCGAGTGTCGGAAGCCCCCTCTTATGGAAAACCGGCTATTCTTTACGACCTGAAATGTGCTGGCAGCCAGGCCTATCTGCAGCTGGCATCCGAGGTGATCCAAAGAGAGCGTCGGCGCAAAGCGGCGTGAATGCATCGACTGGAGTGAGTAGAAGCAATGAATGACGATGTTTCGAAGCGGCGCCTGGGCCGTGGTCTCGCAGCTCTGATCGGTGAGATGGACCAACCGGTTCCGGTCGACGGAGGCACGCGCGGCGTCAATCCAGATCGCATGGTGCCGATTGAATATGTCGCTCGCAATCCGCGTAATCCGCGAAGAAGTTTCGACGAAAGCGAGCTGCAGGATTTGGCGAGTTCGATCCGACAACACGGGATCGTTCAGCCGGTGGTTGTCCGCCCGCAGGGCTCGGATCGTTTTGAAATCATCGCCGGGGAGCGGCGTTGGCGGGCGGCGCAACTTGCGGGTTTGATTGAAATTCCCGTTATCGTTCGCGATGTGGACGATCGTACCGCGTTGGAAATCGCCATTGTCGAGAACGTCCAGCGCTCCGACCTTAATCCGTTGGAAGAAGCGCTGGGCTACGAACAGCTGATCGCAGAGCATGGCTATACCCAAAACGATCTTGGCGAGATTATCGGCAAGAGCCGAAGCCATGTGGCAAACAGTCTGCGCCTGTTGAAATTGCCGGAACCTGTTCGGGATATGCTTGCCTCCGGGAGCCTCTCCGCCGGGCATGCGCGAGCGTTGATTACCACTTCGGATCCTGCGGCACTTGCTCGTACGATCGTGTCAAAAGGTATGTCGGTTCGCGATGCAGAACGACTTGCGCAGAACGACATCAAGGCCCAGAGCGAGGGAGCATCCGTTTCGAAGACGGAACAAAAGGATTCCGATACGCTGGCGCTCGAGCGCACGCTGACGGACTCTCTCGGGCTGGAGGTCAAGATCAACCACAAGAGCGGCGGCGGCCATGTGCGGATCAATTATCGGAGCCTCGATCAGCTCGAGGAGATCTGCCGCTTGCTGGAACGAAGACAATGAACAAAATCAACGGCTTGACTGAATAGTGATCGCCATCAGGGTTTGGAAAGCAATACTCGGCTCAAGGTTTTGTTTCTGACGCGACATCAATATAGCAGATTGCAGACGTTCGGTTTCGCGAGACAACGCCGGCGCGCTCCATGTCCGGAGCGCTTTTTCCATCATCGGCTTGCGCTTGAAGTGAATGTGTCGGCCGAGCGTCATCATCACCTGTGCGACGGGAAGTTTTTTCTCTTCCATTTCAGCTTTCATCAGATCCAGCAGCTGGAACTGCTTGAGGCAGGATTGCAGGACGAGGAAAATCGGAGTCTTGGAAGAGAGGACTTTCTGTATGGCGCGATGGAGGCTGGGCAGATCGCCACTCAGGATCGCATCCACTGCTTCGTCGGCTGAAACGCCGCTTGCATCGCCGATGATGTCGTGGATGTGTTCCTCCTCCACCATACCCTTGCCGCGGCAATAAAGGGCAAGTTTTCGAACCTCATTGCGAGAGGCAACCCGGTCTCCTCCCAGAAGGTCCAGGAGCTTCTGCCGCGCCGCGGTGCTGATTTTGAGGTTTCCGCCTCCGAGTTCGCTGTCGATGAGGCTGTTCAAGGCTCTTATGTCATCCGCATAACAGGGAATTACGGCAACGGATTTCGCGGGCTCGGCAGTCTTTCGCAGACCGCTCCCTTTTTTCAGATCCCCTGCCTCGATAATCAATATATTGGCAGGAGGCGAACCTGCGGCGAGAATCTGAACCGCATCGAGAAGCGGCTTTTCATTCGCGGCACCGCGGAGCCAGACAAGTTTCGATCCGCCGAAGAGGCCGAGCGAGTTCACTTCATCCAGAAGCCTGCCTGGATCTCCCTGAAGATCTGAAACATCCAGCTTCAGCGTGGCGAATGGGTCATCTTTCGGAACTCCCGTCCGGGCAGCGATTATCGCGGCGCGTTCCGAGACCAGACCGCGATCAGGCCCGTAAATGACGAATATCTTGTAGAGTTCGACACCCTTTTCTGCAAAACGGTCGAACTCGTGGGACTTTATTTCTGCCATACCGTCTGCGGCTGAGGTTCGCGGGCTATTACGATCGCGATCTCGGCGCGAATGAACTCGGCAAGCTCGCGTGCCGCGCGGTTTTCAGCATCGCGAATGGCCCGAAGCTTGGCAAAGCCCTGCCCCGAAACATCGATTAGAGACACCACCTCGCGCTTGCTGGACCTCAGCACCTGCCCGTCGCTCAAGCGTGTGATCGTGTAGGTCGCCCCGACCTGCACACGGCCGGGCACAGGTACGCCCGTCGTGGAGACGTTGTCGTCGTCCTCGTCGTCGATAATGCTCGACGCCGTGCTGGTGGCCGACAGCTTCACGTCATAGGCCGGGCGCACAGACTCACCGGCACCGCCAGATGTCAGGAAGATCAAGTGGTTGCGGATGACTTGGTCAATGCGGCTCTGGGGGTGGGAGAAACCGACCGCAGCAAGCCGTTCGCCCGTGCCCGCCGACTCCGAGTAGAGGGGACGGACCTGGCAGCCTGCCACGACGGCAAGCAGGACAAGGCTGGAGATAAGGCCGATGCGACGGAAGGAGCGGTCAGACGACAATGTTCACGATCCTCTGTGGGACGACGATGATTTTCTTTGGCGCCCGGCCATCAAGAGCCGCCCTCACCGCTTCCAGCGCCAAAACCGCAGCTTCGACGGCACTTTGATCCGCGTCGCGGGCGATTGTCAATTCGGCTCGTTTCTTGCCATTGATCTGGATGGGCAAAGTGATGTCATTTTCGACGACTAGGGCTTCATCGTACTGCGGCCAGGCGGTCTTGGTCAGCAATCCGCCGTTGCCAAGCGCAGCCCAGCATTCTTCTGCGAGATGCGGTGTCATTGGAGCCACGATCTGCACCAGTATCTCCGCGGCGTCGCGCACCGCAGCTCGAAATGCCAAATCGCCTTCGCCCGCCGCGACCCTGCCGAGCGGTGCAGCCAAGGCGTTGACAAGCTCGTAAATGCGCGCAACCGCCTTGTTGAAGGAAAGCTTGTCGTAGTCTCGCTGGACGGCCTTCAATGTTTTATGGGCCAGCTGCGAGATCGCAAGCGCCTCGCCCCCCTTAGCCGGCTTCGGCTCGATGGTGGAGAGGTTTCCGGATGCTTCGGAGATCAACCGCCAGAGCCGCTGTGTAAAGCGGTGAGCACCCTCTACGCCGGCCTCCGACCAAATGACGTCGCGCTCAGGCGGCGAGTCCGAGAGCACAAAGAAGCGAGCCGTGTCCGCGCCGTAGGACTCGATAATATCGTCCGGATCCACGACGTTTTTCTTGGACTTCGACATCTTCTCTATCGAACCGATGGTGATTTCCTCGCCGGTCGCCAGAAGGGTAGCGCGTCTTTTGCCGTCGACTTCCTCAATGCGGATATCGGCAGGCGCTACCCATTCGCCATTCTGCCCGGAACCCCGACGGTAAGTCTCATGAACAACCATGCCCTGGGTGAACAGGCCTTTGAAGGGTTCCTTCAGGTCGACATGGCCCGTCTCCCGCATGGCGCGGGTGAAGAAGCGCGAATAGAGCAGATGCAGGATCGCATGTTCAATACCGCCGATATATTGATCGACGGGCAGCCAGCGGTTGGCGGCGGCTGGATCTGTCGGCTCGTTTTCCCAAGGCGCGGTGAAACGGGCGAAATACCAGCTCGAATCGACGAACGTATCCATCGTATCCGTCTCGCGACGCGCATTCTTGCCGCAGTTCGGGCAGGCAACATGTCGCCAGGTCGGATGACGGTCCAGCGGATTGCCCGGCTGGTCGAAGGTCACATCGTCCGGCAATCTCACCGGCAGATCCGCTTTCGGCACCGGCACGACGCCGCAGTCATCGCAATGAATGACAGGGATAGGGCAGCCCCAGTACCGCTGCCGGGAAATGCCCCAGTCACGCAGGCGGAAATTTACCTTGCGTTCGCCCTGCGGCATATTGCCGAGCAGCGTGTCGGACAACTTATCGGCAACGATCTCGAAAGCTTCCTCTGTCGTTTTACCGTCCAGGAAGCGGGAATTGATCATTACGCCGTCATCGACGTAGGCCGTATTGCCGATCTCGAAGGTCGCGGCATCGCCGCCCTTGGGCATAACGACCGGAACCACGGGCAGATCGTATTTGCGGGCAAAATCCAGGTCGCGCTGGTCGCCGGAAGGGCATCCGAAGATAGCACCCGTGCCGTAGTCCATCAGCACGAAGTTGGCGACATAGACCGGCAGTTCCCAAGAGGGATCGAGCGGATGCCTGACCCGGATACCGGTATCCATGCCCTTCTTTTCGGCCGTCTCCAGCGCAGCCAACGAGGTCCCGTGACGTCGGCACTCTTCTGCAAAAGCTTCGATAGCCGGATCCTGTGCGGCAACGGCCTTTGCGATCGGATGGTCGGCTGCGATCGCCAGGAAAGAAGCACCGAACAAGGTGTCCGGGCGGGTGGTATAGACCACCACTTCGTTCTCACCGGCAGGGGCGGTGCCAGGGACGATCTCCCAACGCAAGGCCAAACCTTCGGACCGGCCGATCCAGTTCTTCTGCATCAGCCGGACTTTTTCCGGCCATTGATCCAGGTCATCCAGCGAATCGAGCAGGTCCTGGCTGAATTCGGTGATCTTGAAGAACCACTGCACCAGCTCTCGCTGTTCGACCAGGGCGCCGGAGCGCCAGCCGCGGCCATCGATAACCTGTTCGTTGGCCAGCACGGTCTGATCGACCGGATCCCAGTTAACCTTCGATTGCTTGCGATAGACCAAGCCCTTTTCCATCATGTCCAGGAAGAGGTGCTGCTGGCGATGGTAATAATCGACATCGCAGGTGGCGAATTCGCGCGACCAGTCCAGCGAAAGGCCCATGGCCTTCAGTTGCTTCTTCATCGCTTCAATGTTCTGGTAGGTCCAGGCCTTCGGATGAACCTTGTTGTCCCGAGCGGCGTTTTCGGCTGGCATTCCAAAGGCGTCCCAACCCATCGGATGCAAGACGTTGAACCCGCGAGCGCGCTTGTAACGCGCAACCACATCTCCCATCGCGTAGTTCCGCACATGGCCCATGTGAATGCGGCCCGACGGGTAAGGGAACATCTCCAGGACGTAATATTTCTCGCGCGGATCGCTGTTGTCGGTCTCGAAGACCTTGGCTTCGTTCCACTTCTGCTGCCAGCGAGGCTCGGCATCGCGCGGATTATAACGTTCAGTCGCCATTTCGATGATATTCCGGGAAATCAGGATAAAGAGTCGGGCGAGACCTTCACCATGAAACCCCGCAAGCGTCAAGTTTTACGGGGTCGGGAAGGGGCAAAGTTTCAGGCGGAAAGGCCTTGGCAGAGGCTTATATGAGGGCTACTCGCTGACATCGCAAGAAATGGAAAGGTGATCATGAGCGTCGAGCAGAGACTTCACGAAGTTCAGGAACGGATAGGCAAGGCGGAGCGTCAGGCGAAGCGTCCGGGCGGATCGGTGGCGCTCGTCGCGGTATCGAAGACTTTCGACGCAGATCACATCCGGCCGGTGATTGCTGCCGGCCAGCGCGTGTTCGGCGAAAACCGGGTGCAGGAAAGCCAGGGCAAATGGCCGGAGCTGAAGGGGGAGACGCTTGGCATCGAACTGCATCTGATCGGGCCGCTGCAATCCAACAAAGCGGAAGACGCGGTCGCCCTGTTCGACGTCATCGAAACCGTCGACCGGGAAAAGATCGCCCGGGCGCTGGCCGGCGAGATGAAACGGCAGGGAAGATCGCCGAAGCTCTACGTGCAGGTCAATACCGGGCTGGAGCCGCAAAAGGCGGGAATCGAGCCGAAGAAGACCGCCGAATTCGTGGATTTCTGCCGCGACGAACTTGGTCTTTCAGTCGAAGGCTTGATGTGCATTCCGCCGGCGGAGGAAAATCCCGGTCCGCATTTTGCTCTGCTTGCCAGGCTCGCCCAAGATTGCGCAGTGGAGAAGCTGTCCATGGGCATGTCGGGGGACTTCGAGACAGCGATCGAGTTCGGCGCGACCAGCGTAAGGGTAGGCTCGGCGATCTTCGGTGCCCGATAATAGACTTTTGTCAAGTCTCTCACGCTTTCGTCGGGGTTTCCCGTAATCCGTCGCCATCCTAGAGTGGCGGCCATCGGGCTGTGCTCATGTGACGGGAGGTGCAGATGCAAAGCCGCTATTTCGACGCCTATAAGGGCTGGCAGCAAAATCCGGAAGAATTCTGGAGGGCCGCCGCAAAGGAGATTCACTGGTTCAAGCAACCGGCCAGGATCTTCGACAGGGACCAAGGCGTTTATGGCCGCTGGTTTCCCGACGGGGAGACCAATACGTGCTACAATTGCCTCGACCGGCATGTCGAGGCCGGACGGGGCGGACAACGGGCCTTCATTTATGACAGCGTGATGACCGGCACGCAGAAAAGCTTCACCTACGACGACGTGCTTGTCGAGGTACAGGCGATCGCCGCAGTCCTCAGAAAACATGGCGTAGCCAAAGGTGACCGCGTTATCATCTATATGCCGATGGTGCCGGAAGCGGTGTTCTCCATGCTTGCCTGCGCCCGCCTCGGCGCGGTCCATTCCGTCGTTTTCGGCGGCTTCGCTGCACAGGAACTGGCCGCGAGGCTCGAAGACTCCAAGGCAAAGGTGATCATCAGCGCAAGCTGCGGTCTGGAGCCCGGGCGCGTGGTGGCCTATAAGCCGCTTCTCGATCAAGCGATCGACATGGCCAAGACCAAGCCGGATTATTGCCTGATCCTTCAGCGCGATCAGCTACACGCGCCGCTCCGCTACGAGCATGGAGATCGCGATTTCGCCGATGCGGTCGAAATGGAAAAGGTCAGCGGTACCGAGGTGCCGTGCGTCGCGGTAAAGGCCACCGATCCGCTCTACATCCTTTACACGTCCGGCACGACGGGACAGCCGAAAGGCGTTGTCCGCGACAACGGCGGACACATGGTGGCGCTCCGCTGGAGCATGGAGAATATCTACGGCCTGAAACCGGGAGACGTCTTCTGGACAGCCTCCGACATAGGCTGGGTGGTCGGCCATTCCTACATCGTCTACGGGCCACTTCTGGCCGGCAATACCAGCGTGATCTTTGAGGGAAAGCCGGTCGGCACACCTGACGCAGGTACCTTCTGGCGGGTGATCAACGACCACCGCGTCAAGGTTCTGTTCACAGCGCCGACCGCTTTCAGAGCCATCCGCCGAGAAGACCCGGAGGGTGATTTTATCGCCAGATTCGATACGTCCAGTCTGACGGCATTGTTTCTGGCGGGAGAGCGCGCCGATACGGAAACCCTGAAGTGGGCAGAGCAGAAGCTTCGGATCCCGGTCATAGACCACTGGTGGCAGACGGAAACTGGCTGGCCGATGGCGGCGAATACGATGGGGCTCGGCCTGATGCCGACCAAGCACGGTTCGCCTACGCGGCCGATGCCGGGTTATGCGATCGATGTGCTTGACGATGCCGGTCACCCGGTACCGTCGGGGACGCTCGGCAATATCGTCGTGAAATTGCCCCTGCCCCCCGGTTGTCTCGTCAGCTTCTGGCAGGCCGACGAACGGTTCCGTGACGCCTGCCTTGCCGAATTTCCCGGCTATTACAAGACCGCCGATGCAGGGCTTGTGGACGATGAGGGCTATGTGTTCGTCATGGCCCGCACCGACGACGTCATCAACTGCGCGGGGCACCGGCTTTCCACGGGAGCGATGGAGGAGGTGTGCGCCATGCATCCAGACGTCGCCGAATGCGCGGTCATCGGCGTGTCGGATGCGCTGAAAGGCCAAGTTCCCTGCGGTTTCGTTGTCCTGAAGCACAATGTCGCGCGTGATCATGCCCTGATCAAGAAGGAAGTCGTGGGGCTCATCCGAAACGAAATCGGCCCGGTCGCGGCTTTCAAGACGGTGATGGTCGTCGATCGCCTGCCGAAAACCCGTTCAGGCAAGATCCTGCGCGGCACCATGCAGAAGATTGCCGATGGAATGCCATGGAAAATGCCTGCCACGATCGACGATCCCGCCATTCTCGATGAAATCACATCCATCCTGAAGGCGAATGGATATGCGCGCAGCGCAGCAGCGTGAATCTTAGGAAAACCTGCCGAGCCCTTGAAACCTCCGGCGTCGGCCGGAGGTTTTCTATTACCCAACCGCTTAATAAACTGGCCCAACGGAGCTTGGCGTTAACTACTTGTTAACCATACCGGCAGTACACACGGTCAACGATTTATTTACGTAGATGACCAAAGTGCTAACAGACGCTCGATCGATCCGCATCAAGGGCCGCTCTTTTCTGGCGGTCGTCCTTTCTCCCGATCTTCCGTTCGACGACTGGCTCGCAAGGTTGGACGATCTGGCGGCGCGTTCGGCCGGTTTTTTCCTAGGACGTCCCGTCGTTCTGGATGTTACGGATCTGCCGATCGACCGGGCTCAATTGAAGGAGCTGCTCGCCGAGTTCAGCCAGCGCAATGTCAGCATCATGGGCATCGAAGGCGCGCGTCCCTCGATCCTTGGCCAGGGCATGCCGCCCGCTCTGAAGGGCGGGAGGCCTGTTTCCGACGAAGCCGTGGCCAAAGAACCGGTCATCGAGCTGCAGAACAACCCGGCCGACAGCAAATCCGCAGTCGTCGAAAGCCGGCAGCCATTGCAGTCCATCATCATCCGGGAACCGGTGCGCTCAGGCCAATCGGTGATCTTTCCGGAGGGCGATGTGACCGTCATCGGTTCGGTAGCTTCGGGCGCCGAGGTCATCGCCGGCGGGTCCGTCCACATCTACGGGACGCTGCGCGGCCGGGCGATGGCGGGTTCGGTCGGCAACGCCTCGGCGCGCATCTTCTGCCGCAAGATGGAGGCGGAACTGCTGGCGATCGACGGCATCTACAAGATGGCTGAAGACATGGCTCCGAGCTTGCGTGGAAAACCCGTCCAGCTCTGGCTCGAGGGCGATACAATCATGGCAGAGACACTTATCTGAGCCGGAGACGGCTGGGAAACAGGAGAGAAACATGGGGAAAGTCATAGTAGTCACGTCAGGCAAGGGCGGGGTCGGCAAGACGACCTCCTCCGCCGCGTTGGGAGCGGCTTTGGCGCACAAGGGCGACAGGGTCGTGATCGTCGACTTCGACGTTGGTTTGCGCAATCTCGATCTGGTCATGGGCGCAGAGCGCAGGGTCGTTTACGATCTGGTCAACGTCATCCAGGGCGAAGCAAAACTCAGCCAAGCGCTGATTCGCGACAAGCGGCTGGAAACACTCTTCCTGCTGCCTGCTTCGCAAACACGCGACAAGGACGCTCTTACTCCTGAAGGGGTCGAGACGGTCATCACGGAGCTGAAGCGAGTTTTTGACTGGGTGATATGCGACAGCCCGGCCGGTATCGAGCGCGGTGCGACGCTTGCCATGCGCCACGCCGATATCGCGGTGGTCGTGACCAACCCGGAAGTCTCCTCGGTGCGCGATTCGGACCGGATCATCGGGCTTCTCGACGCCAAGACCGCCAAGGCCGAACGGGGCGAACGCATCGAAAAGCACTTGCTGCTGACCCGCTACGATTCGAACCGAGCCGAGCGGGGCGACATGCTGAAGGTCGACGATGTTCTGGAGATCCTCTCGATTCCGCTCATCGGCATCATTCCGGAAAGCATGGATGTGCTGCGCGCTTCCAACATCGGTGCACCGGTCACTTTGGCGGACGCCCGCAGCGCTCCGGCAATGGCCTATTTCGACGCCGCCCGCCGGCTTGCCGGCGAGGTGCTGCCGATCACGATTCCCGGTGAAAAGCGGGGTATCTTCGGCAAAATCTTCGGAAGGAAGGCCGCATGAGCATTTTCAGCCTTTTCCGCAAACAAAGGTCTGCGCCAATGGCGCGCGAGCGCCTGCAGGTGCTCCTGGCGCATGAGCGCGCTTCCAGCAGTTCCGATCTCGTTTCCGTGCTCCGTGAGGAAATCCTGGCCGTCATAGCCAAGCACGTACAGCTCGACAGTGACAAGGTGCACGTAAAGATGGACCGTGACGAGAACGTTTCGATCCTTGAGATCGACGTGGAAATTCCGCTCGACGCGGCATTGCAGGCGGCCTGAAACAGCGGCCGACTGCGTCCTTTGGACCAAAAAAAACCCGCCGGATCGGCGGGTTTTTGCGTTCAATGGAATGGCAGGCGGATCTGCTTAGAAGCGATCGTCCTCGTCTTCCTCGTCGCGGCGATTGGACTTCAGCGAGCTCAATTTCGCGAAGACGGCATCCGCATCGATTTCCTTTTCTTCCTCGCGTTCCGGGCGATAGCTGAAGCCCAGGTTTTCGGTCTCGGAAGCCGGCTGCAGTGAGGCGCCGAGCTCGGCAGCCGTCGGCAGCGGACGGCCCTTGGAGGCGCGTTCGACTTCCAGGTCGAGATCGATCTGGCTGCAAAGGCCAAGCGTGACCGGATCCATGGGCGTCAGGTTGGCGGAATTCCAGTGAGTGCGTTCGCGAATCTGCTCGATCGTCGATTTCGTGGTGCCGACAAGGCGGGAAATCTGGGCGTCCTTGAGTTCCGGATGATTGCGGACCAGCCAGAGGATGGCATTTGGGCGGTCCTGGCGCTTCGAAACCGGCGTATAACGCGGGCCGCGGCGCTTCGATTCCGGCACGCGTACCTTGGGCTCGAGGAGCTTGAGCTTGTAGTTGACGTCTGCCTCACCCCGGCCGATCTCGTCGCGGGAAAGCTGGCCGGTGGCGATCGGATCGAGGCCCTTGATGCCCTGCGCCGCTTCGCCGTCGGCAATCGCCTTCACTTCCAAAGGATGAAGCTTGCAGAAATTGGCAATCTGGTCGAACGAAAGGGCGGTGTTGTCGACGAGCCAGACAGCGGTCGCCTTCGGCATAAGCAATTGTTGGGCCATGGGTATAGTTCCTCTGTCGTCCGCGCCGGTGTCGCGGGCCGTGGGTATCAACCACAATTTCCGGGAATTTACCGCCCTATAGCTGAAATGCGACGGAATTGCAAATCTTCAAATGACATGGCCGTTTGTCTAATTGCCGGGCCGGCTTCACCTGTTATGAATGCAAAACAGATTGCCTAAGTCGACCATTGGCTGCGGCGTCGTTCGATGGGGAGGTATTCATGTCCGAAAAAGTTTATCCGGTGCTCAAGGCCACCAAAGCGAGAGCTTTGATCGATAAGGAAAAGTACGAGAAGTGGTATGAGGAAAGCATCGAGAACCCGGACAAGTTCTGGGGCAAACACGGAAGGCGCATCGACTGGTTCAAGCCTTACACAAAGGTCAAGAACACCTCCTTCAAAGGCAAGGTCTCGATCAAGTGGTTCGAAGACGGCCTGACCAACGTCTCCTACAACTGCATCGACCGGCATCTGAAGACGCATGGGGAGCGCACTGCGCTCATCTGGGAGGGCGACAACCCTTATATCGACAAGAAGATCACCTATAATCAGCTTTACGATCAGGTCTGCCGGCTGGCCAACGTCCTGAAAAAGCACGGCGTCAAGAAGGGCGACCGCGTTACCATCTATATGCCGATGATCCCGGAAGCGGCCTATGCGATGCTCGCCTGCGCCCGCATCGGGGCGGTCCATTCGGTGGTCTTTGGCGGCTTTTCGCCTGAAGCGCTGGCCGGCCGCATCGTCGATTGCGAGTCTACTTTCGTGATCACCTGCGACGAGGGCGTGCGCGGCGGCAAGCCGGTGCCGCTCAAGGAAAATACCGATACCGCCATCCATATCGCTGCCCGGCAATATGTGACGGTCGACAAGGTGCTCGTCGTACGCCGCACCGGCGGCAAGACGAACTGGGCGCCCGGCCGCGACCTCTGGTATCACCAGGAAATCGCCAGTGTGAAGCCGCATTGCGAGCCGGTAAAGATGAAGGCGGAAGACCCGCTCTTCATCCTCTACACGTCGGGCTCCACCGGCAAACCCAAGGGCGTGCTGCACACCACCGGCGGCTATCTCGTCTATGCGGCGATGACCCATGAATATGTCTTCGACTATCACGACGGCGACATCTACTGGTGTACTGCCGATGTGGGCTGGGTGACGGGGCATTCCTATATCGTCTACGGACCGCTCGCCAATTGCGCCACATCGCTGATGTTCGAAGGCGTGCCGAATTTTCCGGATCAGGGCCGCTTCTGGGAAATCATCGACAAGCACAAGGTCAACATCTTCTATACCGCGCCAACGGCGATCCGCTCGCTGATGGGAGCCGGAGATGAGTTCGTGAAGCGGTCATCGCGGGACAGCCTGCGCCTGCTCGGCACGGTCGGCGAGCCGATCAACCCGGAGGCCTGGGAATGGTATTACAATGTCGTCGGCGACAAGCGCTGCCCGGTGATCGATACCTGGTGGCAGACGGAGACCGGCGGGCATATGATCACGCCACTGCCGGGCGCGACGGATCTGAAGCCGGGTTCGGCCACCAGGCCGTTCTTCGGCGTGAAACCCGAACTGGTCGACAGCGAGGGCAAGGTGCTGGAAGGGGCGGCTGACGGCAACCTGTGCATCAGCGACAGCTGGCCGGGCATGATGCGCACGGTCTATGGCGACCACGAGCGCTTCATCCAGACCTATTTCTCCACTTACAAGGGCAAGTACTTCACCGGTGACGGCTGCCGCCGCGACGAAGACGGCTATTACTGGATCACCGGTCGCGTCGATGATGTCTTGAACGTGTCCGGTCACCGGCTTGGCACTGCCGAGGTCGAATCAGCCCTCGTTTCACATCATCTGGTGTCTGAAGCTGCTGTTGTCGGCTACCCGCACAATATCAAGGGGCAGGGTATTTATTGCTATGTCACCCTGATGGCGGGCAATGAAGGCAACGATGCGCTCCGGCAGGAACTGGTCAAGCACGTCCGTCAGGAGATCGGCCCGATCGCGGCGCCGGACAAGATCCAGTTCGCGCCAGGTCTACCGAAGACGCGCTCCGGCAAGATCATGCGCCGCATCCTGCGCAAGATTGCCGAGGATGATTTCGGGGCGCTCGGGGATACTTCGACACTTGCCGATCCCGGCGTTGTCGATGACCTTATCACGAACCGCCAGAACAAGGCAGGCTGACAAAAGGGCCGCCTCCCCAGAACCGATCCCCGAAAGTTGTCGTCCAACTTTCGGGGGCAGTTCAAACGACGAAAGTCTTTCAATCGGTATTACAGATCCGGTGTGGCTTCCTGCCTCCGTCATAGTCTTGCACGAGGCCGGCAAGCAGGAGGTTGCTTGCGGCATTGCGCCCGTCCGACAAGATGACGTCGGCGACGATGCGGCCGAAATATTTGTCGCCTGAAATACGCGTGAGTTGAATTCTGGAAGAGGCTGCGGCCAAGGTTTCCAAGGCCTGCTGCGCATCAAGCCCTTCCCGGCGGAGGTGATCGCATTTTGATTTCAATTCTGGCGCATCGATGCCGCGTATCCGGACATAGACTTCCATCTTTTGCTGCGGCCAGGGCTGGGCTTCAACCAGCAGGGTGTCGCCATCAATAACCCGCAGAATTTTCGCGGTGACAGGTCCTGAGATCTCCTCGCGCGCCGATGCTTGCGTGAAGAGGGTTGTGACGAAACCAGCCAGAATTAGAAGTTAGTTCCTTGAGCATGAAAGGAATAAATTCCGATCATGCGCCAAAGTCAATAGGAATATTTACCTTAAAAGTCGATTGCCCGGCCCTTGATTTCCCAATCGCCGAAACGGGCGGGATCGGCGCCACCGCGGCCGCCATATTCTGCCGGCGTCTCGGTCTTCGCTTCCGCCTGCCGGCGTTCCTCAGCTTCCTTCAGCGCGCGCTGGGCCGCTGGGGGCAGAGGTCTCGGTGGAGCTTCTTCCTTTGTGGCGGTGTCGCGATTGTCGTTCTCTGCGTTCTGCATCTTTCGGATCACTGGATGGTTTATTGAAAACTGCGGTCGAATTGACCACATCATAGGGCGTTCGTCGCCGCAGGAAAACCCTTGAGCGGCATCGGCAACGGAGAGATGACGATGAACGTGATGCGCACCGCCATGCTTCTGGCCTTCATGACGGCCCTGTTCATGGGCGTCGGATTCCTGATCGGCGGCAGGGGCGGGATGATGATTGCCCTGGTGATCGCGGCAGGCATGAATCTCTTTTCCTACTGGAATTCGGACAAGATGGTATTGTCCGCCTATCATGCCCAGGAGGTGGACGCACGCACGGCTCCGGAATTCTATAATATGATCCGGGACCTGGCGGCCAATGCAGGCCTGCCCATGCCGAAGGTCTACATCTATGATAATCCCCAGCCGAACGCCTTTGCCACGGGGCGCAACCCGCAGAATGCTGCCGTTGCCGCCTCCACGGGCCTCTTGCAGCGCCTGACGCATGAGGAGGTGGCGGGCGTGATGGCCCATGAGCTGGCGCATATCCAGAACCGCGACACGCTGACGATGACGATTACCGCGACGCTGGCGGGTGCTATCTCCATGCTCGGCAATTTCGCCTTCTTCTTCGGCGGCAACCGCGAGAACAATAGCAACCCGCTGGGTTTTATCGGCGTGCTGGTGGCGATGATCGTCGCGCCGCTCGCGGCCATGCTGGTGCAGATGGCGATCAGCCGCACCCGTGAATATTCCGCCGACCAACGTGGCGCCGAAATCTGCGGTAACCCGCTGTGGCTTGCCTCGGCGCTCGCCAAGATAGCCGGCGCGGCACATGCCATTCCCAATTATGACGCCGAACGCAATCCCGCTACAGCGCATATGTTCATCATCAATCCTCTGTCGGGCGAGCGAATGGATAACCTGTTTTCGACCCATCCAAACACCGAAAACCGGATTGCGGCCCTGGAGCAGATGGCAGGCAAGTTCCCCGGCGGCGGCTCGACGGGCGGCTTCAGGGCTGGTAGACCCCAGCGCACCGCGCGCTCCGTGCCGACGACCGGCTGGGGCCGCGGTTCCAATGAACCGCGAAAAGGTCCCTGGTCTTGAGTGAGCCCAAGAAAAACAAGAAGTCGCCTTCGCACAAGCAGTATCGCAGGAAACCGGACTTGCCCGCGCAAGGCCCCGTACAGGGCGAAGCGCTGAAACCGGGGCTCGAAGTGCGAGCGACCGCGGCCAAACTGCTGGCGGCGGTCGTGGATCGGAAGATCTCGCTCGACGGCATGCTCGATCCGGTCCATGGCAATCCGGCCTACAAAGCACTCAGCGATGCGGACCGCGCATTGACCCGCGCGATTCTCACAACGGCGCTGCGGCACCTGCCGCGGCTCGAAGCGGCAATTGCATCGCTGATCGAGACGCCGCTCCCGGAAGGCGCGCGCGCCCTCCACCACGTGCTTGTTACCGCTGCGGCGCAAATTCTCCATCTCGACGTGCCGCCCCATGCGGTTGTGGATCTTGCCGTTGAACAGGCCAATCGAGACCCACGTAACCGCCGTTTTGCAAAGCTCGTCAATGCCGTACTGCGCAGGCTGGTGCGCGAGAAGGACGAGGTTCTAGTACGAACAGCCTCTATCTCGCCCGTACCGGGCTGGTTCAGCCAACGGCTTGTCGCTGCTTACGGCGAGATTGCGGCGGCTCGCATCGCGGAGGCCCAGCTCGTGCCGCCGGCGATCGATCTGACAGTGAAGTCCAACCCAGAAGTTTGGGCCGAAAAACTCGGGGGCAAGCTTCTGCCGACAGGCAGTATCCGGATGCCGATGTTCGAAGGAGCGGTATCGGCGCTTGAAGGATTTGCGGAGGGTGTGTGGTGGGTGCAGGATGCGGCAGCCAGCATTCCTGCGAAACTTTTGGGGGATCTGAAGGGCAAGCGGGTGGCGGACCTTTGCGCAGCGCCGGGCGGCAAGACCGCGCAATTGGTCGCGGCCGGCGCTAAGGTGACGGCCGTCGAGCAATCTGCCAACCGATTGGCTCGATTGAAGGAAAATCTTGCGCGACTGAGCCTTGAGGCAGAGTTCATTGTCGGCGATCTTTTCGACTATAAGCCCGAGGAATTGCTGGACGGCGTCCTGCTCGACGCGCCCTGTTCCTCGACAGGCACGACGCGTCGGCACCCCGATGTGCTCTGGGTCAAAGGACCGGGGGATATCGCAAAGCTTGCTGCGTTGCAGGAAAAGATGCTGCGTCATGCAATCACGCTGGTGAAGCCCGGGGGCATCGTGGTTTTTTCCAACTGCTCGCTCGATCCTTCCGAAGGTGAGGAACTGGTGCAACGGGTGCTGGCAGATCATCCTGATCTGAAGCGTCGGCCTGCAGAAGCGCAGGATTGGCCCGGCTTGCAAGAGGCGATCTCTCCGCTTGGCGAATTCCGAACGACGCCGGCAATGTTACCAGGCGACGACGAATTCGCAGGTGGAATGGACGGATTCTTCGCAAGCGTGCTTCAGCGCCAGTAAGGCTTTGTTCACCATACAAGCCCATTGTTTCGAATGAGCTAAAGTGATTCCGGCCGACCGGCTGGAGATCGAATCCTGCGGAGTGTTCTAGATTGACCATGCGGCTCGCAGATCGCCGGAGGCTCTTCTCCTACGGCTTGCGGGAAATCTGGCGCCGCTTTTGCCGGCGGTCCGCCGGATTGCGTCTGGCTGCCACCTCTTTTTCTCTCCACGTTCCCGACCGGTTGATCGTTGCACCCACGGACTTGAGGTCGCTCGATCCTTTTGTCGCGGAAGAGATCCTTGAAGGCCGCTTTCCGTTAGCCGGCCGTATTCTGGAAACTTACGGGCGCTCGCCCTTTTCCGTCGAGCTTCCATCTCGCGCCTTTGCCGAGCGGCTGCACTCCTTTGCCTGGCTGAGGCATATCCGCACCAACAAGACCGAAGCCAGCTGTGCCCATGTTCGTCAGGTGGTGGCCGACTGGATAGCACTCTACGGTCGGCGGCCGAAGGGGTTGGCATGGGAGGCAAATGTGGCGGCCGAGCGGGTGATCGCCTGGCTCTCCCACTCCACGGTTGTCTTGCAGGGTGCCGAGGCGGGTTTTTACCGGCGCTTCATGAAAAGCCTAGCTTATCAGGTACGCTACCTACGGAAGATAGCCGGCTGTACGCCCGAAGGCGATACCCGGCTGAGGCTCCGCATCGCGCTCGCCATGGCCTCGATCTCGATGCCGACGCGGGCTGCCTATATCCGCCGCGAAGGCAATCGGCTCGACCGGGAGCTGGAACGCCAGATCCTGCCGGACGGAGGCCATGTATCGCGCAATCCGCGGACGGTGCTCGACCTGCTCATCGACCTTCTGCCGCTTCGACAGACCTATATCAACCTGGGCCACGACCTGCCGCAGAAGCTCATCCCGACAATCGACCGAATGTATCCCGCCCTGCGTTTCTTCCGTCACCAGGATGGTGATCTTGCTCTGTTCAACGGGGCCAGTGCCACGCCTGCAAGCGAGCTGATGTCCGTATTGCGGTACGACGAAACCGCCGGCAAGCCGTTCAAGGCCCTGCCGCACATGAATTACCATCGGCTTTCGGCAGAAGGCACCACGCTGATCGTCGATACGGGGCATGCGCTTTCGACGGAGCTTTCACGCGGAGCTCATGCCGGCTGCCTTTCGTTCGAAATGTCCTCCGGCCGGCACCGCTTCATCGTCAACAGCGGCGCGCCGAAACATGGCAGCCGTACCTACCGGCAGATCGCCCGCTCGACCGCCGCCCATTCGACCGTGACGCTCAATGAAACATCCTCCGGCCGCGTTGCCCGATCCAGGCTGGCGGGGCCGATCTTACTTGGCGGCGTATCGGAGGTGGAGGTGGAACGCTGGGACGACCCGCATGGCAACGACTGGCTGCGGGCTATCCACGATGGCTATGTCCGCGAATTCGGCTATCTGCACGAGCGCGAGATCGGACTCAACGCCAAGGGGAACAAGATCAAGGGGCATGATCGCTTGTTCCTGCCCGAAGGAGAGGCAGCCGACGACGATCCCTTCAGCGCAGCGGCACGGTTTCATATCCACCCGGCGATTACGCTCCTGCGACGTGATGAAGAAAGCGTCGTCATGCGCGCGGCGGATGGCGAAACGTGGGTTTTCGCAGCTCCCGGCCTGCAGGTCTTGATCGACGAGGATATCTTTTTTGCGGATGTTTCCGGTGCCAGGCCGAGCCAGCAGCTCGTCATCGAGTTCTCCCTGCCGCACATATCGGAAATCCGTTGGATGCTGAGGCGCGGCGAATAGGCTTCCCCTGAGGCCCGAAGCTATGCTAACGGCGGCAATCCTTCGCAGTGCCGATCTATGGCGCGTTCCCAGGAGAGACCGATGGCCGTCGTTTCCAAAAAAATCCCTGCTCCCGATCGTATCAAAATTCGCACCGCGCTGCTTTCGGTCTCCGACAAGACCGGCATCATAGAGCTCGCTGAGGCCTTGGTCTCTCAGGGCGTGAGGCTGTTGTCGACAGGCGGAACACACAAGGCGATCGCGGCGACGGGTCTTCCCGTGACCGACGTATCGGAAGTGACGGGTTTTCCGGAAATCATGGACGGCCGCGTGAAGACGCTGCATCCGACCGTGCATGGCGGACTTCTCGCCATCCGGGACGACCAGGAGCATGCGGCCGCGATGAAGGAGCACGGGATCGAAGCCATCGATCTCGCCGTCATCAATCTTTATCCCTTCGAAGAGGTGCGCGCCGCCGGCGGCGATTATCCGACCACGGTTGAGAATATCGACATCGGCGGGCCCGCGATGATCCGCGCCTCAGCCAAGAACCATGCCTATGTCGCGACCGTCGTCGATCCCTCCGACTATCCTGCACTCATCGAAGCGCTGCGGACCAACGATGGGCAAACGGTCTATGCCTTCCGTCAGAAGCTTGCCGCCAAAGCCTATGCGCGCACAGCGGCCTATGACACGGCGATCTCCAACTGGTTCGCCGAAGCGCTGGACATCGAAATTCCACGCTACCGGACGATTGGCGGTGTGTTGAAAGAAGAGATGCGATACGGCGAAAACCCGCACCAGAGCGCGGGCTTCTACGTTACCGGCGAAAACCGCCCCGGCGTCGCCACCGCCAAGCTTCTGCAAGGAAAGCAGCTTTCCTACAACAACATCAACGACACGGATGGGGCTTTCGAGCTAATTGCCGAGTTTGCGCCCGCAAAGGCGCCGGCCTGTGCCATCATCAAGCATGCCAATCCTTGTGGCGTGGCGACGGGCCCGAGCTTGAAGGACGCCTATCTGCGGGCGCTTGCCTGCGATTCCACCTCGGCTTTCGGCGGCATCATCGCATTAAACCAGCTTCTTGACGGCGAGACTGCCGAAGAAATCGTCAAGCTGTTCACCGAAGTGATCATCGCTCCCGAGGTTTCGGACGAAGCCAAGGCAATCATTGCCACGAAGAAAAACCTGCGGCTACTGGTGACCGGCGGCCTGCCGGACCCGCGCTCGCGGGGGATCACCGCCAAGACCGTTTCAGGCGGGCTCCTCGTCCAGACCCGGGATAACGGCATGATCGAGGATATCGATCTGCGTGTCGTGACGAAGCGGGCGCCGAGCGAGCGCGAGCTCGAAGACATGAAGTTCGCCTACAAGGTGGCCAAGCACGTGAAGTCCAATGCAATCGTTTATGCCAAGGACGGCCAGACCGCCGGCATCGGCGCCGGACAGATGAGCCGGGTAGATTCCGCACGCATCGCCGCCATCAAGGCGGAGGAAGCGGCAAAGGCCATGGGTTGGGCGGAACCGATGACCAAGGGTTCAGCTGTTGCCTCGGAGGCTTTCTTTCCCTTTGCCGACGGCCTGCTATCGGCGATCGCGGCCGGCGCAACGGCCGTTATCCAGCCGGGCGGCTCGATGCGCGACGATGAGGTGATTGCCGCTGCCGACGAGCACAACGTTGCCATGGTCTTTACCGGCATGCGCCATTTCCGGCATTGATCAGCCGACTATCATTCCGGTGCTGCGTCGGGGTTACCGGCCGGGTATGGCGTCGTAAGCAGCAAGAGGAAACCAGCCAGCAGGAAGAGGATCAGCGTGGCCATTCCCAGCCGCGCCGATCCGGTCGCATAGGTGGCCAGCGAAAAGAAGAGTGTCGCCATGAAACTGGTAGCCCGGCCCGACAGCGCGTAGATCCCGAAAAACCGACCTGCTTCGGAAGAACTGACGCTGCGGGCAAGATAGGAGCGCGACGAAGCCTGCACAGGGCCGAAGGCGACGCCTATCAACAGGCCGAAGAGCAGATAGGCTTTTTCAGCAGCTGTTCCGAACAACCCTCCTCCGTCGTCCATGGGCAGCGGAAGCATGCCGAAGAAGACGAAACCTGGGCCCGTCGAGACAATGCCGAGGGTTGCAATCAGCAGGCATACGAGGCTCGCTGAGACGACACGCTTCGATCCCATCGCCTTGTCGAGCGCACCGGCGGCAATGCAGCCGAAGATGGCAACCACGTTCAGCAGGATTCCGAAGATGCCGATTTCTATCGTGGCCCAACCGAACATTCCAGCAGCGAAGGTGCCGCCAAGGATCAGCACGCCGTTGACGCCGTCCTGATAGAGCATGCGCGCGATCAAGAACCTGGAAATGCCCGCCCTCTGCTTCAATTCACGGACAGTTCCTGCAAGCTCCTGCAAGCCGGAGCGTACAGCCTCTGCAAAGGGCATCGCCTTTCTGGTGTCGGGCGTGAAGAAAAACATGGGAAGAATGAAGAGGAAATACCAAAGCGCCGCGATCGGGCCGGTAATGCGGGCGTCTTCTCCGAGATGAGGGTCGAGCCCGAACAGCGGGGGAATGCCGATCAGGGTCAACCCGGTATCCGGGCTTGCTGCGAGGAGCGCCACCACTGCGATCAGCACGATCATGCCGCCGAGATAACCGAGGCCCCAGGCGACATTCGAAACCCTGCCGACCTCGTCCTTGCTGATGAGGCGCGGCATCATGGAATCGTTGAAGACGGTGGAAAACTCGGCTGCGATGGAGGCCAGGATCATGAAAATCAGCGGCCAAATGATCGGGGAGCCGGGCGCTGCGAACCACAACATAGCGACGCAGGTGATTTTGACCGCGGCGAAAGACGCGATCCATGGCTTTCGAGGACCCGATTGATCGGCGATCGAGCCGAGGATCGGCGAGAGGATGGCAATGGTGATCGAGGAGATCGTCGCCATATTGCTCCAGGCTGCCTGTGCCGAGACAGGGTCACTGGTCAATCGGGCGACGAAATAGGGGCCGAACACGAAGGTCGTGACGACGGTAAAAAAGGGCTGAGCTGCCCAGTCGAAGAGCATCCAGCCCCAGATACCGCGCCGGCTGGATTTCGCCGGCGCTTCCTCAATCACATGAACAGCCATTTTACCCCCCGGATCAGAGCGCTCAAACCTCTTCAAGCGATGAAGGTCATTCTGGCAAACAAGTCGTCCAGGGGACATAGCTGCGTTATGCCCCGCCTGGAATGCCATGATCATGGTGGGGACCGCCGGACGGTCTGCGGCCTCTCCCCTTTGCTAGATTGCCGGTCCGCGTGCGAGATCTCCGAGAAGCCCGGCGGCAACGGTGATCTTGGGAAGCGTGAGATCGCTTCCCTCGCTCAGAGCCATCAGTTCTGCTCCGACGCGGTTCACGCGCGTCCGGTCATTGCCAACCCACGCCTGCAGCGGCTTCTTTTCCTTTGGATGAGCCGTGAGGGCGGCGATGATGATGTCACGTCGGGCTGAGGCGATCTGCTGCAGGCTGCGTGAAAGCGCCAGACTCTCGTAGTGATCTGAGGTGGCAATTCGCTCGCCGGCACCGATCAGCCGATTGATGCGGAACGTCTCGGTGACAGCGAAGTAGCTTTCCGTTGCGCGCGCCATGGTCTCGCCGGTACGATTGGCAACCAGCATGATTTCGGGCAGGAGAACCAGGGTTGGCAACAGCAGGATTTCCCGTGCGACCGCCGAAGGGACGCCCTGTGCCTCGAACTCCGTGGCCTGTGCCGCGGTTTCCAGAATGCTTCCGGCGGTGATGGAGGAACGCAGGCCCTTAATTGCGGCTCTGAGCCGGCTCATGGCACCGGTCATATCGCCGGCGCCGACCTGCGTCTGAAGAATGAGCCGGGTCGCTTCCGCGAAGATCAGCGTGGTGCGGGCGTAGAGATCGTTTTGGACCTGGCCCGAAATCCGGCCGTCCAATGCATCGATTTCCGCCCACAGCTTCGGCAGGTCGAAACTGTCGCGTGCCAGAAAAGCTGCCTTGACGACATTTGATGCCGCAGCGCCCGTCACGTCACTCATCAGCTGTACGAAACCGGGCCCACCCCGATTGATGGCCTCATTGGCCAAGGCGGTTGCCACGATCTCCCGATGCAGGCGATGATTTTCGATATCGGCTGCGTAGGGCTTCTGCATCTTTGCCGGGAAATAAGCTTTCAGCACGGCAGAAAAATAGGGATCGTCCGGGATGGAGCTGTCGATCAGTGCGTCGAACAGGACGATCTTCGAATAGGAGAGCAGAATACCGATTTCCGGCCGGGTCAGGGGGCGGTTGGAAAGATACCGTTCGGCCAGTTCGTTGTCATCGGGAAGCGTTTCCACCTTACGGTTCAGGAGGCCCTGGCTTTCAAGCACGGACATGAGGCGTGACAGTTCTTCCCGGTTGGCGACGCCCTTTCTCTCGGTAAGGGAGATTGCCAGCGGCTGAAGATAATTGTTGCGCAGAACGAGCCCGGCCACCTCGTCGGTCATCGAGGAGAGAAGCTGGTTGCGCTTCTCCCGCGTCAACCGACCGTCCTGCATCGCCGAGTTGAGCGCGATCTTGATGTTGACCTCGACGTCCGAGGAATTGACGCCCGCGGAATTGTCAATCGCGTCCGAATTGCAGCGCCCGCCGGCGAGCGAATAAGCGATGCGGCCCTTTTGGGTGACGCCAAGATTGGCACCCTCGCCGATCACGCTCGCACGCACGTCCGCCGCAGTAATGCGGATCGGATCGTTGGCGCGGTCGCCCACTTCGGTGTCGGCTTCGGAAGCGGCCTTGATATAGGTGCCGATGCCACCGAACCAGAGCAGGTCTACGGGGCTCTTCAGGATCGCCGTCATGATCTCGAAAGGCGTTGCCGTCGTCTTGTCGATGCCGATCGCTGCGGCCGCTTCCGGGGTCAGCCTAACGGCCTTCTCGGCTCTCGAAATGATCATACCGCCTTTGGACATCGTCGTCCGGTCGTAATCCTGCCAGCTCGACCGCGGCAGGGCGAAGAGGCGCTCGCGTTCGACAAAGGACTTTTCAGTGTCCGGATCAGGATCGATGAAGATGTCACGATGATCGAAGGCGGCAATGAGCCTGATCTTGCGGGACAGCAGCATTCCGTTGCCAAAAACGTCGCCGGACATATCTCCGACACCAGCCACAGTGAAGGGCGTGGTCTGGATGTCGATGTCCTTCTCGCGGAAATGCCGCTTGACGGCCTCCCAGGCGCCGCGGGCGGTAATGCCCATCTTCTTGTGGTCGTAGCCGGCGGAGCCCCCTGAGGCGAAGGCGTCGTCCAGCCAGAAGCCGGCTTCCTGGGCCAATCCGTTGGCGGTGTCGGAGAAGGTGGCGGTGCCTTTGTCGGCCGCTACGACAAAATAGGGGTCGTCGCCGTCGATGCGCATCGTATCCGCCGGCGGTACGATTTCGCCATCGACGATGTTGTCGGTGATAGAGAGCAACGTTCTGATATAGGTCTTGTAGGCTTCCCGTCCGGCGTTAAAGACCTCGTCGCGGGAGCCTCCGACGGGCAGCATCTTGGGGAAGAACCCCCCTTTGGCGCCCACCGGTACGATGACCGCGTTCTTGACCTGCTGGGCCTTCACTAGGCCCAAAACCTCGGTTCGGTAATCCTCGCCACGATCCGACCAGCGCAAGCCGCCGCGTGCAACTCTGCCGAAGCGCAAATGCACGCCTTCGACCTCGGTGCCGTAAACGAAGATCTCTCGGAACGGTTTTGGCTCAGGCAGCCCGTCGAGGAGTTTTGGATCGAGCTTGAAGGCCAACATTCGCTTTGGTGATCCTTGGGCGTCGCGCTGGAAATAGTTCGTCCTCAGGGTGGCATCGACGGCGTTGACGAAACGGCGCAGCGTCCGGTCCTCGTCGAGGTTCGGGACGTTACCGAGAGCGGCTTCGATCTCGGCATGGGCTTCCGTCAGCTTCTTCACCCGCACCTTTTCTCCAAGCTTCGGATCGAAGCCGTCGCGGAAGAGACGGAAGATGGCGGCCGAGATGGCAGGGTATTTGTTCAGCGTGTCGGCGATGTAATTTTGCGAGTATACGATCCCGGTCTGGCGAAGATATCGGGAATAGGCTCGCAACACAGTGACTTCTCGTGCGGAAAGTCCGGCGAGCAGCACCAGCCGGTTCAGACCATCATTGTCGATTGCGCCATCGAAAGCCGATAGGAAGGCCTCCTCCAGTAACATGCCTTCATGGGAAAGGTCGATTTCCCGCGCATTATTAACCTGCAATTCCATGTCGTGCAGTACGACCAATTTGCGATCACTCCCCAACCCGACATTGAGTTCGAAAGTCTGCTCGCTGACCACATGGAAACCCAGGTTTTCAAGAAGCGGTACACGGCGGGAGAGCGAGAGGTGCCGGCCCTTGTGGAAAATCTTCAGCGAAACGGTGGCGGCAGTATCGGCGGGGCGGCGATAGAAGGCGATGCGGATCGTTTCACCGGCAGCGCAGGCGACGATATCGGGAAGATCCTCAAAGGTTTCCTCGGGGGAAAAGGCTTCCTGGAAGGCCTGCGTTACGGAGAGGCGAGGGCCTTGTTTTGCCAAGGCCGCAAAACGATCCTCCCAAGGGGTCGCGATAAGTCGGATTGCCTCTTCGAGCTTTGCCTGCGGAACACGTGGAGTCTTGCCGCCGCGTCGACCTACGATCATGTGTACGCGGGCCAAACCGCCTTCCGGAAAGGCCGGATAGTAGGCAGAGATATGCCCGTCGTAGATATTTGCGAGATAGTCGCCCACCTTTTCACGCACCAGAGAATTGTAATCCTCCCGCGGAACGTAAATGATCACCGAAACGAACCGATCGAAATGATCGATGCGTGGCAGCGCGCGTACACGAGGCCGTTCGCTCAATTCCATGATCTGCTCGCAGAAGCGAGCAAGCAGGTCGGTGTCGATCTGGAAAAGGTCGTCACGCGGATAGGATTCCAGCGTATTTGCCAGCATGCGGCCTGAATGGCTGTCCGGATCGAAGCCGAAGTGTTCCTCAATTCTGGCGGCCTTGGCGCGCAGGAGCGGGATATCGCGAACGGAGTGGGTATAGGCGGTGGCCGTGAAGAGGCCGACGATGCGCAGTTCTCCGACGACCTCGCCATTCTCGTCGAAACGCTTGACGCCGACATAGTCCATATAAGCCCGACGATGGACCACGGATTTCACGTTTGCTTTCGTGACGATCAGGAAATCCGGTCCATCGAGGAATTCAAGGATTTCCGGTGTGGTCGTCACGGCGTCCTTGCCCTGGCGCAACACCAGGACGTCCGGGTCGGACAATATGCCCAGACCACGGCCTTTGCCGCGCTCCACCTTCGCTTCGGGGCCTTTGCCGGAATAGACATATTCCCGCATGCCGAGAAAAGTGAAATTGTCGTCGCGCAGCCATTCCAGGAATGCGATCGCCTCTTCGCGATCGGCCTTCCGACGGCTGGTCGAATTGTTGAGTTGGCCGGCGGCGCCCTTGAGAACATCCAGCATCGCGCTCCAATCGGAGATGGACAGGTGCACCTGATCCAGGATGTAACGAAGGCGTTCTGTCAGCGCCGTTGACTGCTCCTGCGAGAGTGGCGCGATATGGATCTGTATCAGGCTTACGTGATGAGCTGGATTCCCAGGATTCTCATTAGAGCGAAGCACCGGCTCCTTGCCTGGCTCAAGAAGCAATATCGGGTGAACGGCCAGCATCAGATCACGGTGGGTGGCCGTCACCTCACCCATGACTGAATCGAAAAGGAAAGGCATGTTCCGATCGACAATCGTCAAGACGGAAACCGGCACGCCTTTGGGCTCCACCCCGGCTATCGGCGTTACCGTGATATCCGCCCTGACCCGTGGCCAAGCATTCAACCGTTCGGCCGCGTGCCTTGCGGATAGGGCCAGCATTTCAGGAGTATAGTTCTCAAGGTCGTCATTGCTGGCTCGGCCAAACAGGATGAGGGGGTCCAGAAGCGGTCCCTTGTCCTGGGTGGCAACCTTGCGCGCGTTTTCAATCTGTTTTTCACGCTTCGGATTCTGCCTGACGGCCATATTTTCTCCCTCCCCTTTTTTGATTAAACCGAATTATTTCATGCTCTGTCATCTTGCGGCAACGTGGCCGATCCATGTCCGCATGCGAGGTTGCCGCATTCTTCTCGACTATTATTGACACAGCGGTGCGAAGAAACCATCAACAGGCCATTGAAGTCGGAAAGCGGATCCATGCAGGACAACAGCAATGCCGTCATCGTCATTTCCAGCCACGTCATCCGCGGCTCCGTCGGCAATCGCGCCGCCGTTTTCGCCTTGGAAACGCTTGGATATCCAGTGTGGGCAATGCCGACCATCGTTCTTCCCTGGCATCCGGGTCATGGGCCTTCCACGAGGTTGACTTTCCACGAATCGGATTTCGACAAAGCTATAGACGATCTCATCCGCGCGCCATGGCTGGGTGAGGTAAAGGCCGTCCTGACGGGCTATTTTGGAAATGCAGCCCAGCCGCGTTCGGTGGCTCGGCTGGTTCGGGCCTTGAGGGAGAAGAATCCGCAACTCCTCTATGTCTGCGACCCGGTGATGGGCGACCTCGGCGGGCTCTATATCCCGCAGCCGACCGCGGAGGCGATCCGCGACGAACTCATTCCGCTTGCCACCATTGCCACGCCCAATCGTTATGAGCTTGCCTGGCTTTCAGGGGCGCCACTGGAAACCAACAACGAGATCATGGACGCAGCGATCGCGCTCGGACCGCCCCGCATTCTGGTGACCTCTGCCGTTCCGATGATGGCAGGCGGCACAGGCAATCTCTATCTCACCGGAAAACATGCGTTGCTTGCCGAACATCGGCTGATCGACAATCCGCCGAACGGCCTCGGCGATCTCCTCAGCGCACTTTTCCTGGGGCGTATTCTGGCAGGCATGGAAGAGGAAAAGGCGCTGCAGCTTGCGACGGCAAGCGTCTTCGAGATTCTGGCGCGCACGGCCAAGCGGGGAGGCGACGAACTGACATTGGAGACCGACGCTTCCAGCCTCTCCACGCCGATGGCGATGGTACAGATGCGCAGGCTCGTGCACCCGCTGCAACGGGCGAAGCGGTGATTCGGTTCTCATCTTAGCAACTGCACAAATGACCGTTGAAATTAGGCGCCTGCCGCTATAATCGTTTTCCCCATGACGGATTTTCCAGACAGACTTCTAGCGGGCTACCGCAGTTTCATGAGCGGGCGTTACGCCGACGAACGCGAACGCTACCGGGTGCTGGCCGAAACCGGACAGAAACCCCACGCGCTTCTCATTGCCTGTTGCGATTCCCGCGCTGCGCCGGAAACTATTTTCGATTGCGGCCCGGGCGAACTTTTCGTGGTCCGCAACGTCGCCAACATGGTACCGCCCTATGAGCCGGACAGTCAGTTTCACGCCACTTCGGCGGCGGTGGAATACGCGGTACAGGTGCTGGAGATCGAGAATATCGTCGTCATGGGCCATGGCCGCTGTGGCGGAATCCGGGCAGCGCTCGATCCGGCGATGGAGCCGCTTTCGCCCGGCGACTTCATCGGTCGGTGGATGGCGCTGGTCCGGCCGGCGGCCGAACTGATCCAAAGCAATGATTTTATGACCCAGGCCGAGCGGCAGACGGCACTTGAACGCGTGTCGATCCGCAACTCGATCGCCAATCTCGAAACATTTCCGTTCGTGCGCAAACGCTGCGAGAAAGGCGAACTCAGCATCCATGGTGCCTGGTTCGACATCTCGACCGGCGAATTGTGGGTGATGAATGAGAAGGGCGACTTCATTCGTCCGGAGCTGGACGATCCGCGCCTTCAGGCCGAACAGGCGTCGGCCTGACCTGATTTTTCCGAGTTACCGACCGTCGATCTCGGCGCCGATATAGGCGATCGCCCGCTGATAGACGCTTGCGGCATTCCAGCCCTGGATGGCACCGAAATTCGGTTCCCCGGGCTGGTAGCCGGCACCGGCTCGCCAGCCATGTCCACGCAGGAAATTGGCGGTCGAGGCAAGCGCGTCGGCGCGCGAGCGAACCATATCGATATGGCCATCCCCGTCCCCATCGGCGCCGTAGCGTACGACGTTTAGCGGCAGGAACTGGGTTTGGCCGATCTCGCCGTGAGCCGCACCCTTGGCCGAGGTGCTCAGGTCTCCGCGAGCGACGAGCTGGAGAGCGGCGTAGAGCTGTTCCGTGAAGTAGGCCGAACGGCGGCAGTCATAAGCCAGCGTTGCGACGGCAGACAGCGTATGTTGATTGCCCATGAAGCCGCCGAAGCCGGTCTCCATGCCCCAGATGGCAAGGAGCGGTCCGGCCGGCACGCCGTAACGGCGTTCGATCGAGGCGAAGAGGGATGCATTGCCGGACTTCATGCTTTTGCCGCGGGAGATGATGGCGGCCCCGCCACGTTTGCGCATGAATTCGTCAAAGGAGAGCTTGAAGCTTTTCTGACCCCGATCGGCTCGGATCGTTTCGCGGTTATAAGAGACGCCGGCGAAGGCTTTTTCCACTACCGACGGGCTGATGCCATTCGCCGGAGCCACGCGCTTGAACTCGTCGACCCACCGGGCAAAGCCGGATGAGTCGTTACCGCATTGAAGCGCTGCAAAAGCCGGAGTGGTGGTCAAACCGGTTGCAATCAATCCTGCCAGCAAAATCTTCTTCATGCAGTTAACCCGTGGTCAGCCGGATCGCCTGGCCGCAGCGTCCGGAGGATGTGTTTTTCGGCCTTATGGCGGTGGTTGCAAACTTTCGCAACTCACCCGTTCATGAACAGTTCGTGATGCGCGATGATTCGGAGAGAAAACCCCGCCATTTCTGGCAGGGTTTCTATCCTAACATGTTTAATAAATTAATCGCTTTCAGGCGGCTGCCTTGCGCGGCTTGATCAGCCCCCGATTGACGAGAAGCTCGGCAATCTGCACGGCGTTCAGCGCGGCACCCTTGCGCAGGTTGTCGGAAACGACCCACATATTGAGACCGTTTTCAACCGTTGCATCTTCGCGAATGCGGGAGATGTAGGTGGCATCTTCACCGGCGCACTCGTAAGGCGTGATGTAGCCGCCGTTTTCGTGCTTGTCGATCACCAGGCAGCCCGGAGCTTCGCGCAGGATATCGCGGGCCTGGTCGGCGGTGATCTCGTTTTCGAACTCGATGTTGACCGATTCCGAATGACCGATGAAGACGGGGACGCGCACGGCCGTGCAGGTTACCTTGATCTTCGGGTCAAGCATCTTCTTGGTTTCGGCCAGCACCTTCCATTCCTCCTTCGTATACCCGTCTTCCATGAAGACATCGATATGCGGGATGACGTTGAAGGCGATGCGCTTGGTGAACTTCTTCGTCTCGACCGGGTCGGCGACAAAAACGGCGCGGGTCTGGGTAAAGAGCTCGTCCATGCCTTCCTTGCCTGCACCGGAAACGGACTGGTAGGTGGAAACCACGACGCGCTTGATCTTGGCGAAGTCGTGGAGCGGCTTCAGCGCGACGACGAGTTGAGCGGTCGAGCAGTTCGGGTTGGCGATGATGTTTTTCCTGGTAAATCCATCGATCGCATCCGGGTTCACTTCCGGCACGATTAGCGGCACTTCCGAGTCGTAGCGCCAGGCAGACGAGTTATCGATGACGACGCAGCCCTGGGCGCCGATCTTGGGCGACCACTTCTTGGAGATCTCGCCGCCGGCCGACATCAGGCAGATGTCGGTGTCCGAAAAGTCGTAGTTTTCGAGATTGGAAACCTTCAGCGTCCGGTCCCCGTAGGACACTTCGGTGCCCTGGGAACGAGCGGAAGCGAGCGCCACAACCTCATCCGCTGGAAAGCCGCGTTCGGAAAGAATAGTCAGCATTTCCCTGCCGACATTGCCGGTTGCCCCGGCGACTGCAATCTTGAAACCCATTTTCTTGCTCTCTTTCTGTCTCTCCTCGATCCGGTGAGGGGGAAGCCGCGGGATCTTGTCCGCGTATTCCTGGTCCCCGGCCTTGCCGGGGAGAGAGCGGCGGCCAGAGACGTCAGACGGTTTTCGTCGTCGTTTTGGCCATGGTTTTGAAGAAAGCGGAAAAACATCCGCGCTGCCCGAGCTGAGCAGCCGGCAGTGCGAAGGCAGCGATGTCGAATTCGCAAGCACGCATAGATGTGTCTTTCCGTTCGCGAAGGTGTTTAGAAGATTTTCGCCATGAGTCAAGCGAGGCCTGCATTGTCGGCGCAGCTACGACACTGCACCGCACCATTTCAGTTCGAGGAAATCGCGGTATTAGACGAAAGTCATAATCCCAAAGCATCTCTCTTCCTTTGGCCAGAATTCTGCCAATCTGCGACAATGCGTCGCCTTATTCATGTCCAGGAGGGAAAAGGACACGGAGCCGGCACGCGAGTTTATTCTTTGGGAGGACGACAATGGCTAATGTCGCAACGACCGCCGAGGTAAGAACCGGCGGTATGACGCGAGAGGAGAAGAAGGTTATCTTCGCCTCGTCGCTCGGCACTGTTTTCGAATGGTATGACTTCTATCTTTACGGCTCATTGGCAACCTTCATCGGCGCTGCCTTCTTCAGCCAGTATCCGGAAACGACCCGGAACATCTTTGCTCTATTGGCCTTTGCAGCGGGCTTCCTGGTCCGTCCTTTCGGGGCGCTTGTGTTCGGCCGTCTCGGCGACCTCGTCGGACGCAAATACACCTTCCTCGTCACCATTCTGATCATGGGTCTTTCGACCTTCCTGGTCGGCATTTTGCCGGGCGCAGCCTCCATCGGGATCGCGGCCCCCATTCTTCTGATTGCCCTGCGCATGCTACAGGGTCTGGCGCTCGGCGGCGAATATGGCGGTGCTGCGACTTATGTCGCCGAACATGCGCCGCATGGCCGACGCGGCTTCTTCACGTCCTGGATTCAAACCACGGCGACGCTTGGCCTGTTCCTGTCGCTGCTCGTCATCCTCGGCATCCAGCTGCTCGTGGGAAAAGAAGCGTTTGCAGCCTGGGGCTGGCGCGTTCCGTTCCTTCTCTCGGTCATCCTGCTCGGCGTTTCGGTCTGGATCCGCCTGAAGATGAACGAATCGCCTGCCTTCAAGAAAATGAAGGAAGAGGGCAAGGGATCGAAAGCGCCGCTCACCGAGGCATTCGGCCAGTGGCGGAATGCGAAGATCGCACTTCTCGCCCTGTTCGGCGCCGTGGTCGGCCAGGCCGTCGTCTGGTATTCCGGCCAGTTCTACGCGCTGTTCTTCCTTCAGAATATTCTCAAGGTTGATGCGCAGTCCGCAAACCTGATGGTTGCCGCGTCGCTTCTTCTGGGCACCGGCTTCTTCGTCTTCTTCGGCTGGCTTTCAGACAAGATCGGACGCAAGCCAATCATCATGGCGGGCCTACTTCTGGCCATGGTGACCTATTTCCCGCTGTTCAAGGCTATGACCTGGGCCGGCAATCCGGCTCTGGCGCAGGCTCAGGAAACCGTGCGGGCGACAGTGACGGCAGCTCCGGGCGACTGCAAATTCCAGTTCAACCCGACCGGCACTGCTAAATTCACCACCTCTTGCGATATTGCGACGGCTTACCTGACGCGCAATTCGGTGCCTTACGATGTCGTTGCAGGGCCGGCTGGACAACCTGCTACGGTCAAGATCGGCGATTCGACGATCACCAGCTATGACGCCATCGCCGCCGGTGCCGATGCAAAGGCCAAGGATGGAGCATTCCAGAAGCAGGTGAACATTGCCCTGCAGACGAGCGGTTATCCGCTGGCACGCGCTGCCTCCAAGGTGCCGGATGCAAAACTTGATGCCTTCGTTGCAGCCAATCCGGAACTGAAGCTTGATGCTGCCGCCATTCGCGCCGGCAACAAGGCCTCGGTTTCCGGCCCGGATCTCGTCTCGCAGAAGCTGCTGACGGCACAAGAAGCCACGGGCGTGACGGAGATGGCAGTTTATACCGTCCCGAACTCCGGCGCCTTCTCGATGGTAGCAGATCCGCAGGCGGTCAACTGGGTGACGATCATCGCCATCCTCACGGTGCTGGTAATCTACGTTACCATGGTCTACGGCCCGATCGCGGCACTGCTGGTCGAACTCTTCCCGACCCGCATCCGCTATACCGGCATGTCGCTGCCCTATCATATCGGCAACGGCTGGTTCGGCGGTCTTCTGCCGGCAACGGCATTCGCTATGAGTGCCGCCAAGGGCGATATCTATTACGGCCTCTGGTATCCGATTGTATTTGCGGGCATCACGCTGGTGATCGGCTTGCTCTTCCTGCCGGAAACCAAGGACCGGGATATCCACGCCGAATAGTCCTTCACAGCAAGGAACCGATAAGGAGAAGGCCCGGTGCAGGAAATTGCGCCGGGCCTTCTTTCATTCAAGCCTTTTCCTCACGCTTTGGCGGCATTCCGCGCGGCGGGAAAGACGCATTTGAGCGGTCAGGGCGCATGATCAAGGGTATCGGTCGGCGTAAAACGGGCCACCCGCCCGGCTCCTGCCTGAACAGCAAACCATAACGCGAGAACACGATTGCCATGAGAATCGAGAACCAGGCGCCAAAGGAAAGGCCGGCGATGACGTCGCTTGGATAGTGGGCGGCGACGATGACGCGCGAGAAACCGACCCAAAGGCTCATGACCAGAAAAAGAAGCCTGTAGGGTGGGGCAAGGATGGCCATGGCCATCAGAAATGCCCCTACAGTCGTCGCATGGCCGGAGGGAAAGCTCTCGAAGCGGGAGCCGGAAAAGGGATTGAACCCGTATGAACTCCACTCTTCGTAAAGAACGGGGCGTGCGCGCCCAATGACGCGCTTCAAGAGGTTGACCGCCAGGCCTGAGCCGGCAACGCAGATAAAGAGGTAGATGGCCATATGGCTGACGAGCATTGCCTGGAAACGTGTCTTCAGCGTCGGTGCAAGCCGGATGACCGCCAGCGCCTCAAAGAAAATGACAGCGCTTCCAAACAGGATCCAGCCGGATTTGCCGAGGTCGGTAATGGTTTCCCCAAAAGGCTTCAGAAGGTTGCGGGTATGGGCCGCATAGGAACCGACAGGAGCGTCCAGCAGGAAAAAGGCGATCAGGATCAGGTTGACCGTAACCAGCGCGTAGGACCACCACCGGGGCGAGGAAGACCCTGAACGGTAGCGATAGCGGCGGTGTTTCAGTTTTTCGATTGTCCGTTTCATCAGCCTTTATCCGTGGCGCGGGAGCGATCCCCGTGCTCTCTCCCATAGATTTCTCGATATGGGTAGCCAGACGCTGAAAACAAAACGGCGAAAGGGTCTTTCCGCTCTTTGCGGAAAGACCGGTAGGGCATCAGGCGGAGAGGCTGACGAACTCCTTGAGGATCGCGTCGCCCATTTCGGACGTGCCCACTTTGCGGCAGCCCTCGGCCATGATGTCGCCGGTACGGATGCCCTGATCCAGCACGTTGGCGATCGCCTTTTCCAGATTTTCCGCTTCCTTGATCATGTTGAAGGAATAACGCAGGCACATGGCAAAGGAGGCGATCATAGCAATCGGGTTGGCAATGCCCTGGCCGGCGATGTCGGGGGCCGAGCCGTGGACAGGTTCATAAAGCGCCTTGCGCTTGCCCGTCTTGGCGTCGGGCGCGCCGAGCGAAGCGGACGGCAGCATGCCGAGCGAGCCGGTCAGCATTGCCGCGACGTCGGAAAGCATGTCGCCGAACAGATTGTCCGTAACGATGACGTCAAACTGCTTCGGTTGGCGCACCAGCTGCATGCCGCCGGCATCGGCCAGCATGTGTTCGAGTTTTACGTCCGAATAGGAGCGCTTGTGGGTTTCGGTGACCACTTGGTTCCAGAGCACGCCGGACTTCATGACGTTGCGCTTTTCCATGGAGCAGACGGCATTGCCGCGGGTACGGGCCAGCTCGAAGGCAACGCCGGCAATCCGCTCAATCTCGTAGGTATCGTAAACCTGCGTGTCGATGCCGCGCTTCTGTCCATTGCCGAGATCGATGATTTCCTTCGGTTCGCCGAAATAGACGCCGCCAGTCAGTTCGCGAACGATCAGAATGTCGAGACCTTCGACCAGTTCCGGCTTCAGAGACGAAGCGGATGCGAGAGCCGGATAGCAGATGGCAGGTCTCAGATTGGCGAAGAGCTCCAAGTCCTTGCGCAGACGCAGCAGGCCGGCTTCCGGGCGGACCTCGTAAGGAACATGATCCCATTTCGGCCCGCCGACGGCGCCAAAGAGCACCGCATCCGCCTTCATGGCCTTGGCCATGTCTTCCTCGGAAATAGCGACACCGTGAGCATCATAGGCTGAGCCCCCGACCAAGCCTTCGTCGAGCACGAAATCGGCCTGCATGGCGCTGTTCATATGAGCGATGATCTTGCGGACTTCGCCCATGGCCTCAGGGCCGATACCGTCGCCGGGAAGGAGGAAGAGGTTCTTTGCCATATCTTGTGGTGTCCTTGGTTTTTTCAGGCTCAGGTCCTCCCGCGCGGATCTCGCGCCTGGCGAAACCTCGTCCGAGCCTGTCGAGGACGAGGCTGGAAAAGTTCAGGAACTACCGGCGCCAATGCGGGCGGTGACTTCGATTTCGATTTTCATTTCAGGCGTGGTGAGGCCGCAGACGACCATGGTCGCGGCGGGACGGACTTCAGAAAAGGTTGCACCGAGCACATCAACGACGGCGTCATAGTCGACCATATCGACCAAGTAATAACGCACACGCACGATATCTTGCAGACCGCTTCCGGCCTCCTTCAGTGCTTTTTCGATGGTGCCGAGCGCGTTGCGCGTCTGGGCGGCGACATCGTCCGGCATTTCCATCTTCGCATAATCGTAGCCCGTCGTGCCGGAGACGTAGACCATGTCCCGGTCCACGACTGCGCGTGAATAACCGATCCGCGCTTCGAAAGGCGATCCGGAGGAAATCCGCTTGACCATGAGAGCGTCCGATCAGAGCCAGGGGCGCTCGGTGCGGTTCTTGGTCTCGAAGCTCCTGATTGCGGCATCACTCTTCATGGTCGAGGCGATGTCGTCGAGGCCTTCGAGCATGATGTGGCGACGGCCGGGATCGATGTCGAAATGGATCGAGCCGCCGTCCGGACCGGTGATTTCCTGAGCTTCTAGGTCTACCGTGAGAACCGCGTTCGAGCCGCGTTCGGCATCGTCCATCAACTTTTCCAAGTCTTCCGGGCTGACGACGATCGGCAGAATGCCGTTCTTGAAGCAGTTATTATAGAAGATGTCCGCGAAGCTGGTTGAGATGACGCAGCGAATGCCGAAATCGAGCAGCGCCCAGGGAGCATGCTCACGGGAAGAGCCGCAGCCGAAATTGTCGCCGGCCACCAGAATCTTGGCATTTCTGTATGCGGGCTTATTCAGCACGAAACCCGGGTTTTCAGCGCCGTCTTCGGTGTAACGGGCTTCCGCAAAGAGGCCTTTGCCGAGGCCGGTGCGCTTGATCGTCTTGAGGTAGTCCTTCGGAATGATCATGTCCGTATCGATATTCACGACCGGAAGCGGCGCTGCGACGCCGGTGAGTTTGGTGAATTTTTCCACGATCTGCCTCCACATGGACTAATCTGCGGAAGCTGCCATAAAGCAAATCGACAAGGATTTGAAGGGCTGTTTGCCTGGAACCGGTACGCCGATGTGCTGGTTTTCAGCGCCTTTTAGCCTTTAAAGGGCGTTTCCGGTTTACAGGTCTATGATCGTTCCGCGTCCGTCGTTCCAGACATGCATCTCGCGCTTGTCCGTCTTCGCCCGCACCGGAACCGGCTTCAGCCGCGCTGAAACTGCTCGTCCGATGGAAAGAACTGCAAGAATACCGGCAAAGGCGACAGTGAGTGACGCCGTCAGAAGCGCTGCCATGGCGAACAAGGCAATCGCCGATACGATGACGAAGAAAACGCGAATATTATGCATGATCCAAACCTTTCTCGTTGAAGAATGTGGGCTCTCGCGCCCTTTCTTGCAAGGGGTTTTGCGCATTGCGGTATTGCCGGGACTTCAAAAGATTGACAGAAAGCCGTGATGACTTCCTTGACCGACATCAATTTCGCTCCCTTCCGGTTTCGCCGTTCGGTTTTGAGCGTGCCGGCCAGCAATCAGAGGGCTCTGGAAAAGATCCGGACCCTCGACTGCGACGCCGTGATCTTCGACCTCGAAGATTCCGTCGCGCCGGAGAAGAAAGCCGAGGCGCGTGAGAATCTGCGCCGGTTGTTCAAGGACAATCCGCTGCAAGGAGTGGAACGGGTCGTCCGCATCAATGCGCTCGACACCCAATTCGGCAAGGCAGACATGGATCTTGCGGTGGAAATCTCTCCGGACGTGGTGCTGGTTCCCAAGGTTGAGCAGGTGGCCCAGATACAGTCCGTGGCGGATATTCTCTCGGAAGCCGGCGCTCCGGACGATCTTGCCATATGGGCGATGATCGAAACGCCGAAAGGCGTCTTGAACGCGTCAGCGATCGGAGCTGCCGATGAACGGCTCCAATGTTTCGTCGTCGGTCTCAACGACCTGCGTAAGGAGACCGGCGTGCTGTCGCAGCCGGGTCGCGGCTATCTTGTGCCCTGGCTGATGCAGATCGTGCTGGCCGGCAGAGCCCATGGGATCGACATCATAGACAGCGTCTTCAACGATTTCCGGGACACGGAGGCTCTCGAGGCAGAATGCAGGCAAGGCCGCGTCATGGGCTTTTCCGGGAAAATGCTGATCCATCCCGCCCAGATCGAGCCCGCCAACCGGCATTTCGGACCGGATCCGGAAGCGGTGAAAGATGCTGAAACGATCATCGCCGCCTTTGCGAAGCCGGAAGCGCGACATCTCAATGTCATCAATCTCAACGGCCAGATGGTGGAACGCCTTCACCTTGTGGAGGCCGAGAAACTTGTTGCCAAGGCGAAATTCCTAACCGAACGAAAGAACGCTCCATGAAACTCTACCGTTTTCTCACCGGCCCCGACGACGCTTCCTTCTGCCATAAGGTGACGGCTGCGCTGAACAAGGGGTGGGAGCTTCATGGTTCGCCGAGCTATGCCTTCAACGCCACGACCGGCGAAATGCAGTGTGGGCAGGCGGTCACGAAGACCGTGGAGGGCAAGGACTATCATCCGGACATGAAGCTCGGCGAGCAGTAGGCGTCAAGCCGATCAGCGCTGTGCGGCAGCATCGGCGCTGGCTTCGATGCGCTCCATATCGTCGTCGCTCAAGCCGAAATGGTGACCAATCTCGTGGATCAGCACATGGGTGATGATATCGCCCAGGGTTTCCTCGTTTTCGGCCCAATAATCGAGGATCGGGCGTCGGTAGAGCCGGATACGGTTCGGCAGTTCGCCAGTTTCCATGTTGAAGCGTTCGGAAATGCCCCGGCCCTCGAACAGGCCAAGGAGATCGAAGGGAGTCTCGAGCGCCATGTCCTCGAAAACCTCGTCATCGGGAAATTCTTCGATCTCGATGATGAGATTGGTCGTGAGCGCCCGGAATTCCTCCGGCAGATGGCCATAAGCATCGATTGCCAGCGACTCGAATGTGCTGATCGTCGGCGCATGGCGATCCTGCCAATCGTCGGTCTGGTCAATGCGGGCCATGGGCTCTCCTTCTGATCAGGCCCATATAGTGCCTCCGGCAATATTTTTCGAGAGAAGAATCATTGACCTATCGGAAGAGGAAAAGATTCCCGCGTCTCTTCTGTTGACTCTTCTTCCGACCTCTGGAATCCATAAGAACATAAAGTGAACATGTATGGATGGAGCTGACGCCATGGCCGAGAACGCCACGGCGCAGGAAAGACTTTTTGCCCTGCGCGCACAGATCGCCCGACTGGAGGGAAAATCCCTGCCAGCACTTGCCGCGGCAGAGCAGGCGCAGGCTGCCGAAAGGCCGGAATGCGGCAAAACCAGGATAAAACAGCCTCGTCTTCCCTTCGGCATAGACCCGTTGGATGTCGCCTTGGAGGGCGGCTTGCCGCTTGATGGAATTACGGAAATCCGCACGCGATCGATGGGAGATGCAGGCGCAGCAAGCGGTTTCACCTTCGCACTCGCATCTCATCTTAAGAGAAGGAAAGCCGATGGTGCGCCTGTTCTGTGGATCGGTGATGTCGTTTCCAGGCAGGAGGCGGGTGCTCCTTATGCGCCAGGCCTCGGGCAATTCGGGCTGAAACCTCAGGAGGTTCTTTATGCAGTGCCGCGAAAGCTGGATGAGGCGCTATGGCTTGCGGAAACTGCACTGGCAAGCAGGGCGCTTTCCGCCACCATTCTCGAGATCCGCGGCAATCTCAAGAATTTCGGCCTTACCGAGAGCCGCAGGCTGAACCTTCGGACAAAGGCGGCGGGGCGCCCCCTTTTTCTGCTGCGGCATGCAGGCGAAGAAGAGGCGAGCAGCGCTTCCTTCCGCTTCCTTGCCGAACCGGCGCCGGCCACCGGCCGGCGTCTTCCTGATGGATCCGTGCTTGGCGGCAGCATCGGCTATCCCGTTTTCCGACTCATTTTGGAGAAGAGCCGTAATCCGGCTCCGCTCTCCTTCCTTTTGGAGTGGAACCCCCATGACCGTCAATTTTCCCTCAATTCCAAGGCAGGAGAGGTTTTCTCTTTCCATGCCCCGCCAGCGCATTCTGGCGCTGGTCTTCCCGCATCTGCCGACCGACAGGATCGCGCGCCGACTCTGGGGCATATCGTGGCGCTCGAAAGGGCGTCCTGAGCATCCGCCGATCCTCTGCGTCGGGCGGCGTGACAATGCCATGCGGCTCACGGCGCTTGACGAGGTTTCGGAACGCTTCGGCCTGAGGCGAGGGCAGGGGCTGACAGAAGCACGCGCCATGTTTCCGGCAATCCATGTCATGGACGAGGACGAAGCAGCGGATCGGGCGCTCATCGAAGCCATCGCCGACTGGTGCGATCGCTATACCCCTCTGGTGGCTTTGGACGGATTGGATGGGCTTTTCCTCGATATCACCGGCTGTGCCCATCTCTTCGGGGGAGAAGAAATGCTTCTCAAGGATATTCTAGGTCGGCTTTTCCAGATGGGCTTCGACGTCAACGGCGCGATCTCCTCGTCGCCCGGCCTCTCCTGGGCCGCTTCCCGTTTCGGCCTAGGCGGCGTAATCTCCCACGATGGCATTGAAGAAGCGTTGGCGCCGCTGCCGGTCAACGCCTTGCGTCTCGACGCGATGGCGATCTCGTCGCTCCACAAGCTGGGACTGAAGCGGATTGGCGACCTTCTGTCCATGCCGCGCGCGCCGTTAGCGCGCCGTTTCGGAACGAGCCTGCTCCAGCGGCTGGATCAGGCACTGGGGCTGCATGAAGAAGCCATTTCCCCCCGCCGGCCGGTTGCCGCCTTGTCTGTCGAGCGAAAGCTTGCCGATCCGATCCAGGCGGAAGAGCATATCCTGCAATTGACAGGGCAGGTCGCGTCTTCGCTGAAACCGGAGCTGGAAGCCCGTGGCGTCGGCGGCCGCATCTTCGAGCTGGTGCTGTTCCGGGTGGACGGCTGCGTCTTTCGTATTTCGGTGAGAGCTTCCCGGCCGCTACGCGATCCAAAGCGGATTTCCTCGCTGTTTTCCGAGCGCTTGGCGACCGTACACGACGATCTTGATGCCGGATTCGGATTCGAGCTTCTCCGTCTCAACGTGGTCGAGCACGAGGTTTTCAAACCCTCTCAGGATGACTTCACCGGCGACGGCCAAAGTGATGCCTCGTTTGCAGATTTCGTGGACAAGGTTTCGGCCCGGCTCGGCGCGAACTGTCTGCAGATTGCGGAATTGCGGCAAAGCCATCTGCCGGAGCGGGCAGAGAGTTTCCTATCTGCGATGGCGGCGAGGGCCGTGGGTAAAAATGTCGAAGAGGCTTTTGCCTTCATGCCGAAAGCCGACCGGCCTCTGCGACTCTTCCGGTATCCGGAACCTATCGAGGCTTTTGCCGCCACGGTTCCCGACGGCCCTCCGCAGCGTTTTCGCTGGCGGCGGATCGTTCATCGGGTCGTGCGCGCCGAGGGCCCGGAACGGATTTCTCCAGAATGGTGGCTCGACGGAAAGGATGCTGAGGAGCGCGATTATTTTCGCCTTGAAAGCGAAACGGGCCGCCGCTTCTGGGTTTTCCGTGAGGGTCACTACAAAACGGGAGATGCAGCTCCCGTCTGGCGTGTCCAGGGGATTTTCGCATGAAGGATATCCCGGCTTTCTTCGAGATCGGCGCAAAGACCAATTTCTCCTTCCTGGAAGGAGCGGCGCGGCCGGAGGAGATGGTGCTGGCCGCAAGTCTGCTTGGACTTTCCGGTCTCGGTATTGCCGATCGGAATTCCGTAGCGGGCGTGGTTCGGGCGCATAACCAGGTCAGAGAAATGCGGGAGACTTGCAAGCGCCAGCAGGAGCGGGGCAGGAAGGAAGGCGAGAACGAGGCTATCGAACCTTGCGCGTTTTATCCCGGCGCGCGGCTCGTTTTTTCTGACGATACACCGGATGTGCTCGCCTATCCCCGCAACCGGAAGGGCTGGGCCAATCTTTGCCGGCTTCTTAGCCGGGGAAACCTCCGGACCGAAAAGGGCTCCTGCATTCTGGAAGAGTGGGACTTTCTGGAATGGTGCGACGAAATGATGCTTGCCATCATTCCGGATTTTTCCTCCGCAGAAGATCCTCGATATCTCGCTGATCTCAGCGATCGTCTGAAGAGCTATCGCGAACGATTCCGCAAGGACATCTATCTCGCTCTTTCGCCGACCTATGACGGGCGGGACGGATTTATTTTTGCAACTTTTGCACAAATCGCCTCCCGCAATCGCGTGCCATTGATCGCGACCAACTTGCCGCTTTTCAATCTGCCCTATCGCCGGTCGCTATCGGATGTAATGACCGCCATCCGGGAGCATGTGACAATTCAGCAGGCGGGTTTCCGACTGGCTCCGAATGGGGAGCGGCATATCAAGCATGCGGCTGAAATGGCGCGACTTTTCCATACCTATCCGGATGCAATTGCCAATACGGAGCGCTTCTTCAGTCGGCTGAAGTTCTCTCTGGATGAACTCAGTCATAATTACCCGGATGAGAGCGTTTCAGGCGAAACGGTATCTGAAACCCTGGAACGGCTTACCTGGGAAGGAGCCCAACGCCGCTATCCTGACGGCATTCGGGAGGAGGTTTCCAATCAGATCAGGTACGAGCTCGATCTTATCAAGGAGATGGCATACGAGCCTTACTTCCTGACGGTGCGCCACATTGTTTGGCATGCCCGGCATGTCTTGAAAATTCTCTGCCAAGGGCGCGGTTCGGCCGCCAATTCCACCGTCTGTTTTTGTCTTGGCATTACCGAAGTCGATCCAACATTTACGACGCTGCTATTCGCGAGGTTCATCTCGACTGAGCGTAACGAGCCGCCGGACATTGACGTCGACTTCGAACATGCGCGCCGTGAAGAAGTCATCCAATATATTTATGAGCACTACGGTTATCGCCATGCAGGATTGACCGCGGCGGTCACCAGCTATCGAACCCGGATGGCTGGCCGCGAGGTGGCCAAGGCCTTCGGGCTTTCGGAGGATGTGCAAGCGGCACTTTCGAGCACGGTCTGGGGCTGGTCCGAGGAGGGGCTTTCGGAGCGGGAAGCAAAGGTCGCCGGTCTCGATGTGTCGGACCCGACGACCAAGAAGGTTATTACTCATGCAAGAGAACTCATGGGCTTCCCGCGCCATCTCACCCAGCATGTCGGCGGTTTCCTGATTACGCGCGACCGGCTCGACGAGGTCGTGCCGATCATGAAAACCGCCATGCCCGGGCGGTATATGATCGAGTGGGACAAGGACGACCTTGATACGCTCAAACTCCTAAAGATCGACGTACTGGCGCTCGGCATGCTGACCTGCCTGAAGAAGGCATTCGAACTCATGCGCCTGCATTACGACGTAAACGAAACCCTGGCCGGCCTCTTACAAAAGGATAAGGATACCAATGTCTACGATATGATCTGCCGAGCCGATACGATCGGAGTCTTTCAGATCGAGAGCCGGGCGCAGATGAGCATGCTGCCCCGACTTCGGCCGAGAATATTCTATGATCTCGTCGTCGAAGTGGCGATCGTGCGGCCGGGTCCCATTCAAGGAAACATGGTCCACCCGTATCTGAAGCGGCGGGAAGCCGTAAGGAACAAGCAGCCTATCGAATATCCCAGTGGTGAATTGGAGAAGGTATTGGAGAGAACGCTTGGCGTCCCGCTATTTCAGGAACAGGCGATGCAGATCGCTATCACGGGTGCCGGCTTCTCTCCTGAAAAGGCCGACAAACTCCGCCGTTCGATGGCGACATTCAAGCGATCAGGGCGAGTGGAGGAATTCAAGCGCGATTTCATCGAGGGAATGCTGGAAAACAGCTATTCCAGGGAATTCGCGGAAAGCTGTTTCAGCCAGATCGAGGGTTTTGCGGAATACGGCTTTCCCGAAAGCCATGCGGCGTCTTTCGCCTTGCTCGTTTATGCGTCTTCCTGGATCAAAGCCTATTATCCGGATGTCTTTTGCGCAGCGCTTTTGAATTCACAGCCCATGGGTTTTTATGCGCCGTCGCAGCTTATCCGGGATGCTCGGGAGCATGGGGTCGAAATTCTTCCGGTCGACGTCAATCATTCGGATTGGGACTGCACCTTGGAGGAAAGCCGTTTTGACAAAGGGGCCATCGATGGCCGCCATGCCTCCATGAGGGAGGTGATCAGAACGAAGTATGCCGTTCGGCTGGGATTCAGGCAGGTCAAGGGCCTTGCTGAAAAGGACTTGAGGAAAACCCTGCTCGCCAATCGGGGTAGAGACTATATATCGGTGCACGATCTGTGGCTGCGCTCCGGCCTCGACAAATCGGATATCGAAAGGCTTGCGGATGCCGACGCTTTCACCTCCATGGGGCTTGCCCGCCGTGAAGCTCTGTGGGCCGTGCGAGGTCTCGATGGGAAAAAAGCCGCTGACGATTTGCCCTTGTTCGACGTAGCGGACGGCGCAGATCTTCGGCCGGAAACGAAAGTGCCGCTTCCCGCAATGCTGCCTGGCGAAGAGGTGATCGAGGATTACCGATACCTCTCCTTATCGCTCAAGGCCCATCCGGTCTCGTTCCTGCGGGAGGAGTTCAGGTCTATGGGGGTCACCCGCAGCGTTGATCTGTTGAATGTCCCGAATGGACGGAAGGTCACGATCGGCGGACTTGTGTTGGTGCGGCAGCGGCCGGGATCTGCCGGAGGCGTGATCTTCATGACGCTGGAGGATGAGACCGGGGTTGCCAATGCCATCGTCTGGCCCAAGACGTTCGATCGCTATCGGCCGATTGTGATGGGTGCGCGGCTTGTGAAGATTCAAGGGAGACTGCAAAGCCAGAGCGGCGTCATCCACACGGTGGTGGAGTATATCGAGGATCTCACGTCCATGCTCGGCCTTCTCCAGAAGGAGACGCGACGTTTTGGCGTGTCCGCACGCGCCGATGAAGCGCTGCAATCGGGCGGTGATCACCGGGGCAAGCGGCGCAACAGCGAAATGGAAGACCGTTCTTCTAAGACGGTGATGAGGGATCGAGATCCTCAACCTTACGGACTGGAGCCGGGGCAAGTGATGCCGAAGGGACGCAATTTTCATTGATATGATCAACATCAATGATCTCGCGTATTCTACCTAGTACACATCCCCCAGCTCCTCCAGAAAGGAGGAACTTTAGATTTTTCTTGACATCTGCCAACCGCTTTCGCAAAAGAGGATGGTAGTGCTCATGTTTCGCAGGTCGACGCGAGAATGCTAGTTTGCAGTTGCAATTACATCACCGACAAGGAAATCCGCGAGACCATCGTTGAACTCCTCGATGAAGATTGCTGGCAGCTGATCGTGCCGGCAAAGGTTTATCATGCCATGAGCAAACGCGGCCGTTGCTGCGGCTGCTTCCCCAGCGTCGTTGATCTTATCATCCGCACAACCGAGGAATATCACGCTCGCCGCGACTCGACGGAAGCCGAAGTCGTTGTATATATGTCCCGCTTAAAGCAATTCCACGAAGAAAACAGGAGAGCGGACATTGAAAGGCGACTTAAAGGTCATCGAGCGGCTTAACGAGGCACTGTTTCTCGAGCTCGGCGCTGTCAATCAATATTGGCTGCATTACCGCCTTCTAGAGGACTGGGGTTACACCAAGCTTGCCAAGAAGGAGCGTGCTGAATCCATCGAAGAGATGCAGCATGCGGACAAGCTGGTTGCGCGGATCATTTTTCTCGAAGGACACCCCAATCTTCAGACTGTGGCGCCATTGCGCATCGGCCAGAACGTCAAGGAAGTGCTCGAAGCCGACCTTGCCGGTGAATACGATGCCCGCACGGCCTACAAAGCTTCCCGCGATATCTGTCACGCGGCAGGCGACTACGTCTCCATGAAGCTTTTCGAGGAACTCCTGGCTGACGAGGAAGGTCATATCGACTTTCTAGAAACGCAACTGGAGCTCCTGTCAAAGATCGGCGAGGAACGGTACGGTCTTCTCAACGCGGATTCCGCCGATTCCGCCGAATAAATATCGGCGCCATCGGATATCGAAGCCCGGCGAGCACCGCTCCGCCGGGCATTTCTTTGATCAATAGGACGGCCTTGTTCTCTTCCAGAATAGAAACGCTCGGATCCCGCGGGTCCCTTAAAGCGTGCCGCGATCCTTCGGATTCGCTTGCTGCGCTTTAAATCCTTGTTCTATCGCATGCCGCTATCGCAGAACCGCTGCACGCTTTTGCGCGAAATGCTTCAAGCTGCTGTTCTTGCAAGATGAGCAAATTCAGCCACGACCTGTTCGTAGACATTGCGTTTGAAGGGCACGATCAATTCCGGGAGGTCGACCATCGGCTTCCATTCCCAGGCGTCAAACTCAGGCGCATGGCCCCCCGGCGGTGGATTGATGGCAATTTCGCTTTCGTCCCCGTCGAAGCGAAAGGCGAACCAGCGCTGCGTCTGGCCGCGATATTTGCCTTTCAACCCGATGCCGATGAGATGTGGTGGCAGGTCATAATTGATCCAGTCGCTGGACTGCGCCAGCAAAGTGACCGAGCGAATCCCTGTCTCCTCGTAAAGCTCGCGATAGGCAGCGGGGAGTGGATTCTCGCCCTTGTCGATCCCGCCTTGCGGCATCTGCCACAGCTGCGGCGACCCGTCGAACTCGCTATTGCCTTCGCTGATCCGGCGGCCCGCCCAAACCAAACCATCGCGGTTCAGAACCATGATTCCGACGCATGGCCGGTAAGGAAGGTCCTCGGCGCGGATCGTGCGTTTGTCCTTGCTGCTCATTTGCGGCTCAACTCCATCAGGGTGCAACACTTTCGCTCGCCAGCGTCGAGACGCCGACGATCTCAATCCCGCGTTGCGACGCCTCTTCACTCCACTTCCTTATGGCGTCGATGCTTTCATCGAAAGCTGACGCAATGCCGACCGCCTTGCCATTACGCGCAGCGATCCGCTCCAATTCATCCAGCTTCTTGAGGATCGCATCGGACTGCAGCTGCCCATCGAGAGTGAGATCACCAAAAGCGTGCGGCAAATCGATCGCTTTGGCGATGATTGCAGTCTTCGACTGACCGGATGTGCCGTCATCGAGGAACAGCAGGCCGCGTTTTGAAATGTCACGCAGAACGGGTTCCAAAGCATCGGTGTCTGCGAGATAACGGCCTCCAAGATAGTTCATGATGCCTGTATAATTGGTAATCTTGCCCATCGCATCGTGCAATCGCTCAAGATTCTGTTTGGCCGAGGTTTTGGTCAACAAGGTGCCTGGGCCGGGATCGTTTGTCGGATAGTCGAACGGCTCGAAGGGCACCTGGATCAGGATTTCGTGGCCACTCCGGCGAGCCTCCTGCATCCAGCGCTGTAAGCTGTTGCCGCTGGCGGCGAAGGCAAAGGTCACTCCCGCTGGCAATTGCTGGATCGCCCGCTGCGTCCCGGTCTGGCTGAGACCGAGGCCGCCGACGACGATTGCGATCCGCGTCCCTCGTGCGCCCGACCAGGGCCGTGCATACTGGTCCATCGGCCGCAAGCCGTCCGGACCAACGACGGGCAGACGGCCGTGCGGCGATTCCTCAAGCAGCATCTCATTGGGCTGGGCGGCCACGCGCGGATCCTGGCCGATGCGCTGCGCATCGAGCAGCACCGGGCCGCCGCCGTCTCGCGGGCGGGGCGTGTATTTCGTGACGATCGATCCGTCGTCGGTCAATGTCCGCTCAATATTGGCGCCGGAATTCGGATTTGAGCGTGGCATGACGGAGGGCGGCAAAGCGGCAGGCTCTTCGGCGTTGGCGGAAGGTGACGGGACTGCCTGCGGCGTCGGGGGCGTGGTTGTGGCGGCCTGCTTCAGCGCCGCATCGCCACGCATACCATAGATCGAGAGGCCGAGCACACACGACACGGCCAGGAAAGCAAATACGGAGACTGCGGAAAACCGCCTCGCCCGTGGCTTTGCGGCCGGCCGGTTCTGCCCGAGCGGAGCGTGAAGATCGGTGCCCAATTTTCAGTCCCGCATCATAGCTCTGGATAAGCGAAACCGGCCAGAATTGCCTCTCTTCGACGCAGCACCGGCCGGTTTCGCTATTGTCACTTCTTTACGTTTGCGGCGGCCTTGTCCGGGCTCGGCGGGAATGACGCATCCGTCTTTGTCCCATGAAGCAGGTCCATGGCGTAGTTCAGCTGGATATCATCCTTGGCTTCCGGCGGCACGTAGGCAACCGAGCCGGAACCTTCCTCGGTTTCGGCAGCCCCCTGGATATGTCCACGCAGGCTCGACTCGCCTTCCGCGCGCACCTTGCCCTGAAGCTCCGCCGGCAGCGGCTGCTCGACCTTGATGTCCGGAGCGATGCCGGTACCCTGGATCGACTTGCCGGACGGCGTGTAATAAAGGGCCGTGGTGAGGCGCAGCGCACCTGCGTCGCCAAGGGGTATGATGGTCTGCACCGAACCCTTGCCGAAGGAGCGGGTGCCGAGCACGGTCGCACGCTTCAGATCCTGCAAGGCGCCGGCGACGATTTCCGAGGCGGATGCCGAGCCGCCGTTGACCAGAACGATTACCGGCTTGCCGTCCGTCAGGTCTCCCGGACCTGCATTGAAGCGGCGGGTCTCGTCGGCGTTACGACCGCGGGTCGACACCACCTCCCCACGCTCCAGGAAGGCATCCGATACGTTGATCGCCTGATCGAGAAGGCCGCCCGGGTTGAGGCGCAAGTCCAGAACATAGCCTTTAAGCTTGTCGGCCGGCACATCCGCCTTGATCTTCTTGATCGCCTTCTCGAGGTCGTCATAGGTCTTCTCGGTGAACGAGATGACCCTGAGATAGCCCACGTCGCCACCTTCAACGCGGGACTTGACGGCGCGCACTGCGATGATGTCTCGGACGACTGTAATGTCGAGCGGTTTATCGGCACCCTGCCGGATGACAGTGAGCTTGATCGGAGTATTGACCGCGCCGCGCATCTTCTCGACGGCTTCTTCGAGCTTGAGGCCGCGCACCGGCTGGCCATCGATCTCGGAAATGAAGTCGCCTGACAGGATGCCGGCACGCGAAGCCGGAGTATCGTCGATCGGGGCGATAACCTTGACGAGTTCGTTTTCCATGGTGACCTCGATGCCGAGGCCGCCAAACTCGCCACGCGTCTGCGTGCGCATGTCCTCGGCGTCCCTGGCGTTCATGAAGCTCGAATGGGGGTCGAGCGAGGTCAGCATGCCGTTGATGGCGTTTTCGACCAGTTTCTCTTCGTCCGGCGGCGTAACGTACTGGGCACGAACGCGCTCAAAAACATCGCCAAAAATCGACAATTCCCGGTAGGTCGAAGGGCCGGCAGCTTGCGCCGGCACCCCGGCCGAATAAATCACGCTCATCGCGGTCGCACCCATGAGTGCACCGACGATGACAAGAGAAGCCCTACGAATCATTTCGTGCCCTTCCAGTTTCTTTCGCGGTCCACCACGGTCTGGAATCGACCGGAGTGCCGTCCTTTCGGAATTCAATGTAAAGCGTTGGACGATCTGTTTCCAGCGCCAATGCCGTTGCGCTTGCCACTCTTTTTTCACCCATCACGGCAATGGGCTCGCCTGCGAACACGAATTTGCCCTGCCGTGCATTCACTTCGTCCATGCCGGTCAGAACCAGATGGTATCCATCTCCGGCATTAAGGATGATCGTCTGCCCATAGCTTCGGAAGGCGCCAGCAAAAACCACGAGGCCGTCGGCCGGTGCGGTTACCACTGCATCGGGATTCGAAGCGATAGTCAGGCCTCTTGCCGTATGTCCCGTCCCGTCGGCGTCGCCGAACCAGCGCAGTACATCGCCGGCGACCGGAAGCTCCAGCTTCTGTTTGAGGCTCGAAAACGCGTATGCGGGCGCAATGCGGTTTTTGTCGGGCACGCCGCTTTCGGCCAGCCGTTTTGCCCTTTCGCGCTCGGCCTCCGACAGCATGCGCCGCCGCTCCTCTTCCGCCCGGGCTCTGTCAATCGCATCGCGCACCGAAGCGATCTCGCCCTCGAGCGATTGAATAAGGCCTTCGAGCGAATTGGCGCGACCAGCCAGTTCCTCCGAGCGGCGGCGCTCCGCATCGAGATCGGCGGCGTTACGCTTGTTCAATTTTTCGTTTTCCGCCAACAGAAGGTCCATCCGCCGCTCCTCCTCAAGGCTTTCGGCGATCGTATCGGAAACATTGGTCTTCTCCGAAAGGGTCGCCGCCTGCAAAGAGGCGAGTGATTGAAGGTCGGCAACGAGCTTATCCGCCTCATGGCGCATTCCCGGCACGACCGCACCGAGCAGGATAGCGCTTCGTACCGACGCCAGCGCGTCATCTGGTGTCACCAGAAGTGCCGGAGGCGGGTTGCGTCCCATCCTCTGCAGCGCAGCCAGAACCTCCGCCAGAACGGCGCGGCGGCCGCGCAGAGAGGCACGGATGCGATCTTCCCTGACTTTGAGCTCCGCAATCTTCTTTTCACTATCCAGAATCCTGGTTTCCAGGCTCTTGCGCCGTGCGGCGGAATCTATAAGCGCCTGGCGGATGTCGGCGCTGTTCTTTCTGGTTTCCGCGATATTTTTTTCGATCGCTGCGGCCCGTTCGGTCGACAGCTTCATGTTCTTGGCCAGAACCTCAAGTTCACCTCGGGTCTCGTTTCGGCGGCGCTGGAGATCGGCGGTGGGGTCGACGGCAATGGGCTGCGCTTCCGAAGGCGGCGCGGATGCATCAAAATCCTGCGCATGCGCAGGAACGGAAAGAGGATGTGAAAAAGCCAGGGTGACACCGAGGGCTGCCGCAAGAAGCAGCATGTGCCGATTCGATATCATGCTTCCCTTCCTCGTCTTCGCTGCAATAGTCCGATCGGGAAAGCGTAAGCTGATTTGCCGGACAGGACCACAAACAACATCGTGTTCGAAGGTAAATGAAACGTTCACACGCGGTGATAAGGATGGCCGGAGAGGATGGTCACGGCTCGATAGAGCTGTTCGGCGATCAAGATTCTAACGAGTTGATGCGGCCAGGTCATCGATCCGAGGTTGAGCACCATGTCTGCGCGTTGGCGCAGATCGGCATCAAGCCCGTCGGCACCGCCGATTGCAATCATCACGTCGCGCTTGCCGTTATCACGATAGCGGCCGACAAGTTCGGCAAAAGCCTCGCTGTCGAGCGCTTTGCCCCGTTCGTCCAGAAGAACGAGCACCGCGCCATCGGGGAGGGCCTTTTCCAGCAGGCTCGCTTCCTCGCGCTTGCGGGTCTCGGCATTTGCGGCGCGGCTTTCCTGGACCTCGACCAGTTTGGCCAATTCCAGTCCTATCGCCGGGCCAGCCTTGGCCAAGCGGTCGAGATACCGGGACGCAAGGTCCTTTTCCGGTCCGGCTTTCAACCGACCCACGGCAAAAAGGCTTATCCGCATGTCCTGATCCGTTGGTTTTGACGGTCGAAACCACTTTCAGGCGACGAGCATGTGCCCGGCTTTCAATTTCAACCTCGGCCTTGACGGATTCAGGTCATACCTGGAGCCGTCAGTGTAGCAGTGCGCCTTCCTCGATATCCGGAGCAGCCCACATCTTTTCGATGTTGTAGAACTGTCGGATTTCCGGGCGGAACACATGGATGATGATGTCGCCGGTGTCAATCAGCACCCAGTCGCCGGTCTCCAGCCCTTCGACGCGAGCCGTTCCCAGGCCCTCGTCTTTCAAGTCGGAAATCAGGTGATCGGAAATCGCCGTGACATGGCGGGTCGATCGTCCGGAGACGACGACCATGTAATCTCCGAGCGCTGATTTTCCAGCAATGTTGATGGTGACGATATCTTCAGCTTTGGAGTCCTCGAGGCTTGCGAGGACCAGTTCGAGAGCGCGGGCAGCAGCATCGGCGCCACGTTCCAGGCTCTTCGGGAGGACGGAGGCCGTCTTTCCCTTGGCGTGTACTGTTGTCAGGGTTTGTCCTTTCTTCCGGTAACAGCAACATGCACTTTCAGCGATCCGAGTCGCACTCGGCCGCAATATAAAAAGTGGCATCGAATGGTTAATCTTTCAAGGGAGATGCTGAAAAGGTGATCATAAGATGTAGAACCGTGCCCAATGGCCGCGCATCCTGGTTATTCTAGCTCGCTTTCTGGCCGCTGGTGTCGCGGATCGCAGTGGAACTCAACGCCGAGCGGGGGCCATGGATGAAGGTCCAGGCAGGTGCTTTCCTTTTCCAGAGCGTGCCGGCATCGTCTTCATCGACACGGGCATAGTGGAAGGTACGAGCCATCTTGGATGAAAGAAACGACAGGGTGGCGCCGGGCCGGTCGATGACCGCGATCGGGAACGTAGAGGCAATCTCTTGCCATTTCTGCCAGCGATGGAAGGTCTTCAAGCTGTCGGCGCCCATGATCCAGATGAAATGCACATGCGGCCTCCGCGCCTTCACGAATGCCAGGGTATCCGCCGTATAGGCGCCGCCGAGGGTTTCTTCGAACGCGGTCACCTTGATGCGAGGATCGTGGATCAGTCTTTCACTCATGGAGAGCCGGTCCGGCAGCGAGGCAAGCTGAGCCCGGCTCTTCAAGGGATTGCCAGGAGTTATCATCCACCAGAGCTGATCGAGGCCAAGACGCCGGAGGGCTATCTCCGCGACCAGCAGATGGCCCTCATGCGGGGGATTGAACGAACCGCCGAACAAGCCCACCGCCATGCCGCGCTCGACATGCGGCAAGGCAAGATAACGGGAATCGACAGCCGGTTCGGTCACGTCAGGGCCGAATCTGGCCGGTGCCATGCACCCGGTATTTGAAAGAGGTCAGCTGCTCGACGCCGACAGGGCCACGGGCGTGCATTTTGCCGGTCGAAATGCCGATCTCGCCACCCATGCCGAACTCACCGCCGTCGGCAAACTGCGTCGAGGCATTGTGGATGAGGATCGCCGAATCAATCTCGTTGAAGAAGCGTTCGACCACATCCGGATCCTCAGCGATCACAGCCTCCGTGTGGCTGGACGAATAGGTGTTGATGTGACGGATCGCACCAGCAATTCCATCGACGATGGCGACGGAAATTACCGAGTCGAGATATTCCGTACGCCAATCTTCTTCCGTCGCAGGCTTTAAACCCGGGAAAACCTTCAGCACTGCTGCGGAAGCGCGGATCTCGCAGCCTGCCGCGGTCAGCTCCTGAAGAATTGGCATCAGATGCGTGCCGATGGCGGCGCTATCGATCAGCAAGGTTTCCGCGGCACCGCAAACCCCGGTACGGCGCATCTTGGCATTGACGGCGATTTCCTTGGCCATTTCCACCTCTGCGGAGGCGTCCACGTAGATATGGCAGAGGCCTTCCAGATGAGCGAAGACCGGCACGCGCGCCTCGTTCTGCACCCGAGCGACGAGGCTTTTTCCTCCACGGGGGACGATGACGTCGATTGCGCCATTGAGGCCGGAGAGCATTGCACCGACGGCGGCGCGATCCGGGGTGGGCACGATCTGAATCGCATGCTGTGGAAGCCCTGCGGTTTTCAGGCCGGCGACGAGGCATTCATGAATAGCCTGCGATGAGTGGCGGGAATCGGATCCACCCCGAAGGATCACGGCATTACCGGCCTTCAGGCAGAGCGCCCCGGCATCGGCCGTTACATTGGGCCGGCTTTCATAAATGACCCCGATGACTCCAAGCGGCGTACGGACACGCTCGATATGGAGGCCATTCGGCCGATCCCAGGCGGCAATGACTTCGCCGACCGGATCCTTGAATTCTGCAATTTCCCGCAACGCATCGGCCATGCCGTCAACGGCCTTGTCCGTCAAGGTCAGCCGGTCGATGAAGGATGGCAGAAGGCCTTTGCCTTCGACATTCTCCAGGTCGGCGGCATTGGCCGCGAGAATTTTGTCCCTGGCGGCGATGATCGCATCCGCCATAGCGTTCAGAGCTTTGTTCTTTGTCTCGGTCGAAGCCGTTGCGAGTTCGCGTGCGGCGACCTTGGCGTTACGGCCAATCTCGTCCATGACAGCGGCAACACCGTCTGCTGCAATGACCTTCTCAAGCATGGGCGGCGTCCTCCTTGAGGTCTTTTTTCGTTTTCCGTCGGGCGGAGGCGGTCATGACGAGGTCATCGCGGTGAACCATCGCAGCGCGGCCGGCATAACCGAGAATTGCTTCGATCTCTCCGGACTTTCGGCCGATGATCTGGCGCGCCTCTTCGGCATCGTAACTGGCCAGTCCACGCGCGATCTCGCGCCCGTCCATTCCGACGATCGCGACAGTATCGCCGCGGTGGAAATTGCCCTCGATGCGGCGCACCCCGGCAGGCAACAGACTCTTTCCCGTCCCCAGCGCATTTTCAGCGCCTTCATCGACGAAAAGTTCGCCGGCCGGCTGGAGTTGCCCCGCTATCCACGTTTTACGCGCCGTGACCGGTGTGCCGGAAGGCGCGAACCAGGAAGAGCGGACACCTTCCTCGATGGCGCGCAACGGATGTTCTGTTTTGCCGGATGCGATGATCATCGAGCAGCCGGCGCCGGTCGCGATCTTGCCCGCATCGATCTTTGTGCGCATACCGCCGCGGGAAAGCTCGGAAGCCGCGCCGCCTGCCATCGCTTCGATCTCCGGCGTGATTGCCGGAATGATATCCAGGAATCTTGCCTCCGGGTCGAGATGCGGCGGCGCCGTATAGAGCCCGTCGATATCCGAAAGGAGGATGAGAAGATCCGCGCTGGTCATGGTTGCGACGCGTGCGGCGAGACGGTCGTTGTCACCATAGCGGATTTCCGTCGTGGCGACCGTATCGTTTTCGTTGATGATCGGCACCGCACCGATCTTCAGGAGCTGGTTGATTGTTGCGCGGGCATTCAAGTATCGGCGGCGCTCTTCGGTGTCGCCCAGGGTCAGCAGGATCTGGCCTGCTACGATGCCATCCCGAGAAAGGCTTTCGGACCAGGCGCGAGCAAGTGCGATCTGGCCGACTGCCGCCGCTGCCTGGCTTTCCTCCAGCTTCAGCGCTCCTGCCGGCAGGTCGAGCACCGTACGGCCCATCGCAATTGCGCCGGAGGAGACCACCAGAACGTTGATGCCTTTGCCTTTCAGCGCCGCGATATCCGCGCAGATTGCGTCGAGCCACTGCGCCCGGAGACCGGTCTTCCGGTCCACCAGAAGAGCCGAGCCGATCTTGATGACGATGCGGCGGTGGCTTGCGAGAGGCCGGCGTGCTGCGGTCATTGACCGCCCTCTTCATCGAAATCCTGGATAGGAACGGATCGGTCGGGGAGCGCCGTTTCGTCGCCTTCGCTCGCTTCGACGATCACGTCCCGCAGTGCGCGCAGCACTTCGGTCATGCCCCGGCCCGTAACGGCGGAGATCAGGAACGGCGTCTGGCCGCATGCCTTCTCCAATTCCTTCGCCTTTTTCTTCAATTCCTTGTCGTCGAGCACGTCGATTTGCGAAAGAGCCACGATGACTGGCTTGCCGATCAGGCCGCCGCCATAAGCTTCGAGTTCGTGTTTCACCGTCTTGTAAGATTTGCCGACCTTTTCTTCGACGGCGGAGACCAGATGCAGAAGCACCCGTGTGCGTTCGACGTGGCCGAGGAAGCGGTCGCCGATGCCAACACCCTCATGGGCACCTTCGATCAGGCCCGGAATATCGGCGAGGACGAACTCCCGGCCATCGATGGTGGCGACGCCGAGATTGGGATGCAGCGTCGTAAACGGATAGTTGGCGATCTTCGGGCGAGCCCGGCTCACGGAAGCCAGGAATGTCGACTTTCCGGCGTTAGGCAGCCCGACCAGGCCTGCGTCGGCGATCAGTTTCAGCCGCAGCCAGATGGTCTTTTCCACCCCTTCCAGACCGGGATTGGCCCAGTTCGGCGCTTGGTTCGTCGAGGTTTTGAAATGGGTGTTTCCGAAACCGCCATTGCCGCCTTTAGCAAGGCGGAACCTCTGGCCCTCTTTCGTCAGATCGATGATCAGGGTTTCGTTGTCTTCCTCGAAAATCTGGGTTCCTACGGGGACTTTCAGCGTCACGTCAGCGCCATTGGCGCCGGTGCGGTTGCGCCCCATGCCATGCGTTCCGGTCTGCGCCTTGAAATGCTGCTGGAAACGGAAGTCGATCAGCGTGTTGAGGCCGTTCACGGCCTCCACCCACACATCGCCGCCGCGTCCGCCGTCCCCGCCGTCCGGTCCGCCGAACTCGATGAATTTTTCCCGCCGGAACGAGACTGCACCCCCGCCGCCGTCGCCGGAGCGTATGTAGACTTTTGCCTCGTCGAGAAATTTCATCTTACTGCCGTCTATCTTGTGTTAGTCGGAGCCTCGTTTCACGATGGGCATCCTGTGGGTTTCGATATCGCCGGTTGGGGCGGAGGTCAAAGATTATCATGAAGTTCGTGAGCTATAACATCCAATACGGGATCGGAATGGATGGCGGGTTTGATCTCGGCCGCATCGCAAAGAGCATTGAAGGCGCCGACATCATTGCGCTTCAGGAGGTGACGCGGGGTTTTGTAAAGAACAATCATTTCGATCTCGTCGCCTCCTTTGCCGAGCTTTTCTCCGACTACTTCCACGTCTACGCCGCGCCCTGCGACGTGTTGCTGGACATCTCCGTCGAGAACGGTCGCCGCATCGAACGCCGTTTTCAGTTCGGCAACATGATCCTGTCGCGCTGGCCGATCCTTGCCACGCGTCATCTGCTCCTGCCGCGCAGCCGTACCATCGACAAGCTCAACCTGCAGCGGGGCGCGCTGGAAGCCGTCATCGCTGCGCCCGATGGTCCGGTACGCGTCTATTCCGTACATCTCGATCACGTTTCTCCGGATGAGCGGCTGAGCCAGATCCGTTATCTGAAGGACCGGGTCCTCAATTTCGTCGCCGAAGGCGGGGCCCTGACCGGCGCGGCGGAAGAGGGTTTTCCGGACCCGCCTCTGCCGGAGGATTTCATTCTGATGGGCGACTTCAACATGGAGCCGGAATCGCCCGAATATATCGCCATGGTGGGGCGGCAGGATCGCTATTACAGCCGAAGCCTGCGCGCCAATGAGCCTGTCGACGTACTGGATCGCCTCGGGCTCCTGTCGCCGCAAAGTTTCACCTGGGCAAAGCCGCCTGGCGATGGGCCGGTCAAGATGCATTTGGATCATTGCTTCGTGAATTCTGGACTGGCGCCGCGGCTGAAAAATGCCTGGGTGGATCACAACGCGCTCGGATCAGACCACTTTCCGCTCTGGATTGAGGTCGATTGAGATCCGGCGGTTTTCCGCCGGATCTCCTGGTTTCGGGCTTCACGGTCGGCCAGGGCGGCGGAAATCCTCCGCCACCAGGATGGTCTCGATGTGAGGCACCATGCGGTTGCGCGACAGGCAGAAGATTTCGTCTGCATCGGCGATCCGGAAGCCCAGCTTCTTCTGGACATGCAGCGATGCGAGGTTGTCCGCAAACGCTCCGGAATGGAGCGTTGCGTCAGGCATCCGCCGGAAAAACCGCTCCAGCACGGCCGCGGCAGCTTCGGTCATGTAGCCGCGGTCCCAGTAAGAGCGGTTCAGCCAGTATCCGAGATGCCATCCGCCGGTTCGCAGTTCGATGGCCACGACGCCGATATGGACATCGTCGCCCGTCGTGACGGCCAGCGTCCAGTCAGGCAGAATGCCCGATGTCTGCGGCACGAGCCAGTCCAGCGCATCCTGCCGATCATATGGCTGGGGTACGCGTGACAACATGCGGCTCACCTTGAAGTCGGAAAGCGATTCCGCGATGGCCGTTGCGTCCGCTATCCGGTGCGGCCGCAACAGCAGCCGCTCCGTCGTGATAACCGGGCAAGGTCCCGGCAATGTCGCCAGCGGAGCGGGCTTTTGAAGAACGGTGGCGTTCATCGCAGTTCTCCCCAGCTTCTCAACGACATCCAGGTCTTGCGGTCGAGCCGGAACCATTCGACGGCGACCATGCCGCCAAGTGCCATGCAATCGATCATGCCGGTCCCCTGAAACTGGAATCCGCATTTCTGGATCACCCGCTTGGAGGCAATGTTGGTGACCCGGCAACGGGCATCGATGTAGTCGATGTGGTTGCGGGTGCGAAAGGCCATGTCGATCAGGATATGTGCGGCTTCCGTGGCATAACCTCTGTTCCAATGAGGCTCACCCAGCCAATAGCCGATCTCCAGCGTCCGTTCGTCCTGGTGGGGTTCCAATGCGCAGCAACCGAGGAAGGCGCCGTTATCACCTCGCGTAATGGCGTAGACGCATTTGCCGATCTCGCCGGCTTTCGTGCGTCGCACGAAATCGGCAGCGTCTTTTGCCGTATAGGGATGCGGCATACGCGACACCATGGTCGCGATATTCGCATTGTTGGCGAGATGGGCAAGTGCGTCGATGTCTTCTTCGTGGGGTGCGCGCAGAACCAGTCTCTGCGACAGTAAGACGGGGCAATCGCTTCTCGACCGATCAGGTCTTAACCGTTCCTCTGGCGGCCGGGATTGGCTCGCCCTCAATAGTTCGCCTTGCATGTTCAGTCCTCCTGCTGGGGGTAAAAGAAAAGGGAAGATGGTGGTGTCCCATCTTCCCTTTTTCTTACTGAACCTTGGACGTTCAGCCGGGTCGATGTGACACCGGCTGCTTGAAACGCTTACCGGCTTTATTCTGCTGCTTCGGCTTTCGGCATTACGGACACGTACACTCGGCCATTGGCCTTCGTACGGTAATTCACGTTGCCTGCCGTAAGTGCAAAAATGGTGTGGTCCTTGCCGAGGCCGACGTTCTGACCCGGATGCCACTGCGTGCCGCGCTGGCGCACGATAATGTTGCCCGGAATGACGGCTTCGCCGCCGAACTTCTTCACGCCAAGGCGCTTGGACTGAGAATCGCGACCGTTGCGCGACGAACCGCCAGCTTTTTTATGTGCCATTGGAGTTCTCCTTTACCCTTCGAAACCTGATTAACCGAGGATGTCCGTGATGCGGACGACCGTGTGATGCTGGCGATGGCCGCGAATCCGCTTGGAATTCTGGCGGCGACGCTTCTTGAAGGAAAGGACCTTCTTGCCACGGTTCTGCTCGACCACTTCGGCCTTGACCGTCGCACCCTTGACGAACGGGGCGCCGATCTTGGCATCGGCGCCTTCGCCGATGATCAGGACTTCGTTGAATTCTACAACTGCGCCAGCTTCGGCTTCCAGCTTTTCGATGGTAAGCACGTCATTGGCTGCTACGCGGTACTGCTTACCGCCGGTCTTGATGACTGCGAACATTTTTTATCCTTTCATGTTCGGTCCGGCTCTGCCTAAAAAAGGCGGCCGTCTTTTTATCAGTCGGGCTCTAGCAGGGATTCGAAAGAAGTGTCTTTTGAACTGGTCTGCCGGTTAAATCTGCACGAAAGCCCAAGGACCTTCACACAAACAAAGAGGCATGGAGACTTTTCCACGCCTGATCGGGTGCGGGCATACGCGAGAGACAAAAAACTGTCAAGGCAAAAGGCTATAAACTCTTGGATTTCGCCCCTTGCCAGTCCCATCTTTCGCCGCTATGAGAACGCCCGCGCTCAAATGCGCCGACCAGCGAAGCGGAGAGGTGGCTGAGTGGTCGAAAGCACCGCACTCGAAATGCGGCATACGGGCAACCGTATCGTGGGTTCGAATCCCACCCTCTCCGCCAGGTTGTATTCACTCTCCGCCACTTACCTGCAAGACCTTGGATTTCCTCGCAAAACCTCTGTTCGCCAGCGGCCCTTGAGGAGTGAAAGTCATGCAGGTATCGCGCCTGGTACACCTTCCGGTACACGTCGGGGTATCGCCCGAGCCGTCGAATCAGACGCCGTCAGCAAAGCCTAAAGGCAGGGGGCCTGGTCCCTACCTCGCCAAATCAGGGTCCGTTTACATCTTCCAGATTAAGATGCCGAAGACGAGCGGCGGCACGCGTGCCATCCCTCCCTTGCGGCTCAGTCTCGGCGCCTGCTCTCACAGGCGCGCGAGACTTCTGGCCGATCTTCTGGCCGCGAAGGCCAGATTGATGTTCGATGAGATGAGGCACGGCAGAGGCATGCAGGACGATGACGACAGCGAGATGCGGGCACTTGAAACCGTCATCGAGATGAAGGGCGAGCTAAAGGCCTATCTCCGGATGATCGACCGCTCGGACGCACCAATCCCCGTCGAGGAGATGCAGAAGGCTGCTGGCATCCGCGACCTCGTCGACCTCAACCGGGAACTGGAGAAGCAGACCCGCGGCGAGCCGTTCAACGAACTCATCGTTGGAAACGCGGACATTTTGAATCTGTCGGCAATCGCAAAACTGTCTGCATCGTCTGCGCTCACGAACACCGCACAGCAACCGGCACGGAGCGTGAGCTCCATGTCGATGTCACATCAGACTGCGGACCGCGTCGAGCCAGGTATCCCTACTGAAAGCAATGTAGAAAGACCACCGGAAGATCCTCGCGACGCCAATGGGAGACTGATCCCCGCCTTCGAGTTGGACCGCCGGACGGTGTGGCGGCCAAAGTCAGATAAGAAGCGGCTGAGCGACGTCATTCCGACATATCTGTCTGGCCGGAGAAACTCCGGGGGAGCCAATATCGCCCGCGACCTTTCGACAGCAGAAAGTCGGCTTGCTCTCTTCATCGAATTGATCGGTGATCACCCCGTAAATACCTATGTTCCTGCGGATCTTCAGGCCTTCGTCAATTACATGCAGTACTGGCCAGGAGACAACAACCAGCGCGATCCGGAAATGACGCCCTGGCAGGTCATCGAAAATAACAAGGACCTTCACCTGAAACCGCTGGCAGAGAAGACACTTCAGGAAGGATATCTGGCCGTCATCAAGGCAGCTATCCGCTCCGAGATCACTTCTGGCGGTTTCACCGACCCCTTCGCTGGCGCAAAGATCAGAATTCCGAAGACGGCGGCGAGCCCACGTAAGGCAACACCCATTGGCACGTCAAAGATGAATACCCTGTTCAGGACGGGTATTGAGTCCGGGCTGATGGAGGACATCATGCTGCCGCTCCTCGGTCATCTCACCTCTCGACGCCTGGGACTGCTGATCCATCTGCGCGGAAACGACATCCGCGAACAGTTCCCGGAGGTATGGGTGGGGCAAGTGACGCGCCTCTCGCAAATCAATGGCATCTGGACCACCGTCCCGGTCAAGACACAGGACAGCGAACGCTACTTCGTTTTGCACGACTTCCTGAAGGAAATCGGGTTTATCGACTGGGCGAGCCGCCAGGGTTCGAACTTTCTGTTTCCCAACATCATGAAGCTTGTGGACCCGAGCAAGAGCGGCTCCTCCTATATGCAGCGGCTGTTCAAGAAAGCAGGGATCAAGCCCAAGGCCGGCGAGGAAAGCGTGGGTCGACGCGAGGTCTTCCACTCCCTTCGTGGCGGCAACATCCAGGACATGCGCGACTCGGGCGTCGATCCGCGCGAGCGCCGGGTGCAGGCGGGCCACAGCGCCGGAAGCGACGAGCACGACCTCTACGGCTTCGACGTCGCGACGGAAAAAGAAGCGCGCAAGCTGAAAGTCCTGCCGCTCGATCCCGAGATCGACTACTCGATCTTTCGTGGTCTGGATTTCGATGCGATCGCCAAGCGCAAGCGGGTTGCCGGTCCGCCGAAGCGGAAATGATTTCCCGAGTTGCGCAGAGGTGGCGAGCGCGACGTAGTGCACCCACCTCGGTGAACTGGACTGCTGCGTGCCCAAAAGGCTCCATAAAATCGATTCAGTTGCAAACGGCGTTTCACGAAGTAACGGGGGGACGAAGTCCCCGAATGTGAACGCCGTTTGCAAAAACTTGGTGATCCAGCAGAGCAGATGGCCAGAAATCGTCAGCCCCGCAGGTGAACCTTGCGGCGGAAAGGTTGGTCATCGCTAGCGTATCGATCGACGAGATCATCGAAGACTTCGTCGGCTGCCCGCTCGTCGAAGCCTTGGTCGACGAGAACCCCAACCACGGCGTCGGCCAGCTCTTCTATCCAGTCCGGCCGCTCCTGCTCGAGATAGCTGGTGATCGTCCAGAACAGCATGGCCCGCGCGACGTCGTCGCGATCCGGGCGCCGCTCGGCCCGATGCCGGTCCCGCAGCCGCTGCTGCCGTTCTCGCTGTTTGGCGTTCCGCTCTTCCAATGTCTGTCGCGCCATGTTATCTTCCCCCTGTTTTCATTGATGGCACTCTCATGGTCAGAGGACCGGCGGCACGGCGCAAGGCGTTTGTCGCCGAAACGGAATCATTGTGTTTTGAATCGGAATTCTGGAATTTCGAATCAAATGAGCGCAATTTGTTTGGGGTTGCGAGCACATTGAATGCCGTTGTCGGTAACCAACTGCTCGCCAGGCCGGGCAGTCTGACGATGGCGCTGGTCACTGCTGCACCGTTCGGCGTGATTGCCTGATTCGGATTTTCGGAACTTGGAATCGGTCGCCCGGAGATTGGAAACAAAAGTCTCGGGAAAAGAATCGTTTGCCTACAGCTTTGAATCGCTGCTCGGTTGTTCTGAATCCAATGATCGCAATTTGTTTCGCGTTGCGGGTGACGCGAGGCACATCGAGTTGATGTGCGGGCACTTCACGCCGAGGACAACGACCTCCGGACGGTCTGCCGCCGTGATCGGCGCGGCGGCAGACCGTGCGAATGCTACGCTGACGCGTTAAGGATTGCACCGACAGCCTGACCATCGAGCGCGTGGGCGTCGAAAAGTTCGCGGACAAGCCGGTCGAAGGCATGCCGGTTCTCCAGGATCACCTCCGTCGCCCGTGCCTGGGCGAACTCCAGCCGCCGATGCACACGCTCTGCCACATCGGCATCGCGGCTGAGGATCGCCGTTGGATCCTTGTGTTGGAGATAAAGCAGCGGATGGCGGCCACCAAAGCCCAGCGCCTGTTCCATATCGAGCGCAATGCGAGTTGCGCGTGCGAGGTCGCTCTGTTCGGCGCCGCCGGAACCAGCCGATACGGTCTTGAGCACGATGAGTTCAGCCGCGCGGCCAGCCATCAGCATGGCCAGCAGCCGCTCGTACCAAGCTTCGGTATCAGGTGCGTTGGTCGCAAAGGTCACGGCATTGTGGCCGCCGTCCTTGGCGTCGATCGTCAATCCCATGATCGACCCGAGCCGCAGAGCGTGATGAACGACCGCATGGCCGGACTCATGGATCGCAAAGCGCCATCGGACATCATACGGGACCGGCGGGCGGTGACCGCGGATGCCGGCTTCGACATCGGCATAAGTAAGGCGACGCTTTTCGCGGCGAGCTTTCAATCGCGCTTCGCGGACGATCCGTTCAATGTCGGCGCCAGTCAGGCCCATTGCTCGTGTTGCCAGACGTCGCAACGCCTGAAGCACTGGGTTATCATGCTCGGCCGTCTCTGGCGTGTCGATGCCGCGCTCGCCGTCATCCTCTAGGATGACCTCGATCTCGTCCATCGAGCCGCCAATTTTGGTGTTTCCCGTCATGGCTGACCTCCGATCTGGGTGTCCGACATGGCGACGGCATCGAGGTCGCTGCCCAGATGATGGGCGAGAATGCCTGCGAGCGTCGGAATGTCGGGACGCGGGATCTCGATGTGCGTTTCCAGCCGCCCCGAGCGACGGATCGCCTCATCGATCTCGTCCGGCCGGTTGGTAGCGCCGACCACGATGACGCCGTCAGTTTTCAGGGCGCCGTCGAGAAGCTCCAACAGCTTGTTGACGCAGGCGTTCCAATAGTCGGCGTAGGGTCGCGACGCCGAGGCACGCTGACCGATGCCGTCGATCTCGTCGATGAACAGGATGGACGGCGCCTGACGTCGGGCTTCCGCGAACGTGTCTGCCATACCGTCCAGCACATCATGCAGATACTCGCCCTGCAGCCATGTCGAGACAGAGGTGACGACCAGTGGCACCTGCAGCGTGTTGCAAAGCGCCCGTGCGAAGTTCGTCTTGCCTGTCCCCGGCGGTCCGGACAGAAGCAGCTTCGTGCTCATCTGCGACCAGGCGAGGTCTCCCGTCAGATATTCGGCAAGATCCACCTTCAAACCGAGCGCCCAGTCTCTCGCAGCTCCATAGCCGGTCAGCGTTTCGACTTGCAGCACTTGTGTCGCAGCCGGCGTCGATGCCTGCCCGATAGGCTCCGGCTGGATCACCTCGGCGCCGGTTGGCTTCTGTCGTGACCTGTCCTTGCGCTTGCCCTTGGACGATGTAGACGCCGATGAAGTGCGATCGCCGCTATTGCCACCATCCTGCGACGTCTGACCTCTGCGCTCGCTTGGGTTCTGCGTGATGAGACGTCGCGAGGAGGCCGCCTTGTCTTCGGCGCTTCCATCCTTTTTGTCTTCGCGGTTCAGCGCCGCCAGTCCGGCAAGCGCATCGAGGCTGGATAGGATTGGCCGGCCCATCCGAATGGCAATGGCGAGATCGTCGAGCGTGAGCGCACCGGCATCGAGTTTCGCGATGCTGCTGTCATGCTGCATGACTGGTTCGCTGCCATAGACAGCTTCCAAAAGATCAGCGATGAGCATGCGATCGATCCCGGCGCCCGTCATCCTGATATCGCAGGTCAGATCCACCTGAGCCGGAACGCCATTGTGTGTCTCCGACACGGCAAGCACCGGCGTGCCATCCGCCAACGCCCGCAGCAATTGTCCCCGCAGTGCGGCCCGGCTCGGGCGGTTGGTCTCGCCAGCCGGGACCTGCAGGAAGATGCGTCGGGTCTCGCTGTCTACCCACTTCCAAAGATCGTCGGTGAATGCAAAGTCCGCCGCCACACCGTTGTAGGGACCGTACGGCACGATGCCGGTGTCTTCGATGAGCTGCGACACGGCCCGCTCAAAGCCATCGGCGAGGACAGATACGGAGAAGACGGGTGCGGGCTGCCGCAGGATCGCGACCAGATCGCGCAGTGTGACGCCCGATTGCTCCAGTGCCGCGGCAAGCAGCAGCAAGGTGGCCATATGTTTGACGGTTGGCTTGTAGCCAGCCTCGGCAACAACACGGACCGCGTAGGTATCTGCCGCCGTGTCAGCAGCTTCAGTGTCTGCCGGATGCCGTCTGAGGTGATCTGGCCACGTTGGCAGGGCGGGAACTAGAAGAGGTTGGCCGTGACCGTCCTGTGGCCCCTCAATCAGGAATGCCGCAAGGTGATCGCGGATCCACTGGCGGTCCCGATCGGCGTCGCCGCAGAGATGGGAGGGATCGAAGGCAGGCCTGAAGCGGCCGATGACATGACCGTCGATGAGGGCGGTGCTCATCGTCAACAGGCCGTTGCGGACCGCGAGACGACGGACGGCACGGCGCTCAACATGGGCGAGACGTCGCAGGAGGAAGGAAGCCAGACGATCCATCAGCATTCCTCCTCGATTGCCGGATGTGCGGAAACAATTTCCGACGGCACGCCCTCGCGAACGGATGTCCAACGATTGGCGCCTGCCCTTCTGTTGAGGCAGTCGAGAACCAGCCGGCAGGCGGGATCACCGGACTGTGCATGGTGGCGGAGCCGGTCGAGCAGCACCGACGGAATGGCGCGCGTCTCCGATGAACCCTGCCGGGCAAACGCAAGAGCGAGGCCGATGATCAAAGCTGGGTCGTCCTGTGGACCCGGAGCCACAAGAGGTTGATTGGGTTTGGAAGCTCTCGAGCTGCTCCGCTTGAGGCGGGGTGACGTCGGTGATGCTTGGGTGGACATGATGTCTGCGGACATGGGGGATCTCCTCGCCGGTCCAGCTTTGATGGACGGCGTCTTCAGAGAATAATGGGAACGGGAAGAGGCTGCCGCGGCGTCACGCGCCGCAGCCATAGCCTCATCCGAGCGAAGGCTTTGTAGCATCAGGCGTCGAGCAGACGCCGGGCAAAGCCAATGCGGATATGCTCGGGTGGCCAGCAGACCATGTCATCCGCCAGCGCCTCCGGATCATCGCGACCATCGTCGTCATCATCGAAGCTCGATCCTTCGCAGTCGCCGCAAAGGCATCCGGGTCCGTGATCCTCAGTGTCGCCGGTGACGTCCTCACAGATCATCACGCGTGGGATCGCCCGCAGCGTCCCAAAGCGCCGCGTGTGGAGTGAGATCGTGGACGCGGTAATGGCTGGCGTCGGAGCAAGCATCCCTGCGTGATCGATCGCCCGGCGGGCCTCAGCCTCGAGAAGCTGCTGCACGCGGCGCCCAAAACGAGCACGAAGTTCCGCCATGCAGGCGGCCGCCCCATCGATCTCGAGAAGGTCATCAATTTCCGAGAGAGCCCAGACGCCCGCCGCATGATCGCTGGGACGACTGGCGCCATCGACGATCGCAACACCGACGGTCTCGACCATCAGCCGCTTCTGGGTCTTGTAGAGCCAGTCCGGCAAGATCATCGCCGACGCCAACATCCGGAGCTTCAGCTCTTCGAGCCGGCTGGTGTCGCCGTAGGACGCGAGCGAGCGCTTCAGGTCCAACACGAAGGCGGCACGCTTGGCGCGGTTCACGATGATCAGGTCCGGCGTGTAGCTCCCCTTGGCCGGTGCCTCGCAATCAAGCCGCACACCCTCGAGCTGGCGCCAGTCATTGCCGGCCACCGCCTCGATCGCGGCCTTCACCAACGGCAGTTTGATCGACTGCATCAGTACGATCAGATCCGGATTGACCTTGGCCAACCGTTCGACGGCCTGCTCGAGAAGCTTGCCTTCGCGGAAGCTGACGGCGCGCACGAGCGACGCAACATTGACGTAGTGCCCGAGGATCTCATCCTCGACCGGCTCACCGTCAGCGATCACGGCGATGGCTCTGTCGATCAGCACGTCGAAGTCGGCCTCGACGTCCGGATAACGCACCAGATGCGGGTGGCGGCGCAGCGCCGATGGTTCAGCCTGAACAGCGAAGTGCTCACCGAACTGGCGACGCGACGCCGAGCCGGCGACAAAAGACATGGTGGAGGATGCCGCTGACGCGGAGCGCAGAACTTCCCCGGCTGGGGTCTTGGCAGTATGAATAGTCACAGCCCGATTCCTTCTTCAACAAGGCTTGAGGGTCAGGCCCTTGTCGGTGTTCCACCACCGGCTTGGGCCGCTTGCTCCATCTCGTGGAGCCACCCAGTCCTGACAGGACCCGGACCGGATCTCAAGCACCCTGGAAGCGAAGAATGAGAACAGATCCTGAACGAGGTTAACGGCGGGCTCACGTTCGAATTCTGTCCGCGCGCGATGGTAAACGATCGGTGAAGCGCGATGAGGTTGCGCTGAGCGCGGCGCCAAACGCACAGCCGGAATCAAGAAAGGGGCCCGAAAGCCCCTTTCTTGATTCAGTCCGCCGACGCCTCGGCGGGTTTGCGCGTGAGCGCCTTTGGCTTCCTTAGTCCAGGCAGCCCTTCGGTCGAGCCGAAAGAAAGGACGTTGGAACCGGCAGTCTCAGATGCTCCACCCCTCCGGGTGAACATCGCCGGCGGTACGTAGTCCTCGAGCGTTTCATCCTCGTCCTCGGACGCATCGAGCCTCGGCGCGTCAACCCGCACGACGCCACCCAGCGCCTCCGGCCCAGTGCGCATCACCTGGTCGGGTGATTTCGAGGCAACGGCGGCCTCGATCGGCCATTCAGGCTGCTTCGCTCTCGAGGTTGCCCAATCGAGGAGCGGCAGCAGCTCCTGGCTCAGCCACAGTTCGAGCTCCTTCGCCTCAGGCCAAGCCTCTCGATCGCCCACGTCGTCGAGCGTCTCGAACACTTTGTGCCATCGGCTTCCAGGGGCAAGCTCAGTCGCGGAGAGCTTTCGGACGTCGATGTCGCCTGGTGCGTCGAGAAGCAGGACGTTGCCCAGGCTGCGCTTGGCAATTCGTCCCAACGGCTCAAGCACGGGGACGAGTACCTTCTTTTGAAGGCGCTTGCCCTGAGGTTTGCTTTGAAGAATGTCCTCCACAGTCTTGGCGAGAGCTGCCGCACTCTCAACGAAAGCGGCAACACCGCTCTTCGTCTTCATGTCGATCAGCGCCCGCAGTCCAGACAGACCGCCGACGTCGGGAAGCTCCGTTGCGGTGACCTCTCCGGAGGCTGCTTCGGAACCGTCCGCCAGCAAGGCTTTCACTTCACTGACGCGAATGCCGTCGTTCTCCTCCGCAAAAGCCAGGGCAGCCTCAACCTTTCCGTCCGGCGCGGACGCCAGATGAAAAAGAACCGTGGGGCTGACGGCCAGCTCGACCGCACGAGTACGGTACGGAGCGAGATTTCGAGCAACAGACCGATAGTTGCGCGCGGTCTTCGAGGAAATGTCGCATCGCTGCGATACCCATTTCTCGAAAGTACCCGGCTCAACGAGTTCGGACGCCTGCTCCAGCAGGTCGCCCAGCTCGAACGCCTGCTCCGTGGAGCGGCGTCCCAAAGCCTGGATGTTGAAGGCTGTCGCTTCCAACTCTTTCTTGCTCTGTGCACCGATGTTGAGCGCGTCGTAGTCAAAGCGGCCGGATACCGCTTCGTTCGTTTTCTTCGTCATGTCAAAGATCCTTGCGTGTTGCAAAAGCATCAACTGCACCTGTGCAATTGATATATAAATTATCACTTGAGATTAAAAGTAACTCAAGACGTATCAAAAGTTGTCCATCCAGTTTTTACTTAGGACTTTGAGGATATTTCATGCATTAATACTTAAACTACTTACTTTTGGGCACATTAAAATTTTTCTTACTTCTACCTGGCCAAAGCAACAAAACACAACCATAGGGCGCACCACCTTGCGCGCCGGTGCACGTTTTCGAAAACCTGCCGACCTGGTAACACCGGGACAGCTCATAGAGGCGCCACGATGTCAAAAGCGGTCGGATGGCAAGCAGGCACAGTTCGCAACAGCCGGGATCACCGACATCGTCAAGGAGCGGTCAAAGCGGAAATAATTTCCGGGCCGGTGGATCAGAGCCTACAGCTATAGCGTAGCAGCTTGACCAATCTTGCAATTTTGCGATGAGTGATGAATGTATCCCTGCGACAGGGGGATGTATATGAGTAAATCGTGGATGGTTCGCGCCGAGCGCAACGGTCGCTTGTTTGATGCGTTCAAGGAAAAATCTTTCGTTGCCATCGGCTGGCCCGCGCTGGGTGATCTTTCGCAAGCAAAAACGCGCAAAACCATCAGCGAGGCGCTTGCGAAATCCTATGCTGGTGCCAAGCCGCAGAGTCAGGCGATGGCAGCCGGCCAACTCCACCGCTTCGTCAATGAGATGAACATCGGCGATATGATCGTCACCTACGATCCGTCGCGCCGAGTCTACCTTGTAGGGGAGATCGCCAGCGCCTATCGCCACGACACCTCGATAAACCCGGAAGACACACAGGTCCGTTCGGTGCGATGGGATGGTGGGGTCAGCCGCGATCTTCTCTCCGTTGAAAGCCGCAATAGCCTCGGCGCCATATCGACCCTGTTTCGGCTATCCAGCGATGTCGCGGCAGAACTGAAGAAAGCTTTATCCGGCAATATCATAGCACCGCCTGAAAATTCGGTGGCTGTGGGCGAGGCTGTCGAAGAAGACCTTTTCGAATCCATGGCCAGCCGCGCCCATGAGTTCATCAAGGACAAGGTGAACGCTCTGAGCTGGTCGGAAATGCAGGATCTCGTTGCGGGTCTGCTTCGCTCCCTTGGCTACAAGACACGAATTTCTGATGCGGGACCCGATCAGAGTAAGGATATTGTCGCCTCGCCCGATGGCTTCGGCTTTGAGGCACCCCGCATTGTTGTGGAGGTCAAACATCGCAAAGGCTCCATGGGTGCGCCAGATCTGCGCAACTTCATCGCCGGACGGCATGATCTCGACAAGGGCCTTTACGTCAGCACCAGCGGCTTTACCCGCGAGGCCCCGATATGAGGCTGAACGCGCCCGTATCCCGACTGCCCTTATGGATCTTGATGACTTGGTGAAAAGCCTGCGTGAGCAGTACGATAAGCTCGATCTCGAAACCCAGCAGCTCATTCCCCTGAAGCGCATTTTCATTCCGGCCTGGGCCTGACGGAACTGCCTGCAACGATAAAAAGAAGCCTGACCTTTCATGATGAACCCCACCGAAATTGCCGACGCCCTTGATGCGATTGCCAAGGCGAAGTTTGACCCGACCGAATTCGGCTATGTCTTTGCGCAGGCGACGGATAATGCGCAGGCAACTATTGCCAAACTTCGGGTGGGCAGCACCAATAAATCGGACATTGCGGGCGGCGTTCTGCTGAACGGCAAGTTTCATTATGCCCCGGCCCTGCCGGGCATGGCGGCTGAAATGCTCGATGCGCTCCGCGCCTCCAAGCGCAATGTGAAAGCCAAGCCTGCAATTTTGATTGCCACGGATGGCGAGATGATTGCCGCCGAGCACCCGAAGTCCGGGGAAACGCTGCACTGCCCGTTCGCCGAGCTTGGTACGCATTTTTCCTTCTTCTTGCCTGCTGCTGGCAAGGAGCGGTACCGGGCGGCAGAGGAAAACCCGGTTGACATCAAGGCCACCGGCAAGCTCGCAAAGCTTTATGATGCGCTTTTAAAGGCAAACCCGGATTGGGCTGTGCCGGAGCGCCGCCATGCCATGAACCTGTTCATGACGCGACTGATCTTCTGCCTATTTTCCGAGGATGTGGGCGTTTTCAAGGAAGATCAGTTCTCCTTTGCCGTCTTCTCCTATGGCGGCAACAAGGGCGAACATGCGCGCGATGTGCTGGTGCAGGCCTTCGCGGCCATGAACCTGCCCAAAGGCCAGCGGGAGGGGCTGCCTGCCTGGACCGAAAAATTCGAATACGTCAATGGTGGGCTGTTTGCCGATTCTATCGAGGCCCCGGCGTTTGACCCCATCTCCTTCCGCTATCTGCGCGATGCCGCAGAGCTGGACTGGAAGCTGATCAACCCGGATATTTTCGGCTCGATGATCCAGTCGATTGCCGATCCCAAGGCCCGCGCCGAGCTGGGCATGCATTACACCTCTGTGCCCAATATCATGAAGGTGCTGGGGCCGCTGTTTCTGGATGATCTGGATGAAGCCCTGGACAAGGCCTGGGACAAGCCAGCGGCCCTAAAGGCACAGCTTCACCGCCTGTCGAAAATCCGGGTGTTCGATCCCGCCTGCGGCTCGGGCAACTTTCTTGTCGTCGCCTATCGGCAGATGCGCGAGCGCGAAATCCGCATTCTGAAACGGTTGGGAGAACTGGAGGGCAACGAGCATTTTGCCATGTTCTCCTCGGTCAGCCTCAACCAGTTCTACGGCATCGAGTTGACGGACTTTGCGGCGGAAACGGCTAAGCTCGCTCTATTCATTGCCGAGTATCAGGCCAATGCCCACTTTGCCGATGTGTTCGGGCGGATGCCGCCGCTGCTGCCGTTGCGGGATGGTGGTCAAATCAGGTGCGACAATGCTCTGCGGGTAAATTGGGATGAGGTTTGCCCGCCTCCCGTCGGGGATGAAGAGGTTTTCATTGCAGGAAACCCGCCGTTTTTAGGCTCGACTTATCAATCTAAAGAACAAAAGGCTGACTTAGCTCACGTCTTCGAGCGCGTAACGCTTAACTACGCAGCTTTCGATTTTGTTTCTGCTTGGTTTTTTAAGGCAGCTAGATATGTCGAGGGACGCTCAGCGCGTTCCGCATTGGTATCAACGAATTCAGTTTGCCAAGGCTATTCGGTAGCAGCACTGTGGCCACACGTCTTACAGCAGAATCTTGAGATATTCTTTACCAATAAAGATTTCAAATGGCGAAACAACGCTTCAGCAAATGCTGCGGTCATTTGTTCTATTATAGGAGTCAGAAACAAAATATCCGCCAAAAAGCTGATATTTTTTGAAGAATTGATTCAGAACGTTGAAAACATAAACGCTTATCTTGTGAATTGTCCCGATATATTTGTTGAAACCGAGCGTAGAAGCATTTTTGGACTGCCATTTATGGACTATGGCAACAAGCCGTCCGATGGAGGTTTCCTGATTATTTCTGCGGATGAACGGGATGACATCATCTCTACGCACTCTGTTGCGGAAAAATATATCCGTCCATACATGGGGTCGCAGGAGGTGGTGAATAATTACACGCGCTACTGCATTTGGGTCAAAGAAGACGAATTTGCAGAAGCAAGTGCAATCCCGCAATTCGCTGAGCGCTTTCAAATGGTGAGACAATTTCGGTTGGCGAGCCCTAAGAAGCCAACTCAGAAAATGGCCAATCGACCATACGAGTTCGACCAGATACGGATCGATCCTATCCAGTCATCAATTTTGATCCCCAGCGTTACGTCGGAGCGCCGACCATATCTGCCGGTCGAACGCGTCAGCGCCGGAGTAGTCTCATCAAATGCAAATCAGGTTCTCTACGACGCCCCCGACTGGTGCATCGCGCTGGTCGCGTCGCGTCTGCACCTCGTCTGGATCGCCACCGTCTGCGGCAAGCTTAAATCCGACTTCCGCTATTCCAACACGCTGGGCTGGAACACCTTTCCGGTGCCGAAATTCACCGCTGACCAATTGGAGCAGCTTTCGGCGTCTGCGCGGCGCATTCTGAAAACGCGCTATCAGCATTACCCCAAAAGCATTGCCGATCTCTACGACCCCGACAAGATGCCGGACGATCTGCGGGCCGTGCACCGGGAAAATGATGAGTTGCTGGAGAGCATGTATATTGGCCGCGCCTTTCGCAACGACACGGAACGGCTGGAAAAGCTGTTCAAGCTGTATGCGGCGCGGGTGAAGCAGGGGGCGAAGTAAAATGGTTGAGATGGTCAATGTGCGCTACAATGGCACCGGACAATCCAAGGCCACCAATGCGCTGGGCCAGCGGCCCATGCAGGCCCGTGCCTATGCCGCTCGCAGCGCCCAGTTCATTCTACTGAAAGCCCCGCCTGCTGCGGGCAAGAGCCGCGCGCTGATGTTTGTGGCGCTGGACAAGCTGAACCATCAGGGGCTTGCCAAAACCCTTGTCTGCGTGCCGGAAACCTCGATTGGCGGCTCCTTCCGCTCAACCGATCTGAAAAGCTATGGCTTTGATGCCGATTGGCAGGTGGAGGACCGCTGGAACCTCTGCCTTTCCGGCACCGAAGATGGCTCGACCGCGCAGAAGGTGAAGGCGTTTTCGGAGTTCATGCAGTCTGATGCCCGCGTGCTGGTCTGCACCCATGCCACCTTCCGCTTCGGTTTCGAGGCGGTGGAGCGGGCGCATGGGATCGCCGCTTTCGACAACGTGTTTCTCGCCATTGACGAGTTTCACCATGTTTCGGCGGCGGATAATAACCGTCTCGGCGAAATCCTGCGGCAGATTGTGGCGCGCGGCCAATGCCATGTGATGGCCATGACCGGCTCCTACTTTCGCGGCGATACCGTGCCCGTGCTGCGCCCGGAAGACGAGGCGCGCTTCAAGACAATCACGTATTCCTATTATGAGCAGCTTGAAGGCTATGAGTATCTGAAGGCGCTCGGCGTCAATTACAGCTTCTATCGCGGCCAGTATATCAATGGCCTGCCCGATGTGCTGGACACAACGCTCAAGACCATCATCCATATTCCCCATCGCGGCTCGGCGGAAGCCTTTGGCGAGAAGAACGATGAGGTAGGCCGCATTCTCGATCTCATCGGCGAGCATATCGGCGTGGAAGAGGTGACCGGCTTCGATCTGATCCGCACGGCAGATGGCCGGGTGCTGAAGGTGGCCGATCTGGTGGATGATGGCCCGGAGCGTGAGGGGGTGAAGGCTGCTCTTTCCCGCGAGATCAAAGGACTGAATGGCAAGCGCGACGACGAGGCTGACCGCGCCAAGGTGGACATTATCATCGCGCTTGGCATGGCCAAGGAAGGTTTTGACTGGGTGTGGTGCGAACACGCGCTGACCATTGGCTACCGGGCATCGCTGACCGAAATTGTGCAGATCATTGGCCGCGCCACGCGCGATGCGCCGGGCAAGCCGAAAGCCATCTTCACCAATCTGGTCGCGGAACCGGGTGTGGAAACGGCAGCGGTGAAGGATGCCGTCAACGACATGCTGAAGGCCATTTCCGGCTCCTTGTTGATGGAACAGGTGCTGGCGCCCAATTTCAAATTTTATCGCCGGGAAGATGGCGACATCCGCGAACCGATCACCGATGACGGCCAGGGTACGATCACCATCGGCATCAAGGGTCTGATGGAGCCGCCGACCGAACGAGCACGGGACATTTGCGAGAACGATATGGCCGACCTGATGGCAACTGCCTGCCAGGCTGTCGATGTCCGCATCGTTTCCCCCGACACGGCACCGGAAGTGGCAACGCAGATGCTGCTGACGGACATTATCGAGCATCGCTACGAGAACCTCAACGATGACGAAACCGAAGCCATTCGCCAGAACCTTGCCGCGCGCATGAACCTGCTGACGCTGGCACGCCAGGAAGCCGAACGTGGATTTCAGGAAGCGGGCGCACCGTTCATCGGTGCCGATCAGGCAGGCGGTGAAGTGCGCCGAACGGACGGCGACGCCGGGCAGGCGGATGGCAACGACGCAGACGACGATATGCGGGCGGCACCCAACACGCTGCTCGCCATGGTGCGCCGCTTCATCAATGTGCGTGAGCTGGATATTGACCTGATCGACAGCGTCAACGCCTTTCAGGAATGCTTCGAGGTTGCCTCACGCAGTTTCGATGCGCCACTTCTGTCTCAGGTACAATCGGCCATGGTGGCCATGCGTGTGCAGATGACGGAAGAGGAAGCGCGGACGCTGTGGCCCCGGATCAAGCGGTTCCGGGCGCAGGAGGGGCGCGAGCCGAATGTGCATGCGGACGATGCGCTCGAAAAGCGCATGGCAGAAGCGCTGGCCTGGCTCAAAAACCGCAAGGCGCAGACGATGCGGGAGGCGGCAAGCTGATGCCCCGCCCGACACTAGAAGAGATCTTTGCAGAGCCAGACGAGTTCGGCCTTCTTGCTGTGAAGCTGAAACCGAGAGCGTCATCTTCAGGCAACAATAGCGTTTCGATTCTGAATGATGTAACGCGCTTTTTCGAGCAGCACGGACGTGTGCCGGATGCCAATGCATCCAACCACGAAGAGATGCGGCTTGGCACCATATGGGAAAACCTTGCCAAATCTCCCAGCGATGAGCTTCGGCAAGCGGACAGGCTTGGACTGCTGGCACGGAAAGAGGAAGTTGCCGAGGTTTCCTGGCGGGATGAGGTTGAAGACGACGACATCCCGGACTCGCTCGATGACATCTTTGCCGAGGATGGTCTGGAGGTTCAGCCGGACCTTGTTCAGCTCAAACACGTGACGCCTGCTGCGGAACGTCATTTGCCCGATCACCGCGCCGACTTCATACCCTGCAAGGATTTCGATCAATTTGCAGGCCTGTTCGAGACCATGCAGCAAGCTCTCGATAGCGGTGCACGCGAAGCCACGCTCATTGAAAAATGGGCCGTTATCGAACCTGTTGAAGGCGACTTCTTCATCCGCAACGGCCTCCTGGCATACATCGCGGAAAAGAGTGAAAGCACGCAGCGGGGTGGAGCGCGCGACCACCGCCTTCGGGTGATTTTCTCGAATGGTACCGAGAGCGACCCGCTGATGTCATCGTTCCGCAAGTCCCTCAATGACGACAGGACGGCTCGCGTCATTCAGCGCCTAGGCCTCGGTCCGCTCGATCCCGACTGGGAGACCGACAAGGTTTCGCTATCCGGCACGATCTATGTGGCGCGCAGCCTTTCCGAAGATCCGGCGATTAAACCGCAGCGCGACATCCTCTACAAGATCGGCGTAACCTCACAAGACGTCAGGCGTCGCGTGGCCGATGCGCGGAACGATCCAACCTTCCTTTTGGCACCTGTCGAGATTGTTGCGACCTACGAACTGCAGAATCTATCGCGTTCCAAGGTCGAGAACTTGCTCCATCGGTTCTTTGACGCCGCGCGGCCCGGAGAGCTATTCATCGTCGACAGGTTCGGCAAGAGGATACGACCGAGAGAGTGGTTCTACGTGCTGCCAGACCATGTTGCCCAGGCAGCCAGACTCATCAAGGACGGACAGCTACATCTGTACCGATATGACCGCGAGACGCAGACGATCGTTAGGAGATCGTAGGCTTGGGGCGCGGAAATTATTTCCTATTCCGGCAAGATGTATTCTGGCCAAAGGGTCGCTGTTTTCAATTTTGACTGCGGCACGATAACGCCAGCCGGAACTCGTGATTGCTCGCTGAGCGTAATGACGGCCGCGTCTTCATTTTCGCCCGACATCGGCATTGGTACAGCGGCATCTGACGAAACGATGATGGAGGCACCGCCTCTGGTCGGCTTCACACGAATGGAGTTTTCGGCCAGTTTCTCAAACTGGAGATCGCTGCGACCCTCAAGTATTTCATCAACGTTCATGGCCTTCAAGTCGGATGTCGTCTCCGCCGCCAAAACCGCGTCGTAGAGCATCTTCGTTTCGCCGTCCGTCACATCTCCCGGCCAGAGAATACGATCGGCAAGAGAGCGTTTTCTTTTCATCAAGCTCTGCAACAGGCAGTCAAACGAACCTCGGCCAAGGCCCGGATGAACGGCAAGCGGTACATGAATCGTGACTGGCTTTTCTTGGCCGATGCGGTGTGTGCGGTCGTTGCATTGCTCTTCAACCGCAGGATTCCACCACCTGCTGAGATGGATCACATGGTTTGCGGCCGTCAGCGTCAAGCCTGTTCCCGCCGCGCGCGGACCAAGGATCAGGACGTCGAAGCCGCGATCATCCCCAAGGTGCCTCTGAAACCGGTCGGTAATGTCTTTGCGGGCATCGACGGTCGTGTCGCCATTAATGATCATAACGCGCTCGAGGTCGAATTCTATCCGCACGACCTCAGCGAACCAGGTCTGGACATCGCGATTTTCGACGAAAACCAGAGCGCGTTCATTCTTCGATTTGATATGTCTGAGGATATCGATGGCGGCACTAACCCTAGCCGACGACAGGTTGAAATCTTCCGTCGTCTCAGCTTCAATCAAACCCGGATGCAACGACACCCGGCGCATGTGCTGCAGCAGTGCCAATATGCCGCCCCCCTTGGCTCGCACCTCGTCGTAACGCAGCATTTGCGCCCTGGGCATTTCGCGCGGGTGCAGGATACGAACTTTTGTCGGGAGATGCGGTGCAGCATCCGTTTTCAGCCGGCGCAATGCCAGCGGAGGGTGGTCGTTCTGGCTTCTGAACAGTGCGGAATGGAGTGCGCCCATGCTCGCTTCCGTCGGTGTATCGAACACCCTACGGAACTGCGCGAGTGCTCCGAGCGCGCCCGGAACTAGCTGGTCGACAAGAGCCCAGAGATCCTTGGTGGCATTCTCGATCGGCGTTCCCGTCAATCCGATCCGGAAATCAGCGCGGACCGCCTTTGCAGCCTTGGCTCTCATCGTCACGGGGTTCTTCAGGAATTGTATCTCGTCGAACACGGCAAGAGAGCAATCCAGGTCCATCAGGCTGATCGCGTAATTGGCAAGCGTCTGATATGTCGTGATGACGACCGCGCATCCGCCTTCGGCATTGGCAATCGCCTCGATATCGAGCCTCGCCTCGCCGTCACGCAGATCCTGCCCGCCGCCTGGCTTTTTGTAGGCGCCGAGATATTCTCCATACAGGCGGACAGGTTTGCCCAGGCATCCCGGTTCGAGATGCCGCTCGATCTCGGCCTCCCAGTTCAGCAGCAGGGATGTCGGAGCGACGATCAGAAAGGGCTTTTTCGGAATGCTGCCGTCTGTCATTCCCTCCCTGAGCCAGGTAATGAAGGAAAGCGTCTGCAGCGTTTTGCCGAGCCCCTGTTCATCAGCGTTGAGAATGCCCGGAATACCCGCCTGCCAGGCACGCACTTGCCAATTCAGCGATGCCAACTGGTGGTTTTGCAAGGCGGATCTGACCAAAACCGGCGTGTTATCATCGAAGTCGCCCGTCCTGCCCCGGACAGCAGCTTTGAAATCGACTTCCCAGAAATTGTCATGGGTGATTGGCAGATAGGCATCGAGCGATGTCCCGGCCTCTTCCGGTTGCTGGCGCCTGAGAATATCGGCCAGACGCCTGCTCAGCGCCTCGATGACTTCGACGGTCGCAGGAATTTCGCCCACGTCATGGTCGATCGATGAAAGACCGCTCCGAAGAGCGTTGCGTAACCGCTCGATCACATCCGCCAGTTCTTCGTCCGGAATAAGAGCGAGTCTTTCACCAAGCTCGGTATCGATCCCCTCCTGCAGCCACCGGGTGCCCGACCCCTGAATGGTGTCGATTGTGGTGACCTGCCATTTTCCAACCCCGACGACGCGCGAAACCCACTCTTCCGTTTCGATCCAGGCGCGGGCGATCTCTTCCTCGATCCTTTCGGTGCGCGCCTGCGGGCTCATCAGGGCCGTGAGCCGCCCTTCCTGCCTGAGATCCATTTCGATCGCTTCGGCGACAATCCGGCCCGCATCCGCAATAAAGGCGCGCCGGCCTTCTTCGTTTTTGCCGGCATATGCTGCGATCGTACCGATCACCGGCACGGCGGAACGATCGACGATCAGAAATTTTCCGTTCGCCACACGAAAGGCAGGCTGTGCGCCGCGCCGCAAGGCTGCCGTCTTGAATTCATCCAGTTCGCGACCGTGGAGTAGGGCGGATGTGGTCGCAACCGCTCCATCCGCTGACCTCCGATGGTCGGCAAACGGAAGCGGGAAAAATTTTGTGTCATCCTCCGGGTCGAACCCAATGCCGACAGACCCACAAGTGACGACAGAGACATCGCGCAGAAAACCTTCGAGCGATGCCTGGTCTTCCTCGCCGTCGCTGTCGAAAAGCCGCCGGAACCGGCCAAGCGCGAGCCAGTGGTCGGTTAGTGTCCCGCTCTTGCCGAGCTTTGCCGCTTCGGCGATCGCAAGATAGACCGGCTCGGGGATCCGCATGACATTGGAAGGCGGCCCCAGAAAGGCGCCTGTCAACGGCAAAACAACGCGCCTTCCCGCGCGCTCCCACCACCATTCGATCCGGAAATCGGAACTGCCCACGGTCCCGACGAGCCGCGCCCGAAAGGTGACATCGTGGAGCAGAGGAGGTAGGCCCATAGATGCGGCCGCCCGTACATCAAGCTTCGCGACAAGCGGGTGGCGAATGACGACCATATCGGGCTCGACCGAGTGCAGGGCGTTTTGCGGGTCGAGCTGCCTCAGGCGCGACAGTGCCAGCGCCGTGTCCATTTCCTCCCGCGGAAGCTTCGAAAGATCGGGCAGAACCTTTTTCCTGAAGCCGGAGAGCCAGCCCTTTTTCTCTGGTTGGATCGTGAGAATCGCTGCGTCTGGATCAAATCGAAAATCGAACTTCATCGAAGAACCCGCTCCTCGACCCAGCTCTGCCAGCCGCCGTGGATATCATGAATACGGGCCATCCTATCGTTCTGAGGCAGCATGATCTTTTCTGCATTATATTCGTTCTGATACAGAGCGGGCGCGCGGCGATCGGTGTTTAAAAAGAGGTGAACCCGGTAGTCGTGAGATCCCTCCACGACGGTGTAGCGACCCACTTTCATGATCAGCAGGCAGGTTTCCTTCTTGTTGCCGGTGGCGGTTTGTAGCGCGGCCGCCTGACCGACCTTACCTCCGCCCTCGCTGAATATATTTCCCGCAATATCCATCGCGGGCGTAGACAGGGCTATCCAAGCCTCGGTGACCAGCCCTCGATCATACAAGCCCTTCCAGAAATGGTGTCGCGGAGGCCACATATGGTTGCCGGTGGCCTTCATGATTATGTCGAGCAAGGCATCTATACTCTGCCCCGCAAGCCATCTGAGCAGAACGGTACGGCGATCCAGAGCGACAAGAGGCCAAAACGCTTTTGATTCAGCTTTACTTTCGTAACGCGGATCACCGAAGGCCTCTATAATCCGGTCAGTCAGAAATGTGCGAAATTCTGGAGCGGGCATATCGGCACGCCAGGGCTCCAGAAGTTTCTCCACAGCCCTCGCAGCGAGGGTGGTGGAAACAGGCTGGTGTCCCCGCGGCCTTATCCAGCCGAATATACGCTCGACATGCTGCTTCGTTACGACGGGAGGCAGCAGTTTGAGCCAAGCCAGGTAAGCTTCCGTGGAAAGCTGCCCAGCATGCGGAGAGGCAAGGCCTGCATCGAGTAGCCACTGGAATGGATCGGCCTGAACGAGCATCTTCTCGGCGAGCCGTAGAGGCGCTTCGTCGATATCCAGCAGTTCCGGAACGGCAACGAACAACTGCTTCCAGCGGAAGGACAGATGGGACGCCCGTGCCTGCAGAATCGACGCCAGCCAGCGGGTCCTCTCACTGTGTCTGGTCCAGCCAGAGAAATACGCTTCGCCGACCGCATCGAGAAGAATGGAGCTGGTTGTCGCCTCAAGCTCCCTCTTTAAGAAATCGCTGACGGCATGCGGTATCTTGTCCCTCTCCAGAAAGGCTCGGGCGGCAAGCGAGATGTTGCCGACGGTCACGCCCTCCCAGTCCCATTTCCGCAGGGCGATATCGAGCCGCTGAATGGCCTCGCCGACGGACACAGGCGTCGCATTGACGACAGCGGGAAACGTCCTCTTCACGTTTGCCGCTGCCTGCGTCAGCTCTATGGGAGCAGCAAGCTCCTGGCGCCGAGCGATACGGGATGCCCGAATTGTTTCGATGAGGCTCATCGGGGCACCTCGGTCAGGGCGTTCTTGATCGCCGATATATCTGCCTCTTTCGCAGGCACGGCCATGATGAAACGGAGATCAATCCGGCGATTGGCATCCTTGCCGGTATCGGTCGTGTTGGATTGAATGGGCCGCCCCTTGCCGAAACCCGCCACCGAAAGAACAGGCTGCGCGGTTCTATTGGTGAATTTGACGAGATCGGGCCGCTGCGAGGTCATCAGCGAATATACCGACGAGGCGCGGTTTGCGCTGAGCCTCATGTTCAGAATATCGGCGCCGCGGTCATCGGTATGGCCTTCCACCTGCAGGGAGTCGATTACAGCATATCCGGGATTGCAGTCCGGGCTGAATCTCTTGCGCGGGCCGAGCGAGTAACATCCGAGATTCCGATCAAGAATTTCCGCGATCTTACTGACACGCAGCGATCCGGCCACGGTTGGCACATCGACATTCGTTTCGAACAGACCGTCGCCCGAAAACTGCAGCGACTCGAAGTTCGCGCTGATGCTGACATTGACGCCTCTGATCTCGTCGTCGATCTGTTTCTTGAGGCTGGTCAAAAGAGCTCTGCGGGTCTCGGAAACCCTGTTGTTGTACACTTCCATCTGGTTGGGGGCGTCTGGTACAGCGAGCCGCCGCCGCAGGTCCTCGAGCTCGTCCTTCATGGCCTGCACGTCGTCGGAGACCTTAAGATCGGATGACTCAACGATCGTCTGGACCTGGCGCAACTCCTTTTCCATGACATTCTCTTGCTTGAGAAGTTCGTCGTACTGCGAACGCGGCACCGTATCAGGGTCCGTGAACTGGCTCGCAAAAAACGCAAGCAGGATCATGATGACGAAGAGAAAGCTGATCGTCATATCGGCCATCGAGATGAAGACGGACTCCTCCTCTTCCTCCTGAGGGCGCGTGCCGCCCGCCCCTCTCATTCCGCCGGCCTCTCGCTTTCGGGCCTGAAGGCTTTCGCGTTTTCGATAACGGCCTGCAGAGTGCCCAGAGCGTCGGCATACTGCTGATGAACCGCATTCGCGTGGTTTTCGACTTCCGAAACCGACCTGCCGATTTCGGTTGAAAAGGTCTTGAAAGCCTTTTCCAGTTGCCCGTCATAGGATGCCGCGCGGGCTTCGAAACTCTTGATCTGCTCACGAATGGATTCTGCCGCGACCACGACCACACCGCGCTCGGAATCCAGAGCTCTCCGAGCCGACTGCACCATTTCGACGCTGGCATCGGCAATTTGCCTGGTCGTCGCGGCTGTTCCGTTGATAGCTTCGACCATCGGCTCGGTCGCATCCGCAAGGCCGCTTCCGGCCCGAGAAAGATTATCGGTCACGAGTTCAAGTCTGCGTGCGGCACCGTCAAGACCGACTGCCGTCCGCTCGGCGGCCGCGGTAAACTGCTCTGCAGCTCCACTGATCTTTGTTGCTAGGCCATTGAGCGTTTCGGACGCATTTTCCAAACGCTCGCTCGCCTTGTCCATCGCCGCAGCAAGCCCGGTGGAAAGCGAGCGCGAGATATCGTCGATCATCGTCCCTACATGGGTATTGCTGGCGGCCAGCGCGTTCTCGAGCGGCTTGGAGATGGCGGCGATAAGATCGTGGTTGAGTTTCTGCATGTGATCGCGCTGCTCGACGATCGCCTCCAACTGACGCTCCGCAAGATCTTCGAGACTGATGAAATTCATGCGAATTTCGATCTCATGCGTGAGCTTTCGCATGGCGCTTTCCAGCCGTTGGCTGCCCACGCGCAGGAAGGCCGTGAAAACGATCGAACACAACAGCCCCGTCAGCGACATGATGAACTTTGCGGAGGCAACCGAGAGCAACTGCGTGAGCGCCTCGCGGACCTGAGCCTGATCACCACCGCCCTTGAGGCTCTCGCCCGTCTGCTGGAGCGCGGCGATCAGACCGAGAAACGTCGCGGCAAGCCCGATCGACACGAGAAACCCCGGCACGAACCGCCAGCCGGAAACGCTGAAACCCATATCCTCAAGATTGAAAAACACCGACGGCCTGATCGAATTGCGCACACCAAGCGCCGCCCCCGGCCGCGGTTCAATCGTTGTCTCGCGAAACTCCTTCCAGGTGTCTGTTAGATGACGTGCGGCTCGTCCGCCCTGCTTTGCTAGTCGGTTCTGAATATCTTCGAAACTCTCTTGCAAGCCGCTGGCGCCATTTGTCTTTTGGACGAGATTGATGGCCGACCTGAGCACCTTCGCGCGGCTCCGCACAGTCGAGACAAACGCCAGAATCAGCAGAAGCAGAAGCAACACAAGACAAAGGCTGAACAATCCCGGCGCGGGTGGTTCCTTTAGCAGGGATGCTAGTTCGAGGACCAGATCGCGCGTTGCAATACCGGCTTGAAGCAACGTCTCGAACATTTGCCCCCCCAAATTCCCGCCAAACTAGAACGAAACCTTATGCGTATCATAGCGATAACGATTCCATGAATGATTGCAACGTGATCAAACCCGCGGAGTAGCGAATTTACGTTTATCTGGTCCATGCCGGCAAACTCCACGGCCGCCACGCCTTTCCCCGGATCGACCATGTCTGCTGAGCCGCCCGGCGTCTATCGCTGGATCCTCGCACTGATGAGGTGCTAATGCGGAAATTATTACCGCCACTGCTGTCCCGTTGGCTGATGGTGTGCCCCTGAAGTCTCATCCGGCTGAGATGGGAACTTCGACCGTTTTTTGATGAACCCATGGCGTGGTGGAGCAACCGGCGGAAACACGAAGCTTCCCGATTGCGTAGCGTCAAAACCGGTCGCGGCGATGATTCCGACAAAGTCCGCCAAGCCCGATATCCGAGGGTCGGTGTGGCCGGAAGTTGTTGGGTCGTTGGCCTATTCTGCAGTAACGCTGGGAGCATGATCGAGTTACTCAGCCTTGCTCTGACTGCCGACAGCTTTGGGCCGCAAGTTGACCGGCTGCTTTTAGCGCTCTTATTGCTCTAGCGAACGCGATAATCACTCCTAGCGCTGGCCTTCAAGCGGGCTGTCTCTCTGCCTTCAGGCATTCAGAAATTGCTGGTCGAGCCACAATCTGAGTAAATTGTGCTCGTTCAGCGTGGTGTGGTGTGATTTTTTAAAGAATCAATTTATCGTTGAGAGTAAGAAGGTGCCGTAGTCGTTATGAGGTACTATGCCAAGCGAGATCGTACACAATCCAGATCAATACATGACGGCACTCCGCACGATTATCGCCGGAGGCCGGAAGAGGATCGGACTGCTGCTGGGCGCCGGCGCTTCGGCAGGAATGAAGAAAGCGGATGGAACCTATCCTCTGATCCCGGCAGTCGCCGGTTTGACCAAACTTGTCCTTGATGAACTCGAGAAAGATTTTGGGAAGCAGATCGCAGAGCTGATGAAGGAGCTCGCGCCCAAAAACGACATCGAGTCTCTCCTGTCCAGGATTAGGTCGCTTGCGAAGGTGATAGGGCCGGCCAAGATCCATGAGTTGGACGGACCGGGATATGCACAGTTTGGCGAGCGCGTGTGCGAGGAGATCGGCAAGGTCGTCACAGTAACATTGCCGGCGAGCGGCTCCGCCTACAGCGACATCGTGACATGGATCACCGGCGCCGGTCGTGATCATCCTATTGAGATCTTCACGACGAACTACGATCTGCTGCTCGAGGAAGCGTTCGAGCGCGTGCGCGCGCCGTACTTCGACGGCTTCACGGGCGGTCGTGAACCCTTCTTCGACCCGGTCACGGTCTCCAACAACGACCTTCCTGCAAGATGGACGCGTCTCTGGAAGCTGCACGGGTCGCTGGGGTGGTGCTCTAACAGCAAGGACGAGGTGATCCGCTCCGGGAAGGACAACGCGCGGCATCTCGTTTTCCCCGAGCACCTCAAGTATGAGCAGACCCAAAAGGCACCTTACGCAGCACTCCTCGACAGGCTGCGCGCCTTCCTCGCCACGCCGGACACGCTGCTGATCTCGATCGGATTCTCGTTCGCCGACGCTCATATCTCGGCGCGTATCGATGAGGGGCTCGCGGCAAACCCATCCGCAAGCATGTTCGCGTTCCAGTTCCAGAAGCTTGCCAACGAGACCTGCGCTCGAGAGCTCGGTCGCCGACTGCCCAACTTCAGCGTCTATGCGCGTGACGCGGCGTTGGTGAATGGTTCAGAGGGCCCGTGGCGTGTTCCTTCGGAGCTACCCTCAAAGGACTGGGGACCAATCCGGTCCTCGTACTGGTCGGAACCGCTAGGGGGCGGCCCGCATGAGTTCACGCTCGGAGCGATCGAGCCGTTCGCGAGATTCTTCTCCGCGTCACGTTCCACACAGGTCTTCGTTACACCGGCCGCCCCCCCTGCGGCGGCCGCGCCCGCCTCCACGGTGGCGTGATGAGTGCACCAACTCTTCTCGGCCACGTAGGAGCCGTTGCAGGCGCGACAATCAACGTGCGACAGTTCGAGGGAACCGCCTCAGGTATCGCTATAATTGGCGGCCGCAGTTACCGCATCGGCCAGGTCGGCAGTTTCGTCCGTATCCCGCAGGGCTATCACGACCTGTACGGTATCATCTCTGATGTCGGTGCTACGGCCACGCCTGAGACACTGGTCGACAGCGGAGCCAGAGGGGACCGCTGGATTAAGGTGCAACTCGTTGGCGAGGTCTTGGAGGCGACATTCGAGCGCGGGATCAGCCAGTATCCCGCAATCAACGACCAGGTGCACCTCGTAGTCGAGGAGGATCTCGCCCGCATCTACGGCACCGCCGACACGGGTCAGGTGACCATCGGCAGATTGTCGGGAGCTGAGAGCATCCCCGTCCGTGTCGATCTGGACAAGCTCGTGACCCGCCACTCCGCGGTGTTGGGGTCGACAGGCGCTGGCAAGTCGACAACGGTCACAAGCCTGCTACGCTCACTTTCGGTCGGCCAGGGTGACCACTCGGGCTTTTCGAACGCGCGGGTGCTGCTGATGGACATCCACGGCGAGTACGGCCGCGCGCTTGGCGAGGTCGCCAAAGTCTTCCGCGTTAACCCGCTAGAGAATGAGGAGCGCCTCTACGTTCCCTATTGGGCACTCAATCTCGATGACCTGCTGACCTTCCTGCTCGGCAAGACCGAGGAGAAGGCACTAACGGCGATTCAAGACCGCATTCTTAGAGCAAAAACAGCAGTCTCGGCCCAAATGGACTACCCTGGTGTCGATGCTAACTCGCTGACCGCCGACAGCCCTCTGCCATTTAGCCTGAAATCGCTTTGGTTCCACCTGATCGACCCAGAAATTAAGACGTGGATGGAGAACACTCAGCAGAACTCGGCTCAGACCGCTCCGGGCGATGCCGAAACACTTACGGCGCCTACCTATCCACTGCCTGGTCAAGGCAATACGCCGCCGTTCGCAAACAAGACAAACGTGCTGTCAATCCGGCGACAACTCGAACAGCTCCGGTCACGGCTACTGGATCGACAGTACGACTTCATGCTCCACCCTGGGCCTTGGGAACCGAGCCTCGACGGGGCTCCGCAGAACGACCTGCCCCAACTGCTCGAGAGCTGGCTCGGGCACGACAGACCGATCACGGTGCTGGATTTGTCGGGCGTGCCAAGCTCGACCCTTATGCGACTGATTGGAGGCATCCTGAACATCATTTACGAGGCCCTCTTCTGGAGCCGCGAGATGCCTGAGGGCGGGCGGGCACGCCCCCTACTCGTGGTTATGGAGGAGGCACATCGCTACCTGGGCCGGGACGACGCCAACCTTGCGCGGGATGCCGTCCAGCGCATTGTTAAGGAGGGCCGCAAGTTCGGCCTCGGCGCGATGATCGTGAGCCAACGCCCGTCCGAGATCGACGAGACCATTCTCTCCCAGTGCGGTACGTTCTTCTCGCTGCGCCTCTCCAACTCGTCGGACCGCAGCAAGGTTCAGGCCGCCCTGCCTGACAGCCTGAGCGGCATTGTGGACAGCTTGCCTGTGCTTCGTACGGGCGAAGCTGTAATCACCGGCGAGGCTGCAAAGCTGCCTGTGCGATGCAGGATTACGCTCCCCGAGGAAGGCAAGCGGCCTACTAGCGAGGATCCGCGCGTTGCACACAACTGGAGTAAGGAACGCGGCAACGAGAATTACGTGAACGTCACGGCTGCGTGGCGATCACAGAACCCACGATGGACGGAGGAATGAATGGAACGACAGCCAGTGAGCTCGTCGAGTTTGGCTTCGGTGGGCTATGACCCAGGTTCGGAGACACTTGAGGTGGAGTTCGTCGCTACCGGCAAGGTGTACGAATATTACAACGTCCCTCAGTTCATTTACGAGCGGCTGGTGGAAGCCTCTTCTATCGGACAATTTTTCAATGCTGAGATCAGAAACGCCTATCCCTGCAACCCCGTTTGATTGGAGAGTTCTAGCCGATCTCGTTGGGTGCATTGAACTGCCGATTCCCGCATACGGTCAGTTCGAGCGCGTCACGAAGTCGGCCGGATAACGACTCTATGTCGATAGCGATCACCGCGCCGCAGAAATTCGCGTTTCAAGACCTGGTCTGCATCGAGATCATGCTGCGGTTCTGCGGGCACGACGATGCCACACTGCTGGTCGAGCCTGACGGCGGCGAGGATGCCGAACTAAGGTTCACCGCTTATGGCCGGCCGGTCCACTGCGAGATCCAGGTGAAAGGCGCAGCGGGCACGGTTGCGCTCGCCGACGTCGCCGCATGCCTCGCCCATGCACCGCCGCGGCGCACTGCGCCGACGCTCCTCGAGCGTGTGTTCAGCAATTCTGATCGTCTCGCCCTCCTGGTGATGACCGGCCGCGCCGATGATGCGAGCGCTGTCTATCGCGGTTCAAGCACCTGGCATGGCGAGCAGCACACCGTGTCGCGCATCAAAGCCACAGACGCCGCAGAGCTGCTCGCCGCCTTCGCCATCGCAGAAGTGGCGGGCAGCGACGGCGGCGCGCTTTACGCCAAACGACAAGCGCACAACGCGGCGTTCGCCGCATCGGCAGACCTCGCAGCCATCCGTGAGGCCCTCCGCCGAACCCTTATCTTCGACCAGACGGACGAGGACGGGCTAGAGACGCGTTGCGCGGAGCGCCTCAGGCGCGACCACGGGATCCCCAGTGACCGCACAGCGGCGGTCCTGCTCGAGCTACGCGCCGCAATCGGCGAGGCCAAGACGAACAAGACGGACGCCTTCCCCCTGCTGCGGAGCATCCTCGCGCGGGCCTCACCACCGTCAATCCGCCCGACCGATTATCTTCCTAGGGGCGACGAAGCCGCTCTCGTCGACGCTCTCTCGCGGGACAACGTCCTCTTGTTGTCCGGGACGCCCAGGGTCGGCAAGAGCTACACGGCCCGCTATGTCGCGGCGGAATTCATCCCGCACGGCTACGACGTGCAGGAATTCGTCGACGTGGAATCGGCGGAGCGCTTCCTGCTCCAACCGGGAGCAGCGCCGCGGCTTGCGCTTCTTGATGACCCCCTCGGGGGTTCGCAAGTCGAGGCGCAGGCGACCCGATCGCTGGCGCGCCTCTCCAAGCTGATTGACCGCACCCGCCCGCAGCGCAAGCTCCTCGTCGCGCAAGGGCTTGAACCGCTGCTCGCGACCAGCCGAACAGCATCGCTCGCCCAGACCATCACGGCGCAACGGCGCTGGCGCGACATCGGCGACCTCGAAGCGGCGTTTCTGGCTAGTCTTTGGAAGGCGCTGGTGGCGACCTTCGCGATTGACGACGCGCTTGCCGCGCGTGTGACCGGCGCGCTCGTCACCGGCGAATTGGTGCTGGAGCCCGGCTGTCTCGAGCACCTTGCCGCCAACGCCGATCGTCTCCTCGCGTCTGCGTCGATCGCCGATGTCGCCCGGCTAGCTCGCGAAGACGCCGCCCAGCTCGGCAGGACACTCGCTGCCGACGGGCTGGAAGATCTCGCGGTGAGCCTCGCGGTGGCGACCGCGCCACGCGAGCCAATCAGGCTTGTCGACCTGGCCTATGTGCGCGGCAGCGGCGGCGCGGGCCTGCCAGGCAAGCGCGCGGCACTGGGCACGATGATTACGATCGGCGGCCCGTCGATCCCGCCGGCGACCCCTCCTGCTTATGACGAGCCTCCCGAGCTTACCCTCGCCGAACAGACGGGACTCGACGCCCTCGAACGACGACGGCTTGTCACGATCGACGCTCAGCCGACTGTCGGCTTCGCGCATCCCTTCTACCGCGCCGCGGCCGAGACGCTGCTTAAGGCGCCGACCCATCACGCCGCGCAAGCCATCGGTCACGCGTTACAACGCGGGCTGTTCTGCCTGTCGCCACAGACTTCGCGCGCCACGGCGCGCAATCTCGACTGGATCTTCGACCGGCTCCAAGCGCGTCCGACCGCGCGCGCGTCCCTCGTTGAGCAGGCCATCGAGGGGCTGCGCTCGTTCTTCCCAGCAACGCGCGATCTCTGCTTCGGCTTCCTTGTCAACCGTCTGTCCGATCTACCCGCCGAAACCCAGCGAGAGCTACCGAGATGGATTAGTTCGGTCACGTCGGTGACGCTCGACGACCTCGAATGGAGCGAGGGCGAGGCGCATCTACCCTATGGCGAGCAGCTCGGGACCGACTATTTCGAACGCGCCTTCCGGATCGTCCGCCGCCGCGAGGTCGCGGTCGAGCTGGCCCTACTCGACGCGCCCGAGGGCTTGGTCGGCCCGGAGCGCGCCGCCGCCGCCCTGCGCTTCCTGGCCACCTCTCCCGAGGCCATGACCCTCACAATGGCGGGGCGCCTGCTTAGCTACGATGAGGCGGCGTTGCGGGCCGAGGCGACAAAACTCTGGTTGAGCCGACCACGAACAGGTGACGACGAGATACTCGACAGAATCTTCGCCGACGATCATCCAAGCGGGGCGCTTGCCGCGCTGAAGGGCACCGTACTGGGCTGGGAAGCTAGCTCAGCCGATCGGCGGGCGCGGTACCTCGACGGTCTCGCGGATCTCGCACACAACGTCGCAGCCGCGGCCGCGATGCTCGACTTTCTCGTCGTCTTCGATCGCGAAGAACATACCAGTGAGCACCCGCCCTGGCCGATCTTCGAGCGGCTCATGCCCATCGTAATGGCGGCCCTGCCGCACAACGCTGCGTTCATCGACGCCAGACTATTTGCCGTCGCACGCAGCGCCCTCGGCGCGCTGTCGCCGTCATCGCTCGTCGCTCTCTGCGACGGTTGGATCGACTGGCTGGAGCGCAACGAGCGTGCCGGGCGCTTGCCGAGCGAATTCTCGCTCGGTGTCGCGGAGATCCTGCTGCGGGCGACAGCGGCGGAGCCGGAACGCCGTGAAAACCGGGTCACGCGCTTGCTCGACTTCACGGGAACCGGCGCAAAGATAACCTTCATAGCCGACCTCATCGACCATTGGTCGCTGCTGCGTGACGACGAACGCGCTGCGGTCTTTGATCGTCTGAAAAGCGGCCGCTCGGATGATAGCTGGCTCCAGGCCGTTACCCTGACGCGCTCGGAAATTCCCGACGCGGTCGTCGTGACGCTGCTCCCGGAGGGAATCGATCTTTCACAGCCGCCCACGCGATTGATCGACATGGCGCCACCCTCGCTGGTTGATGCTGCAATTCATGTCTACTGCGGTCAGCCTCAGCCCTTGTGGTGGCTCGGCACGCATCACAGCGGCGAGGCCGTCTGGGAACCGGTTGTCGAGATCATCGCGCGCCGGCCTGATCACCCGCTATTCGAGCTCGCGTGGGATCACATCACTTATAACGGCGACGGCAAGCGTGTGGCGCGCATCGTCGGCGACCTTGGCGCGACGAACGCTGAACGCGCGCTGGGCATTCTGCTAAGGCTCAAGGTAGGATGCACTGGCAATTTCATGCCGGAGGCCTGGGCAACGCTGCTCCGCCTCGCCGCCGACTCGGACGAATATGGCCGGTGGCTCGACCGGATGGCCGATGCGTCGCCTGCGATCCTCGACGACATTTCCGATCTGAGAGATTGGCTGAGCGAGGACGGCGATCTCCGAGGCATGCTGGACCGACTTCAGAATGATTTTTTGCCCTTGGAGATGGCCAAGATCGCCTTCGATCCGCCCGACGATGTCGACGCCCGCGAGATGCAGGACAACGCGGTCAACGTGCTGGCATTCTTGGTTCATGAGCGCCCGCCGCTGCTGTTCGGCACCTGTGATCGCCTGCTCAGGTGGCTCGAGCGCGCAACGGTCGATACGGCCGAGCTCGTCACCCTGCTACGCGAGCGGCGCGCAGCAATATTTGCCGAGCGCGAGGCTATTGAACAAGCGATGAAGCAGCCAGACCCGCAGCTAAACGGCTGGATCGATCCCTAGCTAAATTCTGGTCGCCGTCACGAAGACAATAATCTCATATCGCCCCCGCGTTCACGTCCCTTGCGATTTCAGGGCGTCGAGGGGCGCGGCCTCATCAACACAGGCCGTCCCCGGCCATCAGCTCGTCTGATCAGTCGGGAATTGCGAAACGGTGTGTGCGGACGCCGAGCCAGGTCGCGGACGCGCGCCTGACTTTGTGCAAGCCCGGCAGCGTCATGATCGAGTTTGCGCCCGTCTAGGATAGCGGCAGCGTGCCCGCTTCTTGCACCGGCCTTCTCCAATACTGCCTGTCTGCTTTCGGCCATTCTGTCGTGCTGGGATGCCAATGGGGTGAGCGATGAATCTCTGCTCTCTGTTGGAAAGCCTACATGAAGAGATCCGGGCTGAAATGACGGGTTTGTGCCAAAGTGGGTCGAAGCCACGCAGCATCGGGAGATGAAAAAACGGCAGGTTTTGGGAGCGACCGCACAATCGGTGAACCGTGGAATTGAGGGCGCAAAGCGGAAATAATTTCCCTCCTAGTTCGGCTCTTCACCCACGAAAGATTGCATCTGAATACGCCGACACCGCTTTCGGATGGAGTGGATAATCTTTTCCAGGACTCTTGTCGGATCGCCAGCTAGAGCCTCGACTTGGGGCGCCACCTCATCGCACGCGGCGCTAACACGCTCCGCCATTTCCAAAGCGCGCCTCGCCGTCGATGCGCTGCTCAATCTGAGTTCGTCGGCTAGCGCTTGCCATTCCGCTCGCCGTGAATCTGGAGCGTTGAACCTGCCGGCTATCCCTTGCGGAAGACTCTGATCGACCTGGCGGTACGCAGCCGCACACATCAAGTCATAGAGCGGTGCCATCTTTGCGGATCCGGCGGCACCAATCAGGACCGAATAGTTTTTGGCATGCGAATCCGAATTGCAGATCAGCACGTTGAAGATCACCGCATCAAGAAGCGTCAAGCGCTCGGCGGGCGAGACCAAATCGCTGAGGACGTCGAACATCATTTTCAGCGTCGCGTCCTGTGGAAGAGCGCTCATATTTCTGTGATGGGAAGTGTCCTGTTAGCTGGCAAAGATCTTCCTGATGCAGCCGGCGGATACCGCCATGCGGATCCGTGAAGCGGTCGTATCGCTTCACCAGCAGATAGCCCCGTTTGCCGGCGACACCAATCGTCGCTTCGGCGGCCTCCAGTCACATGCGCGCGCGAGGGCAAGACAGAAGGCTTCGTTCTCGACAATGCCCGCAAGCCGTTTCGTATCCGGCTTCAGAATGTGTGTGGAAGGTGTTCCATCAACTGGAATGGAAATCGCGCCGTCCTCATCGACGAAAACCGGCAGTTTCTCCTGAACGCCAGCAAGCGACATGGAGACGCCGCGTTCTCCAACGAGGAAGGGTTTTGCGGGAAGCTCGTCCAGGATGCGTTCAAGCGCTACCGCATCCGGCACGGGCTGCAGATGTACCCCCGTCCTCCGCGGCTCGCCAATCGACAACGCGCCGGCGGTATCACGCCCGATGTGGCCGAGCAGGCCAACGATGTCCTGAGGCGAGACCTTCAGCCGCTGGCCGATTTCGGCGAGGTGCGTTTCCGGGAGCAGGTTGGCGAGCCAGGGCAGCAGCCTGTCGGCAGCGACTGGGCCTGAACGGAGCGGCATGGTGAGCGATACCGGGAAGGCTGAGCGGCACGCTTCCCAGCTCCGGTCATAACCCATTCGCCACTCGCTGTCGAAGGTCAGGTGTGCGACGGGGAAGGTTTCATAGAAGATCGTCGTTATCGACCGTCACCGAAGGTCGGCAGGAAGCCTAGGTCGTCATCAGGCGAGGGCGGCGCGGTTCGGACCGTCCTCAGATCGCCGATCTCAATGCCGACTGTCCGCGCCACGATCAGGGACTTTTCAAGCTGGCAGCTTGGCTTGCCAGATTCGAGCTCGACGATGAAACGCTCACCCGTGCCGGACCGGGCGGCCAGCTCGGTCTGCGTCCAGCCAAGCGCCTTGCGTCTTTCTCTGACAGCGGTGCCGAAATCGCGTGCAGACCTGAACATCGAGCGTCTCCTGAACTGGCTTACCGTACAGGAAGATTTCTCCCAGATCAACGTGATCCTTACCGATCGGGAAGCAGACAGCAACGGGCTCCTAAATCACCCGATTGGGAAGTTTAGGGCCTCATCACGACGTCGAAAAAGGAGGTCCTTGAGATCCGGGTATCGCGTGTGGTACACCTGCTGGTATCGTAATTTGCCGAACGGGAGCAGAGGCTTACGAGAAACCCTTGTTTCTCAGGTATCGCGGGCTTAATTGGCGGAGAGTCCCACCCTCTCCGCCATTTTCTACTTCGCCCGCCAATGAATAAGCTGCAGCTTGCAGTCGTTCGATGGTCGGGTCGAACTCTCGATACCACTCGCCTCGGCCTATGCAAAAGATATAGACGCGTATCCGATTGAAGGGTCCGGCGCCGCCTTTTGGGCTGCTTGCCGGCGATGCGCGTATGGCTTTCGATGCGATGGCCGCAAGTTTCAAGCCGAGACAGCAGCAGGTCCGCTTTCAAGGAGAGCCAGGTGAACCGTCGCACGCTGCTGCAATTGTTGTCGAGTGCCGCCATCACGCCCTTTCTCGGCAGTTCGAGCAGCGGTCCGGCACTTGCGGCCGCTCCATCATCCGGCCGCTTGGCCCTGAATATAAGCGGCATGTCCTATTGGGCCGCGGAACAGCCCTTTTCCAATCTTGCCCACAATGCGGCGCGCTGGCGGGTCCAGATCAAGGACGCGCCCTTCACCTGGGACACGCCGCTGCCTCCGATGACGGAAGACGGATACCCTACCCGGGTTCCCAACGGATCGGTGATGGACAGTTTTCTGATATTCACCGAGCATCGCAACAACCTGCCTGTCGAGCTTTCGGTTCACTATGACGGGAAGGGCCGAATGACCTATATCGGCGGCGGCGAACTCGAGGCCCGGTTTCCCGGACGCGACGATGTCAGGAATCTGAGGAAGCCGGACGCCTTTACCGGCCGTATATTGGAAACCGACCCTGCGGATCCGATTCGCAACATTAGGGTCTACGAGCGCGGCCCGATACCGAAAAGCAGGTTCAGAGAGCCGTTTCTGCAGAGGCTCAAGGGCATGTCCGCCCTGCGCTTCATGGACTGGATGGGCACCAACAATTCCAAGGTGCGGAGCTGGAACGACAGGCCGCGACCCGGACAATTCGGTCGCTCTGATCTCGGGGTTCCGCTCGAATACATGATCGAACTCTGTAATGAGGTGAAAATCGATCCCTGGTTCAACATGCCGCATCTTGCCGATGACGATTATGTTCAGCGCTTCGCCGAGCAGGTCCGCAAGGATCTCGATCCTAGTTTGAACGTGCATGTCGAATATTCCAATGAGGTCTGGAATACGATGTTCGATCAGGCGGACTATGCGGGAAAACAAGGGCGGGCGCTCGGCTTTTCGAACGACGGCTACCAAGCACAGCTTCGATATTATGCCCATCGCGCGACGCAGATCATCTCGAGATGGGAAGATGTGTTCGGTGCCGACAGGCATCGGATCATCGGCGTTTATTGCGCCCAGGCGGCGAACGATTGGACGAGCACGACCATCATGTCCTGGAAAGGGGTGGAGAGACACGCGGATGTGCTGGCCATCGCCCCCTATTTCGGCGGCGGACTTGGAGCGCCGGAGCGGGCGGACGAAGTCTCCACCTGGCCGCTCAGCCGGATCTTCTTCGAGTTGGCAAAGGAAATCGAGACGGAAAACAAGAGATCCATCGAAACTCAGGCGGAAATCGCGCGAGAGCATGGCGTGAAACTTTATGCCTATGAAGGGGGCCAGCACCTCGTCGGTTTCGGCGGCGCCGAAAACAACGAAAAGCTGACGGATCTGTTTATCGCCGCCAACAGGGATCCCCGTATGGGGGAGCTCTACATTCGGCATATCCAGAACTGGTGGGCGGCCGGCGGCGATCTGTACGCGGTTTTTGCCTCCATGGGCGAGCCAAGCAAATGGGGAAGCTGGGGGCTGCTGGAGATCGAGGGTGCGAGCCATCCGAAATGGGAGGCCGTACAACGGCTCTTGGAGAATTGATTCGAGATCGTTGCCAACGACTGCGACAGATCAGGCTGCGACGGAGGAATAACGCTTGTTGGGAGCTGCAGTGCGACTGATCTCGTTGCTCCAGACGATTACCGCCAGGCAAAGCGCTGCGAGGATCAATGTGCGTGAATGGACGATGAGCGGAATGTCGACATCGCGAAGCAATCTCTGCGGTATGAAGAAGCCGAGCGCCAAAATGGCGTAAAGGCTCAATTTTGCAAAGCTGGCGCTATGGAGGACCATCATCATCCCGTAGCTCCAGAGCAGGATGACCGCGACATAGTCGTAGTCGTGCGCATAGAGAAACGTGAATGAAAGCACGAGCAGTGCGTGCAAGATGACCGTCTGGTCGAGATGGCGCCGGTACCTGAATAGAAGCGCCGTCCCCGCGAGGCACAGCAGGATCAGCCACAGGCGGTCCGGCTCGAGCCCGTGCGCGACGAGAAGGCTTTCCATGCCGACGACGAAGGGCGAGCCCGGTGCATTGATGGAAACTTGCGAATAGCCGCCAAGTGAGGTCAGCCAGCTTTCGAATGGTTTCAACGGGCCAAGGAGCAGTGCGCCGGGGAGGGTCATGAGGCCGGCGAGCGAGCCGCCTACCAGAACCATTCCGATATTCGCCGACATGAGCAGCCAGATGACGTAGAGAACGGAAAGCTGTGGTTTCAGGGTGGCAAAAGCAAGAAAAACGCCCGCCGTCACCCATCGGTCCTTTTGCCGGAAATGCCAGGATAACAACAGTGCAGCCATGACCGGCAATGTCATCTGTCCCTGGTACAAGCTGGTTGCAGTGTAGGGGTTGCCGATGATCAGAGCCAGCGCCAAGGCTTGTGCAATGGTCATGCTTCTGAAGCTCTTTATGTTCAGAAACCATTGGTTGGCGCAGTAGCACATGGCCGCAATGGCGCCCAAGCAGATCGCAATATGAAGGGCAAGGGCGATAGATTGCGGAAGAAGGCCAAACGCGACAATAATCGAGAGTGAGTGTGGCGGGTAGGAATAAGGCTGCGGGCTATTCATGAGCGCGAGCCAAGGGTCGCCACCTCGTAGGAACAAGCCTCCGGCCCGATAGAAAACCATGAAGTCGTCGCCGATCGGCCCGGCCTTCATCACGCCCTGTATCCCAACCGCGTAAAGCATCGCAAAAGCGAGCGCCAGAATCGCGATCGATATCAAGGGGTTGGAAATCTTGGCGAAGCGTCCCATCGCAATCATCAGATGATGCCCCAGGTTCAGAGGATCAGTGTCGCTTTCGCGCATTGATCATCTGATAACTGGGTAAGCCCCGTGAGGCGAGTAAGGCAATGAGATGAGGCTAAGCCTTATGGCGAAGGGGTAATCGGACTCAGATCCGGCCGCCCCGGACCCGCATCCTCCGGGTTGACGGGTCTTGGGAGTATCCACAAGGTGAGTTTCTTGGGATGCGCTAAACCTATATAGCATAGGCAACGGAACTTCTTTTTCGTCGCGGCATTTCCAGTTTCCGGCCGGCTAACGAGGCGATGGATGCAATCAGTCAGAGTAACCGACGAGATGTGGCAGCATCTGCTCTCGCTTCGCGAGGGCCTGATCGGGCCTCGCGTGCTTTCCCCGGATGCCGACGTCTCCTGTCTGCCCCTTTACGCCCCGATCGCCCGGCGGAGTGGGCAATTCGTCCTGGCACAAGTCGGCCAATCGCTCGATGGCCGAATCGCAACTCCGATGGGGGACGCCCAGGATGTTTCAGGATCCGACGGGATCGCCCATCTGCACCGTTGCCGTGCCCTGGTCGATGCCGTCGTCGTCGGCGTCGGAACGGTGGTGGCGGATGATCCGAGCCTTTCCGTTCGCGCCGCACCCGGAAGGAGCCCCGTGCGTGTCGTGGTGGATTGCAACGGACGCATGCCCCACCGCGCCAAGATGCTGAACGACGGCGGGATGCCAGTTATCGTCATACAGGCGGACGACGTGGCACGCCGCAATGGCGGGCATGAGCTGATCTCATTGCCACGACAAGCGGATGGCAGCCTGTCGCCCCGCGATATTCTTGCGGCCCTCACCGAGCGAGACCTTACCTCCGTGCTGGTCGAAGGAGGGGCAAACACGATCTCGCGCTTCATCGACGCGCAATTGGTCGATCGGCTGCATGTTTCCGTCTCACCTATCATTATCGGCTCGGGGCCGGCAGGTATCCGGCTCACGCCAATCGATCGGCTTTCTCAGGCGCGCCGTCCTGAAGTTCAAGTGTACAACATCGGCACCGATATCGTTTTCGACTGCAATCTACGTGTCGAAGCCCAGCGGGCGGCGGCATTACCGGATTGCGAGGATATCCTGATGGCCGACACGGCATGAACATTCCGGCCGATCGATCATCGCGGTCCGGAATTCTGCCCAGTCATCGACCTCAGCTGCATCGAGCAGGCCATATTCCTGAACTGCGCGGATTATTCCATCGAGAAAGAGCCGTTGCAGCTCCGCGTCGGCCGCTGTCATGATCCAAGGCGAAGCGGCAGTCTTGACCGAATAGCCTCTTTTTCGCAGGCATTCCGACAGTGTTTGCCACGCCGTCGGTCCGAGCGATAGGCCGAATCCCTTGTTACTCAACTGATGGGCATTGAAACTCGCCATGATCGCCTCATCGAGGGCATGTGTTGTCGACCAGTGCATCTCGCCGTCATAATTTAATGCGGCATAGAGGCAGGCGCCGACTTCAGACATCTTTTCGACAAATGCCAGGATGTATCGTTCGGAACAGAGATCAAAAAGCGCCGACGCCGTCACCAGACCAACATCGGCAAGCGGCAGTGCTTCCAGATCGTTCAGATCTCCGCAGAGGAACTCCGCTTCGCCCAGGTGGCGGCGTCGGGCCTCATTCAGCAGTTGCGGATCGTGATCGAACAACCTCCAGCGGCGGTTTCCGCCTATCTTGGGCGAAAGGGTGCGCAAAGTCGAACCGGTGCCGCATCCGATGTCGAGAATGCCGTCCCTGTTTGTGTTCCTGACGGCTTCGATCGCTCCGGCCAGCAAGGCCTGATCGCGGGAGCGGACGTCTACCGGCTCCCGCAAGGCAAGCCATGTCTTGCCGAAGCCGGTCACTGCACCGCCTCCAGATAGTCGGATATGACTGTGGCCGTGTCTTTCCAGGACGGCAAACTTGCGCCCGCGATCGCAGCGGCGTCCGCCATGGCAATGCGCGTCTCGGGTTCCTGCAACAGTCGGCGCAATGCGGCAGCAAAAGTCTCCGGATCATCCGGAGGTACAAGGAAGCCGGCGCTTTCCGGCACCACATCCGGAACCGCACCGGCTGCGCAGGCGACAATGGGCAGGCCTTGTGCGAGCGCTTCGGCAAAGACCATGCCATAGCCCTCATACCGGCTGGCGAGCGCAAAAATGTCGGCTTTGGCGAGCTCGCCGCGTACGTCGTCCAACTGGCCGGCAAAGTCGATCCGATCGCCCAGGCCCGACTGGGCGACCTGTCGTTCGAGCGCCGCCGTGACGCCTGGATCGAGGGTCTTGCTTCCGACGATGCGGCAGATCCAAGGCAGGCCCTGGACCTTTTCGAGCGCGCAGATCAGCACGTCGTGGCCCTTGCGGCGGGTCAGGGTGCCGATGCTAAGGATCAGCGGCGGGTCGCCCCCACCGACCGCGAGGGGCGCTGGATCGACCCCCGGGGTGGCCACCGCGATCTTTTCAAACGGCACCTGGTAGTTCGCCGCAAGTTCTGCTGCGGTGGCGTGCGATGTGACGATTACGCCCCGGCTGTGTTCCAGCGCCGCCTTCTCCCGTGCTTTGAACTCCTGTTGCCTCACCTCACTCAGCCCCGTTTCCAGAGCCAGAGGATGATGCACGAGCGCCAGTATCTTAAGCCTTTTGGCCTCTCGCGCAGCCCATTGGTTCATGACCCCGAAGGCAAGCCCGTCGATCATCACGAGACTTCCGGCCCTGCACTTGCCGGAAAGATGTCGCCCTGCGTCGTCCAGCTGGGCGTTGCTAGGAGTTGGAAAACCCTCACCGAGCGAAACCAGCTCGATATTCCAACCACGTTCGGCAAGCGATGCGATGACGCGCCGGTCGTAGCCGTATCCGCCCGTCCGGGTTTCCAGGTCTCCGGGGTAGGCAAAGATGAGGTTCCGGTTCACAACGCGGCCTCATACCAGCCTCGGGCCATATGGGATTCGTGCAGCATAACGCGCAGTTTTCGGATGCGCCCACCATCGCCGCCCAGCCGGCCTTTGCCGATCGCCTCGGCGATACGGTCGAAAATGTACTTCGCGAGAAATTCCGTCGTCGTTACCCGGCCGGCGAATATCTCGAGCGTATCTAGATTCTGATAGTTCAGCGGCGCAAGGACTTCTTTCAGAACGTCGATGGCCAATCCGATATCGACGGCCAATCCGTTGTCATCTAGGTCTTCGGTGAAAAAGGCGGTGTCGACCACGAAAGTTGCCCCGTGCAGGCCCTGTGCGGGCCCGAAAACCGGGCGGGGAAGGCTATGCGCGATCATGACGTGATCACGGACTTCGACGGCGAACATGGGATTTCCTCAAAAGCGAATACGGTGGCAGAGCGTGGCGGGCGAGCCGATTATGCGTGCATAATCGTCGGCCAATGTCTGGAAGGCGGTTTCTCCCGAAATCAGGCAATCGAGCTTGCTGTCGGCAAGGAGCTGAAGGGCCTTCGCCATTCGCCGCCTGGCATTCCAGCGAGGGCGGTGGTCCGGCGGCAACGTACCGACCTGGGAGCTGACGATGGAAAGCCGCCGGGCGTGGAAAGCGCCGCCCAGGGGGATTTGCGCAAGCCGCTCTCCATACCAGCTGGCCTCGACGATACGGGCTTCGCATCCGGCATGGTCGAGGGCGGCGGCAAGCGCCACGTCGGAGGCGGAAGCGTTGATCAATACATCGCAATCGTGCGGGATCGCATCCGGCAGGGTGAAGCGGACGCCCAAAGTTCTCGCGGCTTCCAAACGGTCCTCGATTATGTCGCAAACCATCGTTTCGGTGCCGATGATCCGCGATGCCAGATAGGCAACCATCAGCCCGACAACGCCGGCGCCGAAGACGGCAACCCGATCACCCGGCTGGATCCTCGCGTCCCAAATGATATTGAGAGCGGTTTCCATATTGGCGGCAAGGACAGCCCGTTCGGGCGGAAGATCCTCCGGCAGGGTGTGGACGGAACCGGTTGGTACGCGAAACCGATCCTGATGTGGATGAAGACAGAAGACAGGCCTTCCCACCAAAGAGGCAGGCCCCGCCTCCACGACACCCACGGCGGCGTATCCGTATTTGACGGGAAAAGGGAACCGGCCAGCCTGATGAGGCGCCCGCATGCGCTCATATTCGCTTTCCGGCACGCGTCCTTCGAAGACGAGGGATTCGGTACCGCGGCTGATGCCGCTGAAAAGCGCACGAACCGTGGCTTCGCCTCCCGCTTCCGCAGGAAGGGCTTCGGAACGCAGCATGCAGCGCCCTGGTCCTTCGAACCACAGCGCACGGCTTTCATTCGTCACGGCTGCTTCCTGAGCTGTCTCACGCCTTGTCAAAACCAGCCCTTTCGCTCCTATCAAGTCACACCTAGGGAGTTAAACAATCGCGGCAAGGGAGCGTTTCCGCGAGAGGGTAAGCGCCGTATCACGTTTATTTGACAGGGCTTTCAAAATCCAGCCTTGGCGGTTCGTCGTAAATCTCCCCATCTTGCCCGCCAGGAGCTTGTCATGGATTCTTCATATAGCCTTTCGGGGAAAGCGGACGGCGTCACGCACCTCCTCAGAATTTCGGGTCGGAAAACCTCCTTGAAGGGGCGTTGCGATGGTTGAGTGGACCGGTGCCCACCGTCCGGACGAAATGTTGGCCCGCAATGCCCGCCGCTCGCTGTTTATCGATGCCGCTGCAGCCACTCTGGCCGTTGGGGCGGTTCTTTTGGCAAGCATGTATTTTTTCGGCAACCGTCTGGGGCTAGACACTCCGGCGATCAGCACCGCCTTTGCCATTTATGCGGTAATTTCGGCGGTTTCCCTTGGCAACCTCGGGGCGCATGGGCACAGCCGGTTCGGCTTCGCCAACGTCATTACGACGATCCGCGGCGCGGTTACGGCCGTTCTGGGTGGGTTGTTGCTGGCCTCAAGCGGGTTCGGCCATCATTCCGAGACGTTGTACCTTACCGGATTGGGAGTTTCCGTCATCCTTGGCCTGGATGGGATAGACGGCTATTTCGCGCGCAGAGGCCGCACGGCTTCGCCTTTCGGTGCGCGTTTCGACATGGAGATCGATGCTCTGCTCATCCTTTTCCTGTCTCTGGCCGCGTTCCTGTTGCACAAGGCCGGGGCCTGGGTGCTGCTGATCGGCCTGATGCGTTACGGCTATGTTGGCGCCCAGGTGCTCCTTCCCGGGCTTCGTGGGGATTTGCCGCCTTCCACCCGACGTCAAGCAATCTGCGTCGTGCAAGGAATAACGCTCTGCCTGCTCCTCTTTCCGGTGGTGGCGCCGCCAGTGTCCGGCCTGCTTGCTGCAGGGGCACTTGGCGCGCTCACCTACTCCTTCGGTGTCGACGTGGCGTTTCTGCTGAAGAGGAACGGGCGCGGTCATGCGGGCTGACTTTGCGGCCTCCCTCGGGCTTGTCCGCTCATTGCTCATCTACTACGGCCAGCCCTGGCGCCGTTCGGCGCTCCGGCGCTTTTATGCAAACTTCATCAAGCCTGATGACTTGGTTTTCGATATCGGCGCGCATGCCGGCAGCCGCAGTCGAACGCTGCTTTCGCTCCGCGCCAGAGTGGTCGCGCTCGAGCCGCAGCCGATGTTTGCCGATTTCATCCAGCGCGCCTTTGCCGGCGAAGATCTTATCCTGCTGCGCAAAGCCGTAGGGAAGGAGGCGGGAAGCGTCGATCTGCATATTTCACGCAGGCATCCGACCGTAACCAGCATTTCGTCCGCCTGGATTTCGAAGGTTGGCAAGACCCCAGGCTTCCGTAATGTCACCTGGGATCGGATCGAGCGCGTCGAAATGACCACACTGGACGCATTGATCGCAGAGTTTGGCCCTCCGCGTTTCTGCAAAATCGACGTGGAGGGTGCAGAAGCCGATATCATAGCCGGCTTGCATCATCCGGTGCCGCTTGTCGCCTTCGAATATATTCCCGCCACCATGGAGATCGCCGAAGAGGCGATCGGCCATCTGCGGAGACTTGGGCCATATCTTTTCAATCGCGTCGAAGGAGAGCGACATCATTTCGTGCGTTGCGAATGGATGTCTGCCGACGACATGTTGATCGAGCTATCCCGGCTGACCAAAGATAATTCGTCCGGCGATATCTATGCACGGCTTGAAGGGGATGATTCAGGCCCGCTTTTTGCCGAGCGCCGCTGAAATCAAGACAATGAGACCGGGCGTGGCTCCCGCCAGTGCCAGGAGGCCGTAGAGGATGCTGGCGGCAACTCCGTCCGAGGCCGTGTAACCGAAGAGGGGCCAAAGCGACGCTGCGGCCGTTTCACGGGCTCCCCATCCGGCGATCGTGGCCGGTATCAACATCGTCAGCAGGCCCAGTGGAATGGCGGTCACGGCTGCAAGCGCCGGCAGCGGTGCGCCGACAGCTGCTGACGCGACCATAAACATGGCAATGTAGCTTCCGACGATCGCAATGCTCAACGCCGTCTGCAACAACCACGCTCGCTCCTGCAGGAAGACCTGGGCAAAGGCTGTATGGAGCTCTTTCGTGTATGGCGCGATCTTTCGTGGCGGATAGCGAAAAACAATGAGGACAGCCACCGCCCCAGCGGCGACGAACAATGCGAAACCTTGAAATGGAGTGCGCAGATTTTCTGGGATCATTCCGCCGTCGAGAAGGGGCCAGATCAAAATTCCGAATGCCGCAATGAGAAAGAATATGCCCTGACCGGCTACCCGCTCCAGGATTACCGCCTGGGCCGGAACCTTCCAACCCTCTTTTATTCCGGCGCGGTTACGGAAGGCTCGCAAGGTATCGCCTGCCACGCCGCCCGGAAGAAGCTGGTTGAGCAGCGTTCCCAGGTAATATTCGCCGATTGCCCGGCCTCGATCCAGGCCTTGCCCAAGCCTCGCCGCCGTAAAGCGCCAACGCAAAGCGGAAAGCACGATCTGAACCTGGACCAGAATGAGCCCTGCTATAACATGAACAAGGCTGGCCGATGACAGATCTGCTGCTATTCGTCGTGGATCGGAACGCCAGATCACGGCAACGAGAAGTGCCATAGCCGCTATAATGCCGATAAACTTCAATAGACGCATAGCGTGCAACAATGACGGAGAGAGGGACGCATGAATGAATACCGGCCTTTTCGCGCGCGAGGTCGCAACGTTCTTCCACAGTATCATACGCGTCCCGCTGTAAACCGGTTTTCCACTCTTCGGATCACGATTTCGTTGTTGTTGGTCGCTCTGATCCTGGCGCTTCCATCCAATCCGCAGTCCCTCGTGGACCTTTCTGACGTAAGATTTCCACTCGAAGTCGCGGGGCTTGCATTCCTGGCGTCAACGATGAGTGGCCGGTTTTTGGCCCTCCTGCGCTGGTCAGCCACTTTGCTCGCTGGCGCAATGCTGCTTCTCAAATTGGCGGACCTTGGCACCGGCATTGCCTTCCAGCGGCCGTTCAACCCGTATCTGGACGTCAAGATCCTAACCGACGGATGGAACCTTCTGAGCGGTGCGGTGGGGGCCAGGGAGGCCGTCGGAATCATCTGCGCCGGTCTGCTTGCTTGGCTTCTGGTTGTTGCCCTGCTCTACTGGTCGCTCGGCGGCTTCCGTAATCTTTCAAGCCAAACGCGGCGGCGATTAGCAATCGGAAGCGGCGTCCTTTTGCTCGTCGGCCTGACGCTGTTTGCTGTGCAGGATGATAACCGCCGCAATCTCGGCGTCGACGCGCCGACCTTCCCCTACATCGTCAACCGGATCGACATGATAAGGGAGTCCAATGCCGACCTTGATCGTTTCGAGGCCGAACTGGGTCGTGATGCGGTTTCCTCCGGCCCGCATTTTGCGGCGTTGTCCGGCATGGACGTCGTGCTGGTCTTTATCGAATCCTACGGCCGTAGCGTCATCGAAGATCCGTCATATGCCCTCCGGATCCATGATCGCCTCGCTGCGGTCGAGCACGAGGTCCAAGCGTCGGGATTACAGGCGCGCAGCGGCTGGCTCACCTCGCCTACGGTCGGAGGTTTAAGCTGGCTCGCGCATGGCACCCTTCTTTCGGGGCTGTGGGTTGATAACCAGTCTCGTTATGACCGGATGATCACGAGCGAACGGCGAAGCCTCAACAGTCTTTTTCGCGCATCGGGTTGGCGAACTGCCGCAGTCATGCCGGCGATTACGCTCGACTGGCCGGAATCGGCCTATTTCGGCTATGACCGCGTTCATGCTGCCGCGGGCCTCGGCTACAAGGGAAAACCCTTCAATTGGGTGACGATGCCGGATCAATATACGCTGGCGGCCTTCGAGAAGCTGGAGCGATCACCCGGACATCGACCTCTCATGGCGGAGATTGCGCTGATCTCCAGTCATGCGCCCTGGACGCCAATTCCTTCACTGGTCGACTGGGACAAAGTAGGTGACGGGACCATCTTCAACGACCAGGCGGAGAGTGGCGATCCGGCCTCGGTCGTGTGGGCAGATCCCGAGCGGGTGCGTTCGCAATATGCAGCCTCGATCGACTATGCGCTTGAGACCCTCGGCTCCTATATGGCTCGATATGGAGAGAACACGCTTTTTATCCTGCTCGGAGATCATCAGCCCGCCTCGATCATCACCGGAGAGGGTGCGTCCCGCGACGTGCCTGTTCATCTCGTGACCGGCAACCCGGAGATCTTAAAACGCATCGACCCTTGGAAGTGGCAACCGGGCATGCTTCCCACGAAGGATACACCGGTTTATCGAATGGACGAATTTCGCCAGAAATTCGTCGAAAGTTTCGATTGATCGGGCAAGGTTTCAGGAATGCGCGCCAAGATAACTTTCCATCAACGCGGGATCGACTGCCAATTCGGCTGCGGGACCGGAACGCCGTACTTCACCGAGCTCCACCAGATAGCCTTCATCGGCAATTTCCAGGGCTGCGCGCGCGTTCTGCTCTACCAGCAGGATGGCCACTCCGGTTTTTCGTAGTTCCGAAACAATGTTCAGGATGTCGGCGACGATTCTGGGCGCGAGACCCAGGCTAGGCTCATCGAGCAGCAACAGGCGCGGGCGGCTCATCAGCGCGCGCGCCAGCGCCAGCATCTGACGCTCGCCACCCGATAGCGTACCAGCCAGCTGTTTGCGTCGCTCGGCAAGTCGAGGGAAGCGTGCATAAAGCTCTTCACGGGTTTCTCCCCGTTCAGAGGCGCTGCGCAGGAAGCCGCCGAGTTCAATATTGTCCTCGACGGTCATGGATGAAAAAAGCTCCCGCTTTTCCGGCACAAGGCATAGGCCTGCAGCGACGCGGGCCTCGACAGAGCGCGGCACCGGGACTCCATCATAGAGGATCGCACCGGTTGAGGGGATAACGCCCATGACCGCATTCAGCAGCGTCGTCTTGCCGGCACCATTCGCGCCGATCACGGTGACGATGCTGCCGGGCCGCATGGCAAGCGAAATGCCATGCAGAACCTCGGCATGTCCATACGAGACATGGATATCGGTCAATTCGAGCAGGTTCCGGCTCATGCCACGCCTCCGAGATAGGCGGCAACCACGGCTGGGTGCCTGCGGACGTCCGCCGGCCGGCCCTCGGCAATCAGTGTGCCGAAATCAAGGACGACGAGATGATCGACAAGGCCCATGACGAAGCCCATATCGTGTTCGACCAGGAGCACGCTGACGCCCTCCTGGCGCAATTTGTTCAGAAGCGTGGCAAGCTCCTGCTTTTCTCCGTGCCGCAGGCCAGCCGCGGGCTCGTCGAGCAGCAGTATCGTCGGATCGGCCGCAAGTGCACGAGCGATTTCGAGAATACGGATCTGGCCGAGGGCCAGATCGCCGGCTGGCCGGTCGCGGTATTGGCTAAGGCCGACGCGATCGAGCTGGTAGGCTGCTTCGGCGAGCAAAGTCGCCTCCTCCTCCCGGTCGAGCCGAAGGAAACTCCTGAACACCCCGGCGGAGCCACGCAGATGCGCTCCGAGGGCAACGTTTTCCAGAACCGACATATCCGGCAGGATCTTGGCGTGCTGGAAGGTTCGCGCGATGCCATGTTTGGCGATCTCGCGCGGACTGTTTCCGGTCAAAGGCTGGCCCTGGTAGGAGACGGAACCGCTGGTGAGGGAGGCGATGCCGGTGATCAAGTTGAAGGTCGTGCTTTTACCCGCGCCATTGGGGCCGATCAATCCGACAATCTGTCCGGCCTTTACCTCGAAACTTACGTCGCTGACCGCCACCAGCCCGCCAAAGGCCTTGCGGGCCCTGTCCACCTTGATGAGCGGCGAACCCGGCGGCGCAAGCGTGCGCTTTGCAAGTTTTCGTACCGAGGTGGGAATTGACCGCTGGCTTTTTGCGGGCATCAGGCGCGCTACCATGGGCCAGAGGCCATTGCGGGCAAGCTGCAGGATGGCGACAAGAAGGATGCCGAAAACGACCATTTCCACATTGATGCCGCTGCCGACGAGCTCCGGCATGACGCGCTGCAGGATCTCCTTGACGATCAGCACGAAGGCCGAACCGAAGATCGCTCCCCAGATGTAGCCGGAGCCGCCGACCACGGCCATCAGCATATATTCGATGCCCATATTGAGGCCGAAAGGCGTCGAATTCACCGAACGCTGCATGTGGGCGTAAAGCCAACCGGAAAGGGCTGCGACAATAGCGGCGAAAATGAAGACAATGAGCTTTGCGCGCTCGATGTTGACGCCGAACGCCTCGGCGGCCTGACCACCGCCACGCAAGGCACGAATTCCACGACCGATTCGCGAATTGAGGAGGTTCTGCGCGCCGATGGCGGTAAGGATCACAAAGATCCAGATGACGTAGAAAATCGACTGGCCGCTGAGAAGCGGATAGCCAGCTATATTTAGCGGCGGTATGCCGGTGATGCCATCGTAACGACCGAGCATTTCGATGCGCCCAAAGAGATAATAGATGGCGAGACCCCAGGCGATGGTGCCGAGCGGCAGGTAATGTCCCGAAAGCCGCACCGTCATCAGTCCCAGCGGAACGGCAACGGCGGCGCCTATCAATAGCGACACCGGTAGGGTCATCCATGGCGAGAAACCATGGGCGGTGGTCAGCACGGCGGTGGTATAGGCGCCGAACCCACAGAACGCCGCCTGGCCGAAGGAGGTCAGTCCGCCGACGCCGGTCAGCAGCACAAGGCCTATGGCGACTAGTGAAGCTAGCCCGACATTGTTGGCGAGCGTTATCCAGAATGGCGGAACCGGCAGCAGGGGAAGAACCGCGAGGACGACGATAGCCGCGATGCCAGGCATGAGGTGCTTGTTGGCAATCATGGCTTACTCCTCCTCATGGTGGACGGCATCGATGGAGAGCCAGATCAGCACCGGAACGATCAGGCCGAACACGATGATCTCCTTGTAGTTGCTGGCAAAAAACGAAGCAAAGGATTCGACCATGCCGACGCCGATTGCGGCAATGGCCGTGACCGGAAAGCTGCCCATACCTCCAAGAATGGCGGCCACGAAGCCCTTGAGACCGATCAGGAAGCCGGTGTCGTAGTAGATGGTGGTGATCGGTCCCATCAACACGCCCGACACGGCGGCGATTGTCGCCGCCAGCACAAAAGCGGTGACGCCCGTCAACTGCGTGCGCACGCCGACGAGCCGGGCACCGAGCCTGTTGACTGCCGTCGCCCGCAGCGCTTTGCCGAGCAGCGTCTTTTCGAAGAAGAAATAGAGGGCGACCATGATCAGGATGGTCGTGAGATAGATCAGCACGCTCTGCGCCGTCACCAACAGAGGTCCCATGGTGAAGCTGCCGTCATGCAGCGGCGTAGCGCGCAAGCCTTCAGGGCCGAAGAAGATCAGCCCGAGACCCAGCATGGCGAGGTGAACGCCTACCGACGTGATCAGCAGCACCAGTACCGATGCATCCGCAAGCGGCCGGTAAGCTATACGGTAGACGTAGAGACCCATGGGCGCGATGATCAACACGGTCATCAGCGCGCGGATGACGGAGGGTAACTGCAGCGGCGCCAGATAAAGCACCGCGCCATAGATCAACAGAGGCAAGCCGAGATTGAGCGCAAAATTTCGGGCGAGCGCGTCGACCTTGAGATCGCGCCGCCATGACCAGAGGTCGAGCAGAAAGGCAGCCACGCCGAAACAGAGGAGGAGCTTCGGCGTTCCCGGGACATTTCCCGCATCGAGTGTCGCAAGTGTCAGTGCGCCATAGGCAACAAACTCGCCTTGGGGAATGAAGATCACGCGGGTGACCGAAAACACCAGGACGATGGCTAATCCCAGAAGCGCGTAGACCGCGCCGTTGGTCAGGCCGTCCTGGATCAGGAATGTCGCAATGGTCGCGTCCAAATGCATCCCCCACGCTTGTGCGATGGAATGGTGTTTCGATAGGATCCGCCTGCGGCGGATAGCATGTTCAGCAAAATGCAGGCCGTTTCCGACAGCGTCCCATCCGTCACGACCGACTGATCCAGTATCCTGCCACGGCGGGTCCGCCGGGAACGGCTTCTTACCAGGGTCTCTGGCACACAAGGCTTTCGTAAGCCGGATACCGCATCAAGGCCGAATGACGGAGAGAAGCTGTGGCTTTCCCTCGTTGGAGAGGGAAAACCGACACTGGGCCGTTCGGTGAAACGGCTTACTTCTTTTCCGGAAGCAGCTGGAACTTGCCGTCCTTTGCGGTCAGCAGCACGGCGCCGCGCTGGTCGAGGCCATAATGATCCTCCGGCGTAAACTGGAACACGCCATGGGTCGCATTATAGGGACCGCTCGATTCTATGGCATCGCGCAGTGCTGCACGAAATTCCGAGGTGCCCGGCTTGGCCTTCTGCAGCGCGACTGGCACGGCCTTCTTGAGGATGACCATGGCATCCCAGACATGCGAGCCGAACTGTGTGCGGCTATTGGGGCCGAACTTGCCTTCATAGGCCTTGAGGTAGGCCAGGCCTTCCGCCTTGGTCGGCGAATCGTCGGGCTGGTCCTCCGCCACCATGACGGGGCCGGAAGAGAAGATCGTGTTCTCTACCGCCTTGCCGGCAATGCGCAGGAACTCGAAGGTTACGGCGCCCGAGACAACGTAGACCGGACCCGTGAATCCGCGCTCGCGCACGCCGATCTGCGGCAGTGCCGCGCCGGTGCCGGAAGCGCCGATGAAGACGGCGTCGGGCTTGGCGGCAATCGCTTTCAGAACCTGACCGGAAACCGAAGTATCGGCACGGGCATAACGTTCGTCGGCCACGACTTCCAGACCGTATTCCTTGCCGGTGTTCTTGAGTTCTTCGACCCATTGCTGGCCGTAGGAATCCGCAAAGCCGATGAAGGATACGCGCTTGACGCCGTCCTGTTTCATGCGTGTGAACATGCGCTTGGCGAGCACGCTCGAATACTGCGGCAGAACGAAGGTCCATTTCCCCTTGGCGACCGGCGGCGGCACCGGAGAAATGGCGAAATGCGGCACGCCCACTTCGGCGGCAACGCCGGCCGCACCGATCGCAGCCGGCGTCAGGGCCGAACCCATGATGACGTCGACCTTGTCGTCGTTAGCAAACCGACGGGCATTGGTCGTAGCGATCGAAGGGTCGCCGGCATCGTCAAGCAAGATCACCTTGAGCTTTTCGCCGGCGATCTCCTTGGGCCAGAGTTCCACCGAGTTTTTCAACGGAATGCCGAGCGCTGCGCCCGGGCCGGTGGTGGGGATCGTGACGCCGATGGTGATGTCTGCCAGCGCGGGGGTGACGAATACGGGAAGGGACATGACGGCAATCGCCGCTATCCCCGCAAAAAACCGGTGTTTCATAAAATCCTCCCAGGACAAAGTGGGCGATCTCCTCCCGCCCGCCTGTTTGTTTACATGGAGATTGTTTCTTTGTAAACAATCTCCATGTCAGGACTCCTGGTTTGATTGGCTTTCACCGGAAACCGAGCGATCAGGTTACCAAGGCCCGCTGCTTGTATTCCGCGCTATCCCAAAGACGGTTGGTCATGATGTCCTCCAGAACATCGGTCGCCCTCAAAACGTCCGCCTCCCCGATGTAAAGGGGCGTGAAGCCGAAGCGGATTGCATTCGGAGCTCGAAAATCGCCGATCACGCCGCGGGAAATCAAGGCCTGCATGATGGCGTAGCCTTCCGGATGAAGGAAGGAGATCTGGCTGCCGCGCTTCCGGCCGTCGCGCGGCGAGCCGAGTTCCAGCATGGGGCACCGCCGCTCAACCTCCGTCACAAACAGGTCGCACAATCGGATCGATTGCCTGCGCACATCCTGCATATCGACATCCTCCCAGGCATCGAGCGCCGCATCGAGAGCGGCAAGACCGAGGATCGGCGGCGTGCCGACGCGCATCCGATCGATGCCGCCGCCGGGCCGGTAGCTGAGATCGAAAGCGAAGGGCTGTTCATGCCCGAGCCAACCGGAAAGCGCTGGCCTTACCTTGTCCGCATAACGCGGCGTCACATAAATGAAAGCCGGAGCACCCGGACCTCCGTTCAGGTATTTGTAAGTACAGCCTACAGCGAAATCGGCTTCGGCTTCAGCCAGATCCACCGGCAGAGCGCCGGCGGAATGGGCGAGATCCCAGAGGGTCACGACGCCGAGAGAATGGGCCTTCCTCGTCAGCGCCTTCATATCGTGCAGCCGCCCGGTGCGATAATCCACCTCGGTCAGCATCAATACGGCGACTGTCTCGTCGATCGCAGTTTCCACCTCTTCGGGTTCGACGATCTTCAGCGTGTGTCCTTTGCCAAGTGAACCTAAAAGCCCGTGGGCCATGTAAAGATCGGAGGGAAAGTTCCCGCTGTCGGAGAGGATCACCTTGCGTTCCGGCACCAGTTCGAGGGCCGAGGCAAGCGCCTGATAGACCTTGATTGACAATGTGTCGCCCATGACGACCGTGCCTGGCGCGGCACCGATCAGCTTACCGACTCGGTCGCCGATGCGGCGCGGCATCGTCATCCAACCTGCCTGGTTCCAGCCCTTGATGAGAAGCTGGCCCCATTCCTCCCTCATCAGCCTGTCGACGCGCTCCCTGGCCGACAGCGGCAGCGGGCCGAGGGAGTTGCCGTCCAGGTAGGTCGTCCCCTCCGGCAGATAGAAGAACGAGCGGGTTTTCGAAAAATCCGTCACGAGAAGCACCTTGCAGTTAGAGACAACGGCGACGATGAAGGTCAGACTAGAAGCTGGTGCCGGTCATGCAAGATGGATTCGCGCCGGGGTTGGCGGATTTCGGGCGCATTCCGAACTTGTTCAGCGCCAACGGCCGCATTAACCTTCCACCATCCTGCACCGGAAGGTTTGTTGATGATGATGAACACTGCTTCCAAGCCGGGACCCCGCCCGGAAGAGTCGGGTATTCTGGAATTCCTGAGGATTTGCGACGATTTCTATCCAGCGGATGCGGTCAATGCTCCGATCCAGCAGCAGCGCGACTGGTACGACGCACTTTGCGCCCGTTTCGACCAGCCCCTGCCGCAGGGCCTCACCTTTCGGGACGAGATGCTGTTCGTGCCAGTCCGCCACTATCGCCCGGCCAAGATAGGCACCGAGACCGTATTGCTCTATCTGCACGGTGGCGGCTTTGTGGTCGGTTCGCTCGATAGCCATCATGCAATCTGCGCCGAGATAGCCGAACATGCCGGCGCCGAACTTGTTGCAGTGGACTACCGGTTGGCACCGGAACATCTCTGGCCGGCCCAGACGGACGACTGCTTCGGCGTGTTGAAACAGCTTCTTGGACAGGGAAACAGGATTGTCCTGATCGGCGACAGCGCCGGCGGTAACCTCGCGGCGGGCCTGGCTTTGCGGGCGCGCGACGAAGGGCTTCCCGGCGTTGTCGGCCAGGTGCTGATCTACCCCAGCCTCGGCGGAGACCTGGTTTCCGGCTCTTACCTGGAGATGGCGCAGGCGCCCGGGCTGACGACTGCGGACGTCGCCTACTACCGGGCGATCCTGAAAGCTCCGTCGGACGAGCCGGTGGCTCATCCGCTGCTGGCACATGATCTGGCTGGTCTGCCGCCCGCTTACATCACCGTCGCGCATTTCGATCCGCTTCGCGACGACGGATATCTTTACGCACAACGACTGAAGCGGGTGGGTGTGGAGGTCAGCTTACGCGAAGAGCCGCAGATGGTGCATGCCTGGCTGCGGGCCCGGCATATGAGCCAGGGCGCTCGCGAAGGTTTCCATGCGGTATGCGAAGCGATTAAGCGATTGGCTACATGAGATCGCGCGGGATCGACTTCTCGAATATCTTTTCGAACACCTGTTTTTCGGCCTCATAGGCGGTCACGGATGCGCCGATCAGCCAGTCCCTGTCGGTGCAGGAAATCCGCGAAATCGAAATTGTCCGCACCGACCAGCCTGGCCGCTGCATGTCGCATGTCCAGATAGCGGTGCCTTTCATGGAAAGCGGGTCATCCGGTGAGATCGACCACAGTTCCTCGCGAAGCTGGCGCGTCGAAAGCCCGGTGCCGGGACGTTCGGTAAGCCCGGTATCCTCATGAACGAGGTAGTCGGTGCGGTTGGCGGAGAGGTCGCGGGTTATGCTGCGCCTCGTAACGGGTGGCGTATGGGCGATATATTTCGGCAGGGGATCGGGATTGCCGGGCTGCTTCATTTCGAACGACTCGTGTTCACCAAGCATAGGCAGCGCGAGGCCGAGTGAGGCGATGTCGATGGTCAGTCCGGAGTTTACCGGAGGCGGGAGGATCGTAGGCCAGTAGGCCGTCGAGAGCGACAGCCGGATGCGGTGCCCTTTTCCAAAGCGGTAACCGCAAGCGTCAAGCGCCAGACGGATCGATACCGGCTCGCCCGGCGTCAGCGGTTTCGGTTCGGCATTGCCATCACGATGGGCGAGGTTGATGACACCGAAGGAGACCCGTGTCGCCGAGCCGTCCGGATGTATGTCGACCACGCGAGCGCAGAGGTTGGCAAGCTCCGCATCGGCACGAAGCGCAACGGTCAGAACCGGTTGGCCCAGATAGGCCTGCGGTTCGGAAAGCGGCATCGTCTCCAAGACGAGAGAGCCGGCATCGTCGACGCGCTGGTCCCCTGCAAGCTCCGCATCGGGCTTGAGGGTGAACCATTCACCGGAGGCCGTACCCGTATCGAGAGGCGACTTGAGATATATTTCATGCGCCGCGCTTGGGATCGGCATGCCCTCCAACAGCGTACCGAATTGATCGACATAAAAGCAACGCATATCCGGCTTCGACCAGACCTCCTTGGAAATCCAGATCCCTGGATCCGAATCGCGGCGCAGCGCAGGCTTCGGCCCGTCGAGAAGATAGGCGCGCACCTGGGGAATGGTCTCGACGCCATTTTCCTCGCCGCGGAGCCAATGGTTCCAGAAGGCGATCGCTTCGCCAAGGAAATCGGCGCGCGGTTTCGGCCAGGCAAAATGTGGATATTTGTGCACCCAAGGCCCGATCAATGCCTTGGCCTTCTTGCCGAGACCCTCAACGGCAAGGAGCGGCGTGTTGCGGTAACCGTCTGCCCAGCCAGCGATCACCAGCGCCGGGATCTGGATTGCTGAATAGTCCTCGGAGATCGAGCCGTGCCGCCAGAAATCGTCTCGACGCTGGTGCGTCAGCCATTCCTCCATGAAGAATGGCTCGTTCTCCAGTCGCTCCATCCACATCTCGCGCCAGCGCTCGCCGACGAGTTCCGGGTCCGGCGGACGCGATTGATAGGCAAGCATGGTTGCGGCCCAAGAGAGCTGCGCCGATAGATGGCAGCCATTCTTGTAGTGGATGTCGTCATTGTATCGATCTGTCGTGGATGCGATCGAGATTACTGCCTTCAAGGCCGGCGGGCGGAGCGCTGCCACCTGCAGGCTGTTGAAGCCACCCCAGGAAATACCCATCATCCCGACATTGCCGTTCGACCAGGGCTGTTCGGCGATCCAGGCGATCAGTTCGCAGGCATTCGCCAACTCAAGCTCGGTATATTCGCCGTCGATGACACCGTCCGACTCGCCTGAGCCGCGGATGTCGACGCGCACTCCGGCAATGCCCGCCGCAGCGAAGGCCGGATAGGTGGATTCGTCTCGGGCACTCGTTCCGTCGTGCTTGCGATAGGGCAGGAATTCAAAGACCGCAGGCACCGGGTCTGCTTCGGCGCCGTCGGGGATCCAGATGCGGGCAGCAAGCCGCGTCCCGTCCCCCAGCGTGATCCAATGGTTTTCGATGACGGTGAAAGAGCGCTCGGTCATGTCGCATGCACTTTCAAAAAAGACAGTCAGTTTCCGGCGCTCGCCATGCGTCTTGTGCTCAGAACCCGCTCAAGCCAACCGATCTCCATCTCCGGGACGGATTTCAGCAGCAGGTCGGTATAATCGTCGAATGGCGGCGAAAGCGCTCGAGATTTGGGCCCGAAGCGCACCAGCCGGCCGCGATGCATGACGGCAACTGAATCGGCGATGGCCCTCACGATCGCAATGTCGTGGGTGATGAAGATATAGGAAAGCTGAGATTCCGTCTGCAGCTTCATCAGCAGTTTCAGGATACCCTCTGCAACCAACGGATCGAGCGCGGAAGTCGGCTCGTCACAGAGAATGAGTTCCGGCTTTGCGGCGAGCGCCCGAGCGATCGCCACACGCTGCTTCTGCCCGCCGGACAATTCCGCCGGGTAGCGGTCAATGAAGCCATTGCTCATCTCGATCTGCTCCAGTAGTTCCTTGACGCGCGCCGTCTTTGCCGCACCGCGCAGACCATAATAAAAGGTCAGCGGCCGACCGATGATATCGCGCACTGTCTGGCGCGGGTTCATCGCCGTGTCGGCCATCTGATAGATGAGCTGGATGCGGCGAAGTTCATCGCGTGACCGGCTTTTGAGTGCGGGCGTCAGCGGCTTGTCTTCGAAAGTGATCCTTCCGTCGCTTGGTGGTAGAAGCCCGGTGATGACGCGCGCCAGCGTCGACTTTCCGGAGCCGGATTCGCCGACGATCGCCAGCGTCTGGCCCTTGCAGAGATGAAGCGACACCCCGTGCAGCACCTTGAAGCCGTTCGAATATTGGGCGCTAACGTTATCAACCCTCAGCAGCGCCTGGCTCTGGTCAGGCGCCTCTTGCCGCGCCGTCTGGCGAACGTTCACCAGCGCACGGGTATAATCCTGTGTCGGTGCTTCGATGATCTGCTGCACCGAACCGTATTCGACCGTCTTCCCATATCGAAGTACCATGATGTCGTCGGAAATCTGGGCCACGACGGCGAGATCATGAGTGATGTAAAGTGCTGCGGTGTCGGTCTCTTCGATTGCGTGCTTGATCGCAGCCAGGACGTCGATCTGGGTTGTCACGTCGAGCGCGGTCGTCGGCTCGTCGAACACGATCAATTCCGGGTTCGGGCAGAGCGCCATAGCCGTCATGGCGCGCTGAAGCTGCCCGCCTGAAACCTGATGCGGAAAACGGTCTCCAAAGGTCTCCGGGTGCGGCAGGCCGAGGACGCGGAAGAGATAGAGGGCTCGCTTGCGGGCCTCGTCCTTGCTCATCAGTCCGTGCTTGACCGACGCCTCGATCACCTGATCGCCAAGGCGATGTGCCGGGTTGAAGGCTGCCGCGGCCGATTGGGCCACATAACAGACCTGAGCGCCGCGTACCTTGCGAATGCCGGCCTTGCCTAATGCCAGGATGTTCGTTCCGTTCAGCGAAACTTCGCCGCCGGTGATCTCGGCGCCGCCGCGGCCATAGGCGAGGGCGGAAAGGCCGATGGTCGATTTGCCGGCCCCGGATTCGCCGATCAGGCCGAGTACCTTGCCTTTCTGGAGGTCGAAGGACACCCCGTCGACGATGGTGATGCGCTTGGGCGGCTCGCCGGGCGGATAGCTGGTCGCCTCGATCTTGAGATTGCGGACGGACAGAAGTTCAGGCATCGCCGCGGCCTCCCTTGAGGCTGGAAGTTCGTTTGAGCAGCCAGTCGACCACGAGATTGACGCAGATGGCGAGCGCGGCGATTGCCGTCCCGGGCACCAGAGCCGCCGAAATGCCGAAGATGATGCCGTCCTTATTGTCCTTTACCATGCCGCCCCAGTCCGCCGCGGGAGGCTGGATGCCGAGCCCGAGGAAGGAGAGCGTGGAGAGGAAGAGAATGGAGAAGGCGAAGCGCAGACCGAATTCAGCGAGCAGCGGAGAAAGCGTATTGGGCAGGATTTCCCGGAAAATGATCCAGGTGGTGCCCTCGCCACGCAGTCTTGCTGCTTCCACGAACTCCATCACTGCTACGTCGAGCGCCACGGCACGGCCGAGTCGATAGACGCGGGTCGAATCGAGCACCGCCATCACGAGGATCAACACGATCAGATGCTGCGGCAGGACGGCGAGCACGACCAACGCGAAGATCAATGTCGGGATCGACATCATCAGGTCGTTGAAGCGGGAAAAGACTGTGTCGATCAGACCGCCCGAGACGGCGGCGATAAAGCTCAGCAGAATTCCGAGCGAGAAAGAAATGACCGTCGCGGCCAGCGCGACCGAGAGAGTGGTGCGGGCGCCGTAGATCAGTCGCGAAAGAATGTCGCGTCCGAGGTTGTCGAGGCCGAAGAAGAATTGGGCGTCCGCCTCCTGCCAGACGCCACCGACCACCTCGGTCTCCCCATAGGGAGCGATCAACGGTGCAAAGGCGGCGCAGAAGCAGGCAAGGGCAATGCCGAGGATACCGACCCAGGCGGTGATAGGGATTTCTCTCAATCTCATCGCGGATGCCTCAGACGGGGATTGGCGATGATTGCAAGAATATCGGCCAGCATGTTCAGGAAGATGTAGACGGCGGCGAAAATCAACCCGCAAGCCTGGACGACCGGCATGTCGCGCACCGTCACCGCGTCGACCATATACTGACCCATCCCTGGATAGACGAAGACCACTTCCACTACGACGACGCCGACGACGAGGTAGGCGAGGTTGAGCGCCACGACGTTGATAATCGGTGCGAGAGCATTGGGGGCGGCATGTTTGACGATCGCCCGAAAAGCGGAAAGACCTTTGAGTTCCGCAGTCTCCATATAGGCGGAGGACATGACTGACAGAATTGCGGCGCGGGTCATCCGCATCATGTGGGCAAGAACGACCAGCACCAGCGTTGCAGTCGGTAGGGCGATCGCCTTGAGCCGTTCGATGAAGCCCATGCCCTCGTAGACGGTGGCAGGAAAGGTCGCGATGCCGAAATTGACGGCGAAATAGAGGATCAGCAGGTAACCGATGAAGAATTCCGGCAGCGAGATTGCCGCAAGGGATATGACGTTGATGATCTTATCCGGCATACGGTTGCGGAAGTGCACGGACAACATGCCGAGCCCGACGGCGAGCGGCACGGAGATTACCGCTGCAAAGCCCGCAAGGAATAATGAATTGCCGAGGCGATTGCCGACTTGTTCGGAGACGGAATTTTTGCTCGCCCAAGAGGTACCGAAATCACCTTGAACCGCTCCGGCCAGCCATTCGAAATAGCGGGTGACGACGGGGCGGTCGAGACCGAGTTCGGCGCGGATGTTTGCAACCGCCTGCGGCGTAGCCGACTGCCCAAGATAGGTCGTGGCGAAATCGCCAGGCAAAGCTTCGACGCCGCCGAAGATCAGCATCGAAACGGCGACGAGAAGCAGGAGAGAGAGCAGTATGCGCTCGATGACAAGAGCAAGAAGGGGAAACCGTTCTTGAAAACGCTGTCTGGGCAGGCTCTCTGTTTCGGTAGGATTGGACATCGGCAGAAGGCCTCGTTCTGAAACGGAAGGAGGATCGCGGGGCGCCCGCGATCCGTCAATCGGCATTCCGTCTTGAAGAACTAGGCGTCCAGCCAGACGCGGGTCGCGACATAGCCGTTCGACATGTCGTTGCCGATGTCGTGAACGTAGCCCTTCACCTTCTTGCTGGCGGCGTTCACGAAGTCGTTGAACATCGGCAGGATGAGGCCGCCCTCGTCACGTACCGTCATTGCCATGGTGCGGTACATGTCCTTGCGCTTCGTTTCGTCCAACTCGGAGCGGGCCTCGAGAAGGAGCTTGTCGAATTCCGGACGCTTGAATTTCGTGTCATTCCAGTCGGCGGTGGAAAGATAGGCCGTGGAATACATCTGGTCCTGGGTCGGACGTCCGCCCCAATAGGAGGTGGAGAAGGGCTGGACGTTCCAGACATTCGTCCAGTAACCGTCGCCGGGTTCGCGCTTCACTTCGACATTGATGCCCGCCTTCTTTGCGCTCTGCTGATAAAGCACGGCGGCATCGACGGCTCCCGGGAAGGCGACCTCCGACGTACGCAGCAGAACAGAGCCGCTGTGCCCGGACTTCTTGTAGTGAAACGCCGCCTTGTCGGGGTCATAGGCGCGTTGCTCGATCCCCTCCGGGAAAAGCGCATAGGTGCTGTTGATCGGGAAATCATTGCCGACCTTGCCGTAGCCGCCGAGGACGGTTTTCACCATGCCTTCGCGGTCCATGGCATATTTCAGCGCCAGCCGCAGGTCGTTGTTGTCGAAAGGCGCCTTGTCGCAATGCATGATGAAGACGTAATGGCCGCGGCCGGAGGTGGAAAGAACCTCCACCGTAGGAGCGCGCTTCAGGAGCGCGACGGTCTTCGGATCGACGCGGTTGATGTAATGAACCTGTCCGGAGGAGAGCGCGGCGATACGGGCCGTCGCGTCGTTCATCGCAATGATCTCGACGGAATCGACAAAGCCGCGATCGGAGCGCCAGTCGTCCGTGTTCTTTTCGAAGGTGGCCCGAACCCCCGGCTCAAAACTCGCTACCTTGTAAGGCCCGGTGCCGATCATGGCGTTCGGATCGTCGGTGCCGCCGTTCGGCTGGATGATCAGATGGTAATCGGTCAGCAGCAGCGGGAGGTCGGCATTGCCTTCCGTCAGCGTGAGGACGAGATTGCCGCCGTCGGCCTTGATATCCTTGATCGATTTCATCACGCCTAGCGCGCCGGATTCCGCCTTCTCGTCCGTATGCCGCTTGAGGGTGGCAATGACGTCGTCGACTGTCAGGGTCTTGCCGTTGTGGAATTTCACACCGGAGCGGATCTTGAAGGTCCAGGTAACGGCATCGGGGGAAGGCTCCCAGCTTTCGGCCAACGCAGCAACAGGTTTGCCGGTCAGGGGTTCGGACTCCACCAGCATGTCGCCCCAGCAGCGGCCGACAACAAACATGAATTGCGAAAGCGCCTTGGCGGGATCCTTCGAATCGGTTGCGGCAGCACCTTCCAGACCGAGTTTGAGATGCCCGCCCTTCTTCGGCGTCTGAGCTTCGGCACTTGCGGCAAAGAGCTGGCTTGCCGCCGTGAGCGTCAGCCCGGCTGCCATGGCCCGGCCCATGAACTCACGGCGGTTCATGCCGCCCGCCGTTACGCGACCGGCGAGGTATTTCGTAAAGTCGTTCATTCCCCTGTTCCTTATCGTTGAGTTGAAAATGCCTTCTTCAGGCTCATCCTGCGGTTTCCTCTTCCGCTCGGATCTGCCCGTCATCGATTCTGGGAAATGCTCCGGTTGCCGCCGGTCTTTCCATCCTAATGATTAAGCGCGGTACCGGTCGATGTCTGCCGTTTCAATCGCGTCGGATGCCGTCTGGTGCCGCTGGCGAAGTCTTTCAGCGATTAAGGTTCGGATCGTCATGATGCGCTGCATTCCATGCGACATAAAGTGCCACCGATGCGACGGTTTGCGCCGCAGGTCCAGAAATGCCGCGTCTTCGTTTGCACGTGCCCAAGTCGGGAGGGTCAGCTGCGCGCGATGGCGTGAAAGAACGTGCCGCTGACAAGGCCGCGGCGACCGCCCGACGGGCCGATTTCCTTGCCGGTTCCATCGGCAATCGTGGCTAGCGGCTCGTCCGTCCCCGGAGAGACAACGCTGGCGTAATGGAACTCATGGCCGCGGGCGGTTTCGCCGGCCCGACCGATAGGACTGTCGGCACAGAGTTTTGCTTGCCGGTAGCCGAGGTTCATCTTGCGTCTCGCAAAGCTGGTGCGATGCGATAGAAGTCCGGTCATGGCATGGGTCACGCCGTCGGCATCCTCCAGCGTTTCGCCGAGCACCATATAGCCGCCGCACTCGCCGTGAACGGGCTTCGTCTCGGCAAACCGTGTGAGCCCGGCCTTGAAATGGCCGGCGGCGGCCAGTTTTCCGGCATGCAGTTCCGGATAGCCTCCCGGCAACCAGCATATATCGCAGTCGGAGGAAGGCACCTCGTCGGCAAGCGGGGAGAAGGGAACGAGTTCCGCACCGGCTTCGCGCCAACCGCGTATGAGGTGCGGATAAAGGAAGGTGAAGGCCGCGTCGTGGGCCAGTGCTATCCGATGGCCGGGGGGAGGTAGAGCCTTTTCCGGCGCTCCAGGCGGTATGTCGAAAGGCTTGGCCGCAGCGAAGATGGCGTCGAGATCGAGAGACGCTTCCATGGCATCGGCCAGGCGTTCGATATGCGCATCCATTTCCGGATGTTCGTTCGCCTGAACCAGCCCAAGATGCCGCTCGGGCAGGATCAGCGTCGGGTCGCGCAGGATGGTTCCAACGACCGGCAGCCCGATCGCCTCGATCGCCTCGCCGCTCAGTTTCTTGTGGCGCTCGCTGCCGGCGCGGTTCAGGATGCAGGCCGCGATCCGGACTGCGGGATCGTAGTGGGCGAAGCCATAGGCGATGACGGCAGCGGTCTGCGATTGGCCAGACACATCGAGGACCAGCAGGGTCGGCAGTCCGAAGAGCCGGGCCAGATCGGAAGCCGCACCCGAGCGGTTCGGCTCACCAACGATGCCGTCGAACAGGCCCATCGCGCTTTCGATCAGAATGAGTTCCGCGTCCTCGGCTTGTTTTCGCGCCAGATGCCGCAAGAGGTCCGGCGCCATCGCCCAGCTGTCGAGGTTAAGGCCGGGCAGATGGGTCGCGGCCTCATGAAAACCGGGATCGATGTAGTCGGGTCCCGTCTTGATGCCGCGCACCTTTACGCCCCGCCGGGCAAAAGCCCGCAACAGGCCGATCGTGATGCTTGTTTTGCCGGAACCGGAGCGCGGCGCACCGATGATAAGTGCACGGGCCGTCATCGCGTGTTCCCCGGCGTCAGGATTTCCCGCATGGACACGATGCCGCCGATGACAATCAGCGCGGGGGCCGAAAAATTCTGTCGCAGAACCTCTTCTTCCACGGTGCCGAGCGTCGCGACCAGCGTTTTCTCTTCGGTCGTGGTGGCCGACATCACCACCGCCGCCGGCGTATCGGGCGAAAGACCACCCTCCATCAGCAGACGCGTGATATCACCGATCATCTTCAATCCCATATAGATGACAATCGGTTCGCCCAATCGGGCGAGCGCGACCCAATCCAGATCATCTTCCGTGCCTGCCGCGTGCCCCGTCGCAAGGGTGATAGATCGGCTGATCCCCCGCATGGTGGCGGGGATCCGCGCCGATGCGAGGGCCGCCAGTGCGGATGTCATGCCGGGAAGCACTCGGAAGGGAATGCCTGCCTTGACGAGCGCTTCGGCTTCCTCACCGCCGCGGCCGAAAATAAACGGGTCTCCGCCCTTCAGCCTCAGAACGCGCTTGCCTGCCTGCGCCAGTTCGATCAGGGAGGAGGTTATGTTCTCCTGTGTTGCGGAAGGTTTGCCGCCGCGTTTGCCGGCGAAAAGCAATTCCGCCTGCCTGCCAAGCGCAAGCACATCTTGCGAAACGAGCGCATCGTAGACGATGCAATCTGCCTTGGAGAGCGCGTCCGCCACTTCCAGCGTCAAATAGCGGGGGTGGCCCGGGCCCGCGCCAGCCAGCCAGACATGGCCTGGTTCGAAGTCCGGAGCTGCGACAATCTTCTCGATACTTTCATTCATAGGCGGACCTTTGGCCGGTGACGCATGACGCCGGTCGATATATAGAAACGGCATGGAAGAGGATGGCAAGAACCTGCGCCGTGGCTGGACCACGGGAACCTGTGCGGCGGCGGCGAGCAAGGCTGCCTGCCTTGCCCTTCTTTCCGGCAGATTTCCCGACATGGTGGAGGTGACGCTGCCTGGGGGGCAGCGCCCGAGCTTCGCCCTGGCAATGGAAGAGCGGGGAGAGGGGCTCGCCAAAGCCGGCATCATCAAAGACGCGGGCGACGATCCGGACGTCACCCACGGTGCCCTGATCATAAGCACCGTCCGCCATGGCGCTCCCGGCAGCGGTATCATTTTCAAGGCCGGCCGAGGTGTGGGAACGGTGACGCGTCCCGGCCTGCCGCTGCCGCCGGGCGAGCCGTCCATCAATCCCGTGCCGCGCAAGATGATCACGCAGGCGATTTCCGAGGTGGCGGGTGGCGAAGTGGATTTCGAGGTCGAGATCTCCTGTGCCGATGGCGAGAAGATTGCGGAGAAGACGCTGAACGGCCGGCTCGGCATCATGGGCGGCATCTCGATCCTCGGTACAACCGGGATCGTCATTCCCTTTTCCTGTTCGTCCTGGATCCATTCCATCTGGCGCGGGATCGACGTGGCGCGAGCGGCCGGTCTCGATCATGTGGCCGGCGCGACCGGCAATACGTCCGAAAAGGCCGTTCAGGCCCATCACGGCCTGCCGGAGATTGCTTTGATTGACATGGGCGATTTCGTCGGCGGAATGCTCAAATATCTGCGTGACCACCCGGTGCCGAAGGTCACCATTGCCGGCGGCGTCGCCAAGATGACAAAGCTCGCCCAAGGCATGCTCGACGTGCATTCGAAACGCGGCCTCGCCGATCTCGAAGCCCTGGCGAAAGTCGCTGCCGATGCCGGGGCCGATGCCAGGATCGTCGCTGAGCTTGCGTCGGCCAATACCGTGGCACATGCTTTTTCGCTTGCCACCGAAAGCGGTCTTCCTTTGGGGAACCGCATTGCTGCGCTTGCCTGGAATACCGCGGCTAACGTCCTCCGCAATCCCGAAATCGCGCTGGAAATCCTGGTCTTCGATCGGGAGGGCCAGCTGGTCGGCCAGACCCAGTTTACACCGTCCGATCATTCGGAACCCTTGCCCGTCTGATCATTGCCCGACTCGAGCCAGCCAGGCCGAAAGCGACGAACATAGTCTGCCTTGTAAAGTCGGCTTTCGGCGAATTCGGTCGCTCCCAATGCCTTGCCGATAAAGATCAAGGCCGTGCGTTCTGCAGGTTCGGCGGCGAGCTTGGCTTCGATGTCGGCAAGCGTCCCGCGGATGATCCGCTCTTCCGGCCAGGAGGCCCGCACTACGATCGCCACCGGGCAGTCGGGTCCGTAGAGAGGCGTCAGCTCCGCGACGACCCTGTCGAGGGCATGGACGGCGAGATGGATAGCCAGCGTTGCACCGGTGGCGCCAAACGCTGCCAATGTCTCGCCTGCGGGCATTTTCGAGGCACGGCCAGAGACCCGGGTCAGCACAAGGCTCTGCGCGACCTCCGGGATCGTCAACTCGCGCTTGAGCGCTGCTGCTGCTGCCGCGAAGGATGGCACACCCGGGGTTAGCGTGTAGTCTATGCCGTGTTTTTCCAGACGGCGGATCTGTTCGGCAACTGCGCTCCAGACGGAAAGATCACCGGAATGCAGCCGTGCCACGTCCTTGCCCGCCTTATGGGCGGCGACATATTCCGCTTCTATCTCATCCAGCGAAAGCGAACCCGTATCGACTACCCGCGCCTCCTTCGGGCAATAGTCCAGCAGTTCCTTCGGCATTATGGAACCGGCATACAGACACACGGGTGATCGCGCCAGGATATCGCGGCCGCGTACGGTGATGAGGTCCGCGGCACCTGGTCCGGCGCCGATGAAATGTACCGTCATGCCTTTTCCTTCGTTGCCGCCAGCGCACAGGTAGCGCCATTGGCGATCAGCCGCGGGACGAGGATCTCCGATCGATCGCCGGCGACGGCCAGGGCGGCCGCTTCGGAGAGGCTGGAGGCAAGCGTCTTTGCTAAGCTATGGCGGGATACCGTTCCGGTGCGTGGTTCGGCCTGCAGCAGTGCGTCGTCGTTCACGATATGCAACGGCAAGCGCAATGTCTCCGCAAGCTCGAGGATGCCGGGCTCCTCGCGCTTGATCTCGCCGGTTGCCAATGCGGCGATGGATTCACGTGAAATCCTCGCCGCTGCGCACGCAGCGTCCAATGCCGACAGAATGTCCTCGGCGGTGCTGCCTTTACGGCAACCCAATCCCGCTACGATCATCGCTCTTACCCCTGCTTTATCCATATCCATTGCGTCACCGGCATCGCCGGTTTCCACCCGTGCATTGCCCCGATCTGCGCCACCCGCGAAACTTCCATCCGTATAAGATTGCCGCCGAGGCGCGCATGGATGCCGAGAAGAACGGCTTCCATTTCAAGCGTTACGGCATTGGCGACGAGCCGCCCTCCCGGCTTCAGGGACCCGATAGCTGCGTCGAGCACGCCGGATTCACTGCCGCCACCGCCGACAAAGACTGCATCGGGCGCAGGCAGGCCGTTCAGGGCATCCGGCGCTTTCCCTTCAACAACGTGCAAGCCGGGTACGCCAAAGGCGGATGCGTTTCTTCCGATCCGTGCCGCTCGCTCTTCATCCGCCTCGATCGCGATTGCCCTCATCGAAGGATCGGCCAGCAACCATTCAATGCCGATCGAGCCTGAGCCGGCGCCGATGTCCCAGAGAAGTTCGCCGCGTCGTGGCGCCAGGGCTGAGAGCGTCAGAGCCCTGATCTCGCGCTTGGTGATCTGGCCGTCATGCTCAAACAGAGCATCGTCCAGGCCAAAGGCGCGCGGCAGGATGCGAGCGCCCGCTTCCGCCGCTACCTCCACTGCTGTGACATTGAGAACGTTGATATCCTGCCATGCAAATTCATTTGCGCGGGCCGATCGAACACGCTCCGTCTCCCCACCGAGCGCTTCAAGGACAGTCATCCGGGAGCGACCGAAACCGGCCTTCGTCAGCAGTGCGGCCAGCTCTGCCGGTCCCTTCTCGTCCGATGTCAGCGCAATGATTCGACGACCGGGGTGCAGAAGCGGCCGGATAAGATCGAGCGGGCGTCCGTGCAGGGATACTGTTTCGATCTCCTGCAGCGGCCAGCCAAGTCGAGAGGCTGCGAGAGAAAACGCCGAAGGCGCCGGGTAAGTCACAAACTCCTCTACCGGAACATGACGCGACAGGGTGGCGCCGACGCCGAAGAGGAAGGGATCGCCAGAGGCAAGAACACAGACTTTTTGGCCCCGAAGCGTCACAACGTCGAGCATGGCGGCATCAAAAGGGGTAGGCCACGGGCGTGCCTCGCCTGATATCGCGGCGGCTGCCAATTCCAGATGCCGCCTTCCGCCGAAAACGACGGACGCGGAAGAAACCGCGGCGCGGGCGTCTTCGCCGAGACCTTTCAAGCCTTCTTCGCCGATGCCGACGATGGACAGCCAGCGGCTTTGGTTTAAAGCTCTTTCTGCTGATTCAGGAGGCATCTTGTTACACTTCATCCTCATTCTCGGCGGCACGGCGGAGGCCAGAAAACTGGCCGAGAGGCTTGCCGGCGATACGCGCTTCATCACGACGTTGTCGCTTGCCGGCCGCACGCGCGCACCGGCCGAGCAGCCCGTTCCCGTTCGAGTGGGCGGTTTCGGCGGGGCCGAGGGCCTGGCCGCCTACATCCGGGAAAACGGCGTCACCATCCTCATCGACGCCACCCATCCCTACGCCGCGCAAATTTCGCGAAATGCGGCCGAGGCCGCCCGGCTTACGAATATACCGCTCATCGCGCTGCGGCGGCCTGCCTGGACGCGAGATGCCGGTGACCGCTGGATCGAGGTCGACAGCATCGCAGGCGCCGTCGGGGCGCTGGGTGAGACGCCCCGCAAGGTGTTCCTTACTCTCGGCCGGCAGGAATTGTTGCCATTCGAAACCGCGCCGCAGCACCACTATCTGATCCGCAGCGTCGATCCGGTGGAGCCGCCGCTCGATGTGCCCGATGCGATTTACCTCACGTCGCGCGGTCCTTTTGCGGAGGCCGACGAGGCGCTGCTGCTTGCAGAGCACGGGATCGAGGTGATTGTCGCAAAGAACAGCGGCGGACCGTCGAGCTACGGCAAGATCGCAGCCGCCGGAAAACTCGGTATCGAGGTGATCATGGTCCGCCGCCCGGTCCTGCCGGACGTGCCGTCCGTCGAGACGATCGAGGATATGCTTGCCTGGCTCGATCATGCCCCGGCACCTTTGAAAAAACGGGGCGAGTAGACGAGCGGGCGCAGCCCGTCCCGTTCAATCAACTTCGTTTCTGCGGTCCCGACGATCACGCAGGTGGCCATGTCGGCCATTCCGCTTTCGGCCTGTGACAGTGGCACGATCCGGATTGCTTCGTCCGGGCGACCGGCGGCGCGTCCGAAAATAACCGGCACTTCGCCGGGCAAATGGCGGCGAAGAAGCACAAATGCGTCTCCGAGTTGGTGCGGCCGTGCCTTGCTGACGGGGTTATAGAAGGCCATGACGAAGCCCGCTTCCGCTGCTGCGATCAGGCGTTTCTCGATCACATCCCAGGGCTTCAGGTTATTGGAAAGCGAGATGGCGCAGAAATCGTGACCGAGCGGTGCCCCGGCCTTGGCGGCGACCGCCAGCATGGCGGTTATGCCGGGCACCACCGAAAATTCGATGTCGCGCCATTCGGCCGGTCCTTCGTCGATCGCCTCGCAGACTGCGGCCGCCATGGCAAAAACACCCGGGTCGCCGCCGGAAACGACGCAGACCTTCCCGCCTTTCGCCGCCATTTCGAGGGCGGCGCGTGCACGGGCAAGTTCTGCCCGGTTGTCGGACGCGTGCCGTCGTTGGTCGGCCCGAAGGTCGAGGCGATCGATATAGGGAAAATATCCGAAAAAATCCTCTGCATCGGCAACGGCCGCAAGCGCCTCCGGGGTCACCTGATCTGGATTTCCCGGGCCGAGGCCCACGACGATTAATCTTCCGCTCATCGGTCCGCTCCCGGTCGCGTCTTCCAGCCGGGTACGAGGACGATGGAAAAATAGGGGGCAGGGCTCTGGTCGCGATCTTCAAGTTTCTGAGCCGCGCCGTTCGACATGGTGCCGCGCTCGACGTAAAGCGCGCCTGACAGCTTGCCGACCGATGCCAGTGCCCGGCGGATCTTCGGAAGGTTGCGCCCGACCTTCATGATCACCGCGCCGTCCGTGTCCTTCAGTCTCTCAACCAGTTTGTCTTCCGGCAAGGTGCCGGGCAGCACACTCAAAATATCATCGCCCTGGACAAGCGGCAGGCCAGTCATCGACCAGCAGCCGGACATGGCCGTGACGCCGGCGATCACCTCCGCCTGATATCGGCCGCTGAGCCGTACATGCAGGTGCATGTAGGAACCGTAAAATAGCGGATCCCCTTCGCTCAGCACGGCAACGTTCTTGCCAGCGTCGAGATGCGCGGCGATCTCTTCCGCCGAGCGATCGAAGAAATCTGCGATGGGGCCGCGGTAGTCCGCCTCGTCCTTGTTCGTTTCGACTGTGACCGGGTAAACCAGCGGCAGCTCCAATGTACCGGAGCGGATATGGGCCTCAACGATGGCACGACCGTTGCCTGTGCTGCCCTTTTTGCAAAAGAAGGCAATTACATCTGCTTCGTTGATGGCGCGGACCGCTTTCAGCGTCAGGAGTTCCGGATCGCCTGGCCCGGTGCCGACGCCGGTCAGTCTGCCCTTGAGGATCGCCGCGTTCAAAGTCCTGCCCTCGCGAGAGCGTTGACGCAGGCCGCCGTCATTGCCGAGCCGCCCATGCGGCCCCGCACCACAGCAAAAGGAATGCCGAGCGTCGATTCCATCAACGCTTCCTTGGATTCTGCAGCGCCCACGAAACCGACGGGCATGCCGATAATCGCAGCGGGACGCGGCGCCCCGGCATCCAGCATTTCGAGCAGGCGGAAAAGCGCGGTCGGCGCGTTGCCGATCGCCACCAATGCGCCATCCATCTCGTCCCATAAATCGAGGGCCGCGGCAGAACGGGTATTGCCGATCGTTTTAGCCAGCTCGATCGTCCGGCTGTCGCGGAGCGTGCAGATCACCTCATTATGCGCGGGCAGACGGGCTCGGGTGATGCCGTGCGCCACCATTTCCGCATCACAGTAAATCGGCTTGCCCGCGTGCAGCGCCCCACGCGCCCGGGTGACGAAGTCCTTTGAAAAGCGGAAATGACCGGTCGCCTCCACAAGCCCGCAGGCGTGGATCATGCGCACCGCAATCTCTGCCTGATCGGGGGAAAACGACGAAAGGTCGGCCTCTTCGCGGATGATCGCAAAGGACTTTTCATAGATGGCGTCGCCTTCGCGGATGTAATCGTAACTGTTCATGGTCGTCCTGATATGGCAGCTGCGGCGAGCCGATCGGCCCCGAGCCGGGCTAGGCAAGCGGCGGAATTTTCCCCGGCACGCTTTTCCGATCTGACGAGATCGGCAAGGCGGCGAAGCGTGGCTTTGGTATCGGCAATTGCAATGCCGGCAAAGGGTAAATCGGTTGCTTTGCCCTGGGCGATCAATGAAAGGCCTGCAAAGGTGCCGCAAAGGGCAAGTGCCGCCGGTTCCGGGTGGGCGCAGCCTTTCGGGCAACCCGAGATGTGCAGCTTGAATGATCCATCCAGCAGGTCGGAGCAGCCACGTGCCGTTTCTTCAGCCACATCGCGAGTGGCGATACTAGCCGACCGGCAGGCGGGACTGCCGGGGCAGGCGGCTATGTGAGCGCGCGGATCGGCGGCCGACGTGATGAAGCCGTTTTCGGCAGCGAATACTGCGAGGGCTTCGCATGCCGGGCGCGGGCCGAAAAACAGCAGGGAATGATCCAGAGCCGGCTTCAGGAATCGGACCCCGAGCCGCTCGGCTTCTACACAAAGCGCAATTACATCCTCGGCTTTCGATTGGGCAAAGGCAGGTCCGATCCCCACAGCATGGAGGCTGTCGGCCAGCACAAACAGGTCGAATGGAGAGGTGGTCGGGAGCTCGCCGTTGTCCCGCAGGAGGTTCGCCGCCAAATCTCGTCCTCGGGCTGCGTTCCCCATGGAAGTAAGTTTTCCAAGCAGATCGAGCGTCGCTGAAACAGCCTCGGCTTCGTCGAGCGTGGCCAAGACGCCAGCGGATGCTTCCGAACCGCCGAGGAGGAGCTTCCAGCCGATATCATCGCCCATCTTCACCGCCACCAGGCGAATATCGGCCAGAAGATGGGAAAGCCGTAGCCGGCCGTGCCCATCCACAACGACCGACATTTTGGGGGCGAGGCCCGCGATATCGCGTGCGCCTCGCCGAATAGCGTCCGCAATCGGGCGCGGATCGGTGATCTCGCTATCATCCAAGCCGGCAAGGGGTGGCGTTTCCACCGCCAGTCCCTCGCGCAGCGGCAGGTTCAAGGCCCGCACGTCTGCGTCGAGCAAAGGTGCGGATGTCTCACTCAGCCCCCGGATTTGCAAGTTACCGCGGGCGGAAATATCCAGAATGCCGTTGCCATGAATGCGGGCAAGCCGGCAGAGATCGACCAGTTGCAGAGGCGATATCGCATCGGTCAGCGCTACACGGGCCAGCAAACCGTCGCCGGTCATCATCGGCGCGGAAAGCGCAGGGCAGGCACCGCGCCGCATGTGCAAAGTCGTGGGGTGGAGCGAGGGAGCTGTCATGCCACCTCCCTTGCGAGCATTTCGAGCTCCGCGTCCACGGCGTTGCGGCGCGGATGCCAAAGGCCCCGGCGAAGCGCAGAGCGAAACCGCTCGCCCATGTGGCGCAAGCCCTCCGGGTTTTGGCTGATCAGGAAATCACGAACCTTTTCATCCCCGATATAGGCGTCATAAGTTGCTTCTATCAGCGACTGCGGGATGGCATGGGTCGTTTCCGCAAAACCAATCAGCCGGTCCACAGTCTCCACCAATTCGGCCGCGCCCCGGGGGCCGTGCCGCATCTGGCCGGCGATGAACCGCGGGTTGACGGCGCGGGCACGGACCACGCGGGTCACGGCTTCGGAAATCGAACGGGCTTTCGGCTTCTGCGGGTCCGTCGTGTCGAGGGCTATAATGTCCGCCTTGCCGCCGAGCGCGGCGACCGCCGCGGAGAAGCCGCCGATGAAGGCGACATCGGCGGAACCGTCAAGCAGGTCGCGGCCAGGATCGTCGCCGGTGTGAACCAGGAGGTCCGCCGATCCCACTTGTTCGGCAAACTTTCCAGGCATCTGAAATGCATCACCCTCTGCGCCGCCGAAAGCGTGGCTGGTGGCATCGAGATAGATGCGTCCGAGCTCCTCGCGTTCAGTCCAGGCGCCGTCGGCAAGCTTTTCCTCGATGCCGGAACCATAAGTGCCGGGCGCCGAACCGAATATGCGCGGCGGCACCCGGCCAAGTTTCCGGGCCTCTTCGGCGAGCGGATTGTCGCCGGGCGCTTCTTCACGTGCGGCGATTGCCCGCATGGCGGCGTCGAGCAAAGCGATCAGCGCCGGGAACATGTCACGAAAGAGCCCGGAAATCCTGAGCGTCACGTCGATGCGCGGGCGACCGAGTATCGCCGGCGGCAAAACTTCGATGCCGGTTACGCGGCCGGTCGCTGTGTCCTGCACCGGCTTTGCGCCCATCAGGGCGAGCACCTGTGCCACTTCCTCGCCGCCGCTTCTGAGCGATGCGCTGCCCCAGAGATCGAAGACGAGGCTTTTCGGCCAATCGCCATGATCCTGAAGATAGCGTCTCAGGATTTCTTCGGCGGCGCGTTTGCCAAGCTCGAAGGCGGTCGGTGTGGGTAGCGTGCGGGGATCGCTGGCGAAAAGGTTGCGCCCGGTCGGCATCACATCAAGGCGGCCGCGCGCCGGGGCGCCGGATGGGCCGGGGCGGATGTGTGTTCCGTCCAGCGCATCGAGCAAGGCCTGGCGTTCGGCCGCGGCGCTCCGTATCCGCAACAGATCGTCATCGCCACGTGCGACCTGCCCGAACACGTGCTGTCCATCCTTGATCGCAAAATCCTTGAGATCGCAAAGAAAAGCATCGATCCGGGTAAGGGCCGTGTCGGGATCGTCGTCGCGGGAAACGCCAGCCTCCGAAGCTAATCCCGTCTCGCGGGCGGTCTCGACGATCAGCTTTGCCAGCCGGTCGCGACGCCGCCGGTCCAAACCGTCCGCCTGCGCATATTCGTCGACGAGCAGTTCGAGCTTCTTCTGCTCGTCGGAAAGCCCGGCGCCGGTCAGCACCGGGGGCAGATGACCGACGGTGACCGCGGAAATCCGCCGTTTGGCCACTGCCGCCTCGCCGGGATTGGAAACGATGAAAGGATAGATGATCGGCAGGCTGCCGGTTACAAGTTCGGGAAAACAATCTTTCGACAGCGCCACGGTTTTGCCCGGCAGCCATTCCAGGGTGCCATGCGCGCCGACATGGACGACGGCGTGGGCGCCGATCTCGTCCCGCATCCAATGGCCGAAGGCAATCAGCGCATGGCGGGGCGGAAGCTCGGGGTCGTGATAATCCGCGCGGCGATCTTTATTGCGCCCGCGGTCCGGCGCGAGTGCCACGGTAATGTTGCCGAAATGCGCGGCGCGGAAGCGGTAGGCCCCGTCTTCCACATCCTCATCCGTTTCAGGCAAACCCCAGGCGGCTTCGGAGGCGGTTGGCGAGCGGTAGGCGGTAAGCGGATAGGCGCCGGATTTCCCGACCAGCCGGTTCAGCAGGTCCCGCGCCGTCTCCGGAATGCCAGAGACATAGTAGCCGGCTAGGGAGAGCCGGTGCAGCATCGACAGCACGCTTTGCGGCACGTCTAGGCCGACGGCATACCCCGTTCGCCCCGGCGCGCTCGGGTAGTCCGGCAGCAGGATGACGATCTTGCGTCCCGTCCGGGCCGTCATTTTCAGGCGCAGAAAGGCGGAAATGCGATCGGCCACCTGTTCGACCCGATCCGGTTCCGGCTGGTTCACAAGATTTGCGGAATTGTCGCCGGCCTTGAAGGAGATTGCCCCGGCGAGGATGCGGCCGTCCAGTTCAGGCAAGACGACATGCATCGCGAGGTCCGCCGGGTTCAGGCCGCGCCGGCCTTCTGCCCAGCCCTCGCGCCGGGTCGTGGCGATCACCACCTGGAAGACTGGAACGCCGGCACGGTCAAACAGCGTCTCGCCCTGCTCGTCGGCGCTGCTGGCGAAGGCTGTGGTTGCGATGATCGCGGCCGGCTGTTGTTCCGCTATTGCCCGTTCCACGAAAGCCACCGCATCTGCGTCCTTCAAGCTGCTGACGAAGATCGGCATCGGCGCAAAACCACGCGCAGCCAACGCCGCGAACAGCGCGTCGATCGGTGCCGCATCATCGGCAAGCAGCATGGAGCGGTAGAAAAGGATCGGCAGGCGCGGCGAGCCTGTCGCGACATCAGCGAGCAATTCGCTCGCCTCGACGATACCTTGCCCCGGTTTGTAAAACCCAGCCTTCGGCACGGGTGCCGCTTGCGTCAGCGCCTCGGTATCGCCGGTTGCAAGCGCAGCCAGCCGTCGCGCCAGAAGCCGCATGTTCTCCGGTCCGCCCTCGCGAAAACAGGCGAGGATGCCGGCAAGCGTCTCTTCTGAAACCGTCGAGGCCGCGGCCAACCGGTCGTCGCGGATGCTGCATTCGCCCGGCAGCAACGCCAGCGCGATCTTATTGCGTCGCGCAAGCCGGGAAAGCTCTTCCACCCCATAGGCCCAACGGTCATAGCCGCCGAGGATGCGCACGAGAATGAGGCGGGCATGCGTTGCCGTCCTCTCTATCCATAGATCGACGGACATCGGGTGCCGAAGATCGGAAAGATTGGCCAGCCGCAAGCTTGGCCGACCTTCGCGCCAGGCGGCAGCGATGCCATTCAGGTCGCTCCCGGAAAAGGACAGCACCACCACATCGGCCGGCGACTGGTTAAGGTCGACCGGTTCGATCAGGTCGTCGAGCGACGACGATGTGGTGGCGAGGATATGCATCCTTTTCTTCAGCCTCTATGCGGCCAGCATTCTTTCGATCGCTTCGCGGTCGATTCCCTTTTCACCGATCACCACGAGGCGGCTCTGTCGCGTTTCGCCGGGTGCCCAAGCGCGATCGAAATAGTGGTTCACGCGCGATCCTACCGCCTGGACCTGTAGGCGCATCGGCTTATCCGCGACTTCCACGAAGCCTTTTATGCGCAGAACGTTTTCCGCTTCCGCCGTCGCGGAGATGCGCGCCGCAAGTCCGTCGGCATCGGAAATGGCCGGCAGATCGACCACGAAACTGTCGAAATCATCGTGGTCGTGATCAAGCTCGTCGTCGTGATGGGTCTTGCGGTTTTCGATGTCGTCCTCCACGGCAAGGCCGAGGCCGATCAGCACGACCGGGTCGATCGCGCCATTAGCCGCGTTTACGATCTTTACGGCCCGCGGCAGATGCGCGGAGACGCGGTCCCTTGCGGCGGCAAGCCCGACCGAGTCCAAAAGGTCCGTCTTGGTCAGCACGATCATGTCGGCGCAGGCCACCTGGTCTTCGAAGACCTCCTCGACCGGATCGTCGTGGTCGATCGAGCCATCCGCCTGGCGCTGAGCCTCGAGCGCTTCGTGATCGTCGGCCACCCGGCCTTCGGCGAGTGCGAGGCCGTCCACCACTGCAATCACGCCATCCACGGTCACCCGAGCTTTGACGTCCGGCCACTGGAAGGCCTGGACGAGGGGCTTCGGCAGAGCGAGGCCGGAGGTTTCGATGAGGATATGATCGACGCGCGGCTCGCGGGAAAGAATCTGGTCGATCGCCGGCACGAAGTCGTCTGCCACCGTGCAGCAGATGCAGCCGTTGGCAAGCTCGATGATGTTGTCTTCAGGGCAGGTCTCAATACCGCAGCCCTTCAGCACCTCTCCGTCGATGCCGACATCGCCGAATTCGTTGACGATGATCGCCAACCGCTTGCCATCCAGCTTTTCGATCAGGTTGCGGATCAGCGTGGTCTTGCCGGCGCCGAGGAATCCGGTAACGACGGTGCAGGGAATGCGGTCGAAATTGACGCTCATGAAGGCATGTCCTCGTGATGATGAAAGGGTGGGATGCGGGCCGTCATGCCCTTGCCGCGCAGGCAGGCGGGACGGCCACGAAGGGGAAGGAAGCCACGCTCGTCTTCTGCCAGCATCATTGCGCCGGCGACGATATCGTCGACGTTCTCCAACGTCAGGTGACCGAAGACATAGGACCAGCCGGACCGATGGTTGAAGGCGGCACTCGGGCTTTTTTCGCAATTGGCAAGGCAGGTCACCGGCTTGACTGCCAGCGGCTTGCCGGCGCTAGCTTCCTTCAGCGCAGCGATCATTTTCAGGCCCGGCCGGATATCCGGATCTGCTTCGTCACGGCAGTTCGTGCAGACGAAGATTGTCACGCCGATGTCGTCGGGAAGGTCTTTTCGCTCGTCGCTCATCATTCAGCCGCGTTACCGCCGGGTTCAAACAATCGGGGTGCGGAGCAGAAAAGCAAAGCTCGTCTGCCATGAATGACACGGCTTCCTCCGGAGCACCCCGCCCGGCGAAGCTTACAAATCCAACGGCAGGTCTCCTGGCTCGCGGGTCGCCGCCATTTGCCTGCCTTCCCGGATTATCCAGTGGCTCGGTGGCAATGGCTCGCCGCCTACAGTTGCGGGGGCAGCCGCGGCATTGAGCATAAAGCTCGCACCGCATTCTCTCTTAGCCCCTCCCGTTGCCAGAAAAGGACCGTTCCTTTCAACTACGCCCGGTCGCGAGGCCATGTCAATGCGTCGCAAAGGCGATTGCGACGCTTGCGAATTCGTCTATAGTGGCCAAGCCTATGGTGCCCGAAAGGGTTTGAGGGAATGCGGTGTGACGGATTTTCGTCAAACCCGCGGCTGCCCCCGCAACTGTAAGCGGAAAGTCTTCGTCCATGAAGCCACTGGAAAATCCGGGAAGGCGGGCGTCAGGCGTTCGATCCGCGAGCCAGGAGACCTGCCGAGGCTGAAGACGAACTGGAACGGCCCTCGGGTGGAGGGCGAAAGGACGATACGATGGTTACGAATTCCGCTTCGATGGCAACGAGCGTTTCTGCTTCGAAGATTATTCCGCTTAGCATGACGGCCCTGCTTGGCTTGTTCATCGTCGGCTTCGTCGGCTTCTCCCACATGGAAGTCGTTCACAATGCCGCCCACGATTCGCGCCATTCCTTCGCTTTCCCCTGTCACTGAGGGAAATCTTTCCATGTCATTGTTTCGTAACATCGTCTTCACGGCGGTGATCGCCGGGCTATTTTCCGGATTGCTGCTCACGATCATGCAGAGCCTTTCCACCGTGCCGCTGATCCTTCAGGCCGAGGTATTCGAAAATGCCGGCGGTGGGGCAGGCCATAGCCACGATGTTCCGGCAGCGGGAGCAACTAGTCCTGCCGACCACCACCCTGACGAAGAGGTCTGGGCTCCAGCCGATGGCCTCGAACGCTTCATTTATACTGCCGCTGCCAATGCATTGTCGGCAATTGGTTTCGGGCTCGTTCTGGTCGCGGCTTCAGAGGCTCTGGGCGGCTTCAGGGGTTGGCGCGGCGGCCTGATGTTCGGCATTGCCGGCTTCCTCGCCGTCAGTCTCGCGCCCGGTCTCGGCCTGCCGCCGGAATTGCCGGGCATGCCCGCTGCGGAACTTGGGCCTCGACAAATCTGGTGGATATCCACCGCCGTCTGCACTGCGGCTGCGCTTGGTCTTCTGGCTTACACGCGCTCGGCGATTTTTGCTGCCCTGGCGATCGCCCTGCTGATTGCTCCCCACCTGATCGGCGCGCCGCTGCCGCCGTCTCACGAGACGGTCGTGCCGGTCGAATTGCACGCTCGCTTCGTCAACGCGGTTTTTGCCACGAATCTGGTGTTCTGGGCCCTGCTTGGGGCAGCTTGCGGCATGCTTCGCGAGCGTTTTGGCGCAGGCGAGGAGGCTTCTGCCGCATCTGCGGCAAAGCTCGCTTCACGGTGAAACAGGTCGACGAAAGCATAGCCGAGCGCCATCGCGCCAAGATGGCGAACCGCAAGGCGGTTCAGGACAAGGAAGTCGCGGAGAAGACCCTGGAAAAGGGCCTTCTCATCGTTCACACCGGCCCGGGTAAAGGCAAGTCCACCGCCGCTTTCGGGCTGGCGCTGCGCATGCTTGGCAACAACCGCCGAGTTGGCGTGGTGCAGTTCATCAAGGGCGCTTGGTCGACGGGCGAGCAGCCGGCGCTGGCGGTCTTCGGTGATCGCGTTGTCTGGCACACGATGGGCGAAGGCTTTACTTGGGAGACCCAGGACCTGAAACGCGATATCGCCGCCGCCGAAAAGGCTTGGGAAAAGGCGCTCGAGCTCATGGCTGACGAGACGATGGGCCTGATTATCCTGGACGAACTCAATATCGCGCTGCGCTACGATTACCTCGATCTCGACAAGGTCATTGCGGCGCTGCAGTCGCGACCGCCGGACCTGCATGTGGTCGTCACCGGCCGAAATGCCAAACCAGCATTGATCGAGGCAGCCGACATGGTGACCGAGATGACGCTGGTGAAGCATCATTTCAAGGCGGGCGTAAAGGCTCAGGCCGGCATCGAGTTCTAGGCGCATGGTTGCTCGATCACTGATGTTTCAGGGAACGGGTTCGGACGTCGGCAAGTCGTTGGTCGTGGCGGGCCTTGCCCGCGCCTTCACGCTCCGAGGTCTGAAGGTTCTGCCGTTCAAACCGCAGAACATGTCGAACAATGCGGCGGTAACAGCCGACGGTGGTGAAATCGGCCGGGCGCAGGCATTGCAGGCCCGTGCCGCCAAGGCGCCGCTCAGCGTCCACATGAATCCTGTCTTGCTGAAGCCGCAGAGCGAAGTTGGCGCGCAAGTGGTGGTGCAAGGCAGGGTCGAGGGCAATGCCAAGGCGGCCGAATACCAGGATCTGAAGCCGAAGCTGATGCCGCGCGTGCTGGAAAGTTTCGAGCGTCTCCGAAATCAGGCGGATCTCGTGCTGGTCGAGGGCGCCGGCAGCGCCTCGGAAATCAATCTGCGCCAGAACGATATTGCCAATATGGGCTTTGCCCGGGCAGCCGACGTGCCGGTGGTGCTGATCGGCGATATCGACCGCGGCGGCGTGATCGCCAGCTTGGCCGGTACGAAGCTTGTGCTCGAACCTGAAGACGCGGCGATGATCCACGGCTTTATCGTCAACCGCTTTCGCGGCGATCCAACGCTGTTTGCCGACGGCATGCGGATGATTGCGGAACTGACAAACTGGAGGTCGATTGGCCTTCTCCCGCACTTTGCCGATGCAGTCCGCCTGCCGGCGGAGGACGCGCTCGGTCTCGCCGGCTCCTATACCCGGAAGGCGGGGGCGAAGATCCGCATCGCCGTGCCGATCCTGCCTCACATATCGAACTTCGACGATCTCGATCCGCTGGACGCCGAACCGGATGTGGAAATCGTCCGCGTCCGGCCCGGCGAGGTCATTCCGGTGGATTGCGATCTCGTGCTGCTGGTCGGCTCCAAGGCAACGATATCCGATCTGGAGGCGCTAAAGGCGGCTGGTTTCGATATCGATATCGCCGCGCATGTGAGACGCGGCGGACGTGTGCTGGGCCTCTGCGGTGGTTATCAGATGTTGGGCAGTCGGATTTCTGATCCCGAGGGTATAGAAGGTCCGCCGGGGGCGGTTGATGGACTTGGTTTGCTCGATATCGAAACAGTGCTGACCGGCGACAAGCGGCTGGAAGCAGTTTCCGGCAGCAGTTTCGACGGAATATCATTAGTCGGCTATGAAATGCACGTGGGCCGGACGACCGGGCCGGATTGTGCGCAGCCGTTTTCGGTTGTCGGCGGCAAGGCCGACGGGGCGCTGTCTCGCGACGGACGAATCTGCGGCACCTATCTGCATGGCCTGTTTGCCGATGACCGGCAGCGCTCTGCCTGGCTTGAGCGGCTGGGTGGCGGGGCGTCCGGACTGAACTACGAAGCAGGTGTGGACGAAGTGCTCGACCGCCTTGCTGCCCATATGGAAAAGCATCTCGATCTTGACGGATTGCTCAGACTTGCCAGATGATCCACGCCAGGACGCCGAAAAGGCTGATCAGCAAACCGTCCGCGACCCGGGCCAGTTTCAGCGCGCGAACGATGTCCTCATGGGTAAGTTCCGTACGTCCGCCGGTGCCCATGAAACGCGCCTCGATCATCTGGCCGCCATAACTCCGCGGCCCTGCGAGCGCTATCCCAAGCGCTCCGGCCATCGCCGCCTCAGGCCAGCCGGCATTCGGGGACCGGTGATGGCGGGCGTCCCGGAAGATAGCCTTCATCGCGTCTTTCGGCGAAGCATTGGGGATGAAGAATGCGGCAACGACGAAAAGCAGCGCACTCAGGCGCGAAGCGGGCAGGTTGATCACGTCGTCGAAGCGCGCCGCGGCCCAACCGAATGCCTCGTGCCGTGGAGAGCGGTGGCCGATCATGCTGTCGGCGGTATTGGCGGCCTTGTAGGCCGCGCCGCCGGCCAAACCGCCGATGCCCATCCAGAATGCCGGCGCCACGACGCCGTCGGAAAAATTCTCCGCCAGGCTCTCGATTGCCGCGCGGCAGACGGCGGCTTCGTCGAGTTTTTCCGGATCTCGCCCCACGATCATGGAAACGGTCTTTCGCCCTGCTTCCAGTCCGCCGGACCTGAGCGCAGTGGCGACGGCCGCGACATGCTGTTCGAGACTTTTCTGGGCGGGCAGGCTTGCGGCAACAAGCGCAAGCAGGATCGGCCCGAAGGGCAGAAAGAGAAGAAAGTTTTCAAGCGCGAATGCGGCGGCGGTCGTCGCCGCGAGCAGCGCCATCAGGGCAAGAATACCCCTACGCCTGCGACTGGCGAAATCATCCTCTTCCCGGTTCCAGTTCGTATCGAGGCGCGATATCAGCCAGCCGATCCAGGTGACCGGATGGCCGATGCGACGAAACAGCCAGTCCGGGTAACCGAAGATCCGCTCGATGATCAGGGCAAAAAATGCGAGAAGGAACATGCCGGTGATAAGGCCTGAGGTTGGCGATCCGATACAGCACGGCGGCGATCTTGCTCAGGCGCGAGCGTCGTTTCCCGATGCGCCCGAACCGTGGATCGATCTTTCCACCGGTATCAATCCGCATTCCTATCCGCATTCTCCCATTCCGGGCAATGCCTTGGCGCGACTGCCGGAGCCGTATTTGGCTGAACGGCTGAAGATACTGGCAGCGCGGGCATACGGAGCACCTTCTGCGATGCATGTTGCCGCTGGGCCGGGAACCCAGATCCTTCTGCCTGTCATAGCCGGCCTTGCTGCGGGCTGGGGCGGAGGCAAGGCGGTGGTCCTCTCTCCTACCTATGCGGAACATGCTCGCGCCGCGCGGCTTGCAGGCCTTGAGGTGACCGAGACGGAGGATATGGAACGGCTGGCGGATGGCCGTCTGGCGATCATCGTCAATCCGAACAATCCCACCGGCCGGATTGTCCAGCGCGGCGATCTTTTGACTCTTGCGGCCGTGATGCGTGCCAAGCGCGGCCTTCTTGTCGTCGACGAGGCCTTTATGGATGTCTCTGAAGCGGAGAGCGTCGCGGGCGCAGTCGATGCAGGAGGCTTGGTCGTCCTGCGTTCCTTCGGCAAATTCTATGGCATGGCGGGGCTTCGGTTAGGCTTTGCCATCTCGCATCCCGAGACCGTCGTGAAAGTCGAGAACCGCCTCGGCCCCTGGGCGGTCTCCGGTCCGGCGCTGCACATTGCCGGGGAAGCGCTTGCCGATGCCGACTGGCAGAAGGCGATGCGGGAAAGATTGAAGGCGGATGCGGCGCGGCTCGATGCCGTGCTCGCAGAAGCGGGCATTTCCGTCGCGGGCGGCACGTCGCTTTTCCGTTTCATCCGCGGCACGCGGGCGCAGGCGATTTTTCATCGTCTCGGCGAGCGCGCGATCATCACCCGACGGTTTGCGGAGCGCCCGGAGGACCTCAGAATCGGCCTGCCCGCTGCGGAAGATTGGCCACGCGTGGAGCAAGCGCTGCGAACTATCTAACCAGGGAGCCGAAGCTGTCGCGCCAGGCGGGCTGCGCATCCGGCACCGGTAACGCGGTTGCTTCGTAGACTCCGCGCGCCACTGCGCGCGCCGTTACCAGCGTCGCCAGATGGCAGATCTCCAGAAAATCTCCTGGGTCATTCAGCGACTTGGCGCCGGTCGCTGCAGAAAAGATCGTATCGCCATCACCCGGCAGATGAGCCGGCAGGACGGCCCGGGCAAGCCCGTCATGCGCCATGATCGAGAGGCGGTGAGCCTCCGCCTTGCTCAGCGCCGCGTCGGTCACCACAACACCGATTGTCGTCGCAATCCTGTTACGACCCTTCATGCGCAGCCGATTGTCGAAGTTCTGCGGCAAGCCCAGCCCGCCGTATTCGCCATTCTCCTCGAATGGAGCGGCCCAGAAATGCGGACCACCGCCTACCGTCGCGGAACCCATCGCGTTGACCGCCATCAGTGCCGCAACGGTATGGCCGGCTGAAGTTCTGGCACTCGCTGATCCGATTCCGCCCTTGAAGGTAGCGGTGGTGGCGCCCGTTCCTGCGCCGACGGTGCCAAGGGCGAAGGCACCCTTTGCCGCAGCCTCGAAAGCCTCGTAACCCATGCCGCGATAAGGCGAGTGCAGGCCCCAGTCCTTGTTGCCGCCGTTCAGGAGGTCCATCAGAATCGCCTGCGGCACGATCGGCACCCGGGCTGGGCCGACCTCAAAACCACGACCGATCTTGCGGAGGCCCGCCTGGACGCCCCCTGCGGCATCGAGCCCGAAGGCCGAACCGCCGGAGAGCACAAAGGCATCGATCGCCTGCACCGTCATGGATGGATCGAGCAGCGCAGTATCCCGCCCGCCCGGCGCGCCGCCGAGCACCGAGCCGGAAGCGACTGCCGGTTCGTCGAAAACGATTACCGTCACGCCCGAACCCAGCACATGATCCGTAGCGTGGCCCACAGCCACGCCCTCGATGTCGGTGAGCAGGTTCAGCGGCTGAGACATCCGATCAGATGACGTCGAACTTGACGCCCTGCGCCAATGGCAATGTGCGGCCGTAGTTCAGCGTATTGGTGGCGCGGCGCATATAGGCCTTCCAGGCATCCGAACCGGATTCGCGACCGCCGCCGGTTTCCTTCTCTCCGCCGAATGCCCCGCCGATCTCGGCACCCGAGGGACCGATATTGACATTGGCGATGCCGCAATCGGAGCCGTGCACGGATACGAAAGTTTCGGCCTCGCGCATGTCGTTGGTGAAGATCGAGGAGGAAAGGCCCTGCGGCACGTCATTGTGCAGCGAGAGCGCCTCATCGAGGCTCGAATACTTCATCACGTAAAGGATCGGAGCAAAAGTCTCTTCCTTCACCGGACCTGCCTGAGCAGGCATTTCCACGATTGCCGGGCGCACATAGTAGGCATCGGCCGAGCTTTCGGCATGGACGCGTTCGCCTCCGACCACTTTCCCGCCAGCGGCCTTAGCGGCCTCGAGCGCCTTCTGCATCTTGTCGAAAGCAGCCCGGTCGATCAGGGGGCCGACGAGGTTGCCGTTTTCCAGCGGATTTCCGATGGTGACCGACTGATAGGCTTTGACCAGCCGTGGTACCAGCGTGTCGTAGACGCTGTCATGGACGAACAGGCGGCGAAGCGTGGTGCAGCGTTGTCCGGCCGTTCCCATGGCAGCGAAAGCAACGCCCCGCAGCGTCAGGTCGAGATCCGCGGTCGGCGTCACGATGGCCGCGTTGTTGCCGCCGAGTTCCAGAATGGAACGGGCGAAGCGCTGCGCCAGGCGCGGCCCGACGGCGCGGCCCATGGCCGTCGATCCGGTCGCCGAAACCAGCGGCACCTGCTCGTGATCGACCAGGATCTCGCCGATCTCGCGCCCGCCGATCAGCAGCGTGGAGAGGTTCTTCGGTGCCGTATTGCCTTCTGCAACATAGCGGGCCAGCGCCTTTTCGAAGATCGCCTGGGTTGCAAGCGCAGTCAGCGGAGTCTTTTCCGAAGGTTTCCAGACGGTCGAATTGCCGCAGACGATGGCGAGGGCCGCATTCCAGGACCAGACGGCGACCGGGAAATTGAACGCTGAGATGATGCCGATAGCCCCGAGTGGATGCCAGGTTTCCATCATGCGGTGATCGGCGCGTTCGGTGGCAATCGTGAGACCGTAGAGCTGGCGGGAGAGCCCGACCGCGAAGTCGCAGATGTCGATCATTTCCTGCACTTCGCCAAGGCCTTCCGAGGTGATCTTGCCGACTTCCACCGACACCAGTCGGCCGAGCGCCGATTTGGCCGCACGCAGCTCCTCGCCGAGCAGCCGGATCAGCTCGCCTCGCTTTGGAGCAGGCACGGCCCGCCATTCCAGGAAGGCGGCATGGGCGGCTTCGATCGCCTTTCCGGCCTCCTCAGCCGATATCTCCGGCAGCTTGCCGATCTCGGCGCCAGTGATCGGCGAGCGCACGACAAGCGTGCCGCCGGTATAGCTTTCGGCTTTTACGCCAAGATCGCTCAGAATGCTTTTCACCTCGGCGGCGAGATCAAGAGTGGCAAGGGTCATATCGGTCTCCGGAATTCAATGTCGGTCAATCTACAAATCGGCGATGGTTTGACAATCAGAACCGTTCGCCGGCGAAGTGGGCAATCTGTGCGCCTGCTTCATAATAGGCTTCCTTGAGAGAGCGGAAGCCTGGCTCAGTCGTATCGGTCAGCGGCAGCGGCAGTTCGGTTTCTGAAATCTCGCCTAGCACATGCGCGGCGAGCACTTTTCCGAATGTCGTTCCGGGGGAAATGCCGCGGCCGTTATAGCCGGAAAAGCCGACGGTGTTGCGGCCGAACTTGTGGAAGCGCGGCAGCGCATTGTCGGTCATGCCGATAAGGCCGTACCATTCGGCTTCGAATTCCACCTCGCCGAGTTGTGGGAAGATACGTTTCAACGAACGTCGCGCCCAGGCCTTGTGGATGGCGGTACCGGTGCCGCGCAAAGCCCCGACCGAACCAAAGATCAGGCGCCCCGCTTGATCCATGCGGAAGGAAGAGAGTATTTCCTTGGTGTCCCAGCAGCCTTCGCGACCGGGGACGATCGAGTGGCGGAGGTTGTCGCCGAGGGGTTTGGTGGCGAGGTTGAAATAGGGCAGATGGACCTGTTCGCGGCGAACCTGTTCCCAAGGGCCGGTACTGTAGGCATCCGTGGCGACGATAATCCAGTCAGCCGTAACTTGTCCGTGAGCAGTCCTGATGAACTTCTTGCCATTCACTTCGCCGGTTTCGATCGCTGCGCTGCCTGTATGAAGTTTCGCGCCTGCCCTGACGGCGGCATGGGCCAATCCGCGGGCATAGGCAAGCGGCTGCAGCGTACCGGCGCGCATATCGAGCAGCGAACCTGAATAGGCCTTGCTGCCCGTGCGCCGTTCGGTTTCCATGGCGTCCAGCAAAGTGACCGGGGCGCCGCGTTTCTGCCATTGGCGGGCGCGCTCCTCGAGTTCCTTCATGCCATCGGCGCCAACCGCGCAATGCAGCGTACCGTTCTTCTCCAGCTCGCATGCAATGCCGTGGGTCTCGATCAAGTCGCGGACGAGATAGGGGCCGTGTCCAAGAAGATCGAGGGCCCGTTCGCCGTAGAGCGGGCCGAGTTCCTTCGTAAAATCGTCAGGCATGACCCACATGCCGGCATTGATCAGGCCGACATTGCGACCCGCGCCGCCGAAGCCGATCCCTGCAGCCTCCAACAGCCTCACATCGACGCCCTTCTGGGCGAGATGCAGTGCGGCCGACAGACCGGTATAACCTCCCCCGACAATCGCCACGTCCGCGCTAACGAATTCTTCCAGCCGCGGCGTCAGGGGAGGAGCGGGAGCGGTCTTTTCCCAGAGGCCGTGAGAGCGGGGATCGTTCAACATGATGGAAATGTCCGGAAGTGGCGCTTCAGACTCTTTACAGAGGCTCTTTATCCATGAATATCGACATGTTCTCAACAGGTCATTCGCTGGAGGAATGACATGCTGCCGCCCCGGCGCTTCCTTCCCTCGTTTTCTTTGCTCGCAGCGTTCGAAGCGGCGGCCCGCACCGGCAGCGTCACGGCGGCAGCCAACGAACTCGGCCTCACCCAGAGCGCCGTCAGCCGCCAGATCTCGGCGTTGGAAAAGCAACTCGGCGTGGCACTTTTTCTTCGCGAGCGCCAGACAATCCGGTTGACGCTTGCCGGTGACGGGTATGCCCGAGAGGTTCGCGAAGCGCTGCGGCGGATTTCGAATGCCTCCCTGAATCTCAAAGCCAATCCATCCGGCGGTACGCTCAACCTTGCCATCCTGCCGTTCTTTGGTACCCGTTGGCTCACTCCGCGGATTGCGCATTTTCTCGAGGCCCATCCGGGCCTGGTCGTGAATCTCATCACCCGGCTCGAACCCTTCGATTTCCGTTTCGATACGCTGGATGCCGCGGTCCACTTCGGCGGGGCACGCTGGCCGGGCGCTGCGCTCACCTTTCTGATGGACGAAGCGGTGCTGCCGGTCTGCAGTCCGGAATTCAAGGCCCGACATGAAATCCAGGCGCCCGGGGATGTGTTGAAGGTGCCGCTGCTGCATCTCAATACGCGCCCGGACGCCTGGGAGCTGTGGTTTTCCCAGAACGAAATCCCGTTCGAAACCTTGCACGGAATGCTGTTCGATCAATTCATGCCGATGGTCGAGGCTGCGTCGGCCGGCCTCGGCGCGGCGCTCCTGCCACGCTTCCTGATCGACCGGGAACTGGAGCAAGGGCTGCTGGTGCCGGCCGCCAAAGGCCGGGCTATGGAAACCGGGCAATATTATCTTGCCTATCCGCCCGACCGCGCCACCTATCCTCCGCTCGCCGCGTTCCGCGACTGGATACTGCAGGAGATCCAGGCGGACCGGCTTGCGAACGGCAACCGCATCGGCCAATAGTCGGATATGTGCCATCACGATCGCAAAGACGATCAACCGACGGGAAGACGTCCATGAAGCCCATCTTCGTGCAGCTTCGCTGCAAGCCCGGCCAGACCTATGAAGTCGCCGACGCCATCTACAAGACGGAACTCGTCTCCGAGCTCTATTCGACGAGCGGCGACTGGGACCTTCTGCTGAAGATCTACATCAAGGACAGCGACGAAATCGGGCGGTTCGTCAACGAGAAAATCGCGTCGATACCCGGCATCGAACGTTCCTTGACGACAATCACTTTCACTGCCTTCTAGTACGCATGAAAAAGCCGCCCGGAGGCGGCTTTTGAAGGTGCTTAAATCAAATTTCAGACATGCGCCGTCGGCGCCGCGTTGCGCGAACGAACAAGGTCGCGAATGGCAAGGCGCACCTCGTCGGCAGAGCCAAAGCGCTGTTCGTCGAGATCGATGACGTGGAATTTCACGGCGATGAACTTCAGCCGATCTGCGTCCGGAATGACAATACCGACGGGCTCGCCGCCGAATTCGATAACTTGCTTCTGCATGGCAGACTCCCGCATTGACTGCTTGATAGGCAGCTCTGGCGAATGAAAATTTTCAGGAATGATGGAACTGAAAGCGTTACATTCGACAGCACGGAAGGGAGCGGCGATCCGTGCCAATCATGTTGGACGCATCCTCACCGAAGGCGGCGACGCGGACGAATTTATACATGTCACTCTCCCTCACGATGTTGCGTGCAAAACCGATCGGACTCACCGATCGAACGAAAACCGTCTGTAGCAAAACCTGACAGCGCGATCAACGAAAATCGGTATAACTAGAATTTTTTTCCGATCGATGACAGGAAGAAGGCGGAATTGTGAAATTTCATTCGCATATTCGCGACCTGCGTCCGTCTGCAATTAAATAGGTGGCGTCCCGGCCTGCGCAAGGCGGAGCAGCGGAAATTTCCATTTCGGTAAGCTGTCAATTTTGCGCGAGAGCGGTCTCGAGCCGCTCGAGCAGTCGGTCGGCGCTGTCGCGGGCAAAGCAAAGCGGCGGGACGATCAGGAGCGAAGCCGGCGCTTCGGTATTCGCCAAGACGCGCTCCCTTCGCAGTAGCGCCGTTATCTTCTCGGCGAGTTCCTCATTCTTGAAGTTCAGGGCAAGGCATAGGCCACTGCCGGTTACATCCTGGATTGCATGATGACGGCGCGCCAGCTGCTCAAGGGCTGATTTCAGGTGGTCCCCGACAAGCCGGGCATTGTCCCGCAAGTCCTCTTCCGACCAGATTTCCAGCATGGCTGCGGCGACCGAACAGGCAACAGGGCTCGGCTTTTCCATGCTGTCGTCTGGGGCGGGCGCGAGATTTTCGCGAGCGAAGCATACGGCAATATCTTCTCCGGGAAGTCCTGCCACCAGTATGTCGGGCGACAGTCCCAGTGCCTCGTATCCCCAGAGATGGCGGCCGGATCTGCCCCAGCCGGAGCGCGTTTCGTCGATGACAAGCAAGCCGCCATTGCGTCGAAGCGCCTCCAAGATCTCCGGAAGGCCGTCGAAAGGCTGCGTGTAGCCAGCAAGCAGCAGACCGGCTTTGTCCCCCGCATCCAAAGAATCTATCATGCCTTGCACGCCGCCGGCACTGTTTATCGCGGGATCGTGGGTTAATCCCGAAACTCCAGTGAGACTGACGATCTCGTGTCGGCCGGTATGGTTGCGCGTGAGCGCCAAGGCGTAATGAAATGCATCACGCCGCCCGCACAGGACATATAAGTCATCAAGCCCCGTTGGCGCGAGCGCCTTCAGGCGCTGGGCCAAAAGCTCTGCCGCTTCGGATGGCTCGGAAGAGGGCCCATTCAGCAGCAGATGCTGGCGATAACTCGCCGCTGCGACGCGCGGGTGGCTGTGGCCGATCAGCGATGCGTCTTCCCGCAGATCGAGCAGGCAGCGGCCCGCAGCGTCGAAAAGATGCTCTTTCCAGCCGCGGACCGGTTTGCTCAGGTGGACGGGTACCGGTGCATCGGTGACGACTCTCAGGAGTGCTGCCGGCGAGGGGCATAGCCTGGACCAGGTGCCCACCTTCTCCGCCGTACAGAAGAGCGGCGGCAGGAGTTCGGGGTCCCGGCAAAAACGTAGACGCAGCCCGCCAACGGAATTTTCGGCGCCGGCAACGGCACCGATCGGGTCGCCCATACTGAGCTCGTTGCCGTCCGGAAGCGCGCAGTCCAAACCTTCCAGATGCAGTGCAAGGCTTGCTCCCGAAAGAACGATCCGCGATCCGACGCTTTTCAACGTTCCGGCAAAGGGCGCCAGCGCCGGCGTTCCTGCTGGCACGCAAACGTCCACGTGGAGCGCGAAGTTTTCCGGTTCCTGCCGCGGGTCCGCAAGGCTCTTCGAAAGACGATATTCGCCGTAGCGCGTGCTGCAGCGCCCGGTTTCCCTGGCGATGCGGGCGAGCATTTTCCAATCGTTTTCCGGGTCGATCCAGTTGCCGCCGTAAAGCAGAGGACTGGTGACGCTGAGATCGACGGTCCGGATCGTTTCCGGATCGATGTCCGGCAGCATGGGGATCATTTCCGGCAGCGGATTTGTCATGCCGGTCGCCTCGAGAAATGCTGCAAACACCAGCGCCGGAGAGATTGCTGTTGCAGCGCGCAGCACGGCTTGCCGTTTTTCCGTTTCCTCCTTTGCCTGCGGATCAGCGGGCCGCTGTGCCAGTTTGCTCTCGGCTTCGGCCGTCAGAATTCCCGTGCGGGCGACGACCAGCGGCCAGAGTGCTTCGATCTCCGTGAGAGTGAGCGGATAGAGGTCGTGATAGGCGCGAATGGCCGGTAAGAGTGCCAGGGCATCACCGTCCCGATTTGCCAACAGGAATGCGCAGGTATTTGCCAATCCCGCAACAAGCCAGCTCTTGGCGATTCCGGTAAAATCCGTTACGCCGGTCGGCAGCCAGCCGGCCTCCGTCGTGTTGCCCACGACGGTTCCGGCATCCAGGTTCTGGTGGACGGCCGCGATCCGCAGGCTTGGGCCCAGCGGCTGGATGCGCCTCAGCGCCGTCACCATGGCCTTGGCAATAACGTCGCGTGTTTCCTGATCGGTTACTTCAGCCAGGAGCGTTACCGTCTGCGGGCCTGCCTTTCGCAGATCGCTCTCCGGCTCACGTTCCAACAGCGGATTGTCAAAGCCTTCGAGGCTTCTGGTGAGTGCCGCCGAGATCGATCCGAAGGCGGCGATCGCTTTATCCGACAACGTGTCGTCCGCAGGCAGCGGAGCACCCTCCAGAAAGGTCAGGAGACGCAGGCGCCTGTCTTCTCCTTCAAGCGGTAGCACAACCGTGTCTGCGCCGTCTTTGGTAAGCACCGGCTCGGGAACCAGCGGGCCGTCGGTGCCGCGCAGAATATGCCGCATCAGCGCGTGTTCGGCCTCGATCTCCGGAAGGGGGGCATCGGCAGGCGCCGTCTTCAGGAGATAGCGCATATGGCCGTTGTCGATCAGGAAATAGGGGTTCTGCCGCCCCTCGATCGGAAATACCTGCCCGGACAGCCCGTAGTGTTCCCGCAAAACTCCCTCTACCGTCTCGATCGCAAGATCGGTTGACGACGCGTCGGTGAGTTCGGGCATGCCGTCGGACATAAGCCTCTCCGGAAGGGGCGCTCCCGAAGAGGATAGAGCGGCGGAACCGCGCGTCCATAGGCTCTCGGCTAGTTAGCGCGCTGCCTCAGCCCATTCTCTCGGAAGCATAGGAGCCCGGGCTCGGCGGGAAGACGACGGTGCGGTTGCCGTTGATAAAGGTGCGGTGGTGGATATGGGCGTGGATGGCGCGGGCGAGAACCTGGCTTTCCACGTCACGGCCGAGCGAAACATAATCGTCCGGGCTTTGCGCGTGGGTAATGCGCACCGTGTCCTGTTCGATGATCGGTCCTTCGTCGAGATCGGCTGTGACATAGTGAGCGGTCGCGCCGATCAGCTTCACTCCACGCTGATAGGCCTGTTTGTAAGGGTTGGCGCCCTTGAAGCTCGGCAGGAAGGAATGGTGGATATTGATGATCCTCCCAGACATCTTGGCGCAGAGCTGGTCGGACAGAACCTGCATGTAGCGGGCCAGCACGATCAGTTCGGTGCCGGTCGACTCGACGACATCCATCAGCTGGGCTTCCGCCTTGGGCTTGTTATCCTTCGTCACCTTGATGTGGTGGAAGGGGATGTCGTTGTTGACCACCAGTTTCTGGTAATCGAAATGGTTGGAGACAACGCCCACGATGTCGATCGGCAAGGCGCCGATCCGCCAGCGGTAGAGCAGGTCGTTCAGGCAATGACCGAAGCGCGAGACCATCAGGAGAACCTTGATGCGGTCCTCCGCATCGAATATCTCCCAGTCCATCTCGAACCTGTCGGCGATCGGTTTGAAGCCCTCGACGAGTGCCGGGCGCTCGGCGCCTTCTTCGGACAGAAAGCTGACGCGCATGAAGAATTTGCCGGTGTCGAGGTCGTCGAATTGCGAACTGTCGATGATGTTGCAGCCCATCTCGGCCAGGAACCCGGATATCGCCGCCACGATGCCGCGCGTCGACTCGCACGATACCCTCAGAACATAAGTCTTCATCTAGATCTCCCTCCTCCGTCGCTGCAGGCTATTCGTGTATACACAAAACATTCCCTAGACAATATTTCGCCCCAAGTTCGAAAGGAAATTTGGTTGAAATCATGGCAGGGCTGATATGGTCATGTGTACATAGAAGCCGTTTTGAGCCAAGCGGCGGATATTTTTCGGTTGCCTTGAACTTAAGGCCGGCTGCCTAAAATTCCGTTCCCTTTGCGTCGTCCGGGCGCGTATCGCCGCCGTCTTGCTGTTTCCAGGCAACCATTGGCATTTGCTAAAGGTTCTGATGCCATGTTGCCCGAACTAAGATGGAGGAAGGCGTGGAACAGCCGCTTCGACAAAACCGGCCCTCCGGCTTGCACGTGCTTGGTGTTCTCGTCTGCTTCACGATTGCCGCCGGGTCGGCCAAGGCTGAACCGCTGTGCTTGCGAGGGGTGAATCTCGCCGGGGCGGAATTCGGGGAGCTCGGCGCCGAGTACGGCGCCGGATACGTCTATCCTTCCAAGGAAACGATCGATTATTTTGCTGGCAAAGGATTCAACACCGTCCGGTTGCCGTTTCTGTGGGAAAGGCTCCAGCCGGAGCTCCACGAACCTTTCGATGCGGCCGAGTTCAAGCGGCTGTACGATACCGTGATGCTCATTCGGGCAAGCGGCATGGCCGTCATTTTGGATCCGCATAATTATGCCCGCTTCCGAGGGAATTTAATCGGATCTGAAGCCGTCCCGCAGAGCGCTTTTGCCGATTTCTGGCGTCGTCTGGCCGCCGCCTTTGTCGGGGTGGAAGGCGTTGCCTTCGGGTTGATGAACGAGCCTTACGGGATTTCGGCGGAAGATTGGCTGTTTTCGGTGAACGGTGCGATCGCCGCGATCCGCCAGACAGGCGCCGGCAACCTGCTGCTGGTTCCGGGTACGGCCTGGACGGGCGCCCACAGTTGGACGATGGGCGACTACGGCACGCCCAATGCCTCGGTCATGCTCGGGGTCGAGGATCCGCAGGACCACTATGCCTATGAACTCCATCAATATCTGGATGCGGACTTTTCCGGAAAGAAGTCCGAGTGCTCGCGGGTCGCGGACGCCGTCAAGGCGGTGAAAGATGTCGCCGGCTGGCTGAGGGATCATGGCCGGAGAGGTTTTCTCGGCGAGTTCGCCGCACCCGCCAGTCCGGAATGCCTGACGGGGCTCGCCGATATGGTGAGGACAGTCGAGCAGAATGCCGATGTCTGGCTCGGCTGGTCCTATTGGGCTGGCGGCGATTGGTGGCCGGAGGACGAGGCGCTCAACATTCAGCCGACAAAGGAGGGTGACCGGCCGCAGATGCAGGTTCTCTCGAGCTTCTTTTCGGAACAAACCGGCTGCAATCGCTAAAAGTTCAGATAATTGCTTAAGCCTACATAAGCGAGCTTGGGTTATGCGTCGAAAGGATGATCTGGAGATTGCCAAGACGACCATGATGGACGCAGAGAAGACAGCCCGGCTGGAAGTGCAGGCATCGCCGTTGCAGCCGCGGCAGGCCGCCGAGTCTTTCACCTTCGGCAGCACGGTCGGCCTGTTTGCGCCCCCGTCACCGGATACAGCGGTTTCCGGCCTCGCCGTCCTCTTCGCCAGTCCCTGGGGTCTTGAGGAGATGTGCACCCGGAAGTTCTGGCGCATCATTTCTGAAAAACTCGCGGATCGCGGCATTGCGAGCCTTCGCTTCGATTATCCTGGAACAGGCGACGCGCTGGATGGAAAGGATTTTACAGAAGGCCTTTCCGTCTGGTCCGATAGCCTGATTGCCGCAGCCGGGCGGCTCAAGGTGCTTTCCGGCTGTGAGCGGATCGTCGTTGTGTCGCAAGGCCTCGGCGCAGTTGTCGCCACCGCTGCCGCGGGGCAGATCGAGGGCCTGGAAGCGATCGCCTATCTTGCACCGGTCATATCCGGCCGTCTCCATCTCCGGGAGCTTGCCGTCTGGTCAAAGGTGGTGGACGAGAACCTTGGTCTTTCCGAAGCGCAGCGTGACAAGTCGGGCGTCTCGATTGCGTCGCTGACAATGCCGGCTGAAATTGCCGACAACATCCGCAAAGTCAATCTGATGGCGCTGGAGCGGGCACCTGCGATGCAGGCTCTGGTGATCGGCCGCGCCGACCGGCCGGCGGACCGGGAATTCGCCTCGCGCCTCGCGACACTTGGCGTCACCGTTACCGAACAGGCTTTTGACGGTTACGACAAACTTGTTTCCAACCCGGCAATTTCGAAACTGCCGCTGACGGTGGCAGACAGGCTTGTGGACTGGATCGCGGCTATCCCCATTCCGGAGCACTTGGCGACGTGGCCTCAACCGGTCATCGTTTCGCCGCTCGCCGGTGACGGTTTCGCTGAAACCCCGGTCCGTTTCGGGTCGAACAACCGGCTCTCCGGTATCGTCTGCGAGCCGCTGCACGAGCGCGGCGCTGCGACGGTGCTGTTCCTCACTTCGGCCTATGACCGCCATGCCGGCTGGGGACGCACGACGGCGGCGATGGCGCGGATGCTTGCCCGATCCGGTATCCCCTCCCTCCGCTTCGATCCCGCCAATGCCGGCGACAGCCCCCCCGTGCCCGGCCGTCCGGAACAGGTCCTTTATCATTCCACGCAGAACGGCGATGTATCGGAGGCGATTGATTTTCTTGAAACTCGTGCATTGGCGCCTGTGATTGTCGCGGGACGTTGCAGCGGCGCCTATCTCGGATTTCAGTCAGCCCTGACCGACGCCCGCATCGCGGGCGGTGTGTTGGTCAATCCGGCCGTCTTTCGATGGCGCCCGGGGCGCTCGGTCGAGGATGCCATCGTCAACGGTACCCGCAGCCTCGATGATTACGGAAAACGGGTGCTGCGCGCCGAGACCTTCAAGCGGGTTCTTCAAGGTGACGTCGATCTTCGTGCGGCGATCCGTAATATTGCCAAGGCTCTTACCAAGCGGCTTTCCCACCGGATGACCCACGTTTTTCGGGATTTTACCTCAGAGGGGCGGGAGATCTATCGCGCTTTCGACCGGCTCAAACGCCGCGGCGTCCAGGTCTCGCTGATCTATAGCGAAAATGATCTCGGCCTCGACCACTACAATTTCTATTTTGGCCGCGACGGTGCGGGCCTTGCCCGGTTTCCCAATGTATCGGCGACTATCATTCCGGATGCGGACCACAATCTGACGCCGGATCACGCCCGTGACGTCTATCTACAAGCCGTGCAGCAATTGGCTTTTCGCCTTGCGCCGTCGGCCGGCACGGAAAAATCAGAAATATATGGGGCGGCGGCTGCCGAGTGAGCGGACGACACCCTGCGGCCGATCAACCGCAGTAACCTCTGCGACAAGCCGCACGCGTTTCTTATCGCCCGGCGCCAGATGGAACCAGTTGTCGGCAGCGCGGTAGCCTGGAACATCCAGATTGACCGACTGTGCGAAAAGGTCGGTTGCAAGTTCCAGCCAGCACCCTGAGGGATCCTCGACCAGCGCCGCGCTTATCTCGGCATCATGAAGTGCAGAGGGGCGTCCGAGCGGAAAATGAAAGGCCTCTGCGAGAATTGCACCTGTCTCGCCATGCCTCAATCGGGCCACGGTCACGTCGTGGGAGGGTGGTCCGAAGCGGTAGGCATAGCCGGTGTCGAAGAAGGCGCCGAAGAGGTCGGTACAGGCCAGGCTTTCGCTACCGCGAGCAGGCAGCATCAGCTCGCGGCGGCCGGAAACCACGGGAAGCTTGCCGTCCCGCAAGCAGGCAATCTCCAGACTTACGGGTAAGCTGCCTGGCATCTCGTTCAGGAGGTGAACATCGAGCCCATTCGTGCCCTCGTCGGTGAAGAGGACTTGAAGCGGCCGAAACGACCTTTTCAACGCGTACCAGGCCGGTTTCGGCAGACCGTCAACGCCGATCACGCCCCATCCGAGGCCTGGCATCACGTCCTGAAAGGTAAATACCACGGCACCGTTGCAGGTGGAGCCCGGCCGTCGCCATTCGGCAAAAGTAGCTTCCATCACCTCCCCGGTAACGACGCGGGAGAGCGTGAGATAGCGCTCAAAGTCATTCTGCCGAAGCTCCTGCGGGTCGACGGCGTAGAGATCGCCGAGATAGTGGTCGCGCACGTCCTCGAAATCCCAGTCGGCACCTCCGTCGCGAGGAATGCCGGCCTTGCCGCCGGCCAATGTCTCGGTTCCGGAAAGGTTGGAAAAGGCCAGGCATTCGGCGGCAAAGCGCACATTCGCCCGCCGCGCATCTTCGAGCGGGCGCTTATAGGCGCCGACGCCGTAGTAATGCGCGACACCGGCATTGGGATGGAAGGGCAAAGCTCCGCTGGAAGGGGAATTAGCCACATAGGGCAGGTCCGGCCGGTATTGAGCGGCGAGCTCTGCCAGAATCTCTTCGCAGAACGCTCCTTTCCAGATGCGCTCCGGCAGACCGAGCATGGCCCCCTGCTGATAGATTTCACTGCCGCCGCAAAGGATAGCAAGCGATGGAGACGCTTGTGTCGCGTTCAGGAACTGGGAGATTTCCTTTTTCACGTGAATCACGAAATCCGGATCGGTCGCGGGATAATCGAAATTGGCGAACATGAAATCCTGCCAGACCAAAAGCCCGAGCTCGTCGCAAAGCGCGAAGAAGTCACCGCTCTCGTAGGCCGCGACGCCAGGAATACGGATCATGTTCATGCCCGCATCCCTCGCGAGCCTCAGCCATGGCTCATAGGCGGCGCGCTCGCCCGGCAGTTTCACGATGTCGGCTGTCGTCCAGACGGCTCCGCGGCAGAAAATCTTCTCGCCGTTGATGAGGACCGCGAAGTCATTGCCATCGGTGCCGCGATCGACTGTCATGTTTCGAAAGCCGGTTCTGGCAAGCAACGTCGCCTTTCCGTCGATCTGCAGGGTGACGTCGTAAAGCGCAGGCTCACCATGGGTATGCGGCCACCAGGGTTTTGCGTCAGGCAGACGAAGTTCGGCTGAATATCTTTCGTCGGCGAGCGAAAACTCGGCCTCTCGGCCGTTGCAGATCAGACGGAGATCGCGTGCCGGGCCCTCATAGGAAAAGGCGACCCTGAGGATGCCGCCCTCGTGGCTGACGAAGTCCGTGGCGATCGAAAGGTCGGTAAGGCAGTCTTCGCCCGGCCTCACCAGCGACACCGGTCGCCATGGACCGACGGCATGGATTTCGGGGCACCAGCCGGGCATGAAGCCCAGCGAGGTGGTGCGAACCAGCCGGAGGCCCTGATTGTTCATGAGCCTTGGGCGCCAGCGGGCACGCGGTCCGGTTTTGTCCAGATGCGGTTTCAGCGCGCGAAAACAGATCGACAGGGTCTCGCCGCCGGTCAGCTCTACCGGCACGTTGTAACTTTCGAACATGCTGTCAAACGAGAGGACCAGCCGATCACCGAGATAAACCTCCCCCACCGTGGCGAGGCCGTCAAAGCGAAGGATTGCGGTACCGGGTGCCTCGCCGGCAAGCGAGCGGCGATACCAGGCATCTTTCTCGATCAGAGGCTCCGGTTTATCGCGGTCGAAGCGACCGGCGGCTTCCAGAGCGGCCGCCGCCGTGCCCGGCACGGTCGCCGGAATATCGTCGAGGGCAGGCGGCAGATGACTTGGCAGTGAATAGGCGTCGCGCTCGCTCAAAAGCAATGACCAGCCCTCCGAAAGAAGACTGGTCTCAGTGCCGATCAGCGAAAGTGCGCTCACGCGGCCTCGCGGGTCTGGGCCAATGTCATGGCCAGTTCTTCCGCCAGCAGATCCCAGGCTTCGACGGCCGGATCGAGCGCCGTTGCCAGCGGGTCAAATTTCTTGCGGGTGACGGCGCGGGCAAGCTGGAATTGCGTAGACTTCGCGACTTCAGCAATTCTCAGCGCATGTTTTTCCGCCTGCGCAAAACCCTTGCTATTCAGCCAGTCGAGATGGCTAGCCAGAAGTTCGAAATTGGCCCCCACCTGCCTCAGCGTGTTGAAGGCATATTTGTGGAAGAAGCCGAAATCGCGTTCGGCCAGGCGCTCGACCTGGGTCGGGAAGACCTCGGCGAAAGCCCTGATCGGGTTTTGCTCCGGCCGTCTGGCGAAATGGTGCCGCAAGAGTTTCCACGCCGTCTCGCGCATGTCTCTGGCAGCCGGATAGGCCGCCGGAAACTTTGCGAATTCGGTATAGGGCAGGAAGGGCAGCGCCTCCGGGGCCGCATTCGTCTGGAACAGGCCGTCGAAATCTTCACTGGACAAATGGAAGAAGCCGCCGTTGTGAAAATAGTCCAGCTCGCGCTTCTCCAGATCGAGCCGGTTTACCGCCACCGTCGTCTTGCCATGCTCCTGGCGATAGGTCACTCCGCGCGTATCCGGCAGGAAGTAGCTGTCGAGCTCCAGCAGCGTCAACCGGCCGCGGCCGATTTGCTCGAGCACATGCCGCTCCGGCCTGTCGAAGATCGCCAGTTCCGTGACGCGGATGCCGTAAAGCGCTTCGAGATCCTCCAGCGGCACCTTGAAGAAGGTGAACTGGTCGCCCTCGAAGTCCTGGGTCAGTGTGAAGCCGAGCATGGCTTCCGGCGGCAGGCCCTGCGCCGAAAGTACCTCGATCCAGAGATCCACATAACAATTGGTCTCCGGCCAGATGCGCTCCGCCGAATGCAGCGCATGCGGCCTGTAGCTGGCCGGATCAAGACCGGCTAGAACTCCAGCCATGGCCTTAGCCCCACAGGGTGGCGCGGACGGATTCCGGCCACTCTTTCACGTCGAGACCGTGGGTGTGGAAGAGAGCGAGTGCGATCCGCTCCAGCCCGAAACCGACGCAGGCCGTGTGTGCGACGCTGCCGTCTTCCAGGTTCAGGCCCCATTTCAGACCGAAACTATCCTGATGATAGTTGAAGCTCATGCAGGCGGTCGGCTTGGCAACCGAGGTGATCGGAATCAGGAGCTCGAACTTGAGGTTCTGGTCGCGCTGGTTGTTGACCAGCATCTTGCCGGCGCGGCCGAAGAAGGGGTCGTTGGCGATGTCGATCGTCACCTCGAGGCCGACCGACTTCATCATCTCGACGCCGCGATCCATCCAGCGCTGGCGGAAATCGGTGACGTGTTGTTCCGTGCCCATGCAGACATATTCACGCATGCGGAACAGCTGCTGGCGGGCCGGGTCCTTGGAGGGCTCGTGGCGGAAGCAGTAGCTCTGCAGATCATAGAGAGCGCCGGACTTCGGCAGATTGCCGCGGCGGGCAACGGTCGGGTAGAGCGGATAGCAGGCGGCCGGCGTCAGCACGATATCGGTCGCTTCCTGACCCTTCGTCCAGTCTTCCTCGCCCACTTCCATGCATTTCAACAGGCTCATGTGGTCGAGCTCGTTGCCGCAGAAGGAATGCACCGTGCCGGCGAGCTGCGGGAAGCTCTTCATGTAGCCGCTCTGCTCGAAGAAGGCGCGGTTCATGCCGGGCGGAAAGCGCATGGCTTCCGCGCCGTCGGCACCACCGATCCTGTCGATCAGCCGCTCGAAGGCCGTAATCACATCTTCGAACTGGCCGCTGCGGCCATAAAGCCCGTCGACGCCGGTGTCGATCAGAAGGCCTGCGTCGAACAGGCGGTCGAGAAAGGAAACTTGCATATCCATGGCTTCACCTCATTCAATTCATTTGACGGGCAATCATTGACGGGTGGGCGTCAGCCGAGAAGGCTGGTGTCCGGTTTCTGTACGAGCAGCATGGTCGACGTGTTGCCCAGAATGCGGTCGTTGGAAATCATCAGCTGGGCCGAATGGGCATCGCGCAGATGCCGGCCGAGGCTGTAGGGCGTGCCGTTCTTGTAACCCATGATGCCGCAGATGATCATCGCCTGGTTGATGATGGTCAGGATCGTCTCCGACGAGGCGAGCTTAACGTTGTTCATGGCGATCGAAAACGCCATCGAGGAAAGCTGGTCCGGCTCAGCCTTGGCGTCCTCGTAGGCCTTCAGGCCCGAAAGAATGTTCGACTTCAGGAGCTGCAGCAGGTTGGATGTTTCCGCGAGTCTCAACGCGCCGGGCGGCGTGGTGCCATTCGCCTTGCGAGCGGCGGCGCGCACGAAGGCCTGCGCACGCAATACCGCATCGGCTGCGATGCCATACCATACCGCGCTCCAGAGGAGGTGCGACGAGGCAAGCATGCTCTGCGCCGCTATCTCGGCGAACGGTTTCGGGAAGATCTGCGCCGCAGGGGCTTCGCCCTTGAAGATAAAGCCGTCAGAGCAGGTGCCCCGCATGCCGAGCGTATCCCAGTCCACCGTCTTTTCCAGCGTATACTGGTTCTTCCTGAAAACGGTCATGACCTGGTCACCCGGAGCCGCGTCGGCGTGGGCGCGGGAGGTCACCATGATGACGTCCGCATGAGCGCCGTAAGAAATGACGGTCGCGTCCTTCGTCAGGCGGCAGATGTCTCCGTCGATCTCGATGGCGCAGATGGAATTGCGCAGATTGCCACCGATGCCGCCTTCCGTTGTCGCGGAGGCGACAAGAAGCTGGCGGGCGCAAAGCTCGCGCATGAAATCCCTATGCCACTCGCTGTCGCCGCCATGCTCGACCAGGCTTGACACCTTGATCTGGTGCATGGCGAAGACCATGGCGCTTGCCGCGCATGCCTGTCCCAGTATGGAGCAGACCTCCGCGATCTCCTGTGTCGAAGCCCCCTCGCCGCCAAGCGATATGGGGACCTGAATGCCGAGCAGGCGTTCGGCCCTCATGGCATCGACCGCTTCCTGCGGAAAGCGGGCTTCCTGATCAACGCTATCGGCATTTTCGGCCGCGACCTCCGCCACTCGGCGGGCGCGTGCGCCGAGCGTCATGTCGGCGGCAAAGGCTGGGAGGCTCATCACGCAGCCTCACGGGCTTTCACGATCTGGGCGACCGTCTGCTCGATCGCCGAGATGCTGGCAAAGGACTTGCGATTCAGGAGGCTGTCGGGAAACTCGATGTCGAAAGCCTCTTCGATGGCCAGCATCAGCTGCACGGAGGCAAAGGAGGAAAGCCCGGCCGCATAAAGATCGGCCGCATCTTCAAGTTCGGTCACTGCGACCGGAAGCCCGCCGACCCGTGCCAGCAGTTCGCGAATAGTCTCGTTCATCTCGACATCTCCAATGACTGGAATTTGCGTTCATCGCCGGGAACACTGTCTACGTCGGAAAGCATAAAATTCCGGTAAGAAACGTCGTGAAGTTAGGGCTGCGGGATTCGCTAAAATCCGAGATATCCGCATGGCCAGCTTTGGCTTGACACGGGCGCCCGCCGGGTTTTTGATGCTCGCATTCACCAGGGGGGTCCCGGCAAGGGGCTGAGATACTGCTGGTCGGACGGCTTTGCCGCCGAGGCGCAGTGACCCGTTGAACCTGATCCAGTTCATACTGGCGTAGGGACGGTGCGAGCGCTCACGGCTTTCAGGCGGGATTCCCGTCCATCGGCTCAGGCGTTTTTCCATCATTCCAACACTGGAACTGGGTCTCCAAACGGCAAACCTTGGAGCCTCACCTATGAATATCGCCACACCAAAGCTTACGCCTGTCGTCACGACCGGTCCGCTTCCCGCCTCCACCAAAGTTTTCAAATCCGGTGTCGTCCACGCAGATATCCGGGTGCCGATGCGTGAGATCGCGCTGCATCCGACCTCCGGCGAGCCGCCGGTCACCGTCTACGATTCCTCCGGCCCCTACACCGATCCGGCCCATGCGGTCTCGATCGAAGCCGGCCTGCCGCGGCTGCGCGAAAGCTGGATCAGGGCGCGCGGCGATGTCGAATCCTATGAAGGCCGCGTCGTGAAACCGGAGGACAACGGGTTTGTCACCGGCGATCGCCTGACGCCGGAATTCCCGGTCCGCAACACGCCGCTGAAGGCGAAAGACGGCAAGGCGGTTACCCAGCTTGCCTATGCGCGCGCCGGCATCGTCACAGCGGAAATGGAGTTCATCGCCATCCGGGAGAACCTTGGCCGACAGGCGGCGAAGGAAGCGCTCATCCGCGATGGCGAAAGTTTTGGCGCGCACGTGCCAGACTTCGTGACGCCGGAATTTGTTCGTCGGGAAGTCGCAGAAGGCCGGGCGATCATCCCCGCCAATATCAACCATCCGGAATCCGAACCGATGATCATCGGCCGGAATTTCCTGGTGAAGATCAACGCCAATATCGGCAATTCGGCGGTCACCTCGTCCATGGCGGAAGAGGTCGAGAAGATGGTCTGGGCGATCCGCTGGGGCGCCGATACGGTCATGGATCTTTCGACCGGGCGCAACATCCACAATATCCGTGAATGGATCATCCGCAATTCTCCGGTGCCGATCGGCACCGTTCCGCTCTACCAGGCGCTCGAAAAGGTCAACGGCATTGCCGAAGACCTGACCTGGGAGGTCTACCGCGATACGTTGATCGAGCAGGCTGAACAGGGCGTCGATTATTTCACCATCCACGCGGGCGTGCGGCTTGCCTATATCCCGCTCACCGTCAATCGCGTCACCGGCATCGTCTCGCGCGGCGGCTCGATCATGGCAAAGTGGTGTCTGCATCACCACAAGGAGAGCTTCCTCTACGAGCATTTCGAGGAAATCTGCGATATCTGCCGTGCCTATGACGTGTCCTTTTCGCTCGGCGACGGCCTGCGCCCCGGTTCGATCGCGGATGCCAACGACGCGGCGCAGTTTGCGGAACTCGAAACGCTTGGCGAACTCACCAAGATCGCCTGGGCGAAAGACTGCCAGGTGATGATCGAAGGCCCCGGCCACGTGCCGATGCACAAGATCAAGGAGAACATGGACAAGCAGCTCAAAGTTTGCGGCGAGGCGCCGTTCTACACGCTCGGGCCGCTGACGACCGATATCGCTCCCGGCTACGACCACATCACCTCAGGGATCGGGGCGGCGATGATCGGCTGGTTCGGCACGGCGATGCTCTGCTACGTGACGCCGAAGGAACATCTCGGCCTGCCGGACCGCAACGACGTCAAGGTCGGCGTCATCACCTACAAGATCGCGGCGCATGCGGCCGACCTCGCAAAGGGTCATCCTGCCGCGCAGGTGCGTGACGATGCGCTCTCCCGAGCCCGGTTCGAGTTCCGCTGGGAGGATCAGTTCAACCTGTCGCTCGATCCGGAAACGGCGCGCTCCTTCCATGACGAGACCTTGCCGAAGGAAGCGCACAAGGTGGCGCATTTCTGCTCCATGTGCGGCCCGAAGTTCTGCTCGATGCGGATTTCGCACGACATCCGGACTGAGGCGCAGAAGGAGGGGCTGGAGGCCATGGCCGCGAAATATCGCGATGGCGGCGATCTTTATATGCCAGTGGGGAAGGAGTAGGCTGATCCCGTGCCCTTCGACATCGAGGCCAGTTTAGGTTGAGAGCAGCTTAGGTCGAGGCCAGTTCACCCTCTCTGTCCCGCCGGACATCTCCCCCTCGAGGGGGGAGATCGAAGGAGGCTCGCTCAGCGTCCCTCTGTAATTGATAGGCAGGAAGCCGGCAGGGAGCAGAGTTCGGCAATCTCTCGGCAATCTCAAGGTTCTTGGTCGGGTGAGACCTCGCTTCTGGCCGATCTCCCCCCTTGAGGGGGAGATGTCCGGCAGGAAAGAGGGAGGTATGGCGGGGGTATGCCTTCCGAGGCCGTTCCTTTTCTGCCCGGGGACAATTCATTGCCTCCGGCCAGCATCTCCAATGACTTGACCGCGTCATCATCCCCACACTCCGCATCCATGCCTACAATCCTCCCGCTTCCGTCGCCGGAGTGTTTCGCGAGACGTTCGCGGGCAGGCGGGAGCCGGCGCTTCCATTGGACCCGTAACGTGCGGGAAAGGTGGAAGAGGTGAAAGCCATGGAGGAGAGCGGGCCATCAACCCGATCGCTTCCTATCAAGCCTCCCCCGGGCAGCCATGTCCGGTTCGGTATAGCCGTGCAAGTGGCAAGGTTTCCCGAAAGGAGACCGCAAATGAAGCCACGCAGCGAGGCGAGATGATCACCTGTAGGGGCAGGACACCCCGAAAGAACGCCGAAGGCCACGCGAATGCGGAGCCACACATACAAAATCAAATGAGGTTCCGCATTCGTGTGGGCTCTCCAAAACACGGGCAGGAGCTGTCGCGTGAAGGCGAACGCGCGTCACTTCGGAGGATATCTGTGCTCCTCGCCGCGGAAATCGCTGACCGAATAGCAGCCGCCTTCCGTGCGTACCGCACTTTTGCCGATCATCGCCTTGCCATGACCGCCCGGAATATCCAGGACATAGGTCGGCTGGCACAGCCCGGAAACATTTCCGCGCAGCGCCGCAACGATCTTCTGCCCATCGGCGATATCCAGCCGGAAATGGCTGGTGCCGGGCGCAAGATCCGGATGATGCAGATAATAGGGTTTGACCCGGGTTTCGACAAAAGCCTTCATCAGGTCGCCGAGCACGACCGGATCATCGTTGATGCCCTTGAGCAGCACCGTCTGGCTGACCATGGGAATGCCTGCATCGATCAACCGCGCGCACGCGGCGCGGGCGGTATCGCTCAGTTCGCGGGGATGGTTGGCGTGAAGCGCCACATAGATCACCTTGCCGCTTTCCTTCAGGGCGGCGATCATCGCCTCGTCCACGCGGTCCGGCTCGACCACCGGAACCCGCGTATGGAAGCGGACGATCTTCACATGCGGGATCTTTTCAAGTCCCCGCATGATTGCTGAAAGCCGCCGCGGCGACAGGACCAGCGGATCGCCGCCAGTCAGGATCACTTCCCAGATTTCGCTGTGCTCCCGGATATAGGCGAGCGCCGCGGCCAACTCTTCAGGTGCCAATGTCCCGTCGCCCTGCGGACCGACCATTTCGCGGCGAAAACAGAAGCGGCAATAGACCGGGCAGATATGCACGGCCTTCAACAGCACGCGGTCCGGATAACGATGGACGATGCCCTTTACCGGACTGTGCGCCTGATCGCCGATGGGGTCGGCGCGTTCTTCCGGCGTCGCCAGCAACTCGGCCGGATCTGGCACGAACTGCCGGGCGACAGGATCTTGCGGGTCGGCGGGGTCGATCAGCGAAATCACGGCCGGGGTCAGGGCTATGGCATAACGGTCCGCGACGGCGCGAATGGCTGGGAGTTTGCCCGGTTCGATCAGTCCGGCGGATGCCAGCTCATCGGCGGTTTTTAACGAACGTGCCGCGGTCATTCAAAAACCTCCGCAACCGGCGCCCACATCACCTGTTCGATGCGGCTCGCACCCGTCGCCAGCATGGCGAGCCGATCGAAGCCGAGCGCCGCGCCGCTTGCCGCCGGCATGACAGAAAGCGCAGCGAGGAAATCCTCGTCCAGCGGATAACGTTCGCCGTAGATGCGCGCCTTTTCCGCCATCTCATGCTCGAAGCGGCGCCTCTGCTCGCCGGCATCCGTCAATTCTCCGAAAGCGTTCGCCAATTCGACGCCGCAGGCATAAAGCTCAAAGCGCTCGGCCACACGAGGATCATGAGCGGAAGGCCGTGCCAGCGCTGCCTCGGAAACCGGATATTCGCAGAGGATGGTTGCCCGGCCTTGCCCGAGATTGGGCTCGATCTTCTCCACGAGCACCTTGCTGAAAAGATCGGCCCAGGTATCGTCCTCCGAGAACCGTATGCCGGCTTGTTTCAGACCCGTTGCAAGAAGATCGCGGTTCGTGTCGCCGCTCGTCGCAACGGATGCAAGCAAATCGATGCTGGCAAAGCGGTGGAAGGCTTCGGCGAGCGTCAGGCGTTCCGGCTCCGCAAAGGGATCAATTTCCATCTGACGGAAAACAAAACGCTTGGTCTTTGCCGTTTCGGCTGCCAACGCCAGCATATGCGTGCAATCGTCCATGAGCTGTTCGTAGCTTTCGCCGGCGCGATACCACTCGAGCATGGTGAATTCGGGATGATGCAGCGGCCCGCGTTCCCGGTTTCGGTAGACATGCGCAAAGGTGAAGATGCGTTCCTCGCCGGCCGCCAACAGCTTCTTTGCCGCAAATTCGGGGGAGGTGTGCAGGTAGAGGGGTGCCCTCTTGCCATCAATTGCAATGGCCTCCGTTGCGAAGGCATGCAAATGGGTCTCATTGCCGGGAGAGACCTGCAAGGCGGCCGTATCCACCTCGATGAAGTCGTGCTTGCCGAAAAAGCCGCGCAGGGCAGTCTGCACCGCATTGCGCCCTATCAGGAAGGGCCGGCGGTCGATGTGGCTTTCCGGAGTCCACCAGGGCGTCCGGGATGTGGCGGGTCGGAGCACGTTCATTTATGGCTTTCTTTGCCGGTTCTCCGCGGCGAGGCTTCCACTTCGCGTGGTTTTAGGGTAGTTCCCGCGCGGAAAACAGACGATCCGTCCTTCAGGCCGGTTATCGCCCGGTCCTCTACGACGCATTTTCGGCAGTGACAAGCCGCCAGGCTATATAAGGATTATCATGGTCAAGATCATCGCTTCTTCGGTCCGCAAGGGCAACGTCCTCGAAGTCGACGGCAAACTCTATGTCGTTCTCACCGCCGAGAACTTCCACCCCGGCAAAGGCACGCCGGTCACCCAGGTCAATATGCGCCGTATCGTCGATGGCGTTAAGGTATCGGAGCGCTGGCGGACCACCGAGCAGGTGGAGCGCGCCTTCGTCGAGGACGTGAATTTCCAGTATCTCTACGAAGACGGCGAAGGTTTCCACTTCATGAACCCGGAAACTTACGACCAGGTGGTGGTCGACGTCGAGACGATGGGCGACCAGAAAGCCTATCTCCAGGAAGGCATGACCTGCATTCTTTCCATGCATGAGGGCGTTGCACTGGCTCTGCAGCTGCCGCGTCACGTCACGCTTGAGATCGTCGAAACGGAACCGGTCGTGAAGGGCCAGACGGCCTCCTCGTCCTACAAGCCGGCAATTCTCTCGAACGGGGTTCGGACGATGGTCCCGCCGCATATCGATGCCGGCACACGCGTCGTTATTGCCACGGAAGACAATTCCTACGTCGAGCGTGCCAAGAACTGATCGTCCCCGGCCTACCGGGTCACAATAAAAAACCTCAGAAGCCCGGCTTCGGAGGTTTTTCTTTGTCAGGTTGTCGAGTGAGCTTATTTGGTTACGACGACAGAGGCCACCTTGGTGTCGGCCGCGCCGAAGGCGTAACCGCCGCCGATCGCGACGTTGAGCGCGACGTAGTCCTGCGCCACTTGCTGCACGGCCTGGGCAAGGTTTGCCTGGGCGGTGGAAACCTGACGCTGTGCGTCGAGAACGTCGAGCAGCGACGAAGCGCCGTCCCGGTAGCTTGCGGTCGCAAGCTGCAGCGCCTCCTGATAGGACTTCACCGTCGCCTGCAGGGCATCCACGGTGCGGCGATCACGGGCAACGGCGGCAAGCGCATTTTCCACTTCCTCGACGGCGTCGAGAACGCTCTGCTTCCAGTTGAGATAGGCTTCGCGGGCGGTCGATTCCGCGAGCTTCACGTTGCCCTTGAGGCGTCCGCCGTCAAAGATCGGCAGGCTGAGCTGCGGCCCGAAGGACCACGTCAGCGAGCGGGTGTCCAAGGCGCCGGCAATGGCATTGTAACGCGGCGAAATGGAACCGCCGAGCGTGATCGCCGGATAAAGCTGGGCTTCGGCAACGCCGATTTCCGCCACTGCGGATGCCAATTGACGCTCCGCCGCACGGATATCCGGACGATTGCGGATCAGGTCAGCCGGAATGCCGGCCTTGGTGTTGAACCGGGGAACCGGCTGGCGTGCGCCTCTCTGCAGCTCCGGCACCAGCGACGAAGCCGGCTGGCCGAGAAGCGTCGCAATGCGATGGGCTGCGGTACGGAACTGGGTCTCGAGGCCCGGAATTTCAGCCAGGGTGGAGTTCACAAGGCCTTCCGACTGAACGACATCCAGACGGGAAGCGGCGCCCGCTTCCAGCTGAAGCTTCGTAAGGTCCAGCGTTTCGCGCCGCGAGCCCAGGTTCTGGCGGGCGATCGCGATCCGCTCCTGGTAATACCGAACGTCGATATAGGCTGCCGCGACCTGCGACAGATAGGTGAGGCGGGCCACGTCGGCTGCAGCGTAGGACGCGTCAAGGCTGGCGAGGGCACTTTCCTTGGATCGGCGATAAAGGCCGAACAGGTCGAGGAACCAGGAGGCATCGGCGCTGCCGCCGCTGACCGTGGTTCTGTCGAACGAGGTTGTTCCGGCCTTGGTGTGCACGCCGGTCGTGGTGCTGGAGGCTGAGAGATCCAACGAGGGAAGGCTGCCTGCGCCGGCAATGGTGACATTCGCCTGTGCGGCGTTGATGCGTTCAAGCGCCTGCAGAATGTCGAGGTTCTGGTTGAGACCCTGCTGGACATAACCGTTCAGACGGCTGTCGTTGAAGGCCTTCCACCAAGCGACTTGAGAGACATCCCCGTTACTGGCTGCCTTGGCTTCGGCGAACTTACCCGGCAGGGCAATCTCCGGCGCGGTGTGGTCGGGACCGACAACGCAGCCCGAGAGCAACAGCAGAGTGAGAGGAGCAACAATACGAATGGATAACATTTTTCTGTCCCAGTGCCCTACAACGGCGAAAGTCGGCTTTTTAAGCCGCTTCCGATTTATCCGCCAGAAACGAATCTCATCATTCCTGGCGGCATTACACGTCGAATATGTTAACGAACGTAATCTCTATCCTACCTTTTTTCACGGTTTGATAACCGTCTAACGGCAACAAAGAAGGACGGAACGAAGAAAATTCCGAGAAGTGTTGCAGAAAGCATACCACCCAGCACCCCGATACCGATCGCATTCTGGGCTGCAGAACCCGCTCCGGTGGCGATTGCAAGCGGCACGACGCCAAGGATAAAAGCGAGTGAGGTCATGACGATCGGCCTCAGGCGCAGCCTTGCCGCTTCGAGCGTGGCATCCAGGAGGCTCATGCCGCCTCCTTGCCGTTCCTTGGCAAATTCCACGATCAGGATGGCGTTCTTTGCCGCCAGGCCGATGGTGGTCAGGAGACCGACCTTGAAATAGACGTCGTTGGATTGGCCAAAGACATAGGCGGCCGTCAGAGCCCCGAGGACGCCGACCGGAACCGCCAGAATGACCGAGAACGGCACCGACCAGCTCTCATAAAGGGCTGCAAGGCAGAGGAAAACGATCAATACGGAGAGCGCGTAAAGCATCGGCGCTTGCGAACCCGAAAGCCTTTCCTGATAGGAGATGCCCTGCCAGGCCACCGTGTAGCCGCCCGGCAGTTCCGCCGTCAGCCGTTCCATCTCGTCCATCGCCTGGCCGGTGCTGACACCCGGGCCAGCCGCACCATCGAGCGAAATGGCGCTCGTGCCGTTGAAGCGGGCAAGCTGCGGCGAACCGGTGACCCATTCGACGGTGCTGAACGACGAGAAGGGAACCATCTCGCCTGCATTGTTGCGTGCGTACCAGTGCTTCAGGTCGTCCGGCTGCATGCGGTAGGGCGAGTCGCCCTGCACATAGACCGGCTTCAACTCGTTGTTCAGGGTGAAGTCGTTGACGTCGCGGCCGGCGAAGATCGTCGCCAGCATCGAGTTCACCGAAGCGAGATCGACGCCCATGGCTCCCAATTTTTCCTGGTCGAGCAGGATCTTCATCTGGGTTTCCGAACGCTGGCTATTGCTGCGCAACGAGCTGATATTGGGGTTGCCGGTGCCGGTCTGGATGAGTTGCTGCGAAGCTTGCGTCAAGGCGTCGTTGCCGTTGTTGCCGCTGTCCACGAGATACATGGAGAATCCGCTCGACGTTCCAAGCCCCTGGATCGCCGGCGGCAGCAGTGCAAACACCTGGGCGTCGCGCAGGGTGAAGAAGTAACCGCTGGCGCGCTGCACGATCGCCGCGGCGGATTGTTCCGGCTTCGCGCGTTCTGCAAAATCCTTCAGCTTGGTAAAGACGATGGCATTGTTCTGTCCGCTGCCGCTGAAGCTGAAGCCGAGGACACCAAATACGGCGTCCACATTGTCCTTTTCCTTTTCCTGGAAATAGGCCTCCACCTTCTTCACGACCTCGTCCGTGCGCGTGGTCGTCGCGCCGTTCGGAGTCTGGATAATCGTCAGCAATACGCCCTGATCTTCCTGCGGAAGAAACGAGCTCGGCAACCGGGTGAAAAGCCAGGTGCAGCCCCCAATGACCAGAACAAAAACCACAAGCACCCTGAGCGGTCTCTTCAGCAGATAGCCGATCGTGCCGACGTAGCCGGAGGTCGTGCGCTCGAAACCGCGGTTGAACCAGGCGCCGATGCCGCGACGCTTCTTGTGATGGTCGATCGGCTTCAGCATCGTGGCGCATAGTGCCGGCGTCAGCACGATGGCCACCAGCGCTGAAAGCAGCATGGCCGATACGATGGTAACCGAGAACTGGCGATAGATGATGCCCGTTGATCCGCCGAAAAAGGCCATCGGAATGAAAACGGCGGTGAGCACGAGCGCAATGCCGATGATGGCGCCAGTGATCTCCCCCATGGATTTTTCCGTTGCCTCCAGCGGCCCCAACCCCTCTTCGTCCATGATGCGCTCGACGTTTTCCACCACGACGATCGCGTCATCCACCAGAAGACCGATCGCCAGTACCATCGCGAACATGGTCAGCGTATTGATCGAATAGCCGGCAACCGCCAGAATCCCAAAGGTACCGAGCAGAACCACTGGTACTGCAATCATAGGAATGAACGTCGCCCTGAGGTTCTGAAGGAATATCAGAAGCACCACGAAAACGAGGATGATCGCCTCGATCAGAGTATGGACGACCTTTTCGATTGAAAGCTCAACAAAAGGCGTAGTGTCGTAGGGATAGGTGATCTCGACACCTTCTGGAAGGGTTGGCGCCAGCTTGGCCAGCTCAGCTTTCACGCGATCGGCGGTGTCCAGCGCATTGGCTCCCGTGGCAAGATTGACGGCAAAACCGGTGGAGGGAAGACCGTTCTGGCGCGATTCGCCACCATAGCTTTCCTGGCCGATTTCGGCGCGGGCGACATCGCTCAACCGAACTGTGGCGCCGTCCTGTTCGACCTTGAGGATGATCCGTTCGAACTCGTCGACGGTAGTCAACTGGCTTTGAGCCGTCATGGTGACGGTAAGCTGCTGGCCTTTCTCGGCAGGCAGGCCGCCAAGTGCGCCGACCGAAACCTGGGTATTCTGCGCCTGGATCGCCGCCGTGACATCGGCCGCCGTCAACTGGTATTTCTGCAGCTTGAACGGATCCAGCCAGATCCGCATGGCGTAGCCGGAGCCGAAGATATTGATACTGCCGACGCCTTCCAGACGCTTGACGGAGTCTTCGATCTGGGTGGAGAAGACGTCGCCAAGGTCGACGGAATTACGTTTCCCATCCGTGGAGACGAGCGCGCCGACCATGAGGATGCTGGATGTAGAGCGCGCAACCTCGATACCGGCCTGTTGCACGACATCGGGCAATTGCGATTGAACAAGCTGCAGCTTGTTCTGCACCTGAACCTGCGCGATGTCGGGAAGGACGCTGTTGCCGAAGGTGAGGGTGATCGTCGCTCTGCCCGTGCTCGAGGCCGAACTCATATATGTAAGGTCGTCGAGGCCGGTCATGCCGTCTTCAATAATCGTCGTCACCGACTTCTCGACCGTTTCGGCACTCGCGCCGTTATAGCTCGCCGTGATTTGAACAGTGGTCGGAGCGATCTCCGGATATTGCGAGATCGACAGCGTTGCAATTGCAAGCGCGCCCCCAAGCATGATGACGATCGCGATGACCCAGGCGAAAACCGGTCGCCGGATGAAGAACTTTGCCATTCAGATTATCCTTGCGGCGTTAAGCGCTGTCTCTGCTGGTTCCGTCAAGGCTTGGCAGCCTCGGTTTTAGGGGTCTCGATGACGAGACCGCGATCGTCCAGCTGCGCCTCGACCGGCTGAACCGGCGCATCGTCGGCAATCCATTGAAAGCCGTCCACGATCAGCCGGTCTCCATCGGCAATCCCTTCCGTAACCAGCCAATTGCTGCCGGAAACGACGCTGATGGGGAACATGCGGGTCTCGACCTTGTTATCGGCGGTGACGAATTTGGCCGACAGCTCGCCGCGGGCATTGCGGGTGGCGGCGCGTTGCGGGATCAGGTAGCCGGTTTCCTCGCCCATGGTGACGGTTGCGCGGACATACATGCCAGGCAGGATGATATTGTCGGGATTTTCGAAAACGGCGCGGATCTGATAGGTGCCCGTCGTTTCGCTCACGGCCATGTCAGACATGTCGAGTTTGCCGGTCCGAGCATAATCCGTTCCGTCCTCCAGCCTCAGGCGTATGTCCGCCTTGCGCGGATCGCCGCTCAGCCGGCCGGACGCCATGGCGGCGCGCAATTCCAAAAGATTGGTGCTCGAGTCGATAAGATCGATATAGATGGGATTAAGACGGCGCAGCGTCGTCAGCGCCGTTGTCTGGTTGGCGGTGACGATGTTGCCGACGCTGACGTTGGAGATCGACGTGACGCCATCGAAGGGCGCGCGGATCTTGGTGAGGTCGAGGTCGATCTCGGCGGCCTGAAGTGCCGCCTTGGCCTGTTCGACATCCGCCTGTGCCTGCAGCAGCGTGACCCGTGCATTCTCGAATTCGATCTGGGTGGCGCCGCTGTTGACCAGCCGTTCGTAGCGGGTGAGATTTGCCTGCGCGGCCGGAATGCTGACCTCGGCCTTGGAGAGCGTCGCACGCGCCTGCGCAACGGTTGCCGAATAGGTGTTGTCTTCGATCTGATAGAGGACGTCGCCGGCCTTGACCTCGTTGCCCTCCTTGAACGCGATCTCCTTGATCGCCCCGGTGACGCGGGGGCGGATATCCGCCGTCTGATAGGCAACAGCCCGCCCCGGCAGGACGGTTGTGATAGGCTGCTGCGATTTCTTCAGAGCGACGATGCTCACCGGTTGAGGCGGACGCTGAGGCGCTCCGCCTGCCGCCCCGTTCGCCGTCTGCTCACTCGAATCGCTGCAGGCCGCCAGGGTGATGGCGAGAAACAGAGGAAGGATCAATTTACGTCCGGTCATGGCGTCCATCCAGGGCAAACATCAGAGATGACCCACGGCAGAAACGACCGGGGGCGCAGGGCTCGAAAATGTAACTCGTCTTTACGAATCGGAACAGAGGCCGACGGCCGAGTGATACCGCGGCTTGCGAATTGCCAAGTGACGTAATTGAAGAATCGTCACTTAGCAAGGGGATTTTGCAATGCAGCATTCACAAGTTTGACGAGGCCTGCACAACGATCCTGAAGTTCGGCCTCATCTTCACCCGCCAGAAAAACGGGGTGTAGTACGCTCAGGAATGCCGCCGCGACATGCCGGCCGGTCGTTTGATAATCGGCACAATAATACACGCCATCCTCCACCCCTTGACGAACCAGATCGCAAAACAGCGCGTCGATGAGTTCCTTGTAGTGCCGGCCGCTCGGCAGGTCCGTTTCCGACATCAAAACTATGATCTCAAGGAAGAACGGGTTCTTCCTGATATCCTCAAGATGCGCTTCCATAAGGTTGCAGACGACGGTAGCCAGTCTTTCCGGGGCGGGCGCAGGCCGGTCGAGCGTCTTGAACCTGCCGATCATCCGGGTGATGTGACGATCGCAGATCGCGTCGACCAAGGTCGCCTTGGACTGGAAATGCTTGAAGATGTTGGCGGGCGACATGTGCAGGGCCTGGGCGATGTCGGCGATCGAAGACTTGGCAATGCCGCGCTCCCGAAAGAGCGTCTCGGCCATGTTAAGAATATCCTCTCGGGTTTCCTCAGCCCTGCGCCTCGGTTTGCGCACTCTCACCTCTTCAAGCCTTGCCAAATCCGGACGCTCTCTCTCTACAGGGTGAAATAGGGCTTCAGATTCTCGCGGATGCGGTCCAGCACGCTTGCGCCGGACGTATCGGCGACGAAGGTCTTGCCTGTGATCCTCTCGTAGGCACCACGGTATACCTTTGCCGTTTCCTCGACCAGTTCCAGGGGAATGGACGGGATTTCGTCCTTATACGGGTCGCAGCGTTCGACCACCCAGGCGCGGATGAAATCCTTGTCGAAGCTCTGCGGCCTCGTGCCGTTGCGCAATGCATCCTCATAGGTGTCCGTGATCCAGTAGCGGCTGCTGTCGGGCGTATGGATTTCGTCCGCCAGTATGATCTTACCGTCCTGATCGGCGCCGAACTCATACTTGGTATCGACCAGGATCAGGCCACGCGCTTGAGCCAGCTGCTGGCCGCGCGCAAAAAGAGCAAGCGCGTAGCCGGACACGGTTTCCCACTGTTCCGCCGTCAGAAGCCCGTTCCCGACTATATCCGCCGGCGTCAGCGGCTCGTCGTGGCCTCCGTCGAACGCCTTGCTGGTTGGCGTGATCACCGGCTGCGGCAGGATTTCATTGTCCCGCAGCCCCTCTGGAAGGTTCAACCCGTATACGTTCCGCTCACCCTTCTTATAAAGGGTCAGGAGGGAGGTCCCCGTCGTGCCTGCGAGATATCCCCGCACGACGATCTCGACCGGCAATATATCAAGCCGCCTGCTGATCACGACATTCGGATCCGGATAGGTCAGCACGTGATTGGGGCATATGTCCCCGGTCGCTTCGAACCAGTAGCGCGCGGTCTGGGTAAGCACATGGCCCTTGTCGGGTATGCTGGTCAGGATGCGGTCGAAGGCGCTCAGCCGGTCGGTCGCGATGATGATGCGGCGACCGTCGCTCAGATCGTAGTTTTCGCGCACCTTGCCGCGATAGTAGTTCGGCAGTTCGGGAATGAAGGCTTCGGGAAGAACGCGCACCTGGATAGCTTTCTGCAGAGTTTGGGGGAATGGCCCTGCTATCGCATGGTTTGCTGCGGCAGCACAAGAATGTGCTTGTGGGCGGCGGGGGTATGTGGAAACCCGGGTGGAAGGGCTCAGGTCGACTGGTTAACAATGGTTAACGCGGAAAAGCCCGAGATTTTTGTAAATTACGTAATTGTATCAATGAATTGTTCGATTTTTCGATTTTTCTGAATCATCGCTGTTGACTTGTTTGTGGGCATGGATTTATAACCCCGCTCACTGACGAGGGCGGCGGCGCTGCTGGCGACGACGACTTTCGTTCTGAAGAAATCACTGATTGATTGGCGCATGCTGGTTGGGACCGA
>NZ_PVBM01000089.1 GCF_002968575.1 Neorhizobium huautlense | reverse complement strand
CATGTATGGATGCCCCCGTTCATGCAAGTTTTTCTTTGAGCGGTTTGAACGTGTGATTGGATGCGGTCATGTATCAGGCCTTTGATGCAGTCTGGAATTTACTGCTGGCCGGTATGGAGCTAAGCGGGGCTGGCGCAAATCAGTTCTACGAGCTCGTGGCTCACTGAGCCGGGTGCATTTCCAGCCCCTCTTTCCAATCTTTTGTCCTTACCATTCGCTGATCTCCTCACACGCCGACGATCCGATCTCGCTATATCGCTAGCTTTGCTTACGCGGTTGCGAGACCGGAATCTTTGTAATTCTCCTTCTTCGTCATCATCGCCCAGACGGATCGCGCCATCTTGTTGGCTAACGCAATAGCGACGAGCATACGTGGCTTGCGCGTCAACATACGTCCCAGCCATGAGCTCCCGGAGGGGGCTTTCGGCATGCCCATCGGATCACCGTCATTGCGCCGATAATCAAAAGCCGTCGGATATCGCGCTGTCCCATCTTCGACGTCCGGCCAAGCACCTGCTTTCCGCCGCTCGAATGTTGTTTAGGTACAAGCCCGAGCCATGCTGCAAAATCGCGCCCCTTCTGAAACGTCGTCATAGTTGGAGCAAAGGCCTCGATCGCTATGGCCGTGATCGGTCCTACGCCGGGCATTGACATCAGCCGAGCGGTATTATCCGATTGCTGAGCTTCAGATTTGAGTACCTTCTCCAAGTTGGAGATACGGGCAGTTAGAAGATCAATCTGCTCCAAATAAATCCGGGCAGTTTCCACAACCAGGAGCTCAAGGCCGCTATCATCGTCTTCTACGATCCCCCTCAACGCGGCCAAGCTTGCAAGCCCCTGCGGTGCGACGACCCCATGTTCTGCCAAGTGAGCACGAAGGGCGTTAATCAACTGCGTCCGCTGACGCACAAATAGATCGCGCGTCCGAAAGATCATGGAAGAAGCTTGCTGCTTCTCCGTCTTCGGCACGACAAACCTCATCGAGGGGCGGATGGCGGCCTCTACGATGGCTTCAGCATCTGCCGCGTCATTCTTCTGCCGTTTGACGAAAGGCTTCACATAAGCGGGTGGTAACAATCGAACTTCATGGCCAAGCTTCCCGATCTCACGAGCCCAGTAATGCGCAGTCGCACATGCTTCCATCGCAACGACACACCTCGGCAATTCCGAGAAGAAAGCCAAGACATGAACGCGAGATAGCTTCCTACGAAATACCAAACCGCCATCGGCGCTGGCAGCATGGAGCTGGAATACCCGCTTTGC
>NZ_PVBM01000088.1 GCF_002968575.1 Neorhizobium huautlense | reverse complement strand
CCGGCTTCGGTCACAGAGTGGCGTTCGGCTCCCGGCTTCCCATTCTCCTTTAAGAGCGCAACCCAGGCCTGCCGGGCTCGCTAGCTTCCCATCAGGACAACCGGGATATCGTCGACGACATGCCTTCCTCGCTGTTGGCGCCGCGCGGCTCGTAGGCGCGCTGGTCGCGCAGGATCTGGAAGGCGATCGTCAAAAGCTTGCGCGCGATCGCGACACGCGCCTTGTTCACTCCTCTGATCTTCAGGTGTTCATATTGGGCTCGAAGCTGCGCATCGCTGGCGATGGCAGAGGTGACGGCTTCAACAAAAGCCCAGCGCAGCCACTTATTGCCCTGCTTGATGATCTTGCCGTGGAAGGTCTTGCCGCCGGAGGAATAGGTCGACGGCACCAGTCCGGCATAGGCGGCCAACTTCTTCGGATTGCGGAATCGCGAGATGTCGTCGATCTCCGCATCGATCAGCCGGGCGAAAAACTCGCCAATGCCCGGGATCGTCTTCAACAGCTTCACATTGCCGTTGGCTTTGGTCATCGCCCGGATCGTCGTTTCCGACTGCTTGATCCGTCCATCGATGTCGCCGATGAAGTCGAGACCACGATCGATCTGGATGCGGTCGATCTCTGAGACCTTCACCTGAGCCAATTGGACGCGGCCGGCCTTGCCAAACAGGTCACCGAGCTTCTTCAGCTGCGCCGTCTGCTCCGGATAACGATCAAACACCGTCACGATGCGGTTCTTGGTCATCGTCCGCAGCCGCACATAAAACATCCGCTCACGCAACGCGACGCGCAGCTCGCGGGCCTTGTCGCTCGGTGCCCAGGCTTCTGGCACCAGGTCGGCCCGCAGCAGATGCGCCAGCACGGTCGCGTCGATCTTATCGGTCTTGATCTTGGCGTCAGCAATCGCCTTCACCTTCAACGGATGGGCGAGAACGACATCATCACAAATGTCGTCGAGCCAGTCGTACATCACCGTCCAGTTGCGGGTCGCCTCGACAACCGCATGGCTGTTCTCCCGGTATCGCTCCAGGAACGACCCCAGCGACCGACGATCGTTCTTCACTCGCCCGGATCGTAGCGTCTTGCCGACGGAATCTTGCACGACCAGGTGGCTGTAGCTTTTGTGGTAATCCACGCCGATGTGATAATCATAAGGTGCAGTCACGCTTTGCTCTCCTTCACTGAGTTCGCGAAAACCCAGGAAAGGTAAGCCAAACGGCGCAAAGCGTGACTGTCCTAAGATCATCTGCATCTCAGAGATCCGTTCTCTCCAT
>NZ_PVBM01000087.1 GCF_002968575.1 Neorhizobium huautlense | reverse complement strand
GTTCGTTGTGGAGCGTCAGCCATAACAGGGCCAGGACCGCGTCATCGATTTTGTCCTCATCGATCTCCATTCTGTCATGATATCACGCGCGAGACTTCAAGTCCTGCGGCCCACCTCGGATGGATACCGAAGGATGGCAGAGCAGGATGTTGCACTGACGGAATGGCTGAAGCCGTTCGTTGAGAAGCTTGGCCACAAGAAGCGTCGGCAGATGTGCCCGGTGTATGTTTCGGGCCTCATCGGACCTGGCGATCGCAAAAGTATCGAGCCGATGGCGGAGCGCCTCGCGCCTGATTGCTACGACCGCCTGCATCATTTCATCTCGGATGGGATTTGGGATGCTGGTCCTCTTGAGGCGGAACTGGCGGTGCAGGCCGACAGGATTGTCGGGGCTTCAGATGCTTTTCTGGTGATCGGCGACACAGGCCTGCCGAAGAAGGGCGACCATTCTGTTGGGGTCGCACCGCAGTATGCGTCGATGCTGGGCAAGCGTGCCAATTGCCAGACGCTGGTGTCGTTGACGCTGGCCCGCGACGAAGTTCCCGTTCCGGTGGGCTTGCGGCTGGCTGGTCGGCGAGTGGCGCTCAAACGACGAGCGCAAATATTATCTGTCCAACCTGCCGGCCGAGACGGCATTGAAAGAGCTCGCGGCCGTCATCAAGGCACGATGGGTCTGCGAGCAGGCCCATCAGCAGATGAAGGAAGAACTCGGCCTCGATCACTTCGAAGGCCGATCATGGCAAGGCCTCCATCGACACGCGCTGATGACGATGATCGCTTATGCCTTCCTGCAGCATCAGCGTGCATAGCGGCAATCTAGGTGAGATTCATCCTGATTGCCGCGCTATACCGATCAGCGTAACGTCGTTCTCGTCGGCGGCACGGGAACAGGCAAGAGCCACCTGGCTATCGCGATTGCCCGTGCACTCATACGCAACAGCACACGCGGCCGCTTCTTCAACGTCGTCGATCTGGTCAATCGGTTGGAAACGGAAACGCGCAACGGCAAGCAAGGCCGGACGGCGGATTACCTTACACGCCTCGACTTCATCATCCTCGATGAACTCGGCTATCTACCGTTCGCACAGGCCGGTGGTCAGCTCCTGTTCCACCTGATCAGCAGGCTCTACGAGCGCACTTCGATCATCGTCACTACAAACCTCGCCTTCGGCGAATGGCCGTCGGTGTTCGGCGAGCCAAGCATCGCAGACTGCCGCTATTATCGACGGGGTGGTGCATTATGTAACCATCATTGACCCGCGCCACGGCCTTGCGGGTCAGCGTCTTGAGCTGGTGTCAGTCCAGTCCGGACGCGGG
>NZ_PVBM01000086.1 GCF_002968575.1 Neorhizobium huautlense | reverse complement strand
TCGAGAATAATCTGCCCGGCTGTTTCGATGCGCCAAGCCTTGATGGCCATTTGCACCGTCCGCAGGCTTTTCTTCGTGAAGCGGGACGGATCGGCGCTCATTAGACGCTCCAGGACCGAGACTGCCGAGACCGCCGGATCCGCCTCAAGCCACGCTCGAATCTGGGGCTCGAATGGCTCCAGCATGCTCTGCCTTTTCGGGTAAGGCTTGGTCCGACGATATGGCCTCCGATGTGTCGGCCGTTTCTCCCCAACCTGCCAGGCGGTCTTCAGGCTCAAGGTGAAGCGTTGCAGATCGACGGCGACCGGTTCTTCGGATCTGGCGTTTAGGCCACGCCGATCGACACGCCTTCCGAGCTCCTCCTGGGCGGCGCGGATCCCGGCAAACAGTATCACTGGATCCGCGCTTTCCAACATCGCCTTTAGCCGATCCTTGTCGGCCTCGGCCACAGCGGAATGGGCCAGCACCCGCGCAGCAGGCGGCACGGGCGGATGGTAGCGTTTGATGACACGAGCGCCGATCCGCGTCTTCTCCCGCAACTTGAACGAAGGTTGGAACAGGTTGCCATGCAGACGCACCACCTCATAGAGGCGAGCCAGCGCTGTCGTCGCCTCCGCGCCGACGAACCTTCCGTAACCGACCAGCCTTCGCACGATCGCACCGTTCTTCTGCTCGACCCAGGCTTGATCGTTCTTTCGATACGCGCGCGAACGGGTCACCTCCAAGCCCTGGCTTCGACACCAGCAGACCACCAGTTCGTTCATGAAGGCGCTGTCATTGTCAAAGTCGACGCCAAGCAGCGGAAATGGAAACTGCGAGCGGGGCTGCTTGATGGCAGCGATCACCAGGCCGCTTTCGCGCGTCCGCACCGGCACGCACTCGGTCCAGCCCGTGGCGATATCGGTCAGCACCATCGTCTGCGCGAAGCTGCCGGACGAAGAGGTACCCGAATGGGCCACGAAATCGACCTCGACGTAACCGGGCAACGGATCGTTCCAGTCCCCGAAAGTGCGCACCGGGACCGACCGGCGAACTGCGGAACTCATTCCGGCACGCCGACGCTGGCCACCGCGAGCCACCACACGTACCTCTGACAGCAACCGATCCATCGTCGCTGCACTGACCATTAGCAGTTTGTCGCGAAGCTCGCTGTTCAGCTCGAGCCGGCCGTGACGCTCAAGGGCGGGCAGTAAAATCGGAATCAGCGGCTTCAGGCGTTTCGAGCAAAGACGATCGGACGCTTCCCATAGAGCCACCAGCGCTTCCCTGACATCGGAACCATACTGGACAGCGTGCTGCCTAGCGGAAGGCGGCTCGGACCCACGATGGCGGAGCACTCTGATCGCATGCTTGCGGTGGTAGCCGGTAACCGCGACGAACTCATCTAGGATTCTATGCTT
>NZ_PVBM01000085.1 GCF_002968575.1 Neorhizobium huautlense | reverse complement strand
CTCCAATGAAAGAACACAAGGGGCAAACGCCTTCAATTGCCGGCTTTTCCTTGGGTTCGGTTATGTTTTGACCGGCGTTAGAGCCGATCGGCTAAACCCTTTGCTTCCGATGGACAGGTGTTTCGGTCCGTCGGTTCCTGAACCATTCTCCAATCCGTGACCCTGATGCCTCGGCTTCGGTCACAGAGTGACGTTCGGCTCCCGGTTTCCCATTCTCCTTGTAGAGCGCAGCCCAGTTCTACCGGGCTCGCTAGCCACTCATCAGGACAACCGGGATATCGTCGACGTGCCCTCCATGTTGCTTTCGCCGCGCGGCTCGTAGGCGCGCTGGTCCCGCAGGATCTGGAAGGCGATCGTCAAAAGCTTGCGCGCGATGGCAACCCGCGCCTTGTTCACTCCTCTGAACTTCAGGTGTTCGTACTGGACGCGAAGCTGCGCATCGCTGGCGATCGCAGGGGTGACGGCTTCAACAAAAGCCCAGCGCAGCCACTTGTTGCCTTGCCGGATGATCTTGCCATGATAGGTCTTGCCGCCGGAGGAATAGGTCGACGGCACAAGCCCGGCGTAGGCAGCAAGCTTTTTGGCATTGCGGAAGCGGCTGACATCGTCGATCTCCGCATCGATCAGCCTTGCAAAGAACTCGCCAATGCCAGGGATCGTCTTCAACAGCTTCACATTGCCATTGGCCTTGGTCATCGCCCGGATCGTCGTTTCCGACTGTTTGATCCGCCCATCGATGTCGCCGATGAAGGCAAGACCTCGGTCGATCTGGATGCGGTCGATCTCCGAGACGTTGACCTGCGCTAGCTGAACACGGCCGGCCTTGCCGAACAGATCACCGAGCTTCTTCAACTGCGCCGTCTGCTCCGGATAACGATCGAACACCGTCACGATCCGGTTCTTCACCATCGTCCGCAGCCGCACGTAAAACATCCGCTCACGCAACGCGACACGCAGCTCGCGGGCCTTGTCGCTCGGTGCCCAGGCTTCTGGCACCAGGTCGGCGCGCAGCAGATGCGCCAGCACCGTCGCGTCGATCTTGTCGGTCTTGATCTTGGCGTCAGCGATCGCCTTGACCTTCAAGGGATGGGCGAGAACGACATCATCACAAATGTCGTCGAGCCAATCGTACATCACCATCCAGTTGCGGGTCGCCTCGACAACCGCGTGGCTATTCTCCCGGTAGCGCTCGAGAAACCCTCCCAGCGACTGCCGGTCGTTCTTAACCCGGCCGGATCTCAGCGTCTTGCCACTGCTGTCCTGAACCACCAGGTGGCTATAGGATTTGTGGTAATCCACCCCGATATGGTAATCATAAGAGGCAGTCATGCTTCCAACTCCCTTGTTGAGATCTCGAAAACCCCAACAGGATAAGCCGAAAGCCTGGAAGTGTGACTGTCCCTCCATCATCACCTGCATCTCAGTGATCCGTTCTCTCAGCGGGTGCACCCTCTTTCATGTCACCTCCT
>NZ_PVBM01000084.1 GCF_002968575.1 Neorhizobium huautlense | reverse complement strand
CAGGCTGTGTGGAAACGATTGGAGGCTCCGGATGACCGGGGCCTCTTTTTGGTTTCATGAGGTGGCGGTGTTGATATTGATCGCGCGGAGGATGTTGTAGGCGAGGACAGAGAGGGCCATTTCGGTCCTCGTTGCCTTGAGGCCTCTGGTTAGGAAGCGTCCACCGGCCATTTTTCGTTTGATCGTGCCGAAGGGATGTTCCACGGCGCACCGTCTGGCTCTCATCCTCTCCGGCGTAGCGCGCGCGGTCATGCGATTGAGCGCGTCGTCGTCGAGATGGCGCTTGACCAAACGCCGTTCGGCGGTGGTGCATTGGTTCTTCAACGCACAGCCGGAACAATCCGGCGAGGCATAGGTCACGTTGCGCTTTTGGCGATGAAGCTGCTTGCGTACCAGCGTTCGGCCAGCCGGGCAGACGAGCGTGTCCGTCTCCGGCTCGTAGATAAAAGCTGTTCGGTCAAATAGCGTGCCGTCACCCTGATTGTTGACCGAGCGCTGGGAGGGAACACAAGCGACGATCCCATCGCGTTCACAAGCGCTGGCGTGCTCGCCATTGTCGTATCCCTTGTCGGCCACGACGGTGAGGGTATCGAGACCCAGGCTCTCCTTCGTGGCTGTGGCCATCGGATGAAGCTGACGCCGGTCGTTCGGTTCATCGGTCACCTCGTGATGCACGATCATGCCGGTCCCGGCATCGACGACGCTTTGCATGTTATAGCCGGGGGGCTTAGGGCCGCGGCCAGAGCCCATGGGACGGGCATCTTCCTCGCCTTCGACGATGAGATTGCGATCTTCTGTGTCTAATCGCGCAGCCAACCTGTCGAGTTCTGCCCGGCGGGCTCGAAGGGCAGCGAGCGCCGCCGCAACCGCTTCCGGCGCATCGTCGGGTTCAGCCGCATCGGCATCGTCCAATCCAGCAAGATAGGCAGCAATCCTGCCATCAAGACGAGCAGCCTCTTGTTCGATGCCTTGACGGTCGACAACCTTCTTCGCGCTGGCGACCGCCCGGAACTTCGAGCCGTCCAGAGCCACAAGCCGGGCCGAGAACAATCCGGCATCCCGGCAAAGGAGCACGAAGGCACGGCATGTGCCAACAATCCCGGCCCCATTATCACGGCGGAAATCGGCGATCGTCTTGAAGTCAGGCGCGAGCCGGCGCAGCAGCCACATGGCCTCGACATCCCGCCGGCAAGCACGTTCCAGACGCCGGGAAGAGCGCACCTCGTTGAAGTAACCCCAGACGTAAAGCTTCAACAGATCGCGTGGATCGTAGCCGGGCCGCCCGGTCAAAGCCGGGGCGGCACGGCTAAAGCCAAGCACCGCCAGATCAAGGCCATCGACAAAAGCGTCAATCACCCGAACAGCCGCATCGGCCGCTACATAATCCTCAATCCGAGCTGGCAAAAGCGATGCCTGCTCCCGATCCAAACCGAAAATATATCCCATGAAAATGGCCACCCCGATCCCGAGGTGGCCATCTTAACTGATTTGCCAATCGTTTCCACACAGCCTG
>NZ_PVBM01000083.1 GCF_002968575.1 Neorhizobium huautlense | reverse complement strand
GGCGGCTGACGCCGAAGGACGATGCCCCCGGTCGGCATGAGGAGCGACCAAACCACGCCGTCGCCTGTCCGTTCCACGTCGACAAGGACGCCAGTCCCGTCCTCATTGACCGCGGCTACCATCTTCGACCCCTGTCGAGATCCAAGCGTTCGTACATTGATGCCCTTCCTGCCATTCCTAATCGCTTGGCCGATGTCTCAGGGGATGAGCCCTTCCGGTCGATCGAACGAAATGACCGACCTTCCAGACTGGGTGGCGTGCTATGGAGGATGCTTGATAGAGCGGGTATGAACGTAATCCCGCCGCTGCAGGATGATGTTGATTTCAAGCTCGCCGATCAGCTCTTCCGGTTGCGCTCGGCCGCACGGGAGCTGAGGGTACTCAGAGCCTGGACGTTGAACGCTCTTCTATCAACTTGGGGCCCCGACTATTGGGATCCGGAGAGCCGTTGGCAACGGCTGCTTGCGAGCTCGCGCGGCGACTGGCCCGAGGGGCTTCGCCGCACCGGCTTCATGCTATTGTTTTCGACCAGCGTTTTCACGCAGGCCGTCATGCCGGCATCCACCTCGCGGACAATCGATATCCTCTCCAAGGTGCGCCAGCCGCTTCGGGGGGACTCGGCAAGCCGAGGACCGTTCCTGACTCTGCTGAACGTGGATTTTCAGGAGGACGATGAAGGCCCGGTTCGGGCTGTGCAAGCCTACGCCCAGCCGGTCTATAACGGCGATACGCTCTTCCCCGTCGAGTCCGGATTTGAGCGTGACGTTTCCCATCTGCTTTTCTGGCTTCAGCAATCGCTCTTCGATGCTGCTCCAAAACTGCGGATCTCCATTATCAAGCCGCTCTTCGCGGCGGAAACGCCCATCGGCCTTTGCAGGCCGGACTTTGTATTGGAGATTGCCCATAGAGATCAGCCACCGCGCAGACTGCTCGTCGAGGCCTTTGGGATTGAGACGGAGGAATATCGGCACGCCAAGGAAAAAACGATCCCGCGAATGAAGTACCTTGGGCCGATCTTCGCTATCTCTCCGGAGGATCTTACCGAAGCGAATTCCGAGCGCATCGGGCGCCGGCTGCAGGCGTGGGTCATCGATAAACTGGGCGGCGGCTGAAAGTGCGGCGCAACTGTTGGTCGATGATCGGCGTAGGATATCGCTGGGCGGCGGGGTTCGCCTTCTGCTATGGCTGTGCCGAGCAGCCATCAAGCTCGGATTCGGCTGCCTTGAGCAGAGCGAGCTGAGCACGAGATCCGATCTCCGGCGGGCAGTTTCCAAACATGGTGGACACGAGCTCCTCCGCGAGTTCGGCAATCGTCGGCGTCAAGCGGGTGGTAAGCAGGCGGTTCAGGTCATTTGCATCCGCTCCCCGGCGTCTGAGTTCGGCCTTGATAGCGCGCTTTTCGACTGCACGCTCTTTGACCATCAGCCAGAGACCAGCGTTAGCCCTGGCTGCCGCAACAATCCGCTCGATAACATCGTCTTTCAAGAGGTCTCGAGTTGCGAGGTATCTGATTTCGCCCACGGAATCTTCCTCCTTCTGTTGGCTTTTACCGAAAATGCCAAATTCCGCTCCGCCATC
>NZ_PVBM01000082.1 GCF_002968575.1 Neorhizobium huautlense | reverse complement strand
CGTTGTGCGCCCAGCATGGGCGCATTCTTGTGGGTGCAAGTCCCACCGTGAGCTGGTCACAGCAAGCGAAGAGAAGCGCAACTGCGTGAGGGTGACCGAGCGTGGGGAGGAAGCGTGGATCGAAACTGCGGGTCGATGAACAAGAACCGGATATGAGGCGATGCCGACCAGGGCGAGCGGGCAACGAACCGCGAAGCTCTCGTGACCAAGGGTCGGTGTCGTAAATCCGGCGATCGTGCAGGGAAGGAATGCGTTCTTACCTGGGGAGATCTCGCCTTGTGCCTGAAAGGGCGACGGTGTCGAGCCGGAGCGAGAAGTCAGCAGAAGCCGTAGTAGGGAGCGTCTTGGCGCGAACGAAGGGCCGAATGAGAGAGAGTGAAGCTTCCACCAGGGATGGGTAAGGCCATGCGTCAGATGCCGGAGACTACCGGGAGATCGCAAGAGGAAGCGGGTGAAGCCCGTCAGTCTGGCGTTCTTGACGAAGCCACGCCCCCGCCTTGGACGGGAAACGACACAGGTGCAGGGCTGCTTGATGCGGCCCTGAGGCGAGAGAACCTCTTGAGGGCCTGGAAGCAGGTGCGCGCCAACAAGGGAGCAGCGGGTGTTGACGGACTGGATATCGACCAGACGGCCGCGCTGCTGCGAACCTCATGGCCTGCCATCCGTGACAGCCTCTTAAAGGGGACGTACCGGCCACAGGCGGTACGTCGGGTGATGATCCCGAAGCCGGGGGGCGGCGAGCGTGAGCTCGGCATCCCGTCGGTGCTGGATCGCCTGATCCAACAGGCGCTCCTGCAAGTCCTCCAGCCTATCCTTGACCCCACCTTCAGTCAGCACAGCTACGGCTTCCGCCCTGGACGAAGGGCCCATGACGCCGTTTTAGCGGCGCAATCCTTCGTGCAGTCCGGACGACGGGTTGTTGTAGACGTTGATCTGGAGAAGTTCTTCGACCGGGTTGACCATGACATCCTGATTGACCGTCTGCGCAAGAAAATCCCCGATCCCGGCGTGATCCGCTTGATCCGGGCCTATCTGAGTGCCGGCATTATCGATGGGAGTGTGGCCGTCAGACGGATCAGGGGCACGCCACAGGGCGGGCCGTTGTCTCCGCTTCTGGCCAATGTCCTGCTGGACGAGGTGGACAAGGAACTTGAACGGCGGGGCCATGCCTTCTGCCGCTACGCCGACGACTGCAATGTCTATGTGCGGTCAAGGCGCGCGGGAGAAAGGGTGCTAGCTCTGTTGCGACGTCTTTATGGGAAACTTCACCTCACGGTGAACGAAACCAAGAGTGCCGTCGCCAGCGTCTTCGGCCGTAAATTCCTCGGTTACGCCTTCTTCGTTGCCGCGGGACGTCTGGTCAAGAGACGGGTTGCCGACAAAGCGATCCAGACGTTCAAGGCGCGCATCCGCGAACTGACACGGCGCGTGACGGGTCGTTCCGTCAAAGCGGTAGCAGAGCGACTGCGCATCTTCGTGCGAGGATGGAAGGCCTACTTCCGACTGGCGCAAACCCCAAAGGTCTGGCGAGAGCTGGATGAGTGGATGCGCCATCGGGTGAGGGCAATTCAGCTCAAGCAATGGAAACAGCGCAGGACAATCTTCCGGGAACTGAAGACACGGGGAGCCAACCTCGCTACAGCGCAACGGGTGGCGGCTAATGCCGGCAGCTGGTGGCGCAACAGCGGCAAGCTTCTCAACAGTGTCCTCACCATCAAATGGGCCGATCAAATCGGACTACCCAGGCTCGCTTAGCCTCAATCTCTCAAACCGCCCGGTGCGGACCCGCATGCCGGGTGGTGTGGCAGGGGTGCGATTGATT
>NZ_PVBM01000081.1 GCF_002968575.1 Neorhizobium huautlense | reverse complement strand
TGTGCCGATCGGGTCAAGATCGTGTGGTGGGATGGATCAGGCGTCTGCCTCTACTCGAAGCGGCTGGAGAAGGCCCAGTTCTGTTGGCCACGGATCGGCCATAACCGGGTGCAGCTCAACCATGCCCAGCTCATGGCGCTCGTTGATGGCATGGACTGGAAACGGGTCCGCTCGGTGGCGGTGAAGCCGCCGGAAATTGTTGGGTAAATGCCTGCGGCGAAGTGAATCAGCTGCCTAAAAGGGCAGGAAAACCGGAGCAAAATATGCTCTGGTAGGCCTCATGACGCCGCCCGATCTGCAGCTCCCGGATGATGTAGAGACCCTGAAAGCCATGGTCCTTGCCATGGCCGAAAAGGCAGCGCGCACCGATGCTCTTGAGGGCGAGGTCGCAGACCTGAAGGCCAAAAACGCCGATGCCGATGAACGCATCGAACGACTGACCCAGATCCTGAAAGCGTTCGATCGTGCCCGCTTCGGCCGGCGATCGGAAAAGCTCGGCTCTCCAAGCATTGATGATGAGCAGCAAGCTTTTGTCTTTGAGGAGATCGAGACCGGCATCGCTGCAATCCGAGCCCAAGTGAACAAGGGTGCTGCCCATCGCGATGGCAAACGTCCACCCCGGCCGCGCAAGGGCTTTGCACCTCATCTGGAGCGGGTCGAAGTGGTGATCGAACCGGATGAACTGCCCGAGCATGCGGGCAGGCGGAAGGTGTTGATCGGAGAAGACGTCTCGGAGCGACTGGACGTCGTGCCGGCGAAGTTCCGCGTCATCGTCACCCGCCGGCCGAAGTATGCCTTCAAGAACGAAGACGGCGTCATCCAGGCAGCCGCGCCCGCGCATATCATCGAGGGCGGCATTCCGACAGAAGCACTTCTCGCCCAGATCGCGGTCTCGAAGTATGCCGATGGCCTACCGCTCTATAGGCAGGAGGCAATCTATGCCCGCGACAAGGTCGAGCTTGACCGGAAGCTAATGGCTCAATGGATGGGCAAGCTCGGCTTCGAGCTCGATATTCTAGCCGATTACATCCTCGCCGAGATCAAGAAGGCTGAGCGTATCTTCGCTGACGAGACGACGTTGCCCACGCTCGCGCCCGGATCCGGATCGGCCAAGACGGCCTGGCTATGGGCTTATGCCAGGGATGACAGACCCTTTGGTGGCAGTGGTCCGCCGATGGTCGCCTATCGCTTCGAAGATAGCCGCGCTGGCGATCGGGTCGCCCGGCATCTGAGTGGCTATCGAGGCATCCTTCAGGTCGACGGCCATGGTGCCTATAACAAGCTTGCCAGATCCGACGGCGGCAATGACGGTGTGATACTGGCCGGCTGCTGGTCCCATAGCAGGCGCAAGTTCTACGAACTCCACGCCTCGGAAAGTTCCAAGATAGCCACCGAGACGGTGGAGTTGATGGCAAGGCTCTGGGAGGTGGAAGAAACGGCCCGCGGTCAAAGCCCTGACGCCCGTGTCGCGGCGCGCCAAGCGACATCTGCTGCGGTCGTCATGGAGCTCTTCGCCCTCTGGCAGAAGACCCTGCCGCGGATCTCCGGCAAGTCGAAGCTCGCAGAGGCGATCCGCTACGCCACCTCGCGTCGCTCCATCTTTGAGCGCTTCCTCACCGACGGCCGCATCGAGCTCGACAGCAACATCGTTGAGCGCGCCATCAGACCTCAGACGATCACGAGAAAGAACAGTCTCTTCGCCGGCAGCGATGGCGGTGGAAGGACCTGGGCGACGATCGCCACGCTCCTTCAGACGGCGAAGATGAACAACGTCAATCCGCAGGCCTGGCTCACCCACACCCTCGAGCGCATCGCCAACGGCTGGCCCAGCAGCGATCTCGATGCACTCATGCCGTGGAATTACGCGCGCTGAACGGCCTCAGCTTGCCGCTTACC
>NZ_PVBM01000080.1 GCF_002968575.1 Neorhizobium huautlense | reverse complement strand
ATCTCCGGTGCGTGATTACCGCGTGATGCGGTCGGCACAGACATAGGTCCGAACTTGCCTCATCCATCGTCCTGCGAAGGACGTCCTTCCGCCGGTTGGCGGAACTTTGTGTCTTTCTCCTTCCGCCTGTTGTCAGCTTGCTGGTGTCATGGCTTCTCGCGTCCAACAGAATTCAGTGCCATCCAGCCACATGCGATGCATGACGACCGCTAGGCGACGAGCGAGTGCGACTTTTGCTTTCGCCATGCCGCTGCGCTTGGCGATCTTCATCGCCCAAGCCTTCAGCGACGACCATTTCCTGACGCGCGTCAGCAGGATTTGGGCAGCCTCATAGAGCAAAGTTCGCATCATGCCGTCCCCGCACAGCGATATGCGGCCGACGCGCCTGCTTTCCCCGGACTCGTCGAGCTTCGGCGTCAGCCCCAGGATCGCCCCTACGGCCTTGGATTTTCTGAAGCGCTGCGGAATGTCGATTGTCGCGGTATAGGCGAGGGCCACCACAGGGCCGACACCAGGGATCGTCATCAGGCGCCGGCAGGGGGCATCATCCTTCGCGACCGCCAAAACTTGCCTGTGCAGGCGCGCAAATTCGGTACGCAGTTTCCCTCGGGCAGCAAGCAGTGGCTCAATAATCGCCGCGAGATCGGGCATGCCTTCGGTGAGCTCGCGAATGCGCTCTTCGAACTTCACCGTTCCCACGGCAGCAACCTTCAGCCCAAAATTGCGCAGAAGGCCGCGGATGTCGTTCTCGATGGCAATCGCCTTTTCCTGCAGCAACTTCCGGGCCGTCAAAAGCGCCCGCCTCTCCGGTGCGTGATTACCGCGTGATGCGGTCGGCACAGACATAGGTCCGAACTTGCCTCATCCATCGTCCTGCGAAGGACGTCCTTCCGCCGGTTGGCGGAACTTTGTGTCTTTCTCCTTCCGCCTGTTGTCAGCTTGCTGGTGTCATGGCTTCTCGCGTCCAACAGAATTCAGTGCCATCCAGCCACATGCGATGCATGACGACCGCTAGGCGACGAGCGAGTGCGACTTTTGCTTTCGCCATGCCGCTGCGCTTGGCGATCTTCATCGCCCAAGCCTTCAGCGACGACCATTTCCTGACGCGCGTCAGCAGGATTTGGGCAGCCTCATAGAGCAAAGTTCGCATCATGCCGTCCCCGCACAGCGATATGCGGCCGACGCGCCTGCTTTCCCCGGACTCGTCGAGCTTCGGCGTCAGCCCCAGGATCGCCCCTACGGCCTTGGATTTTCTGAAGCGCTGCGGAATGTCGATTGTCGCGGTATAGGCGAGGGCCACCACAGGGCCGACACCAGGGATCGTCATCAGGCGCCGGCAGGGGGCATCATCCTTCGCGACCGCCAAAACTTGCCTGTGCAGGCGCGCAAATTCGGTACGCAGCTTCCCTCGGGCAGCAAGCAGTGGCTCAATAATCGCCGCGAGATCGGGCATGCCTTCGGTGAGCTCGCGAATGCGCTCTTCGAACTTCACCGTTCCCACGGCAGCAACCTTCAGCCCAAAATTGCGCAGAAGGCTGCGGATGTCGTTCTCGATGGCAATCGCCTTTTCCTGCAGCAACTTCCGGGCCGTCAAAAGCGCCCGCCTCTTCTGGCTCGTCAGCGTCTTCACATGCACTGGGCGATACAGATTGACGCGTATCATCTGCGCGATGCCGCGCGCATCGTTGCGATCCGTCTTGTTGGGCTGCGCCTTCAGGAAGGCCTTCACATGGCGCGTCTCGATGCAGATGACCGGCAATCCCGCCTTGGCCAACCCCTCGAATAACCACTGCGACAAAGGTCCGGCTTCAAGTCCGACCCGCTCGACGTTCAAGGTCTGGCCCTTCAGCACTGCAATGAGATCGTCAGGGTGGCTGACCACCTTCACCTCACGACAGATCT
>NZ_PVBM01000007.1 GCF_002968575.1 Neorhizobium huautlense | reverse complement strand
GACCGAAATGGCCCTCTCTGTCCTCGCCTACAACATCCTCCGCGCGATCAATATCAACACCGCCACCTCATGAAACCAAAAAGAGGCCCCGGTCATCCGGAGCCTCCAATCGTTTCCACACAGCCTGGAGATCCGGGCTTTTTTCATGCTCAGCCGGCCGATTTCATCTCGCCATAGTGCGAAAAGCGCTTGCTGAAAACATCCGGCCAGGAAGCCAGTTCCGGACGACCCTCGGCCCACTGTCCGTTGAAACGCAGGTCGAGATAACCGATCAGTGCCGCCAGTGCGAAATGGCCGCCATGCAGTTTCTTGCCCGTCTTCGGCAGATTCTTTTCCAGATAGTCGAGGCCGCGAACGGTCTTTTCCCACTGCTTGTCAATCCAGGGCTGGTAGATCTTGTCTTCAGGCCGGAAACGGCGCTCATAGATGATCGCCAGCAGGCAATCCATGATGCCATCGCACAAGGCCTCCAGAACTTCTGCCTCGGTGCGCTTTTCATCCTTCCTCGGATAGAGCTTTCCGCCCGACAGCCGGTCGAGATAATGCATGATTGCGACGCTGTCGTAGATCGGCGGCTCGCCGTCCCGGATCAACACCGGAATCTTGCCGAGCGGATTGTTGTCGATCAGTTCAGCGGGATTGGCGTTGGTGTCGGTCTTCACCTCGGTAATCCGGATGCCGAGATAGCGGGCGGCCATCCGCGTCTTGGCGGCATAGGGGGAGGCCGGCGAATATAACAGCTTCATCGTTGATCCTCTTCTGAAGTCATTGAGCGGGAGGCAGGGTGATTTGGCTGATCTTGCAGCCGTCGCCGTCCACCTCCGGGCAATCGCGGAAAGACAGGTCCTTGGTCAGGCATATGCGCACCTCTTCCAGCTGCTTTCCTTCGCAGCTTGCAGCAATTCCCCGGCGGCTCATACCCGGATTCGCGGCAATGAATCTCTCTTCGATCTGATCGGCCGAGACCGTTAAGGAGGTTTCTCCACGGGAGAGATCGGATGGCAGGCGGATGCGCCCGAAGGCCTCGCGGACCTTGGCGAAATAGTCGCGCTGGTTCAAACCCGTGCAGCTTCCATGTTTTCGCCATTGATGGCCGACAAGTCCCATGGACGGCATGATGTCGAACATGGTCTGGCCGAGCGAGCGCGGCACGCGCTCCGGTTCACGCGTTTGGCAGAAATCGGGATAACCTTTTTCATATTGCGGCCAGAGCCCATGGACGATGAAACGGAAATCCTCGTTGCCACCGCATTGCTGCTCGTTCCGGCCACCATTTTGCGAGGCACAGAAGGTCGGAGACCAGGAGAGCGACAGAACGTAGAAATCGAATTGCCCCGCCTGATCCTGCGCGGGCGCTATTGAAGCGGAGCCAAGAAAACAGGCAAGGAGGCAACCAAAAGCGCGCCGGCGAAGTTGATCGGTCAAAGGTGCCCCCTGAGTGAATTAAGCGACCGAAGCCTTAACGGTATTGATTTAAACAGGGGCGGGAGGAACGGCAATATCGGAATGAAATTCAAGAAGTACTTCTGGCCTGTGGTCGGAGCCATAACCATCGTCGTTTCGGCAAGGTTTCTCTACAAGGAGCTTCGCGGGCTGTCGCTCGACGAGCTGGGGAACAGCTTCGGCGCGATCTCGGCGGGAAACTGGATGCTCTGTGGTTTGTCCACATTGCTGGCCTATGCCGCGCTCGCCGGTTATGACCGGATCGCGCTGATGCATCTCGGTCGCAAGGTGAACTGGTTTTTCATCACCCTCTGTTCCTTTACCACCTATGCGCTCTCTCACAATATCGGCGCATCCGTCGTATCGGGCGCCGTGGTGCGGTATCGCGCCTATTCCGCCAAAGGGCTGACGCCGGCCGAGATCGGGGTGCTGATCGCCGTCTGCTCCTTCACATTCATTCTAGGCACACTCTTTCTCGCCGGCATCGTGTTGATCATCGAGCCCGAGGTTACGGGCCGTTTCGGCGACCTCCTTCCATTGGAGGCAACAGCGGCGACGGGATATGTGCTGCTCGGGCTGGTGGCGCTCTATGTGGCGGCGAGTTTCATGAAGCTCCGGCCGCTTCAGATCGGCTCGCTGAAGATATTTTATCCCGAGCCGCCGGTCGTGCTGCCGCAGCTGCTGATCGCCCCGATCGAGCTCATAGGGGCTGCCGGAATCATCTATTTCGCGCTGCCTGAGGTGGGAAATCCGGGCTTTATGATCGTACTCGGCATCTTCCTGATCTCCTTTTCGGCTGCACTGATTTCCCATGCGCCAGGCGGGCTTGGCGTACTCGAGCTTGTCTTCATCACGGGACTGCCGGACATGGACCAGGCCGGTGTGATTGCTGCCCTGCTGATCTTCCGGCTCTTCTACCTTCTTATCCCGTTTGCGATGGCGCTGGTGGTGGTCCTGTTCTTCGAGCGGTCGCGGTGGCGGATCGAGCATCCGCCGGACCTCGAGCGCGGCAAGCGGGAAAACTCCTGAAGCCGGTTATTCTCCGCGGAGCCAGAAAGCCCGCTGCGAGGCAAAGCGGTCCTGCGCCAGAATGTCCTTCAGCACCGGCAGGAGTGCGTGCAGCTCGTCCTTCAGCGTAAAAGGCGGATTGACGACGACGAGGCCCGAGCCTGATAGCCCGGTTGCTTCCCGGTCGCTTTTCACCGTGAGTTCGGCGCAGAGCATCTTCGGGATTTCCAGCGCTTGCAATTCCTCGTGAAAGGCCTTGATCGGCGCGCCCTTCTTGATCGGATACCAGAGGCAGTAGGTGCCGCCCGGGAAGCGACGCCAGGCATGGGCGAGCCCCTGGGCGAGGCGGGTATATTCTCCCTCCTCCTCGAAGGGGGGATCGACGATGATAATGCCGCGCTTCTCCTTCGGCGGCAGATGCGCGCCAAGCGCCAGCCAGCCGTCGAGTTCCGTCGCCCGTACCTGGAAGTCGCCCTCGAAGAGATTGTGCAGGCGGTTGAAGTCCTCCGGATGCAGCTCCATCGCAGAAAGCCTGTCCTGCGGGCGGAACAGCATGCGTGCAAGCTTCGGAGAGCCGGGATAAAATTTCAGCCCGCCATTCGGATTCAGGTCCTTGACCGCCGTCAGATAGGGCTCGAGCAGCTCCGATATTTTTGCGGGCAGCTCGGCTTCCATCAGCCGGCCGATGCCGTCTCGCCATTCGCCGGTCTTCTGCGCCTCGTCGGAGGAAAGGTCGTAGAGCCCGATGCCGGCATGGGTATCGAGGACACGGAATGCCTTGTCCTTCTTCTGGGCGTAGCGGATCAACCGCGCCAGGATGGTGTGCTTGAGGACGTCCGCGAAATTGCCTGCGTGATAGATATGCCGGTAGTTCATCGTCGCTGCTGTCCCGCGTGAATAATATCGATGCGCCGCAAATCGCACTTTTTGCAGGGCTCGGCTTGCAATATAGAAAAGCCATGAACGTTGCGACCCCGATCACCGCGAAAACCGCCGCCGAGCCGACCAAGGTCGGCCACACCGTCTGTCCGCACGACTGTCCTTCCGCCTGCGCGCTGGATGTCGATCTCACGCCCGACGGCCGCATCGGCCGCGTGCGCGGCTCCGCCGACAATACCTATACGGCCGGCGTCATCTGCGCCAAGGTCGCCCGTTATTCCGAGCGGATCTACCATCCCGGTCGGCTGATGGTGCCGAAGCGGCGCAAGGGCCGGAAGGGCGGGGGCGACTGGCAGGAGCTTTCCTGGGAAGCGGCGCTGGACCAGATTGCCGACGCCTTCGTCAAGGCGGAAGCCAAGCACGGTTCCGAAGCCGTTTGGCCCTATTTCTATGCCGGCACGATGGGGCAGGTGCAGCGCGATTCGATCGAGCGGCTGCGGCACGCCAAGAAATATTCCGGCTTCTTCGGCACGATCTGCACCAACATGGCCTGGACCGGCTATGTGATGGGGACCGGAGCACTTCGCGGTCCCGATCCGCGCGAGATGGCGAAGTCGGACTGCGTGGTGATCTGGGGCACCAACGCCGTCTCCACCCAGGTCAACGTGATGACCCACGCGGTGAAGGCGCGCAAGGAACGCGGCGCCAGGATCGTCGTCGTCGACATCTACGACAACCCGACCATGAATCAGGCCGACATGGCGCTGGTGGTGAGGCCTGGCACCGATGCGGCGCTCGCCTGCGCGGTGATGCACATCGCCTTCCGGGACGGTTATGCCGACCGCGGATACATGGAAAGATACGCGGACGATCCGGCAGGATTGGAGGCGCATCTCAAATCGAAGACGCCGGAATGGGCCTCGGCGATCACGGGTCTTTCTGTCGAGGAGATCGAGACTTTCGCCCGTCTCGTCGGCACGACGAAGAAGACCTTCTTCCGGCTGGGCTACGGGTTCGCCCGCCAGCGCAACGGCACCGCCGCCATGCATGCGGCGCTGTCGATCGCGACCGTGCTCGGCTCCTGGCAATACGAAGGTGGCGGCGCCTTTCACAACAACGGCGGTATTTTTCGGCTCAACAAGTCGGAGCTGATGGGGACCGCCTACGCTGATCCCGATATCCGCCAGCTCGATCAGTCTCAGATCGGCCGGGTCCTGACCGGCGACGCCGAAGCCCTTCGATATGGCGGGCCGGTGACAGCTCTTCTGATCCAGAACACCAATCCGATGAATGTCGCGCCGGAGCAGCGGCTGGTTCGGCAAGGCTTCATGCGTGACGACCTGTTCGTTGCCGTGCACGAGCAGTTCATGACCGATACTGCGGAGGTGGCCGACATCGTGCTGCCGGCCACCATGTTCCTCGAACATGACGACATCTATCGCGCGGGCGGGCAGAACCATATCCTGCTCGGACCGAAGCTCGTCGAGCCGCCGGAAACCGTGCGCACCAACCTCTTCGTCATCGAGGAGCTCGCAAAGCGGCTCGGTGTCGATCATTATTCCGGCTTCGGCCTCGATGAACGCGAGCATATCGACCGCCTGCTAAGGGCTAGCGGCTGGTCGGGATACGACGCGCTGAAACGCGATCGCTGGATCGATGCGCAGCCTGATTTCGAGACCGCTCACTATCTGAAGGGTTTCGGATATCCGGACGGGAAATTCCGTTTCAGCCCGGACTGGGCGAATGGTCCGTCACCCAACAAGCCGCCGAAGAACCTCGGGGCTATGGGACCAGTGGCGGAACTGCCGAAATTTCCAGACCAGGTCGACGTGATCGAGTTGGTGGACGAGGCGCATCCCTTCCGGCTCGCGACCTCTCCTTCGCGCAGTTTCCTGAATTCCACATTCGCGGAAACGAGAAGCTCGATCCAAAAGGAGGGGCGGCCGGAAGTCATGATCGAGCCATCCGACGCGGCGCGATTGGGGATCGTGGATGGCGATATCGTCCGTCTCGGCAATATGCGCGGCGAAATCCGTCTGCATGCGCGGTTGGTGCCCGGCGCACGCCCGGGCGTGCTGATCGCCGAAGGCCTGTGGCCGAACAAGGCGCATCTCGACGGCGAGGGTATCAACGTTTTGACCGGCGCCGACGCGGTAGCGCCCTATGGCGGAGCGGCCTTCCACGACAACAAGGTTTGGCTTCGCAGGGACGTCGCATGACGGATACGGGGGATCGGGTGAAAATCGTCAGCGAAAAGACGCTGTCGGATGGCTGGACGCGCCTTTCGAGCTACGAGCTCGATTACACCGACCGCGACGGCGCCACCCATCGGCTGCACCGCGAGATCTATCACCGCACGCCCGCGGCCTGCATTCTGCTTTATGACCCGAAGCGCGATACGGTCGTGCTGGTGAAGCAGTTCCGGCTGCCGGCCTACCTCGCCGGGAAACGTGCCTGGCTTGTCGAGGTGCCAGCCGGTCTTCTCGACGAAGATCATCCGGAGGATGCGATTCGCCGCGAAGCGATGGAGGAGACGGGTTACCGTCTGCGCAACGTGCGTTTCCTGTTCAAGGCCTTCATGTCGCCCGGCGCGATCATGGAACACGTCCATTTCTTCTTCGCCCCGGTCGATCTTGCCGACCGCATTAATGGCGGTGGCGGCCTGGCGCAAGAGCACGAGGATATCGAGGTTCTGGAACTGCCGCTCGATGAAGCCCTTGCGATGATCGAAAGCGGCGAGATCTGCGACGCCAAGACGATCATGCTGCTGCAGTGGGCCGTGATCAATCGCGATAAGCTATCGGGCTAACTGCCGCCCGGCCGTAACGGTTGGCCTAGAGTGCTGGGGAGATCAGCCTAGCGTCGTCCTTTTCCGGCACGCCATCGAATACAGCCTTCGCCCCCTCCATCCGCACCTTCCCTTCGGCGAGTAGCTTGAGCGACAGCGGGTAGAGCTTGTGCTCGACGGTCAGCACGCGGGCGGCGAGCGTCTCGGCGGTATCGCCGGCAAGCACAGGCACGGCGGCCTGGGCGAGGATAGGGCCTTCATCCATGCCTTCCGTTACGAAATGTACGGTGCAGCCGGCGATCTTCATGCCCGCGTCAATGGCGCGCTGGTGCGTGTTGAGGCCGGCGAAAAGCGGCAGGAGGGCAGGGTGGATGTTGAGGATGCGGCCTTCATAGCGGCTGATGAAGTCTCCTGACAGGAGCCGCATGAAGCCGGCAAGGCAGAGGATGTCGGGCCGGATTTCATCCAGCGCCGACAGCATCGCCGCCTCATGATCCTGTTTGCTTGCGAAGCTCTTGCGCTCGAAGACGAAGGTCTTGATGCCGCGTGCTTGCGCCTTGGCCAGCCCGCCCGCCGAAGCCTTGTCTGAAATGACCGCGACGATTTCGGCAGGAAAGCCCGGTGCCGCGCAGGCATCCGCGAGCGACAGCATGTTGGAGCCGCCGCCGGAAATGAAGACGGCGACGCGTTTGCGCGGCGTGCCGATCATAGGCCGAGTGTGCCCTGGTAGATCACGCCGGCGCCGCCCTCGGGGCGATCGACCATGCGGCCGAGCGGAACGACCACTTCGCCTTCCGTCCGGAGAATGTCGCTGACGGCTTGCGCATTTTCGGCGGCGACCACGACAATCATGCCGATGCCGCAGTTGAAGGTCCGCAGCATTTCCTTGGGCTCCACGCCTCCCGTCTTGGCCAGCCAGGAGAAGACGGGCGGAACGGGGATGGAATCGAGGTCGACTTCGGCCGCAAGGTTCTTCGGCAGCACGCGCGGGATGTTTTCCGGGAAACCGCCGCCGGTGATATGTGCGAGCGCCTTCAGCGCGCCGGTCTCGCGGATCGCCTTCAGGAGCGGCTTCACGTAGATGCGGGTGGGCGTGAGCAGCGCTTCACCCAGAGTCATGCCGTCACGGAAGGGAGCAGGTGCATCCCAGGCGAGGCCGGAAAGCGCTACGATCTTGCGGACCAGAGAAAAGCCGTTCGAATGGACCCCTGAAGAAGTGAGGCCGAGAATAAGGTCTCCGGCGGCGATATCGCCGACCGGCAGCAGCTGACCGCGTTCGGCCGCACCCACCGCAAAGCCTGCAAGATCGTAATCGCCATCGGAATACATCCCCGGCATTTCGGCGGTCTCGCCGCCGATCAACGCGCAGCCCGCCTCGCGGCAGCCGGCGGCGATGCCGGTGACGATCGCAGCACCCTGGTCGGGGTCGAGCTTGCCGGTTGCGAAGTAATCGAGGAACAGCAGAGGTTCCGCACCCTGCACGACGAGGTCGTTGACGCACATGGCGACGAGGTCGATACCGACGGTATCATGGAAGTCGGCATCGATGGCAATCTTCAGCTTGGTCCCGACGCCGTCGTTGGCCGCAACCAGGATCGGATCGGTAAAGCCTGCGGCCTTGAGATCGAAGAGGCCGCCGAAGCCGCCGATCTCACCGTCCGCGCCCGGCCGGCGGGTGGAGCGCACAGCCGGTTTGATCTTCTCCACCAAGAGGTTGCCCGCGTCGATATCGACACCGGCATCGCTATAGGTGAGACCGTTTTTGCCCGCCTCGCTCATCGTCCGTCTCCAATGGCCATTTTAGCGGCCCGCCATTGCACGACATGGCGTCGGATGCAAGCGTTGCCAGCGCTTTTGAAGGCTTTTCACAGCGCTCGCCGCACTGCGATCGAACTCTTGACCACGCGGGCGCGGGCATCCTATCCCTGTCTGCGACCGCGGTCACGCTTGAAGGGAGCGGCGATGCCATACCATGTCAACGGTGCAAACCTCAGGCGCCACATTCTTTTCTGGGTCGGCGCGCTGGCGGTCGTCGTCGTTTTTCTCTGGTTCTTCCGCTCCATTCTGCTGCCTTTCGTAGCGGGCATGGCGCTCGCCTATTTTCTCGATCCGGTTGCCGACTGGCTGGAGCGGCGCGGACTGAGCCGGCTGATGGCGACCGTGGTGATCCTCGTCTGTTTCGTGCTGGTCTTCGTGCTGTCGCTGATGCTGGTGATCCCGATCATCATCAACCAGTTCACCGAATTTGCCGCAGCTCTGCCGGGTTATATCTCCCAGCTGCAGCAGATCATCTCCAGCCCCGAAACCTCCTTCCTGCCCTCTTGGGTCGGCAGCCAGATCGAGACGATCAAACAGAACTTCTCCGAAGTGCTGAGCCAGGGCGCCGGTTTTATAGGTTCGCTGCTCGGCCAGATTTGGAATTCCGGCAAGGCGATCGTCGATGTGGTCTCCTTGCTAATCGTCACGCCCGTGGTTGCCTTCTACATCCTGCTCGACTGGGACCGGATGGTGGCGAAGGTCGACAACTGGATTCCGCGCGACCAGGTGCATACCGTGCGCCGGATTGCCCGCGAGATGGATGAATCGGTTGCCGGTTTCATCCGCGGCCAGGGTTCGCTCTGCCTTATCCTCGGTATCTTCTACGCGGTGGGCCTGTCGATCGTCGGCCTCAATTTCGGGCTCCTGATAGGCTTTGTGTCCGGCATGATCAGCTTCATTCCCTATATCGGTTCGCTGATCGGGCTGGTGCTTTCGGTCGGCGTGGCGCTGGTGCAGTTCTGGCCGGATTATCCGTGGATACTGGCGGTTGCCGGCGTCTTCTTCGTCGGCCAGTTTGTCGAGGGCAACATTCTGCAGCCGAAGCTGGTGGGCGAAAGCGTCGGGCTGCATCCCGTCTGGCTGATGTTCGCGCTCTTTGCATTCGGCGCGATGTTCGGCTTCGTGGGTCTTTTGATCGCGGTACCGGCCGCGGCTGTGGTCGGCGTGCTTGTCCGCTTCGCCCTGTCGCGGTATCTTGACAGCGACATCTATTACGGCCGGACGGCCACGCTTCCCTGGCAGGAAGAGCCACCGCCCCGTGTGCTGGAGCACAGCGGAAACGACGCCCAGATCGGCGCACCGAAAGACCAATGACACAAGCAAGCGAACGCGAGCGGCGTAAAAGCGAGCAATTGCCGCTGCAATTCACCCATGATGCGGCGAAAGGCCGGGATGACCTGCTGGTTTCCGAGCGCCTGGCGGCGGCCGTTGCGATCGTCGATGAATGGCCGGCCTGGCCATCGCCGGTCGTCGTGCTGGCAGGGCCTGTCGGATCAGGCAAGTCGCACCTTGCCCACATCTGGCGCGAAAAGGCCGGCGCGGTCGACATTCATCCGGTCGTGGGTTCGAATGCCGCCGCACTGGCAGCGGCCGGCCCGGTGCTTTTCGAAGATGCCGAGCGACGCGGTTTTGACGAGACGGAACTCTTCCACGTGATCAACAGCGTGCGGCAGAACGGCCATAGCCTGCTGATGACGTCCAGGCTCTGGCCGATGTCATGGGGCGTGACACTGCCCGACCTCAAGTCGCGCCTGAAAGCGGCGACCGTCGTGGAGATCGGCGAACCGGACGAGGAACTGCTGGCGCAGGTGATCGTGAAACTTTTTGCCGACCGGCAGCTTTATATCGATGACAAACTCGTGGGCTATATCGTCAACCGCATGGAGCGTTCTCTCGGCGCCGCCCAGGCGATCGTCGAGCGGCTGGACCGTCTGGCACTTGCCCGCGGCACCCGGATCACCCGGTCGATGGCCGCGGAAGTGCTCAACGATTATGGAAATTCAGGCCCCGGCGATTGACTGTGACAGTTCGCTCGTCGAATTATGTTCAGCCCCAAGGGGTTAGCGGAGGTGACCAGATGGATTCGATGACGACGGAAAAGCAGCAGCCCGAGCCGACGGCGGCAGATGCCGTCGATCAATTGCTGTCGAGCCCGGATCGTTTCATCAACCGCGAATTCTCCTGGCTGCAGTTCAACCGGCGCGTTCTGGAAGAAACGCTGAACACGGCTCACCCGCTTCTGGAACGGGTGCGCTTCCTGTCGATCTCGGCGACCAACCTCGACGAGTTCTTCATGGTCCGTGTCGCGGGCCTCGAGGGTCAGGTGCGGCAGGGGATAGCCATCCGCAGCCCGGACGGCAAGACGCCCGCCGAACAGCTCGATGCGATCCTGCAGGAGATCGACAACCTGCAGATGGAGCAGCAGGCCTCGCTTGCCGTGCTGCAACAATATCTCGCCAAGGAAGACATTCTGATCGTGCGGCCGGGGGCGCTTGCGCCGGAGGATCGCGCCTGGCTCGCCAATTCCTTCGATGCCGAACTCTTCCCGATCCTGACGCCGCTGTCGATCGATCCGGCCCATCCGTTTCCCTTCATTCCCAATCTCGGCTTTTCCATGGGCCTGCAGCTTCACAGCATGCACGGCAAGGAGCCGATGACAGGGCTCTTGCGCCTGCCGACGACGCTCGACCGTTTCATCCGTCTCCCCGACGACGGCGCCACGATCCGCTACATCACGCTCGAAGACGTGGTCGGCATGTTCACCGACAGGCTGTTTCCCGGCTACGAGGTGAGGGGCGCCGGCACCTTCCGCATCATTCGCGACAGCGATATCGAAGTGGAGGAAGAGGCCGAAGACCTGGTGCGCTTCTTCGAGACGGCGCTGAAACGCCGCCGCCGCGGCAAGGTCATCCGCATCGAGACGGATTCGGAAATGCCTGCTTCGCTGCGCCAGTTTGTGGTTCAGGAATTGGGCGTGCCGGAAAACCGGGTTGCCGTTCTGCCGGGCCTGCTGGCGCTGAATACGCTTTCGGAAATCGCCAAGGCGCCGCGCGACGACCTGAGGTTCGAGCCCTACAATGCCCGATTTCCGGAACGCGTCCGTGAGCATGCTGGCGATTGCCTCGCCGCCATCCGCGAAAAGGACATGGTGGTTCACCATCCTTACGAGTCCTTTGACGTGGTTGTGCAGTTTCTTCTGCAGGCGGCGCGCGATCCTGATGTACTCGCGATCAAGCAGACGCTCTACCGAACCTCCAACGACAGCCCGATCGTCCGAGCGCTGATCGACGCAGCCGAAATGGGCAAGTCGGTGACGGCGCTGGTGGAGTTGAAGGCCCGTTTCGACGAAGAAGCCAATATTCGCTGGGCGCGCGACCTGGAGCGCGCCGGCGTTCAGGTCGTCTTCGGGTTCATCGAATTGAAGACCCATGCCAAGATGTCGATGGTGGTGCGCCGCGAGGACGGCAAGCTCAGAACCTATTGCCACCTCGGCACCGGCAACTATCACCCGGTGACTGCAAAGATCTACACCGACCTTTCCTTCTTCACCTGCAACCCGAAGATCGCCCATGACATGGCGAACATCTTCAACTTCATCACCGGCTACGGCGAACCGGCGGAAAGCATGAAGCTTGCGGTTTCGCCCTATACGCTTCGCCCACGCATCCTGAAACATATCGAGGAGGAGATCTGCCACGCACAGGCGGGCAAGCCGGCGGCGATCTGGATGAAGATGAATTCGCTGGTCGATCCGGAAATCATCGACGCCCTCTACAGGGCAAGCCGCGCGGGTGTCGAAGTGGATCTGGTGGTGCGCGGCATCTGCTGCCTGCGTCCGCAGGTGCCGGGGCTCTCCGACAATATCCGCGTCAAGTCGATCGTCGGCCGCTTCCTGGAGCACAGCCGCATCTTTTGCTTCGGCAACGGTTACGGCCTGCCGTCCGACAAGGCGCTCGTCTATATCGGCTCCGCCGACATGATGCCGCGCAACCTCGACCGGCGTGTCGAGACGCTCGTGCCGCTCCTGAACCCGACTGTGCATGAGCAGGTCCTCTCGCAGATCATGCTGGGCAACCTGATTGACAACCAGCAAAGCTACGAGATATTGCCCGACGGCACGTCGCGGCGCATGGAAGTGCGCAAGGGCGAGGAACCTTTTAACGCGCAGCACTATTTTATGACCAATCCGAGCCTGTCCGGGCGCGGTGAAGCTTTGAAATCGAGTGCTCCGAAACTGATTGCCGGCGTGATGTCGGGACGCAAGAAATAGGCAATATGGTAAGATCAGAAGCCCAGGGGCGCCTTCCGGGCATTGCCCCTGTTTCCGTCATCGACATCGGCTCGAACTCGGTCCGTGTCGTCATCTATGAAGGCATGTCGCGCGCGCCGACCATCCTCTTCAACGAGAAGGTGCTTTGCGGGCTGGGCAAAGGCCTAGGGTCGAGCGGCCGCATGGACGACGAAGGCGTGGCGCGGGCGCTGGCGGCATTGAAGCGCTTCCGCGCGCTTTCCGCACAGGCGCAGGCAAGCCAGGTCTATGTGCTCGCCACCGCCGCTGCACGTGAAGCTTCAAACGGCCCCGATTTCATCCGCGAGGCGGAGGAGATTCTCGGTCAGCCGGTTCAGGTCCTCTCGGGCGAGGAAGAGGCGCGTTACTCGGCGCTCGGGGTCATCAGCGGCTTCCACGACCCCGACGGGATTGCCGGCGATCTCGGCGGCGGCTCGTTGGAACTGATCGACATAAGGGGCCAGGAATTCGGCCGAGGCATCACCCTGCCGCTCGGGGGGCTGCGGTTGTCCGAATCCTCCGGCAATTCGCTCTCCAAGGCTCGCGCGTTTGCCCGCAAGCAGGTCAATACCGCCCGCTTCCTGAAAGAGGGCGCAGGCCGCACCTTCTATGCAGTCGGCGGCACATGGCGAAACATCGCCAAGCTCCACATGGAGATCAGCAAATATCCTCTGCATATGATGCAGGGCTACGAATTGCCCCTCGAAGAGATGCAAAGGTTCCTCGACGAGGTAGTTGCGGCCAAGGATTCCAAAGATCCGGCCTGGCAGGCGGTATCGAAAAGCCGTCGCTCGCTTCTGCCCTTCGGCGCCATCGCCATGCAGGAAGTGCTGAATGTGATGAAGCCGGCGCGGGTGAGCTTTTCGGCCCAGGGCGTCCGCGAAGGTTATCTCTATTCCTTGTTGCCGGACGAGGAGAAGGCGAGCGATCCGCTTCTGGTTGCCGCCGATCAGCTCGCCATCCTGCGCGCCCGATCGCCCGAACACGCCCGCGAGCTTGCCGACTGGACCGGCCGGATGGTGCCGGCTTTCGGAATTACCGAGACCGAAGAGGAAAGCCGCTATCGCCAAGCGGCCTGCCTGCTTGCCGATATCAGCTGGCGGGCTCATCCGGACTATCGCGGCCTGCAGGCATTGAACCTGATTGCCCATTCATCCTTTGTGGGCATCACCCATGCGGGCCGGGCCTATCTGGCGCTTGCCAACTACCATCGCTTCGAGGGCCTGCACGACGACGGCGAGACCGGTCCCCTCGCCACGATTGCAACACCGCGCCTTCTCGACCTTGCCAAACTGCTCGGCGGCCTGCTCAGGGTCGTATACCTGTTTTCCGCGTCCATGCCGGGTCTCGTCCACAACCTGACCTTCCGGCCCTCGTCCAACCCGAACCTCGACCTCGAATTCGTCGTGCCGCACGCCTACAGCAATTTTGCCGGCGAGCGGTTGGATGGACGGCTGCAGCAATTGGCAAGGCTGACGGGCAAGCGGCTGGCATTTGTGTTCGAGTAGGCTGGGGCAGGCGCGCCGTCATGGCTTACGCATGTGCCGGCCGCCAATGCGGATAGGTGACATAGGCCGTCACTGCGCCTTCTTCGTGCGACCGGATGGTCACCGCTTCGCCTTTGGGCATGTACACAATCTCGCCGGGTCCCGCCGTGACCGTACCGGCGTCAGTAGAGACCGAAAGGCGTCCTTCCAGAATGATCATGACATCATCCACTGCCATCGTCTCTGTGAGGCTCTGGTTAGGCGCATAGCGTCCATAACCGATGGTGATCGGCCCCCCGTGCCGTTCGTCGACCAGATTGCCGACAAACACGTCTGCCTGCTCACCGGGGGAACGCTCTAACGACGTGTCGCTGATCGTGAACTTACGGATTTTCATCGTTTCTCTCCATCCTGTGCGCAGAGGCAGCGCGCAGATACTGCGCGCCAAGACAGGTTGCAAACTTGCGAGGAGTACGTTCGGTTCCGGCCCTGGGCTACTCAGTGACCTCCAAGCCCTAAACGAAAAGAGCACCCGGCTTTCACCGGACGCCCTCGATTTCGTAAGATTTCCCGCTTACTTCGCAGCCAGGAACTCACCCACTTCGATGAGACTGAATTCGTTGTTGTCGGCCTTGTCGACGGCGCGGCCGGCAGAGAAGGGCAGGTTGTTGTCGTTGCCGATGACGAGATGGGTGGCGTCGACGATGTCGACGTTCTCGATCGTCACGAAAGGCATGTCGTAGATACCTTCGATATTGCCTGCCTTCTTCTTTTCCTCGGGATCCTGGATCTTCATCAGGTCGATATAGCCGATCTTGCGGACCGCCCGGCCGACATTGGCATCGCTCATCTCGATCTTGTAGACGCGCTTGTGCTTCGCCGGCGCGTTGAAGCAGGCGGCTTCCGGCTTGGTCGGATCGGCGCAGGCGCGGTCGGCGGCGCCGGACCCGTTGTCGCGCTCGATGACAAGTGCGGTCGTCTCGTCGATCATATTGAAGTCGCCGATCGCTTCGCCGCCCTTGGACAAAGGGTAGAGCCAGGAACGGCCCGTCCACTTCTTGGAGGCGACATCGAACTCGATGACCCGCAGCGCCGTCTGCCCGTCCACCTGTTCTACCTGCCCGTCTTCCTTGTAGATTGCGCCTTCCAGAAGGCCATAGAGCTTGGAGCCGTCTTTCGACATGGCCATCCCCTCATAGCCGCCGGAGCGCTTCAGGTTGAAGGCGCCCATCTTGGCAGCGGGATTGGCTGGCGTCGTGAGGGTGGGATTGTCCGGCGAGGAAACCGGCTTGCCGTCGAGCAGCGTCGGCACGACATCGGTGAGGCGACCCTGCAGATCGACCTTGATCACATAGGGGCCGAATTCATCGCCGAGCCAGAAACCGTCGGCCACCGGTTGGATCGATTCGATATCGAAATCGGCGCCGGTGAGATAACGCGTGTCGGACGCTTCCATGGCGATCGGGAACGGCGCGATCTTGTTCGGGTCAGAGAGGAAGACGTTCTTGAGCACTTCAGTCTTGTTGCCGGTCCAGTCGAACTTCATCTGGTGCAGGAAGAGCATGGCGTCGGAGGAATTGGCTTTCGAGCCGAAGCCGTTGTCGGAGAGCGTCCAGAACGTGCCGTCGGCCATGCTCTTGATCCCGGAAAAACCCTGGATCGGCTGGCCGTCGAGCGGCAGTTTGACGTCGGTGATACGGGCGCCGTCCTTGCCCGGCAACGTGCCGAGGGCTTCGGTGCGCTTGCGGTCGGCCGTGGTGAACTTGCCGGAGGTCTTCAGGAAGGCTGGGGCATCGGCAGGTGCCGCCACGACCGTGTTGGCCGGCAGGACCGCCTGTCCGACGAGTTTGGCCGGATAGGCCTTTTCTTCGGCTGAGGCAGAACCGCCGAAGAGTGTGGCGAGCGCGACGGAAGCGAGAAGGAGTCTGGTCATGGAGCACCCTTTGGGTTGGCGTGATGGCAACCGCTTAAGGAGGGCGCATGACGGGCAGGTGATGGAACTTTGAACCTTCGATGAAGCTTTGGTGACGGGATTTTTAAACGCTAAAAGGCTCGTTATGTGCTTTGCCGCAGCGCCACCCACCGGCCTGGCGTCATGCCGAACGTCTTCTTGAAATGGCGGGTGAAATGGGCCTGATCGGCAAAGCCGGCATCGGCCGCCGCATCCGCAAGACTGTCGCCTTCCGACAGCCGGAGCTTGGCGCGGTCAAGCTTGCGCATGACGAGATAGCGGTGCGGGCTGGTGCCGAGAAGGCGGCGGAACTGCCGCGCGGTGGTATAGCGGTCGAGGCCGCTGACGGCCTCCAGTTCTTCCGAAGAGACGGCGCGGTCGCAATTCTCCTGCAGATAGTCGCGGCAGCGGAGGATGGCCTCGCGCGCCGTCGACGCGCCCGAGGCGCCACCACGGCTATCGGCGTGACGCCAGAGGCTCTGGGCGAGACGGACGACGATATCGTCCAGCAGCAATTCCTGCGGCTCGGCCTCGAGATCGTCGAGCGCCTCGGCGAGGCATTGGCGGAAATCCGGATCTTCGACCACAGGCGAGGGCACGAAGGGCAGGCTGATTGCGGCTCCGTTCGCCTCGATCAGCCGCTCGGGCGGCAGATAGAGCATGCGGTAGCGCAAGCCGTCTTCCGTGCCGGCGGCACCGTCATGCACTTCGTCCGGATGCAGCACGATGACATTGCCCGGCATGCTGGTGCGGAGTGCGCCCCGATACTGAAAGGTCTGCACCCCGGAAACCGTGAAACCGAGCGCATAGGTATCGTGCCGGTGGGGAGAAAAACCGTTCCCATGGAAGCGCGCTTCTATCCGTTCGATGCCGAGGGAGGAAGGAGCCTGCACGATGCCGTCGGGCTTCTCCAGCGCTCCGCACGAACGTTCAAGACCGCCGGCAGGCGCCGCCGTTATCTCGTTCCCTCTCGCATAACCTTCGACGGAATTATTCTTCATGTTCGATACCAAGATCGCGATCGTGCTTCGCGATGACCTCGCTCCCTGGCAGGAGCTCAACGTGACAGCATTCCTGACGAGCGGCATCATCGCCCAGCATCCAGCGGTCATCGGCGAAGCATATCGGGATGCGGCAGGCCATGTCTACAATCCGATGAGCATCCAGCCGATCGTCGTTCTGGCGGCGGACCGGGAGACGCTTCGGGCCGTCCACCGCCGCACACTGGAGCGCGAGGTGACGAGTTCGGCCTATATCGAGGAAATGTTCGCGACCGGCCACGATGCCGCCAACCGCGAGGTTTTTGCCAAGTTCGCGCCAGACAATGCGAAGCTGGTGGGCCTGGCGCTGAGAGCGGAAAAAAAGATCGTCGACAAGATCACCAAGGGCGCGAAGATGCACCCTTGAGCAACAGACTAGGCCTCCAGCGCCAGCACGGCAAAGCTCGCCAGCCAATGTTCGCCCATATAGTCGCCGGCGACATGGGGGAGAGCATGGCCGAGATGTTCCGCGGCGGTTCTTTCCATGACGGACCGCCGGGGATCGGCTCCCGGCAGCGCTTTCGCAAGCGAACGCCAGCACCAGGCGCGGGAAAGGTTCAATCCGTCCAGGTGGGCGATCTTACCGTCCGAGCGATCCGAAACGGAGGCCGGCGAAAAGAGCGTTGCGGGCTGCTCGGCTTTGATCGCTGGCAGGAAGCCGTCGAACCACCGGATAAAGGCATATTCCGGCATCAGCCGACGCATGCATTCTGCCTCGATCAGTGCGGATGAGAGGAAATCATCGCCGGAAGGCTCGCCCCAGGCCGGGCAGGCTTCGTCTCCGCCGTACCACCGCATTGCGGTCTTCTGGAGTAGATTTCCGAAGGCAGCGTCGCCGACCGCTTCGGCATAGTCGGCTGCGAGCCTGAGGGCGAAGGCGGTGTTGAAATGCGTGCCGACCCGGACCGGATAGGTGGCGATCGGCAGGAATTCGCTAAAGCGTCCGACGAACACGTCGGAGAGCGGTTTCAGGTTATCGAACCAGCGGCGCTCATCGAGCAGATACAATTCGGCGGAAAGCTTGAGCAGCCAGCCCCAGCCATAAGGGCGCTCGAATCCGCGGGCGAGCGGCGCCGCCATATAGGCGCATTCACCGGCAACATTTTCCGGCACTAGCATCTCGTCAAACAAGGAGCGAATGCTTTCGGCGGCCGGAATTTCGGGAAACTTGCGCAGGATATAGGCCAACATCCAGTAGCCGTGGACACAGGAATGCCAGTCGAGGCTACCGTAGAAGATCGGATGCAGCTGGCTGGGCGTCCTGGCATCTTCTGGGCCGGCAAAGGCATTGGCAGGCTTGTTCGGATACTCCCGCCGCACATGCCCGAGCGCAATCGTCGCAAATTGCTGGGCGGTTTCTGCGGTGAGGGACTGATGCATGGCGCTAGAACTCGACGGCCTCGACCTTCTTGTTGACAAAACGCAGCCCTACGCCGCCATCGATCAGCTTTAGGGCGGTTTCGCCGAAGAGTTCGCGCCGCCAGCCGTGGAGCGCCGCCACCTCCGCCTTTTCGCCCTCGGATGCGATCTTCTCGAGATCGTCGGTATTGGCGATGATCTTGGCAGCCACGCCTTCGCGGTCCGAGATCAGCTTCAGCAGAACCTTGAGGAGTTCCACTGCCGCAGCCGTGCCTTCCGGTACATGCACATGCCTCGGCGCATGCGGCATCTCTGTCTTCGGCAGGGCGAGCGCGGCATTCACCGCTTCAATGATTGCAGCGCCCGAGGCCGAACGCTCCCAACCCTTGGGAATCGTCCTGAGGCGTGACATGGCTTCCGTGTCCTTTGGCTGCTGCTGGGCGATCTCGTAGATCGCATCATCCTTCAAGACGCGCGAGCGCGGCACATTCCGGCTGCGCGCCTCGCGCTCCCGCCAGGCCGCGACGAATTTGAGGACTGCAAGCTCCGCAGGCTTTCTCAGACGGGACTTCAGGCGCAACCATGCATCGTCGGGATGCAGGTCATAGGTCGCGGGCGACTCCAGGATCGCCATCTCTTCCGACAGCCACAAAGCCCGCCCTTCTCGTTCCAGCTCTTCCTTCAGGAATAGATAGACGTCGCGCAGATGGGTGACATCCGCGAGAGCGTATTCGAGCTGCTTTTCGGACAACGGTCGGCGGCTCCAGTCGGTGAAGCGCGAGGACTTGTCGATATGCACGCTCTTGATGCGGCTGACGAGCTGATCATAGGAGACCGAGTCGCCGAAGCCGCAGACCATGGCTGCGACCTGCGTGTCGAAGATCGGATGCGGCACCAGGTTTCCGAGATGATAGACGATCTCGATATCCTGCCTTGCGGCGTGAAAGACCTTCGTAACCGCCGGGTTCGCCATCAGCTCGAAGAACGGCTTGAGGTCAAGCCCCTTGGCGAGCGGATCGACCAGCACTTCGAGCGTGGGGCTTGCCATCTGGATCAGGCAGAGTTCCGGCCAGAAGGTCGTCTCCCTGAGGAACTCGGTATCGATGGTGATGAAGTCCGATTGGGCCAGCTTGATACAGGCTTCTTCGAGTGCGGCGGTCGTTTGGATCATCGTTTCATTCACATGAGGGTGCTCAGCTTTCCTTCTCCTTCCCGCCGCATATGTCAATACAGGAGAGGGCTTGAGCGTTACTCTCGCTCATCTTTATCTGGCGGCCCGGCCAGTTTGTTGAAATAGGCCGACGTCCTCAAGAGCGCGCGGAAGCGCCAGGTCCGCTGCGACGGCGGCACGGAGGGCCGCGCCCGCATCCGCCTCAGCGTGAAGATCATGAAGCCGAGGAAGATGAAGGAGGTATAGGCGAAGAAAGCCTGCGGCCCGTAATATTCGAGAAGAATGGAGGCCAGAAGAGGGCCGACGGTGGCTCCGGCCGACCAATAGAAAAGCAGGCCTGCCGAAACCAGCGCATGTTCGCCAGGCCTGGCATAGTCGTTGCCATGAGCGGAACAGAGCGAATAGAGCGGCATGGAGAAGGCGCCGAACAGGAATACGGCAATGATATTGGCCGTCTCGCTCGCACCGGCGCCGAAGGAGAGATAGGCGCCGGTGACGATCGAGCCGAAGGTCGTCCAGAGAATGACGCGCCGGCGGTCGAGCTTGTCGGAATAGATGCCGAGCGGATATTGCAGCACGACGCCGCCGATGATGCCGGCGCTCATGAACGTGGCGATCGAGGTGATGCTCATGCCGATCGCTTCCGCATAGATCGGACCGATGTTGCGGAAAGCCGCCATCGACAGGCCGACCGAAACGACACCGACGACGGCGAGAGGGGAAATGCGCCAGACCGCCTTCAGGTCGAAGGCAACAGCCTCAGGCGGCGCTGGCCCTGATTTATCCGCAAGCGAAATTGGCACCAGCGAGAGCGTCAGCGCGATTGCGATGATGTTGAAGACCACCGAGCCGTCTATGCCGGCCGCCGGGATAATGTATTGAGCGATTGTTACTGAACTCAGGTCGACGAGACGATAGACCGAGAGGGTTCGAGCCCGGTTGGCGTTCGTGACCTTGGCGTTGATCCAGCTTTCCACCGTGGCGAAGAGACTCGCGACGGCGATGCCGATCACGAAGCGCATCACGAACCAGAACGCCGGGTCGATGATCATCGAGACGCTGAGCGACGCGGATGCGGCGATCGCCGCCATGGCGGCGAAGGTCCGGATATGGCCGATGGCGCGCAAGAGGCGGGTCACATAGATGCAGCCGACTGCAAAACCGACGCTGTAGCCCGCGCCGATCATGCCGATGATGGAGGGGGAAAAGCCCTCGGCGGAGCCGCGCAGCGCGATATACGTGCCTTGCAGCCCATTGCCACCGATCAGGATGCCTGCGGTGACGAGAAGGGGGATCAGCGGACGGATGTGGCTCATGGGTGCCGGGGGAAGAGAATCGCTGTCGGAAATGACAATGCGTTTCTATCGCGTCAGCGATGTTCAATACAGCTCATAAAACGACCTTGTCCGGCCTCTCGTGCGGGAGTCTGTGGTTGGATGCAGAAGCCCCGCGGACGGGGCTTCTGCCCCAGTGGCGCTAACCCTGTTGGCCAAGCTTGGGCAGGATGAGGTCGTCGACGCCATAGGTGTGGAACTCAAACGTGGAGACTTCGTCGAGCTTGCGGAACTTTTCGCGGAAGACAGGATCGGAGAAGAAATCGTCGACGTTGCCGGCATCGCGGATGGCTTCGATATTCACCACGGTCTTGCCGTCCGTGCTTTTGGCGAGGTTGCTCCAGAGAAATCCTTCCTTCCGTTCCGCGACGTAATGAACGACATCCTGAATGATGCGGAAGGCTTCTTCCTGCTTGCCTGGATGAGCGTGGATGACATTGACGATGAAAGTGGTCGGTTCCGGCGTTGCGCAGAAGCCGGCGGTAAGAAGCGTATCCATCAGTGAAGTCCTTTTTAGGTCGGGAAGCGGCCTTTTTGCCGCGTCCACTGGATATCCACGTGATGATGAAAGATAAATATTCCGCTATTCGCAACAGTGCGGATGCAAATTCCGCAATCGGAGTGATAATGGATAGATTGGGAACGCTCGACATCTTCGTTCAGGCGGCAGAGGGTGGCAGTTTCGTCGCTGCCGCCAGGCGGCTCGGGATATCGAGTTCCGCTGTGGGCAAGGCGGTGGCGAGGCTGGAGCAGGAGATGGGCGTGCGCCTTTTCCACCGCTCCACGCGAAGCATGACACTGACGGAGGAGGGCAGTTATTTTCTGGATACGTGCCGGCGTATCCTATCCGAACTGGATGTGGCGCAATCGGAACTGTCGCGGCTGCGTGCAGCCCCCCGAGGTTTACTGCGCGTCAGCCTGCCGCTGGTTGGCATGCTCCTGATGCCGACCATCTCGGCCTTCATGCGCGCCTATCCCGAAATCACCATGGATCTGGACTTTACCGATCGACTGGTCGACGTGATCGAAGAGGGGTTCGACGCGGTCATCCGTACCGGGGAAGTACGGGACACGCGTTTGATGAATCGCAAGCTCGGCTCATTCTGCCATCGGATTGTCGCCTCGCCCGGTTATATCCAGGCATGGAGACGGCCAAAAGTGCCGCTGGATCTTCTGGACCACCGATGTCTGCACCATCGTTACCCAAGTACCGGCAAGCTCGAACCCTGGCCGCTCGCCGTTGAAGACGGCAATGCGCGCTTGGTCCTGCCGGTCGCAGTCACCGCCAGCACACTTGAGCCGATCATCCATCTTGCCGAGCAAGGTTTTGGCATAGCTTGCCTCCCTCCCTTCGTCATCGGACCGCAGCTCGATGACGGGCGTCTCGTCACCCTGCTGGATGACCACATCGTCCAGACAGGAACCTTCCGTGTGCTTTGGCCGACCGGTCGCTTCCTGTCCCCAAAAATTCGCGTCTTTGTGGATTTCATGGCCGATAATCTGGTTGTGGACGGTGCCGCCGCGGCGCCGCTGAGGGCAGTCTCCGCTGCCAAGCCTTGACAAATAGGGCGGGCCATGCGCTTTTCCCGCCGATTTTCCTTAAAGCCGGCTGGCCGTGCTTCGCACGCCGATTGCCGCAAAACGCACCAGTCCAGGATATTTTGAAATGCACCGTTACCGCAGCCACACCTGTGCCGCCCTTCGGAAGTCCGATGTCGGTTCCACCGTCCGCCTGTCTGGTTGGGTGCATCGCGTGCGAGATCACGGCGGCGTGCTGTTTATCGATCTGCGCGACCACTACGGCATGACCCAGGTGGTTGCCGATCCGGACAGCCCGGCTTTCAAGGTCGCCGAGACCGTGCGCGGCGAATGGGTGATCCGCATCGACGGCCTCGTCAAGGCGCGCTCGGACGACACCGTCAACAAGGGCATGGCGACCGGCGAGATCGAGCTTTATGCGCAGGAGATCGAGGTCCTTGCCGCCTCCAAGGAACTGCCGCTGCCGGTCTTCGGCGAGCCGGATTATCCCGAAGACGTGCGTCTGAAATACCGCTTCCTCGACCTGCGCCGCGACACGCTGCACAAGAACATCGTCAAGCGTACCCAGATCATCGCTTCCATGCGCCGCGAGATGACCAATGTCGGCTTCACCGAATATTCGACGCCGATCCTGACCGCCTCCTCGCCGGAAGGGGCGCGCGACTTCCTGGTCCCGAGCCGTATCCACGAGGGCAAGTTCTTTGCCCTGCCGCAGGCGCCGCAGCAGTATAAGCAGCTCTTGATGGTCGCCGGCTTCGATCGCTATTTCCAGATCGCGCCCTGTTTCCGCGACGAAGACCCGCGCGCCGACCGTCTGCCGGGCGAATTCTACCAGCTCGACCTCGAAATGAGCTTCGTGACCCAGGAGGACGTCTGGAACACGATGGAGCCGGTCATTCGCGGCATCTTCGAGGAGTTTGCCGAAGGCAAGCCGGTGACCAAGGTGTTTCCGCGCATTCCCTACGACGAGGCGATCCGCAAATACGGCTCCGACAAGCCGGATCTGCGCAACCCGATCGTCATGGAAGCGGTGACCGAGCATTTCGCCGGCTCCGGCTTCAAGGTCTTCGCCAACATGATCGCCTCCAACCCGAAGGTCGAGGTCTGGGCGATCCCGGCCAAGACCGGCGGTTCGCGTGCCTTCTGCGACCGCATGAACGCCTGGGCGCAAAGCCAGGGCCAGCCGGGCCTCGGTTATATCTTCTGGAAGGAAGAAGAGGGTAAGGTCGGCGGCTCCGGTCCGCTCGCCAAGAACATCGGCGAGGAGCGCACCGAAGCTGTCCGAACCCAGCTCGGCCTCGAAGCCGGCGACGCCTGCTTCTTCGTGGCCGGCGATCCCGGCAAGTTCTACAAATTTGCAGGCGAAGCGCGTAACCGTGCAGCAGATGAGCTGAACCTGATCGATCGCGATCGTTACGAGCTTTGCTGGATCGTCGATTTCCCGTTCTTCGAATACAACGAGGACGAAAAGAAGATCGACTTCGCCCACAACCCGTTCTCCATGCCGCAGGGCGGTCTCGAAGCGCTCGAAACCAAGGAGCCGCTGGCGATCAAGGCCTATCAATACGACATGGTCTGCAACGGCTTTGAAATCGCCTCGGGCTCGATCCGTAACCAGTTGCCGGAAACCATGGTCAAGGCTTTCGAGATGGTGGGCTTGAGCCAGCAGGACGTGGAAGACCGTTTCGGCGGTCTTTACCGCGCCTTCCAGTACGGCGCACCGCCGCATGGCGGCATGGCGGCCGGTGTCGACCGTATCGTCATGCTGCTGACGGGTGCCAAGAACCTGCGCGAGATCACGCTGTTCCCGATGAACCAGCAGGCGCAGGACCTGTTGATGGGCGCGCCGTCTCCGGCCACGCCGACACAGCTTCGCGAACTGGCAATCCGCGTGGTGCCGTCCAAGAAGGACTGAGCGCTTCCTCTAAACCAAGAAAGCCCGGTGATGAGCCGGGCTTTCTAATACATGCATCATGCATCCGCTAGAAAGACGCGCTGACGGCCTTTTTCAGGTCGAGCGTGAACTGGCCCCACATCCCTTCGAGTGTCGTATTGGTAAGCCCGACGGCAGTGACATTCCTGACGGGATCGATGAACCAGTGGTGGCCGTAGACGCCGCCCCATTGCAGGCTGCCGGGTGAGACCGGCAGGCCCGCGGCTTGGGGGTCAAGGATGACCGCCCATCCGAAGCCGAAACCGAAACCCGGCCGCGTCGGTTCGAGCAGGGCGCCGACCTGATTGGTCGTCATCTGGCGGACCGTCGCTTCGGAAAGCAGCGGCGAACCGCCCTTGCGGATCGTCTCCAATATGGTGAGCACGTCGGCGGCGGTGCCTGCCATGCCGCCGCCGCCGGAATGGTAGGAGTCGAGGTTGAAGATGCGGTCGGGCGCAAGGGTCACGAACCCGTCCAGCGCCCATAGCTTTTCCGTATCGCCCATGCGCTTCGGCTCGGGCGTTCCGTCGACATAGGCGGCAGCCAGCCGGTCTCTATCCACGACGGTGAATGCCGTATCGGAGAGGCCAAGCGGCCGCATGACGAGTTCCGCGACCGCGTCGCCCAGCCGTTTGCCTGTCTCCTTTTCGATGACCCCGCCCAGGACGTCCATCGAGACGGAATATTGCCAGCCGGTGCCGGGTTCGAAGAGCAGGGGCGCGCTCGCGATGCGGCGCAGGTTTTCGGCAAGCGACAGGCCCGGCTGATCGACGCCGTCGGATACTCCGGCGCGCACATAAGGGCCGTTCTCCGCTGCGAAACAATAGCTGAGGCCGGATGTGTGGGTCAGCAGATGGCGTATCAGGATAACCGGTTCGCGGCCGTCTTCGAGCCGCGGGCGAAAATCCGGCAGCCACTTCGTCACCGGGTCGTCGAGACCGATCCTGCCCTGTTCCACCAGCCGCATGGCCGCGATCGTCACGATCGGCTTGGTGATGGAGGCAAGCCGGAAGATCGTATTCTCCTTGACCGGAATACCGGCCTCGCGGTCGGCAAAACCTGCTGCCCGGCGATAGACGGTCTCGCCGTCCTTTGCGATGAGAACGACGGTTCCAACCAGCCGTTTCAAAGTCAGCGCTGTATCGATCGCTTTATCGATGGCGGGGTAGCGTGTCTCGGAAAAGGAAAGATTCATGACGGAAACCCTTTTGCTGACGACGGGAATTAAGCCTCACGCATCAGTTAAGGCGTTGTCGAGGAAATACCACTGATCGAGATGCGCGCGGATGACAGGTTCGATCGCGTCGTTGAGCAGCTTCACGTCGTCCAGCAGGCGTGAGCCGGGTTTCTCTTCCGCGGGCAATGTGATGGGCGGCAGGAAATGCGCCTCGAAGCGGAACCCTTCGGTCCGGATATTGTACCAGGGGCAGATCCTGGCGCCGGACAACCTTGCCAGGCGGATTGCAACGGCCAGATTGCCTTCCAGATGCGGCTTGCGGCCGAAGAATGGCCCGCGGATCTTTCCCGAAACGCCCTCGTCGCAGAACATCGAGATGACGCCGCCTTCCTTCAGCACCTTGACCGCCGGCCTTATGCCCTGAACGCCGGGCGGCAGGAAGTTCAGACCGCCCTTGCGCCTCACGCGCTCCGAAATCCACGCCTTTGCCCGGCCTTTCGGGGGGATGTAGTTGGCATAGGGGCGGATCCCCTCGTTGTGGAGAATCGTTGGCCCGATCTCCCAATTGCCCAGATGCATCCCAACAATGATCGTCGGGCCGGCACGGACGGAACCGACCAGGCGGTGGAAATCGTGAAGCTTGATCCGGTCCGGATGACGAAGAAGCCGGTTGATCACCGAAAACTCCGTCATGATCCTGCCCTGGGCTTCCTGGTTTAGGCGCAGGATGGTTTCCCGTTCGGCTTCGCTTTTGTCGGGTAGTAGGCGCGCAAGGGTCGCGCGGCCTCGTCTGACGGCGACCTGGTGAAACCTCGGGATCGCGAAGGGCCCGAGCCAGCGGCCGAAATTGGAGCATGCATCCATCGTCAGCAGCTTGAGCCCGAAATGCACGAACAGATCAACCGCATTGCCGAGGTTGTCGTCGATCCAGTAGCGGCGGAATTTCCTTCGCTGGTCTGCGGTTGAGAAAAGATCGGAGATGGGTGGCGCTTGCTCCACCGCAAACCGCCACGCCTTGCGTTTTCTCAGTGATGGCTCGGGATTATTCCTGTCCGGCATCAGTTCGCCCTACCGCCGATGCAGGGTTACGGGCAGCCCCCCGCGCGGCCGTAGCGTCAGGCGGCAGACCGGCTCCACCTGGTGGTCTTCCGGCACCCGCAGGCGGAACCTCTGCGCCAGGACCGCGAGGCAGAGGATCGCCTCCGTCAGGCCGAACTGAAGGCCCGGGCATATGCGCGGGCCGCTGGCAAATGGAATGTAGCTATAGGGCACCGGGCGTCTTTCGATAAAGCGCTCCGGCTTGAAGAGGTGAGGATCTTCAAAAAGCGAGGGTGTCCGGTGCAAAAGCCACGGCACGATCATGACCAGTGCAGCCGGCTTCACGTCGATATCGCCGACGCGATCGGCCTGTTTGGCCTGCCGCGCGAGGATCGGGACCGGCGGATAGAGCCGCAGCGTCTCTTCGATGACCGCCGTGCACCATTTCAGCTTCGGCACGTCTTCGACCGTCGGCACGTTGCTGCCGCAGACCTCTTGGATCTCGGCATGCACCGCTTCCTCCACCCAGGGCGCTTTGGAGAGCAGATACCATGCCCAGGTCAGGGTCGCAGCCGTCGTCTCGTGACCGGCCATGAAGATGGTCGCCGCTTCGTTGCGCAGTGCGACGACATCGAGGTTGAGTTCCGGATTGCGCTTCTGCCGGCGGATCAGCAATTCCACCATGGAATTGTCGTCGCCCTTGCCGGCCAGATGATCCTCGATCACGCGGTCGATGATGCGGTGGATGCGCTTGACCGAGCGGCGGAGCGACGGTGTGCGAAGCTGCGGCAGGCCTTCATCGAAACCGAGGAAATAGCCGATATTGATGGAATCGATCAGTGCCTGGTACCTGGTGAAGCCTTCGGTCACCATGTCGGCGCTTTCCTGGCCCAGATCGTTCCCGAACACGCTGCGGGAAATGATTTCGGCGGTCAGCCCGGCCATTTCGTAGAGGACGTTGACCGTGGCGCCGTCGCCAAGGGCGTTCCAGCGCTCGACAAGTTCGAGCGAAGTATCGGTCATGATCGCGCCGAAGGCAGGAACGCGATGTTTGTGGACGATGTCCGAGACGAGCGGGCGTCGCTGCTTCCAGGTCTCGCCATCCGAGATGAACAGGCCGTCGCCCAGGAGATATTCCAGCGCGCGGCGCATCTGCGGGGATTTGCGCTCAAAGTTTTCGTGACGTGTCGCGACCACGTACTTGATCGCTTCGGGGGAGTTCACCACCATGACCTGGCGCCCGAGAAGCTTGATCTCGGAATTCCGCTCGGAATAGTCGTTCTGCCGCCAGATCGACAGGAAATCACGCCGGGCAGTTAGGAGCCGCTGCAATTGATTGCCGGGCTGGCCGTTGTAATAGGAGGCTCGCGCCGGCTCCAGCCGCTTTTGGGGCGTGTTGAGCGTCTCGATCGTCCGGGTTTCCGCAGCAAGCCACGACAGCATCAGTTAGGGGCCTTTCGTCAAATCGACGGTCACGGATATCCCGCAGCGCCGCCGTAGCGGTTTTCGCCTGCACCTCATTCCGGGTCAAGGCATCAGACGGGTATTCATCTGACGTGATGGAAGATTGCGGAACCATCTCACGGTGCTTGTGTTGTTAGGGCAGCAAGAGAACAGGGAGAAAAGAACATGCGCAAGATTTTGCTGGCTGCCTCCGCGGCTTTGATTGGCCTTTCGGGTGCCGCCTACGCCCAGACGACGGTTATCACCCAGGATCCGGTGACAACCAACTCCACGGTCGTCCTGCCGGGCGAAGTCCGCACCTATGTCATGGAGCAGAGCGTTCCTTCGGTGGCCTATGAAGGCACGATCGCCGTCGGCACACCCTTGCCGGAAACCGTCGAGGTTCACACCGTCGAAGGTCATTCCGACTATGCCTACACGGTCGTCAACGAGCGCCGCGTTATCGTCAACCCGCAGACCCGGACCGTGATCCAGGTTCTGGAATGAGTTTCAGATCAGAGATATCCTTTAACGGAACACCCGGCGAGCGGTCGCCGGGTTTTTTGCTGTTTGCGAATATCAGTCGTTCGCCGTGACCTTGACGCCAAGCACCTGCGGCAAGGTGTTCGGCGCGCCCATGGCGGCGCCCATGATCATCGGGAAAGGCACGCCCTCCGCCGGCTCGGCGGTGACGGTGAAGCTGCTGGGCTTGTCGAGATAGGTATTGACGGCAGCGCTCAGCATGTTCTGCAATTCCGGGACGTTGTATTGCGCGAGCATGAGCGGCGTCATGCCCTTGAGCATCTGCGCCATCTGCTCGCCCGTCGTGCCCTGTTGCTTGCCCGCGTAGTCGAGCGCGCGCTTGGTAATACCCGCGTCTTCGAAACGGACTTCCATGCTGTTGAAAGTCAACCGCTGCATGAGACCGAGCATGGCAAGGCCGGCCGCCTGCTGGGCTTCTTCCTTGTTGGCGTTCGCTTCCATGGCCTTTGTCGTTTCGTTCAAGGATTTGATGAAATCCAGCGTATAGCCGGAGAAGCTCATGGCAAGATTCAGGCGGCCGACATTGGCGAATTCGAACGCATACTCCTCGAGTTCAAGAGTGCCCGGTTCAAGTTCCCAGCTGCCCACCATGCTGATGCTGCCATCGAGCGCCTTTATGCCGAGCTGCTGGAGCGCGTCCTTCGCCTTGGCGTCCTCGACCAGGCTCAGGTCACCCTTGATGTCCTTGACCTTAAGGTCAAAATTGACCGCGGAGTCGTCGTCCGCAACCTCGGAAGTCATGACCATTTCACCGACCGAAAAGGCTTGCTTTCCATCGAACGTCACCGTCGTCGCTCCGACGTGAGCCTCATTGTAGAGCAGCACGGCGTCGATCGTGTTACCGGTCGGATCCGCCGGAACCGAAAGGCCGCTGATCGACAAGCCAGACGCCTTGAAGCCGAGACCGTCCTGCGCGATGTCGACATCGTCGAAAGTCACCGTCTCCACGAGATAGCTGCCGTTGTCTTCCTCCACCCCCTTTAGGACGATGGTGCCTAGCGGAAAACCGCTTTCCTTGGCGGCGGCCACCGTAAATTTGGCATTGGTCAGCGTGACGTCTGAACCGGTTGTCACGACCTTTTCCGCGGAAAGGCCCGTACCGCCTTGGACAGAGAGGGCGTTGTTAATCTTAGCCACAACATCGTTGCCATCTAGGGCGAGAGCCTGCCCGGAGAAAGACACGAAGGCTGCTCCAGCGAGAAGAAGCCGGGCTTTGTTGTAGTATTTCATAATATTCCTCCTGGGGCAGGGCGCCCGCAATTTGCGGATGTCGAAGTTGAGGGCGGCAGTTATAGGCGACGGCATTAAAAGGTCCATTGCTTTGTTCCACATTCCTCTGGGCAAAATTGCGGCTTCCCCGGGAGGGTAAACAAAAGATAAAGCTGCTTCCGACGGCTGTTCTCCACAGGCGCTTTGCCGGTGATTCTTGCCGTGAATCAGGCTTTCCGCTAGTCAAGGGGAATGGGACAAATAGTAAATCCGCCCGGTGACGGCGGCGACCACATTCTTCCGGTGGACCTCAAGGCAGCGCTCGAAGAGCGTTATCTCGCCTATGCGCTTTCCACCATCATGCATCGCGCCCTGCCGGACGTGCGCGACGGGTTGAAGCCGGTGCACCGGCGCATCATCCACGCCATGAGCGAGATGGGCATCCGACCGAACTCCGCTTTCAAGAAATGCGCGCGTATCGTCGGCGACGTCATCGGTAAGTTCCACCCGCACGGCGACCAGTCGGTCTATGACGCGCTCGTGCGCCTTGCCCAGGATTTCTCCCAGCGTTACCCGCTGGTCGACGGACAGGGCAATTTCGGCAATATCGATGGCGATAACGCCGCCGCCTATCGATATACCGAAGCTCGAATGACCGATGTGGCGGCCTTGCTGCTCGAGGGTATCGAGCAGGACGCTGTCGATTTCCGGCCGACCTACAACGAGGAAGATGACGAACCGGTTGTCCTGCCGGGTGCTTTTCCCAATCTTCTGGCGAACGGCACGTCGGGGATCGCCGTCGGTATGGCGACGTCGATCCCGCCGCACAACGCCCATGAGCTCTGCGATGCGGCTTTGCATCTGATCAAGCATCCCGACGCCACGGTCGAGAAGCTCGTCGAGTTTGTACCCGGCCCGGATCTGCCGACGGGCGGCATCATCATCGACAGCTGTGAGTCGATCATCGAGGCATACAAGACCGGTCGCGGTGGTTTCCGCGTGCGCGCCAAATGGGAGACGGAGGATCTCGGCCGCGGCGGATACCAGATCATCGTTACCGAAATTCCGTTCCAGGTGCAGAAGTCGCGGCTGATCGAAAAGATCGCCGAGCTGCTGATCGCCCGCAAGCTGCCGCTGCTCGAGGACGTTCGCGATGAATCGGCGGAAGACGTCCGGATCGTGCTGGTGCCGAAGAGCCGGACGGTCGACGCAACGTTGCTTATGGAATCGCTCTTCAGGCTGACTGAGCTGGAGAATCGTTTCCCGCTCAACATGAACGTGCTTTCCATGGGCCGAGTGCCGAAGGTCATGGCGCTCAACGAAGTGCTGACCGAATGGCTAGCCCATCGCAAGGACGTGCTGGTCCGCCGTTCCCGCTTCCGGCTGGCGGCAATCGATCGGCGCTTGGAAATTCTCGGCGGCCTGCTGGTCGCCTATCTCAATATCGACGAGGTGATCCGCATCATCCGGGAGGAGGACGATCCGAAGCCGGTGATGATGGCCCGCTGGTCGCTCAGCGACGTGCAGGTCGAGGCGATCCTCAATATGCGGCTGCGCGCCTTGCGCAAGCTCGAAGAGTTCGAGATCCGGACCGAACACGACAACCTCTCCAAGGAGAAGGCAGACATCGAGGCTCTGCTCGCCTCAGATGACAAGCAGTGGCAGACCGTGGCCTGGGAAATCCAGGAGGTAAAGAAGAAATATGCCAAGGCGACCGAGCTCGGCCGCCGCCGCACCCAGTTCGCTGAGGCGCCGGAAGCCGATGTCGACGCGATCCAGCAGGCGATGATCGAGAAAGAGCCGGTCACCGTCGTCGTCTCCCAAAAGGGTTGGATCCGCGCATTGAAGGGGCATATGTCGGATACGTCGAGCTTGACCTTCAAGGAAGGAGACGGGCCGAAGCTCGCCTTCCCGGCGCAGACGACTGACAAGCTTCTGCTCGTCACGACAGGCGGAAAGGCCTATACGCTCGGTGCCGACAAGCTGCCCGGCGGACGCGGCCATGGCGAACCGGTCCGCATCATGGTCGATATGGAGAATGACCAGGACATCCTGACCGCCTTCGTGCATGATCCATCGCGCAAGCTGATCCTGGCTTCGACCGCCGGCAACGGCTTCGTGGTGGCGGAAAGCGAGATGATCGCCAATACCCGCAAGGGCAAGCAGATCATGAACGTCGCCATGCCGGACGAGGCGAAGCTGGCCGTGCCGGTTTCCGGAGACCACGTCGCTGTCGTCGGCGAAAACCGCAAGATGCTGGTCTTCCCGCTTGCCCAGCTGCCGGAGATGACCCGCGGCAAGGGCGTGCGACTGCAGCGCTACAAGGACGGCGGCATTTCCGACATCAAATGTTTTGCAATGGCGGAAGGTCTTTCCTGGGAAGACAGCGCCGGCCGCTCGTTTACCCGCAACAAGGAAGAGCTCCTGGAATGGATGGGCGATCGCGCCACCGCGGGCCGCGCCGTGCCGAAGGGCTTTCCGAGAAGCGGCAAATTTGCGGGGTAATCAGGGATAGGGAACGGTGTGATCGCGCAGAAAACGCGTCGCACCTTCCTCGTCGATCTCGCCGGCTGCCACGACGAGGACGAACTCGATAACATCGGCCTGACTTGCTTCGATGAGGTAACCGTTGATGAGCAAGAAGGTAAAGGCGGCCAGATAGGCGGTTCTCTTGTTGCCGTCGGAGAACGGATGGCTGCGGGCGAAACCGTAAAGATACGACGCCCCTAGGAGAAAGAGGTCGTCTTCTCCATAAGCGTGTTTGTGAAGGGGCCGGGCAAGTGCCGCTTCCACGGCGTTCTCGTCCTTGAGTCCGGGCAGGCCGCCATGCTCCGCCAGTTGTTCCTGATGGATTGTTTCAATGGCCTGCCGCGAAAGCCATTTGACGGCTTTCACTTGGCAAGTTCTTTCAAGGCGACGCGATATTTCTGCATGCCAAGCCTAGCGGCCTTCAATTGCTCAGATAGATCAGCATGCTCTGGAACGAGTTCGATGTTGGCGCCGTTTTCCCGAACTTCCAGGCTGTCTCCGGTCTTCAGTCCCATACGATCCAGAACCTCCTTGGGAATGATGATACCCTCGGAATTTCCTATTCTGCGGATAGTCACGTTCATGGCTCGAATTCCTGCTTGTTGGAACGGCGTTATAACATGCCGCAAGCTCGCGGACAATCAATGTTCGCTGGTCTCCCAACTGACCTAATTCAGGTCTCGGTCGAGGAATCGAAAATCTCCCAGCCCCTTGGGGTGAGATGCTCCTGCGGCTGAAAGCGGGTCTTGTAGCCCATTTTCGCGGAGCCTTTGACCCAGTATCCGAGATAGACATGGGGAAGCCCGAGCGACCGCGTGCGCTCGATGTGGTCGAGGATCATGAAGGTTCCGAGCGAGCGTTTTTCGTGCTCGGGATTGAAGAACGAATAGACCATCGACAGCCCGTCGCTCATCATGTCGGTGAGCGCCACCGCCATCAACTCGCCCTTCGGCTGCTCGCTGATGCCGGAGCCAGGCTCGCGTTTGCGGTATTCGATGATGCGCGTGTTCACATGCGTGTCTTCGACCATGATCGCATAGTCGAGCGCGGACATGTCGGACATGCCGCCCCGCTGATGCCGGTCGTCCAGATAGCGGCGAAAGAGCGAAAACTGTTCCGTGGAGGGCTGAGCCGGATAGACGGTCGAGACGAGGTCGTTGTTCGTGGCAAGCACCCGCCGCATCGAGCGGTTCGGCTCGAAGTCGTTGGCGAGGATGCGGACGGAAATGCAGGCGCGGCAGGATTCGCAGGCGGGACGGTAGGCGATGTTCTGCGATCGTCGGAAGCCGCCTTGCGTCAGAAGATCGTTCATCTCCGCCGCCCGCGGGCCCACCAGGTGCGTGAAGACCTTGCGCTCCATTTCACCCGGTAGATACGGACAAACTGCCGGAGCCGTCAGATAAAACTGCGGTGAGGGCGTCGCCTGGGTGTTCATCGAGTCGCGGTTGTCCCGTCTTTATTGACGTAAATGTCATAGCATGGCGCATAAAAGTAAAACGTCAACCATATGCCGCCTCCCGCAGCATAACCCGGTTGATAAACTTTTCGCCATTGACCGATGTTTAAGCCGTTCGGATGACGACGGTGCCGAGCAGCAGGTCGTGAACGAGGCGTGAGCGTTCGATGAAGAGGCCCGCCAGGAGAATCAGCGGCGTCAGCACCGAATTGATGATCCAGAAGATTACGGTGTGAGCAACCGCCGTCAGGAAGTCGATCCGTCGTCCGTCGAGGCGGGTCATGGCAAGGCCCATCGCACGCATGCCGGGCGAGGCCTGGCTGGGCCCGCCGAGCGTCAGGCCGAAATAGAGCAGCGCCACGATCACGAAGAGGGCCGGGTAGAGCATGAAGCCGAGGCCGAGCGTGATGATCCCGAGGAAGAAAACGACAACCGCGGCCGGGATGCAGAGCAGCAGCACGATGAGATAGTCGATGATAAAGGCAAAGACCCGGCGGGAGAGCACACCGCTATAGGCGCGCCAGTCATCCGGTGCGGCATAGGTCGGGTTCGGATCGAGGCTCATGGGTGTCGGGCTCCTGTTTGTCAGGAATGAATATGGGGCGCTCGATCGGCCGCCACAAGGCTCACCCCTTCGCCAGTTTCTTTGCGACGTCCATGGCGAAATAGGTGAGGATGCCGTCGCAGCCGGCGCGTTTGAAACAGAGCAGCGTCTCCATCATGATCCGCTCGCCGTCGATCCAGCCGTTCATCGCGGCTGCCTTGATCTGCGTGTATTCGCCGGAAACCTGATAGGCGAAGGTCGGAAGGCCAAAGGCTTCCTTGATGCGCCAGCAGACGTCGAGATAGGCCAGGCCGGGTTTCACCATCAGCATGTCGGCGCCTTCCTCCACGTCAAGGGCTGCGTCGCGAACCGCCTCGGTGCCGTTGGCAGGCGAGATGTAGTAGCTGTTCTTGTCGCCCTTCAGGAGCCCACTGGTGTTGATCGCCTCGCGATAGGGTCCGTAGAAACCGGAGGAGAATTTTGTCGCATAGGACATGATGCCGACATTCTGGTGGCCGGCGGCATCAAGCCCGCGGCGGATTGCGCCAACGCGGCCGTCCATCATTTCCGACGGCGCAATGATGTCGGCACCGGCATCCGCCTGCATAACCGCCGCCCTGACGATCTGGTCGACCGTCTCGTCGTTGACGATGACGCCGTCGCGCAGGATGCCGTCGTGGCCATGGCTGGTGAAGGGGTCCAGCGCAACGTCCGTGATGACGCCGATATTCGGAACGGCTTTTTTGATGGCCGCAGTCGTCTGGTTGATCAGGTTGTTGGCGACGAGGCTGTTGGAGCCGGTTTCGTCGCGCAACTCCATCTCGATATCCGGGAAGGTGGCAATCGCGGGAATGCCGAGATCGGAGGCCTCTTTCACCGCTTCGACCGCCTTGTCGATGCTCATGCGGCTGACGCCCGGCATGGCGGCGATCGGATCGACAATGCCGCTGCCGGGGACGATGAAGATCGGCCAGATCAAATCGTCGACCGTCAGCCGGTTTTCCTGAACCAGCCTGCGCATCCAGTCGGCCTTGCGGTTGCGCCGCATGCGGCGGTGGCCGGTGATCTCGTCGACGAGATGCGTCTTGTCCATGGCTGATCTCCGTAATTGTGCGGTTGGGCCGCTCCATAACACGAGGTTCCGTGTTTATGAATGGGCGGGATCGCCGCAGCGCCGTGATCAGATCCAGAGATCGTTCTGAGCAGTCCGGTCGCCGCCCTCATGGCCGGTATTCAGGGTGCCGCGTGGTTCGATCAGCATCATCTGCACCTCGTTTTCCGCAAACGGCTTGTGCTCCACGCCCTTGGGAACGACGAACATCTCTCCCGCACCGATCGTGACGGAGCCGTCGCGGAAGTCGATGCGCAGAACGCCTTCCAGAACGATGAACGTTTCGTCGGTCTCCGGGTGGTCGTGCCAGATGAAGTCGCCGGAGATGCGCACCAGCTTGAATTGGTAATCGTTCATTTCGGCAACGACGCGGGGCTGCCAGAAGTCTTCAATTCGTCCGAGCTTTTCGGCCAGGTTGATCGACGTCCGGGAAAGGTTGTTGTTGCTCATGTCGGCTCCTTCAGTGGGTAGCGATATCTAACAGCCGGTTCGAATGTGCTCTTGAACGTTCGTGCAGTCCGCGACACAGATACTGGCAGGGGAGGTGACACCCCGATAAGGTGGAGCGTATGGAACCTGATTCACCGATGGCGCCGAAGCGTACGCTCACTGAAATCCTTTATGTGGTCTTCCTGCGGATGATTGCGGTCGCCTGCTTCTGGTTCGGGCTGCAATACTGGGCCATGCTCGTCGGCTATTCGCTGCATGGCGCGGCCCGCTTCGATCTGCTGACCCTTCCCTGGAAGGTGGCAGCCTCTTCGCTTGCCGTGCTTTTTCCGGTCGCCTCGCTCGGTCTGTGGCTGACGGTCTCCTGGGGACCGGTGCTCTGGGCGCTCGCCGCTGGTTCGCAAGTCCTGATGTATATGGTCTGGCCGGACATTTTCGGACACAACCGGCTCGTGCCCCTGATGCATGGGCTGATTGCTGCGCTTTATGTCGTTTTCCGCCTCTCTTTATGGATCGAAGCGCGCCGCAAAGCCGAGCGGGTAAGGATTGAGTAACCCTGAAATTAAAGCTTTGGCGGCCGGTTTTGACGGAAAAAATCACGCTAAACCATTGAAAAATAACAGGCGGTGAAGGCGGCGCCAAAGTGCTGCAAAGGGTGGCGGGAATTCGAACGATGGCGTTAAGCTTTTGTTAGGTCTATGTTTTAAGTCGAATTTTATGCGTATTGGATAGTGTCTGTCTCAAGGCGGGAAGAAAACAAACACCGCCAAACAAAACAGAGTGAGGCAGTCATGATGAACACGAAACTGAAGCCGCAGGCGGCACCGGCAGTAGCAGATACGCATGAAGAAACTATCCGCTCCCTGTATATGGAGTCGCTGCACCTGGTGGAACGTCTCCACCGCCGTCTTCTCGATGTGATCAAGGACGAGTTCGACCGCCAGGGTCGCGACGATGTCAACGCGGTGCAGGCTCTCCTGCTGTTCAACATCGGCAATTCCGAACTGACCGCCGGCGAACTGCGCTCCCGCGGTTACTACCTCGGCTCGAACGTCTCCTACAATGTGAAGAAGCTGGTCGATCTTGGCTTCATCAACCACCAGCGTTCGCGCATCGATCGCCGCTCGGTCCGCATCAGCCTGACGCCGGACGGCCAGGAGATCGCAGAAACCGTCGCCAAGCTCTACGAGCGCCATATCGGCTCCATCGAAAAGGTCGGCGGCATCGGCGAAGGCGAGTTCGGCCAGATGAACAAGCTCCTGCAGCGTCTCGACCGCTTCTGGAACGACCAGATTCTCTATCGCCTGTAATTGGCAAAACCCCGTCTGCCGCCTTATCCACGAGGCGGCGGCCGGCCAGAAGACCTCCATCAAGCGATCGGAGCCGGATGCGTCCCTGCGCATCCGGCTCCCGCGTTTTCATCTCGGAAAGCGGAAATTCACGGGCCAACACGGCTTTGTGACGCGGGGATACCTGACACCAATTCGCCATATTGCTATGGGACCGGCTGAATGGAATGGGCCGGCGGAAATTTCTCTCTTCACGACACCGCGATGACGATGAGGCCTTTGCCGGCAGCGCTTTGTTTTTGCGCGTTTGTTAACCATATCCCTGTAGGCGTCGTGATGATGCTCGGGACCAGATGGGTAGGATGATGTCGAAGAAGATTGGATCTGAAGCTCTTTCCCGCCGCGCGTTGCTGCGTTCGGCCGTTTCCGCTGGTGCTGCCGCGCTTGCGGCACCCGCTTTCGCCCAGTCGGCAGTCGACGATCTGATCAATGCGCCGCGCCGCGGCACCTGGGACGACCAGTTCGATGCGAAGGCTGCGTCGCGCACCGCCGTCAACGTCGTCTCCAACAATCCGGTTCTGGGGCCAAGCGGGCCGGCCAATATCCAGCAGGCGATCATGGACTACCAGCAGATCGTCTCGGGCGGCGGCTGGCCGGAAGTCAATCCCGCCGGCCAGCGGTTGAGGCTCGGCGTGGTGGATCCGAGCGTGCAGGTGCTGCGCCAGCGCCTTGCGATTTCCGGCGATCTGCCGCGCGAGGCGGGGATGTCGTCTTCCTTCGATTCCTATGTCGATGGAGCGGTAAAACGCTTCCAGGCGCGTCACGGTCTTCCCTCCGATGGCGTGCTTGGCGAATTCACCGTAAAGGCCATGAATATCCCGGCGGATGTGCGCCTGCGCCAGCTGGAAACCAATCTGGTTCGGCTGCAGTCCATGTCGGGTGATCTCGGTTCCCGCTATGTGATGGTCAATATTCCCGCCGCCTATATCGAGGCCGTGGAAAACGACCGCGTGGCGCTGCGCAACAGCGCAGTCGTCGGCCGCATCGACCGCCCGACACATGCCATCAACTCGAAGATCTACGAGGTCATCCTCAATCCGTATTGGACCGCGCCGCGCTCGATCGTCGAAAAAGACATCGTGCCGCTGATGCGCAAGGACCCGACCTATCTGGCGCGCAACAACATCCGCCTGATCGACGGCAAGGGCAACGAAGTTGCCCCGGAGACGGTCGACTGGTTCGCGCCCAAGGCGCCGAACCTGATGTTCCGGCAGGACCCTGGCAAGATCAATGCCATGGCCTCGACGAAGATCAACTTCCACAATCCGAACAACGAATACATGCACGACACGCCCCAGCAGGGCCTGTTCAACAAGCTGATGCGTTTCGAATCGTCCGGCTGCGTGCGGGTGCAGAACGTTCGGGATCTCATCACCTGGCTGCTGCGCGACACGACCGGCTGGTCGCGTCAGGAGATCGAACGCGTGATCTCGACCCGCCAGAACACCCCGATCAAGCTTACCCAGGAAGTGCCCGTCTATATCGTTTACATCACGGCGTGGTCGGCGAGGGACCGTGTCGTCCAGTTCCGCGACGACATCTACGAGCGCGACGGCAATCAGGAACTGGCGCTTCAGACCACGACAGGTATCGAAAAGCCCGCGGGGTCAATCGAGGACGACATGCTGCCGCAATAAGGCGCGCGAGGATTTGCCGTCTGGAAAGCCGCATCGTCAAAGGGTGCGGCTTTTTCGTTGCCATACGGCTCCGCCCGCGTCTTCCGGCCGGCAAATGTCGTTCCCCGTATTGCTCTCAGGAAGGCGGAACGCTAAGACGCGACAATCGCATGCACACCCCTTTGAGGAGCCTCGCCCATGTCGAACACCGATGCTTTCTTCTCTCGCCCGCTTGCCGACTCGGACCCGGAGATTTTCGGCGCGATCGAGAAGGAGCTGGGTCGCCAGCGCCACGAGATCGAGCTGATCGCTTCGGAGAACATCGTCTCTCGCGCCGTGCTCGAAGCGCAGGGCTCGATCATGACCAACAAGTATGCGGAAGGCTATCCGGGCAAGCGCTATTACGGCGGCTGCCAGTTCGTGGACATCGCCGAAGAACTCGCAATCGAACGCGCCAAGAAGCTGTTCGGCGTCAACTTCGTCAACGTCCAGCCGAACTCCGGTTCGCAGATGAACCAGGCCGTCTTTCTGGCGCTGCTGCAGCCGGGCGACACCTTCATGGGCCTTGATCTCAATTCGGGCGGTCACCTGACGCACGGTTCGCCGGTCAACATGTCCGGCAAGTGGTTCAATGTCGTTTCCTACGGCGTACGTGAAGGCGACAACCTGCTCGACATGGACGAGGTCCAGAGGAAGGCCGAAGAGCACAAGCCGAAGCTCATCATCGCCGGCGGCACCGCCTATTCGCGCATCTGGGACTGGAAGCGCTTTCGTGAGATTGCCGATTCGGTCGGCGCCTATCTCATGGTCGACATGGCTCATATCGCCGGCCTCGTTGCCGGTGGCCAGCATCCGTCGCCGTTCCCGCACTGCCATGTGGCCACGACGACGACGCACAAGTCGCTCCGCGGCCCGCGCGGCGGCGTCATCCTCACCAATGACGAGGAGCTGGCCAAGAAGTTCAATTCGGCCGTCTTCCCTGGCCTCCAGGGCGGTCCTCTGATGCACATCATTGCCGCCAAGGCCGTTGCCTTCGGCGAAGCGCTGAAGCCCGAGTTCCAGGATTATGCCGCCCAGATCGTCAAGAATGCCAAGACGCTTGCCGAGACGCTGAAGGCTGGCGGCCTCGACATCGTGTCCGGCGGCACAGACAACCACCTGATGCTGGTCGACCTGCGCAAGAAGAACGCCACCGGCAAGCGGGCGGAGGCAGCGCTCGGCCGCGGCTACATCACCTGCAACAAGAACGGCATTCCTTTCGATCCGGAAAAGCCCTTTGTTACGTCAGGTATCCGCCTAGGCACCCCGGCCGGCACGACCCGCGGTTTCAAGGAAGCGGAATTCAAGGAGATCGGCAATCTCATCGTCGAGGTCCTCGACGGGCTGAAGATCGCCAATTCCGACGAGGGCAATGCGGCTGTAGAGGCTGGTGTTCGGGAGAAGGTGGTAGCGCTTACCGACCGGTTCCCGATGTACCCCTATATGTGATCCTTAAGGAGAGGCGATGCGCTGCCCCTATTGCGGTTCGGAAGACACGCAGGTCAAGGATTCGCGTCCGGCGGAGGATTTTACCTCCATCCGCCGGCGGCGCATCTGCCCGGATTGCGGCGGCCGTTTCACCACGTTCGAACGGGTGCAGCTTCGTGAGTTGATGGTCACGAAGAAGACCGGCCGGAAGGTGCCGTTCGACCGTAATAAGCTGGTGCGGTCCTTCCAGATCGCGCTACGCAAGCGTCCGGTGGACAATGACCGGATCGAGAGGGCGGTATCGGGCATCGTGCGTCGCCTGGAAAGTTCCGGCGAAAGCGAGATTTCGTCCGAAGAGATCGGCCTGCAGGTCTTGGAGGCGCTGAAGAGTCTCGATGACGTGGCCTTCGTCCGCTACGCCTCCGTCTACCGGGATTTTTCCCATGCGGAAGATTTCGAGAAGGTGATCGAAGAGATCAACGCCAAGATCGCCCGCGATCCCGGCCTGGAGCCATGAGGAATGACCGCCTCTGACGACCGGCGGTTCATGGCAGAGGCGTTGCGCCTTTCGCGACAGAATACCGGGCTGACGGGCACCAACCCCTCTGTCGGCTGCGTGGTCGTCAAGGACGGCGAAGTGGTCGGCAAGGCGGTGACGGCGCCCGGCGGTCGTCCGCATGCGGAAACGCAGGCTCTCGACATGGCCGGTGAGAGATCACGTGGATCGACGGTCTATGTGACGCTGGAACCCTGTTCGCATTACGGCAGGACGCCCCCTTGCGCCAACGCGCTGGTTGAAGCCGGCGTCGCGCGTGTCGTGGTCTGCCTGACCGATCCGGACCCGCGGGTTTCGGGCAGAGGGCTCGCCATCCTTCGCGATGCGGGCATTGCGGTCGAGTCCGGGCTGATGGAGGACGAGGGGCGGCGGGCACATGCCGGCTACCTCATGCGCCAGACGAAGGGTCGCCCTCATGTGACTCTGAAGCTTGCAGTTTCCGCCGATGGAATGCTCGGGCGGCGCGGCGAGGAAGTGGCGATTACAGGGCCTGAGGCGAGGGCCGAGGTACATCGGCTGCGAGCGAGGTCGGACGCGGTCCTCGTCGGCATCGGCACCGTGCTCTCGGACGACCCTGAGCTGACCGTGCGCATTCCCGGCCTCGAAAACCGATCGCCGATCCGCATCGTGCTGGATCGCCAATTGCAGCTGCCGCTCGAGTCCAAACTTGTGAAAACGGCGAGAGACGTGCCGGTCATCGTCGTTGCTTTACCTCCATCCGGTGCGGAGGCAGCGCGCGGATCTGCGCCCTCGATGAAGCGCGAACGATTGATCAAGGCCGGCGCCGAGATCATGGACGCGAGTGATCTCGACATCCTGCTCGCCGTTTTCGCCGCCAGAGGCATCTCTTCGCTTTTGATCGAAGGCGGGGCTGTTATCGCAAAGGCCTTCCTCGGTGCCGGTCTTGTTGATCGCATCCTGCTGTTTCAAGGGATGGGCACGGTCGGAGAGGGCGGTCTTGAATCGCCGCTGACGCCACCCGATATGCCGGCTGGATTTGCTCTGATCCGAGCGGATAACTTCGGCCCCGACCGTTGTTTCGATTACGAAAGAGGTTTTTGATGTTTACCGGAATTGTCACCGATGTCGGCACGGTTGCCGCAACGACGCCGATGGACGAGGGCATCAAGCTTCGTATCGCGACGAACTACGATCCGAAGACCATCGACATGGGAGCCTCGATCGCCCATGGCGGCGTCTGCCTCACGGTCACCAACCTGCCGGCGGACGGCAGCAACGAACGCTGGTTCGAGGTCGAAGCGTGGGAAGAGGCGCTGCGGCTGACGACGATCGGCAGCTGGAAGCAAGGCACCCGCGTCAATCTCGAGCGGGCTCTGAAGATCGGCGACGAACTCGGCGGTCACATTGTCTCTGGGCATGTTGATGGCACTGCTGAAATCCTGTCGGTCGAGCCTGAGGGAGAGGCGGTTCGTATCCGCTTGCGCGCTCCCGAACATCTTGCCCGTTTCGTCGCACCGAAGGGGTCCGTCGGACTCGACGGTACCTCGCTTACCGTCAATGAGGTGGATGGGACGGATTTCGACGTGCTGCTGATCCGTCACACGCTTGCGGTCACCACCTGGGGCGATCGCAAGGCCGGTGATCTGGTAAATTTCGAGGTCGATACCATGGCGCGTTATGCAGCACGCCTTGCGGAGTTTCCGGCGAGGGCCTGAGTTATTCCTTGTCGGTGAACTGCCCATGGATCTCCTTGAACCGCGGAGCGATCTTCGCGAAGACCTCGACCAGACCGGGATCAAAATGTGTTCCGGCGTCCCTGACGATGATGTCGACGGCTTCGTCATGCGACATGGCGGCTTTGTATATCCGCTCGGAGACCAGGGCGTCATAGGCGTCGGCGATCGCCATGATCCGGCCGCCGATCGGGATATCCTCCCCCTGGAGTCCTCGGGGATAGCCTGTACCATTCCACTTTTCATGGTGGGTATGGGCGATTTCCCTGGCGACGCTTAGGAAGGGCGTGGCCGATCCCATATAGCGTTCCGCGGTGGCTATGGCCGCCCGGCCGAGCTCGGCATGGCTCTTCATGACCTCGTATTCCTTCGCATCGAGCTTGCCCGGTTTCAGGAGGACACTGTCGGGAATGCCGACCTTACCAATATCGTGCAGCGGCGCCGACTTATGGAGCAGGTCGATCGCCTCGTCGCTCAGCTCCTCGGCATATACTCCCTGTTCCTTCAGAGCTTCGGCGAGCGCCCGCACATAGTGCTGGGTGCGGCGAATGTGATTGCCGGTTTCATAGTCACGCGTTTCGGCAAGCGAAGCCATGGCCAGGATCAACGCATCGCGGGCGCGTGCAGCTTCCTCCTTTGCGGCAGCAAGAGCGTTGATCAGCGCAACATTGGTCATCGCGACGGCGGCGCTATTGGCTATCCGCTGCAAAAGGCGGACGGCCTCTTCCGAGGGGCGCTCCGCCTTGGCCCAATAGGCTTCGATTGCGCCAACCGGATCTTCCTTCCGTACCGGAACCACAACCAGACTTTTAACGAAGGTGCCCTGATAGGCAGCGTGTGGGATCCTGTCGTCCCGAGCGATATCTTCGATGACGACCAGTTCGCCATGTTTCATCGCCCAGCCGGAAATGCAGCTTTCCGATGGCAGGCGTCGGTCCTTCCAGAGCGGCGCGACTGCGTCGTCATCGGCATAGTAGCACCTGTCGTTTTCCCGAAGGACGAAGCTCACGCCATCGGCACCGATCAGGTCGCGGGCGGACTGACGCAGTACTGCCATGATCCCGTCGATGCCGCGCGCCATGGACATCTGCAAGATCAGGTCGTCCACGCGGTTGGCTGGAAAAGGATTCTGATTCACGAGGCCGTCCATCTTCCCGCTTGTCTGGTTCATTATATATTAAAACTGACTAATAGAAGAAAAGTGCCAGAATTAACACTATGGAAGCGTCGGTTCAGTGGCGCGACATTACCACGATTGGTCCGTGATAGTCGGCCCTTGCGATTTCGCGGAAACCCAGCTTGGCGGCAACCCGAAGCGATGCGCCGTTCTCGGGGCTGATGATGCAGGTCATCTCCATATCCGGAAAGTGTGCCGCACCCCACTCGACCATGGCGCCGGCAGCTTCAGTTGCGTAGCCGAGGCCATGTACGGAAGGAATGAGCGCCCATCCGGTCTCCAATGTCCCCTCAATCGTCGGCTGAAAGTCTCGGCGCATGTCCTGAAAACCGGCCTCGCCGAGGAAGCGGCCGGTGCCTTTTTCCTCGATTGCCAGAAAGCCGAATCTTAACAGGTGCCACATGCCGGTGACCCGCAACATTCGCCCCCAGCTGTTTTCGCGTGTCGAAGGGACGCCGGTGATGAAGCGGACCACGTCGGGATCAGCCCAGAAATCGGCATAGGCTTCGAATTCGTCGAGCCGATGCGGGCGAAGGATCAGTCGTTCGGTTTCGATGGTCGGAATCATTATCGCAAACTCCGGTGGATCAAAAGCGGCCGCTTCCACAACGCCGCCGAAGGAGATATTCCTGATTCGCATCCCTGCGATCAGCTAAATTCGCTTGCCATTCTGTCCGTCGCGTGTTTTGACCGCGGCCTGCCGAAGCCAGATCTGAACCGGCCCGATATCATGAAGGTGAACCATGTCGCGTGAAACCGCTCCACACATCCTGATCGTCGAGGCACGTTTCTACGATGACATGGCCGATGCGCTCCTCGACGGCGCGACCCATGCCCTCGAAGAAGCCGGTGCGACCTATGACGTTGTCACCGTGCCCGGCGCGCTCGAAATTCCGCCGGCAATCGCCATGGCGCTCGATGCGGCGGAAGAGGGCGGTACGGAGTACCACGGCTTCGTTGCGCTCGGCATGGTCATTCGCGGCGAGACCTATCATTTCGACATCGTTGCAAACGAGTCTTCTCGGGCTCTCATGGATCTTGCGGTTTCGGAATCGCTGGCGATCGGCAACGGCATTCTGACGGTCGAGAACGACGACCAGGCCTGGGCGCGTGCGCGCCGGGCGGACAAGGACAAGGGCGGCTTTGCCGCGCGTGCGGCGCTGAGCATGATCGCGCTGCGCGAAAAGCTGAATGGTGGTTGAATTTATGGCGAAGGAAGACGAACATCCGGTGAAGCCGGCCAACCAGCGGGGCGCGGCCCGTCTCGCGGCCGTGCAGGCGCTTTACCAGATGGATATCGGCGGCACGGGCGTTCTCGAAGTCGTGGCCGAATATGAGGCGCACCGGCTCGGCCAGGAACTGGACGGCGACACCTATCTGAAGGCCGACCCGTCCTGGTTCCGCTCGATCGTCGCAGGCGTCGTCCGCGACCAGGTGAAGATCGATCCGCTGATCCGTTCGTCGCTCCAGGAGGACTGGCCGCTCTCCCGCCTCGATTCGACGCTGCGCGCCATTCTGCGCGCGGGCACCTTCGAGATCCTCGAGCGCAAAGACGTGCCGGTCGCGGTCATCGTGACAGAGTATGTCGAGATCGCGCGTGCCTTCTTCGCGGAGGAAGAACCGCGGATCGTCAACGCGGTTCTCGACCGCATCGCCAAGCAGGTGCGGGGCGACACCAAGAAATAAGCGAAGGATAGCGGCATGGACGGCGTGGTGGACGGACTTCAGACACAGTTGCGCACGGCCCGTCGCAGTGTCGCCTTGCTTGCCGCGGCCCAGGCGATCCTGGGATCGGCGCCGCCGGTGGTCTTTTCGCTGGGCGGCCTGGTCGGTTACCAACTGCTGAGCGACGACAAGTCGCTGGCGACGGCTCCTCTCACCGGTTTCAATATCGGCATGGCAGTCGGTGCCGTCGCGATTGCCGTTGCGTCCCGTTTTTTGGGCCGCAAACAGAGTTTCATGCTCGGAGCTGTTCTCGGCGCGGTTGGCGCCGGCCTTGGCGCGGTCGCGCTGTTTCAATCGAACTTCTGGCTTTTTGCGCTCGGGATGCTGCTGATGGGCCTTTGCGGCGGCGCCACGCAGAAGATCCGCTTTGCTGCTGCTGATGCCTCGCCTTCCTTCTACAAGCCGAAGGCAATTTCCTGGATTCTCGCAGCCGGGATCGTTTCGGCCATCCTCGGCCCGCAGCTGGCCATCTGGACCAAAGACCTGGCGGCGCCGGTGCTTTTTGCCGGTGCCTTCATCGCGATCATACCCCTGTTTCTCATTGCGGTTCTGATGCTCCTGCCACTCAGGTTGCCGGCAATGACCTCCAGCTCGACGGCAACCATGCCGGCTCGCCCGCTGTCTGAAATTGTCTCCAGCCAAAGATTCCTGACCGGCATGATCTGCGGCATCAGCAGCTATGCGCTGATGACCTTCATGATGACGGGAGCGCCGCTGGCGATGGTCATCGGTTGCGGCTTCCCGACCGAGATGGCGACGCTTGGCATTCAGTGGCATGTGCTTGCCATGTTCGCTCCAAGTTTCTTCACTGGCATGCTGATTTCCCGCTTCGGCGTGGAAAAGATTGTGGCTGCCGGCTTCGTCATACTGATGGGCTGTGCGGTCATCGCGCATATGGGCATTGAGCTCTGGAATTTCTGGGGAGCCCTGGTGCTGCTCGGCATCGGCTGGAATTTCGGTTTCATCGGATCGACGGCAATCGTCGCTTCGAGCTATCGGCCCCATGAGGCCGATAAGGTGCAGGGGTTCCATGACATCATCCTCTTCACCGCGGTCGCTCTCTCCTCCTTCTCGTCCGGCAAGATATTCACGGCCTATGGGTGGTCGTTCATGAACCTGATCATCTGGCCAGTTGCGATTGTCTGCCTGGTTCTCGTGCTGGCCTTGATGCTGAAATCCTCTTCCGCAAAATCCGCCTAGAGTCTTGCCCTCTCGGGGCTTGACGCCAATTCAAGTCCACCGCAATCTCGCCTCCGCGTGATCGACCCTGGATTCTTGGGAGGGGATTCGGTCGTTTGCGCGAGAATGCGCGTGGAGTACAGCGACGGTCCAGAATGTCCCGGGGACAGGGTGGTACGTTGTGGGGTGCATGGCCGGTGGAATGTTCCGCCTGGGCTTAGGGAGAGGAAGAAGCGAATGACCGTAATTTTAGGTGTGATCGTTTGCGGCCTGCTATCGATCATTTATGCCGCCTGGGCGACGCGTTCAGTTCTGGCTGCCGACCAGGGCAATCAGCGCATGCAGGAAATCGCCGGCTATATCCGTGAAGGCGCACAGGCCTATCTGACGCGCCAATACATGACGATCGCCATGGTCGGCGTTGTCGTCACCATTCTCGCCTGGCTGCTTCTATCCGGCACCGCCGCGCTCGGCTTCATTATCGGTGCCGTGCTTTCAGGCGCCGCGGGCTTCATCGGCATGCATGTCTCGGTTCGCGCCAACGTCCGCACCGCCCAGGCCTCCTCGCAGAGCCTCGCTGCCGGTCTCGACATCGCCTTCAAATCAGGTGCCATCACCGGCATGCTGGTTGCGGGTCTCGCTCTCCTCGGCGTTTCCATCTATTACTGGGTGCTGACCGCAGGCTTGGGGCACCCGAGCGGCTCGCGCGAAGTCATTGACGCCCTTGTGGCGCTCGGCTTTGGCGCTTCGCTGATCTCCATTTTTGCCCGTCTCGGCGGCGGCATCTTCACCAAAGGAGCCGATGTCGGCGGCGACCTGGTCGGCAAGGTCGAAGCGGGCATTCCGGAGGACGATCCGCGCAACCCCGCGACGATTGCCGACAATGTCGGCGACAATGTCGGCGATTGCGCCGGCATGGCGGCCGACCTTTTCGAAACCTATGCCGTTTCCGTCGTCGCCACGATGGTCCTCGCTGCAATCTTCTTTGCCGGCGCACCGGTGCTGGAAACCGCGATGATCTATCCGCTGGCCATCTGCGGCGCCTGCATCGTTACCTCGATCATCGGCACCTTCTTCGTTAAGCTTGGCGCCAATGGCTCCATCATGGGGGCTCTTTACAAGGGCTTGATTGTCACCGGGCTTCTGTCGATCCTGGGGCTTGGCGCCGCCACCTCGCTGACCATCGGCTGGGGCACGATCGGTACCGTGGCCGGCCGGGAAATCACCGGCACAAACCTCTTCATCTGCGGCCTTCTCGGCCTCGTGGTGACGGCACTGATTGTCGTCATCACGGAATATTATACCGGCACCAACAAACGCCCGGTCAACTCCATCGCCCAGGCGTCTGTGACCGGTCACGGCACCAACGTCATCCAGGGACTTGCTGTCTCGCTTGAATCGACGGCCTTGCCGGCCATCGTTATCGTCGGCGGCATCATTGCCACCTACCAGCTTGCCGGCCTGTTTGGGACCGGGATCGCGGTCACCGCCATGCTCGGCCTTGCCGGCATGATCGTTGCGCTCGACGCCTTCGGCCCCGTCACGGACAATGCCGGCGGCATTGCCGAAATGTCCCACCTGCCGCCGGAAGTGCGCAAATCGACCGATGCACTCGACGCGGTCGGCAATACCACCAAGGCAGTGACAAAGGGATATGCCATCGGCTCGGCCGGCCTTGGCGCCCTGGTACTTTTTGCGGCCTATTCCAACGACCTGAAATATTTCGTCGCCAACAGCGCCCAGTATCCCTATTTCAACGGCGTCGGCGAGATCAATTTCGATCTTTCAAACCCGTATGTCGTGGCGGGACTGATCTTCGGCGGTCTTATCCCTTACCTCTTCGGCGGCATCGCGATGACTGCCGTCGGGCGCGCTGCCGGCTCCATCGTTGAGGAAGTGCGCATGCAGTTCCGAAACAAGCCCGGCATCATGCAGGGGACGGAGCGTCCGGATTATGGCAGAGCCGTCGATATCCTGACCAAGGCCGCGATCCGCGAGATGATCATTCCGTCGCTGCTGCCGGTGCTCGCGCCGATCGTCGTCTATTTCGGCGTTCTGCTGATCTCCGGTGGCGACAAGGCGTCAGCCTTTGCAGCACTTGGCGCCTCGCTGCTCGGGGTGATCGTCAACGGCCTTTTCGTGGCGATCTCGATGACATCAGGCGGTGGTGCCTGGGACAATGCCAAGAAGAGCTTCGAAGATGGTTTCGTGGACAAGGACGGCACTCGGCACCTCAAAGGGTCGGAGGCGCACAAAGCATCCGTCACCGGCGATACCGTGGGCGATCCCTACAAGGATACAGCCGGTCCTGCCGTCAATCCGGCCATCAAGATCACCAACATCGTAGCTCTTCTGCTGCTTGCGGTTCTTGCCGGCTGAGAGCCCGCCTGACAGAAACGTGTCTGACAAACAAAAGGCCCGCGGGAGCGTCTCCCGCGGGCCTTTTCTATAGATAAGACCGGCGCTTAGCGATTGCCGAGCCCGCCCGCGCCGAGGAGGTTGCGCGCTGCTGCCGCACCTGCGCCTGCAGCGCCAGCGCCGCCGGAAAGAAGTTGCTGCAGGAAGGTCAGATCGCGGCCGCCTGTCGGCGTCGTCCGGGAAATGGTGTCGAACACCTTGCCGTCCTGCATGGTGTAATTGGCCTTTCGGGCCACCGTGCCGTTCTTGTCGAAATAAATCGCCAGCACGGTCTGATCGACCAGCCGGGGCTTCATGAACGCCACGGCGCGTTCGCGCTTCTGGGAAATGTAATAGAACACTTCGGTATCGAAGGTCGCCGTCGTCGACGGCGTACCCATGGTCAGCAGCACCTGTTCGCGGCTCGACCCCTCAGGAATGAGGTTCAGCGACTGCTGGTCGATGACGTAGCCGTTGTACATGGTATCGCCAAGCTGCATCGATGTGCAGCCGGACACGGTCATGGATGCGACGACAATCGCCGTCGCGGTCTTACTCAAGAATGTCATCTCGTACCCGAAAACCCGCTTGTTCAACCGCATCCCCCAAAACTCGACCCGTCCCTGCTGTTCATACCATTGTGGCTATTCGGGGACATCAGGCTGATCCTTGCCGTTATGCGGGGCGAAAGGATCACGACCCCGTTCGCTGACCGGCGGAACGGCATTGCAATTCGTGCCTGCTTCGGTAAACCAGCTTTCGTTTCCATGCAACATGGCCGACCGTCAGCCGGAGATCTTCGTGGAGGCAAATAACGGGAATTCAGATGATTTTCAGGCTTTTCAAGAAGAAGAACCACAACCGGGCGATCGTTGATCGGCAATATGCAGCTTTGACCTCGGCTGCGCGCATTCCTTTCTTCTACAGTGACCTCGACGTGCCCGACACTGTCATGGGCCGTTTCGAGATGCTGTCGATCGTGATGATCCTGTTCTTCCGCCGCACCGCAAAGTCCGAAGCAAGCGGACAAGAGCTTGCCCAGGAAATTGTCGACGCCTTTTTCCAGGATATCGACCACTCCATCCGCGAACTCGGAATCGGCGACCAGGGTGTGCCCAAGCGCATGAAGAGGCTTGCGGGCATGTTTTATGGAAGGCTCGAGAGCTATGCTGCCGCTCTCGAGGCAGGCGACACCGAAAAGCTTGCGGATGCGCTTCGGCGCAATATCTATCCGGAAACGGCAGATGCACCCGCAATGCTTGGGCTAGCAGGATGGATGATCGCGACGGAAGCAGCACTTGCCGGCGTATCCGAAGATGAGGTTTCCCGCGGGCAGGCCGTTCTGCCTTTGCCGGGGAAGTGAGGTTGCATGAAGAACATCCATGACGGGGGCGGAAAGCCTCCTTTTTCCTATCCTGTGAAGGTAGGGCATATATCGGCCAATCCGGTGACCGTGCATCTGGAGGCGAATGAACGGGAATGTGCCGACCTGGCGACGCTTTGGCAGGTCGTGTTCGTAAAATCGTTGATAGCGGACCTGCAGATTACGCGCTGGAAAAAGGACGGTGTTCGGCTGAAGGGGCGGGTTACGGCAGATATCGTGCAGTCCTGCGTCGTGACGCTCGATCCGGTCGAATCGAAGATCGATGAGGATTTCGAGCAGATATTCGTGCCGGAGGGTTCCAAGCTTGCTCGGATCGTTACGAACGAGGCAGCCGAGATGGTACTGGATCCGGAAGGGCCCGACCTCCCGGAAACATTTGCCGGCGACACCATAGACGCCGGCGTGGCCGTTGCCGAATTTGCGGCCCTTGCCATCGATCCTTATCCGCGCAAGGCCGGTGTCGAATTTGCCACCCATTTGGAAGGCGATGAAGACGGGACGTCGGGCCGCCCGAATCCCTTTGCTGCCCTGAAAGACTGGAAAAAGGACTGACGGCTGTTGTAAGCAGCGACAAAAACTATATTTTGGCCACGAATTCGCCGGCAGCGCCGCGCAGGAGCAAGGCCACAGAAGACGCTAGAACCGGCGCATGACCTGTAATTGGATCATGTGCCCGGCGAAGGATAAGGATCAGGAACGCGTGGTCAGAATTTCTCTTGACGCCATGGGTGGCGATTTTGGGCCCGAGGTCGTCATTCCCGGCGCCGCCAAGGCGCTGGATCGCCATCCGGATGTGACGTTCCTCATCTATGGGCTGAAGGCCGAATGTGAGCCGTGGCTGGCCAAATACCCGAAGCTGCGCGATAAATCGGTCTTTCATGAGTGCGAACTTGCCGTCAGCATGGAGGAGAAACCGAGCCAGGCGTTGCGTCGTGGCCGTTATGTCTCGACCATGTGGCGTTCGATCGAGGCGGTGAAGCTCGGCGAGGCCGATGTCGCGGTTTCCGCCGGCAATACCGGTGCGCTGATGGCCATGGCAAAATTCTGTCTGCGCACCATGGCCAATATCGAGCGCCCGGCGATCGCCGGCATCTGGCCGACGTTGAAGGGCGAAAGCATCGTGTTGGATATCGGCGCGACGATCGGTGCCGATTCGCAGCAGCTCCTCGATTTCGCCCTGATGGGCGGTGCCATGGCCCGCGCGCTCTTTGAGGTGGACCGGCCGACCGTCGGCCTTCTCAATGTCGGCGTTGAGGAGGTGAAAGGCCAGGAAGAGGTGAGGGAGGCCGGACGGCTGATCCGCGAAGCCAATCTGCCCACCATCGCTTATCACGGCTTCGTGGAGGGCGATGACATCGGCAAGGGTACCGTGGACGTGGTGGTGACCGAGGGCTTCACCGGCAACATCGCCTTGAAGACGGCGGAGGGAACGGCGCGGCAGATCGCGACGCTTCTCCGTGAAGCCATGTCGCGGACCATCTTTGCCAAGATCGGCTATCTGCTCGCCAAAAGCGCGTTCGACCGGCTGCGCGAGAAAATGGACCCGAACAGGGTTAATGGCGGGGTTTTCCTCGGTTTGAACGGCATCGTCATCAAGAGCCATGGGGGCACCAATGCCGACGGTTTCGCGGCCGCGATCGATGTCGGCTACGACATGGCGCGTAACGACCTGAACGCCAAGATTGTACAGGATTTGAAGGTTTATCATGCCCGCCGCCAGCCGCCTGCTGGCCCCGAAGCAGCATGACGACAGGATGTGAAAGAGAATGATCCGTTCAGTGGTTCGCGGTTACGGGGCAGCTCTGCCGAAGCGGGTAGTGCCCAACAAGGAGCTGGAAAGCATCGTCGAAACATCCGATGAATGGATCGTCCAGCGCACCGGCATCCGCCAACGTTACATCGCAGGCGAGGGGGAGACGACGGCGTCGCTTGGTGAGCAGGCCGCTCGCGCCGCGCTCGCCAAGGCCGGATTGACCCCGGACGATATCGATCTGGTATTGGTCGCAACCTCAACGCCTGACAACACCTTTCCGGCGACCGCGGTGAACATCCAAAATCGCCTCGGCATGACACATGGTTATGCCTTCGATATGCAGGCTGTCTGCTCCGGCTTCGTTTATGCAGTGGCGACTGCAGACATGCATATTCGCGGCGGCATGGCCAAGCGTGTGCTGGTGATTGGCGCGGAGACCTTTTCCCGGATTCTCGACTGGAAAGACCGCACCACCTGCGTTCTCTTCGGCGACGGCGCCGGCGCGCTTGTGCTGGAGGGACAGGAGAGCGAGGGGACGATCGCCGACCGAGGCGTTCTGACCGCGCATCTCCGTTCTGACGGCACCCATAAGGAAAAGCTCTATGTCGACGGTGGGCCGTCCACCACCGGAACCGTCGGCCATCTGCGGATGGAGGGCCGCGAGGTCTTCAAGCACGCAGTCGGGATGATTACCGACGTGATCGAAGCCGCCTTCGCTGCAACGGGCACGACCGCGGAAGATCTGGACTGGCTGGTGCCGCACCAAGCCAACCGGCGCATTATCGACGGTTCGGCCAAGAAGCTCGGAATCCCGCCCGAAAAGGTCGTTGTGACGGTCGACTTGCATGGCAACACGTCGGCGGCTTCGATTCCGCTGGCGCTTTCGGTGGCCGCAGGCGACGGACGGATCAAACAGGGCGACCTGGTCATGCTCGAGGCCATGGGCGGCGGCTTCACCTGGGGTGCGCTCCTTCTTCGCTGGTGAGGCGTAATTTGAGCGGAAACGCAAATATGTCATTGCGCACAGGTGCTTGACCCTCGCGCTCAAGCAAAATACTCTCTATCGGCTTTGACAAGATCAATTTCGAAAATTGGGCGGGGATCATGGCCGGCAAGACAGTAACACGCGCGGATCTGGCAGAGTCGGTATTCCGCAAGGTCGGGCTATCCCGAACGGAGTCGGCCGAACTTGTCGAAACCGTCATCGATGAGATTTGCAACGCCATCGTGCGCGGCGAAATGGTCAAGCTTTCGTCGTTTGCCACGTTCCAGGTCCGGGCGAAGAACGAGCGTATTGGTCGCAATCCGAAGACCGGCGAGGAAGTGCCGATCTCTCCGCGCCGTGTCATGACCTTCAAGGCGTCGAACGTCCTGAAGCAACGCATTCTCAAGGCTCACACGGCGCGCAAGGCCAAGCAGAAACCGCCAAGCCCCGTTGCCTGATGCGAGCCGCCCCGGCTGCAATCACTCCAATCCTGTGAACATGCTTGAATCTTTCAGCGCAAACCGTTGAGATATGTTCGATTCGTCGCATAATCCCATATGCGTGAAAGGCCGCCGCCCTCCGCGGTGTTGGCAGGCTGCTGTTGGAGACTGATCTTGGATAAGAGCCCGGATGCCTTTCGTACGATCAGCGAGGTCGCCGATGATCTCGACCTGCCTCAGCATGTGCTGCGCTTTTGGGAGACGCGTTTTCCGCAGATCAGGCCAATGAAGCGCGGGGGCGGACGCCGCTATTATCGTCCGGAAGACGTCGATCTGCTAAAGGGTATCCGACACCTTCTCTACGACCATGGTTATACGATCAAGGGCGTCCAGAAGCTCCTGAAGACCAACGGCAACAAGTTTGTCGCCGCAATCGCTTCGGGCGATCTTGCCACCATGGAAGCAATCATGGCGGCAAACAGCGAGAAACATGTCGAGCCGAAGATCAGCGCCTCGGAAGAGGACCAGGTCGTAGGACGGCCCAAGGTAAAGCCAAGCGGACGTTTCTTCGGTTTCGGCTCCTCCCATGAGGATGATCTGCCCGAGGTGTCGATCGGCAAGTCGAGTGTCGGCAAGGAAGATAGGGCGCTGCTCCAGGAGGCGCTGTTCGACCTTCTGGAATGCAAGCGGTTGCTTGACCAGGTCCGATAAGCGGGTTCTCAATTTTTCTCGACCGGGGAACGTTACCTCAAATTTACCATTCACCCTTTGTTCATACGAAAAGGAGGATCATTTCCTCCACAGGATTAAAGGAGGTGAATTATGAGGAAGAAACTTGCCGTCGTCGCACTGTCCTTGATTACAGCATTGAGCGGTATTGCGCAGGCCCAGGCCTTTCCAACGGTCAGCCCGCCGAAGATCGAAACCCCGTCGGCGGTCCAAACCGTCCAATGGAGCGACAATAACAGGCTGAGTGGGCCCTACCTGGATAGCCGCCGCTATTGGCGGTACCGCGACGAGGGTCCGCGGCGCTATTATCGTGATCGCTACTACCGGGACAGCTACTACCGTGATCGCTATTATCGCCGCCATCGCGGAGATTCCAACGTCGGTGCGATCATCGGTGGTCTTGCCGCCGGCGCCATCATCGGCGGAGCTTTGGCGCAGCCGCGTTACGTCACACCCCGGCGGTATGTCGGAGGCAATGCCCACGTGAACTGGTGCTACTCTCGCTACCGGTCCTACCGGGCCTACGACAATACCTACCAGCCTTACGGCGGCCCGCGCCGTCAGTGCTACTCGCCGTATTCGTGATCTCAAGAAGGATCCGCCCTGCCGGATCGGCAGGGCGGGTCATGGCGGTCTTTCCTGCAGGTTGACCAGATTTGTTTTTGGCGGATTTTTCTCTTGCGCCGACAGTGGCATGTCAGTAAGGAAGGCATGCTTCGTTCAGAAGCTGGTCGGGGCGTAGCGCAGCCCGGTAGCGCACTTGACTGGGGGTCAAGGGGTCGCTGGTTCAAGTCCAGTCGCCCCGACCATTTACCTCTCCCCCATTGCCTGATTGAAGCGGACGTACGACGGAAAAAGCCCCGCCGAAGCAGGGCTTTCGTATCTCCATTTTTGCTGGCCGATTAAATCTCCGGGCATCCCGGTCGATTGGCGAAGCGGATGCGATCCGGCCCGTTGCGGGTCATGCCCTCCACTGTCACGCTTCGGTCGGTCACGCGGACAACTTCCGGACGGCGGAAGCCTTCGTCGCGGGCGGCGGCCCGTGCTTCGCCGGGGCTGCAGCCGCGGCGATATTCGCGGTCTCGGTCCCGAATAACTGGCCGGACGCCATCAGGTCCGAGACGAAGCTCGAGATCCTGCGCGGAAACGGATGTAGGAAGGGCGCCAAGGGCGCCAAACGAAAGGGCTGCAATCAGCCCCGTACTCGACAACATTTTCATCATCTTGTTCCTCCTTGCGCACTACGGCGCGAACTGGTCACGCTTGGCGAACGACGGGAGGAGGGTAAAGGTTCCGCTGGATGGAAAAGTATGGGGCGAAAGATCTAACTACATCTGCTCGGGTTTCAGGCGTCGAGCCGAGCCGGTTCAAGTGATGGGAAGAACAGTCGGAAAGCCTATCTGAAGCGCGGCGCTCGGCTTGCATTCATCAGCAGTTCTTGCTGAGAGGCGAAAGGCCCAAGTAGTTTCAAAAGGCGGGCTTCCTCTTCTCGGTCCAGTCGGTAGCGCTTGGCGAATTCCGCGACGCTCCAGACTTTCTTGAGGCCCCGGTCCTCGATCTCATCCGTTTTGAGATACGTTGTCATCAGCTTCCCCTTAATTATTAGAACGTCAACTCACATGGTGAATTTTTGTTCCTGGGAATTTTGCGCTTTTATCGTTAAAAATTGTAACCGGTCGAAACGGCAATTTATGCGATATTAGCTTCGCGTTGCGGCTCGTTTTTTACCGGGGAAAGGTGAGATGCCGGGACCGCAATTGCCCCACCGACGTATCGTCGTTGTAGGGCGGCTTCAGTCGTCGTTTGCCGCGTTCAGGTTCTGCGGCCGGATGCCTTCGTCGTGGGACTTCTGGCGCAGCCTGACGCCGGGACCGGCGCCGGCATCGTCGCCTTCACCGGCACCGAGAAAGAGAATGCCTCTTGATTCGAAGATGGTGCGCAGGCGCTCGGTGACATCGGAGCCCGCGAAGACCTGGGCCGCCTCTGCTTCCTCGATCACGGATTTTGAGAGACCGGAAGCGGCGGCAAGTTCCTCCACCGTTATCCCCGTCATGGCGCGTGCAGCACGCAGTTGAGAAGCTGTCAGCATGGGAACAATTTGGCGCGTCGGGAGCCCAAGTCAAGTGCTCGCGGGGCGTAGGGATGATCCTGTGCGACGAAAGCGATGTTCGAGTGCCGCGCAGCCCCAGACGATACCGAGCAGCAGGTAGAAGTGCCGCCAGTGGTCAGTGTCGATGACGTTGCCGATGATCGCATGGCCGAGGATCATGACCCAGGCGATCATCAGATAAGGCTGCCAGGGACGTTCGCGCAGCATGTAGCGGAAGCCGAACCAGAGCGTCGACCAGATCATGATCTGATAGGTGACGGCACCGAGCCAGCCGTAGGTGGTGAGCGTCTTCAGCCAGATGTTATGTTCGTCTTCGCCGAACATCTTTCCGAACACCATCGGCCCGAGCCCGAGCGGCCGTTCCATGGCCATCAGGAAGCCGATCTTGTGACGCTCGAAGCGACCGAGACGCGCACCGTCATATTCCTGAACCAGCTTGGCCCGGTTCATGAAGAGGTCGTAGACCTGTTCGAACTGAAGCGCAATTGCCAGCGTGAGGGCGAGAAAGACGGCCGCTCCCACTGCAATGGCGAGGATCTTCAAACGGAAGGCCGGTGTGCGTTCCTTCAGCAGCATGACGATGACGAGCGCGGCGCCGGCAAAGAGAAGCAGCCCCCAGGCTGCCCGCGAAAAGGAAAGAAAGATCCCGAGTGCCAGGATCAGAATTCCGAGGATCAGGAGCGGCGCCTGAATGAGCCGGCCGGTCAGCATTCGGTAGAGGAGATAGAGCAGCGGCGCCACGAGATAGGGGCCGAAGACGTTCGGATCCTGGAAGGCGCCCATGGCGCGATTGTAGCGAGTGAAGACATGCGCGCCGGGAAACGCATTGAAATAGCCGAGGATACCGAGCAGTGATGTGATGATCGCGGCGGTCACCCAGGCCTTGAAGATAAGGTTCAGCCGCCGATGATCGTTTTCGATGACGGCGGCATAAAAGACCGAACTGAGCGCCAGAAAGATCGAGACCGCGAAATACATCGGCGCTGCGCTCATGTCCTTCATGACGAACATGGAAGTGAGGCCGCTCAAGTTGAATGTCAGCAGCAGGACGAGGAGCGGCGCGACGGTGCGCGATATCGTCAGACCGATCAGGAACCAGATGCTGATCTGAACGACCATGATCAGTTCATAAGGAGCGGGCTCCGAAATCACGAAACCGGAGAGAAAGACGCCGAACGCGATCAGGCCGGTGCCGGCAAGCCTCAGGGCGGCCAGCCGGCTGTCGAAATGGTGCGGATGACCCAGGGCCGGATGATCGTTGGCACTGGCGTTCAATAGGCGTTGTCCGTGTTAAGCAGCCGCACCGGCGTCAGGAACAGGATTTTCAGGTCGAAGAGCAGCGACCAGTTCTCGATGTAATCGAGGTCGTAGGCCGTGCGAGCACGGATCTTCTCGTCGCTGTCCAGTTCGCCGCGCAGTCCGTTGATCTGCGCCCAGCCGGTAACGCCCGGTTTGACGCGGTGGCGGGCAAAATAGCTCTCGACCACGTCCACATATTTGCGCTCGCCGGTTTGGGCACTCACCGCGTGCGGGCGCGGCCCGACGAGCGAGAGTTCGCCGCGCAGGACGTTGAAGAGTTGCGGCAGTTCGTCGATTGAGGATTTCCGAAGGAAGCGCCCGACTGGCGTCACGCGAGGGTCGCCCTTGGTGACCGCCCTAATCGCACTCTGATCACTCATATTGGTGTACATCGAGCGGAACTTCAGGACCTGGATCACCTCGTTGTTGAAGCCGTGGCGCTTCTGCCGAAAGAGGATAGGGCCCTTGGAGGTTGCCTTCACGGCAATTGCCGCGATGAGCATGACGGGCCAGAGCAGGCTGATCGCGACCAGCGAGAACAGGATGTCGAAGACCCGCTTGGCAACCGAATCCCAATCGCGGATCGGCTTGTCGAAGATGTCGAACATCGGCACCGCGCCCACATGGGAATAGGAGCGGGGACGGAAGCGCAGGCGGTTCGCATGGGCGGCAAGCCGGATGTCGACCGGCAGGACCCAGAGCTTGCGCAAAAGCTGGAGGATGCGTTGTTCGGCGGTCGCGGGTAGCGCGATGATCAGCATGTCGATACGCGCAAGACGGGCGAATTCAACCAGTTGCGCGAAGGTGCCGAGCTTCGGATAACCGGCCACGACAGTTGGAGAGCGCTCGCTGTTTCGGTCATCAAAAATGCCGCAGATGCGGATATCGTTGTCCGGCTGCTGTTCCAGCTGGCGCACGAGCTGCTTTGCCGGCTCCCCGCCGCCGACGATGACGGCACGCCGTTCCATGACGCCGTTGCGCGCCCAGTTGCGGATGGCGAAGGCGGTGAGATGCCGCTCCAGAAGCAGGAAACCGGTGCCGGTTGCAAACCAGACGAGGAGAACCGCAACGGGATAGGGCTCGGTTTCCGCCACGTGAAGGGCGGCCGCCGTCAGCGTAAAGCCGATCGTCCAGCCAACGAAGACACGCCTGGCCGTGCGGCTAGCGCCGCGCAGTGACGGGATCTGATAGGCATCCGCAAGCTGCAGCAATAGAACGGTGGCGGTCGTACCGGTGGCGATTAGGGCGAAGCGGGCGAGGAAGCCGCCGGCATCGGTGGGAGCCATTAACGCTCCGACGAGCAGGCCGATCGCGAGCATTGCTGCCAGCTCGAACAGGCGGAACTGGCCGATGAGCATGGCCGGAGAGGTGCTGTCGTTGCGAAACTGCTCTGCAATCTGCCGGGCGAGCGGATTGAGGACGGTTGCTTCCTCCGCGGCGCGCGTTTTTTCGCTGGAACGAATTTCCGAAACCTTCCTGCGAAGGTTATCGACGTCGAACTGTTCGGACTTGCTCGGCTTGTTCATGGCCCAATCCTTTTCGCCGTCCGGTCCTAAGGAAGACGGAGGCACTGAAAAGGACCTAGCAAAAAGAGGTGAAGGAAGCCTTTAGCGCCAGTCTGCCAAAGCGTCCGAGCCCAGCAGATTATGGTACAGGCCGAGCATCTCCCGGGCCATGACGGAGGCGGAAAAGACTGCTTTGAAGGCGTCCGGCTTTGGCATGACGTGCTCCCGCCAATCGGGCGTGGCGACCGCCTCTCTCATGACGCGGGCGAGATCCTCCGCGTCTCCGGGTTGGGCGAGCGCGGCACTTGCGTCTCCCAGCACTTCCGGAATTCCGCCGACGCGCGAGGCAATCACGGCTTTGCCGGCTGCCAAGGCCTCCAGCACGATATAGGGCATGGCCTCGGCGCGCGAGGGGACGACGACGATCTTCGCCAACGCGAAGGCCTCGCGGGCCGGCATGGCCGGCCGCATCAAGATACGCCGTGCGAGCCCCCGCTCGGCCATCATCGCCGCGTAGCGGTCCCGGTCGGGTCCGTCGCCGACCACGAGAGCAGACAGGGGGCGTCCGACGGCCCGTTCCGTGCGAGCGAAGGCATCGATAAAGACATCCGGCCCCTTCAGGTCGCGAAGCATGCCGATATAAAGGAAATTCGGGGCGGCCGGGTCTGTTTCGACTGTTTCGAATTCAACGTCCTTGATGCCGTTGTAGATCACCCGCGATATTTTGCGCGGCTTGCCGACTTTCCTCTCGTAGGTCCGCCTTTCGTAGTCACAGACGAAGACAAGCGCGTCTCCAAAATGCTCCTGAAAACGTTCCAGCCGCAGCACCACCTGACCAGACAAGGTGTTCCGGTCGAAATGCAGGCTGCCGCCATGCGGCGAATAGAGGCGGGCTACGCGATACCTGTTTACCCGCAGTGCTGAGCCGATCAGCCGGGCAATGGCGCCGCCTTTGGCACCATGCCCATGCAGTATATCCGGCTGCAAGCTCCTGATGTGCTTGTAACTCTTGTAGATGGCCACGAGATCCGACGGAACGATCGCGCGACGCATCGGAATGCGGATCAGGCCGAGCGAAAGCTGCGGCCTTATGCTGTCGAAGAGGCGGTCCTCATGCGCACCGCCGGTCGAGCTGTCGCAGAGTATGCCGACCTCGTGGCCGAGTGCCCGGTGTTCTTCGACGAGATCGCGCACATGGCGGAAGATCCCGCCGACGGGAGACCGGAAACAATGGAGTATCCGCAGGGGAGCGCTCTCCGTCATTGGTTCGTCAGAAGAGCCGCTCGCGGACGTAGATCGTATCGCCAGCCAGCACCGGAGCGGCAATCGTCGTTCGGCCGGTAATCACCTGTCCGTTGATCTTGCGGGTGACATCCACATCCCGCTGGTTGCCGCGCGAGGTGAAGCCTCCGGCGATTGCAACGGCGTTCTGGGCCGTCATGCCGGGCACATATGAATATTGCCCCGGCCGCCCCACTTCGCCCATCACGAAGACGGGACGATAACGGTCAACCTCAATCGTGACGTCGGGGTCGCGCAGATAGCCTTGCTTCAGGCGGGACGCGATTGCGCCCTCCAGCGCAGGCAAGGTCTGGCCGCGGGCCGCGACCTGGCCGATCAGCGGGAAGGCTACGTAGCCAGCCTGGTCGACCGTATAGGAATTCGACAGGCCCGGCTGCTCAAAGACGCTGATGCGCAGCCGGTCGCCGCTGTCGAGCCGATACGGCTGGATCGTCGCCTCCTGAAAACTTTTCGGTGCCGGGGCATAGCTTGTGCAGCCGGCCAGTGCCGTCGCTGCCACGCCAAGTGCGAGCACAAGCACGTGTTTGACCGTCACGTGTCTGATGGGGGCGAAGGACATTTTCGCGTTCCGGGCTCCGGCTGTTCATACCATTGCGTCCGTTATCGGTCTGTTAGGGTTAATGCCCGGTAAAGAACGGCGCAATTTCGCGAGCGTTAACGAGCAACGGTCGCCCGGACCGCCATTAACCCTCGCGTTACCATGATCCTTTACCATCCGCCCAAACCGGTAGTTGGAGCGTATCATGTCAGGCGTAAACGGCAGCAATCAGGACGTGGATATCGATCTCGGGCGGATTATCGCGGCCGTATGGGAGCGCAAAGCCAGGATCATCGGCGCCACCGTCATAGCCGCTGCCGTCGCCCTTGTCGGGGCGAGCCTGATGAAGCCGAGCTACAAAGGCGAGACGCGGCTCCTCATAGAATCTCGTTCGCCAAACCTGTCGGGAGGAGAGGGCGCGCCGCAGGCGAACGATCCGGTTCTCGACTCGCTGAACGTCACCAGCCAGGCGCAGCTCCTGCAGTCGAGCGATCTCATCAAGCGCGTGGTCCGCGAGCTGAAGCTGGCCCAGTTGAAGGAATTCGATCCGGCAGCCCAGTCCCTGCTGCCCGATCCCCTGGTTTTGATCGGCCTCAAACAGGATCCGATGACGCTCGAGGCCGAGGACCGGGTCATCCAGGAATTTCGCGACAAGCTGCAGGTCTATCCCGTCGAAAACTCCCGCGTAATCGCGATCGAGTTCTCTTCGCATGATCAGAGGCTCGCCGCCGACATTCCCAACAGGATGGCGGAGGTCTATCTCGAGATTCAGAGCGGCGCAAAGCTGGACACCCATTCCGAGACCGCAAGGTGGCTCGAACCGGAAATCGTCCGGCTGACCGGCAAGGTTCAGGAGGCGGAGAAGAAAGTCGCGGACTACCGCTCCTCCAACGGCCTTTTCCAGACGACCGAGACCAATAGCTTCTCCACCCAGCAGCTCAACGACATTTCAACCGAGCTCGCCCGTGTGCGGGCCGAGCGGGCCAATGCGGAAGCGCGGGCTGAAAACGTTCGCGCGGCGCTGAAAGCGGGACGGGCATCCGATACGCTGACCGACGTCGTAGGATCGCAGGTCATCCAGCGCCTGAAGGAAGCTGAAGCCAATCTGCAGGCCCAGATATCCGACCAATCCACCCAATTGCTGGAGGGACATCCGCGGCTGAAAGGCCTGCGCGCCCAGCTGGGTGGCATTCGCCAGCAGATCGACAGTGAAACCAAGAAGATACTTGCCAGTCTTGAAAACGATGCGGAGGTGGCGCGGCTGCGTGAGCGTCAGTTGATGACACAGCTGAACGGCCTCAAGGCAGATTCGGCCAAGTCCGGAGAGGAGGAGGTCGGGCTGCGGGCACTTGAGCGTGAGGCCACTGCCCAGCGCCAGCTTCTCGAAACCTATCTCGCCCGTTTCCGCGAGGCGACATCGCGTCTCGACAGCAATGCGAGCCCGGCCGACGCGCGCATCGTTTCCCGCGCTGTGGAGCCGTCCGAACCTTATTTTCCGAAAATCATTCCGATCGTCACCGTGGTGTCGCTCGCGACGTTCATTTTCGGATGCCTGATCGTCATGATCATCGAGCTCTTCAGCGGCCGCGCGCTCCGGCCTTCCGGTGTGGGCGATGTCGAGTTTGACCGTGAGGCGAAAACCTTGCCGGCACCGGTTCCCGCAGCCGTCGCTCCCGCCGATTCCCCCTTGCCGGTGCATCAGATGCAGGCCGAAGCCGCCCGTTTCGACGTGCGCGAGGCCGCGGCCAAGGCACGCGCCAAGGTCTCGGAAAAATTCGTCTCAACGACGGCGGAGGAGCGGGTGGAGCAGGTCGAAGCGCAGGACGAAGGCTTCACGATCGGCTCGGTTGCCCGCTATCTTGAACGTTACGATGTTCCCGTGGCGATCGCTATTTCACCGGGCGGTGACGAAGGTTCGACGGCAACCGTGATGCTGGCCCGCGAGATTGCCGAACAGGGGCGGACCGTGGCACTGATCGACATGACCGGTTCCGCCTGCCCGACGCGCCTGATGGCCGAAAATCCGAAACTACCGGGCATTACCGATCTGCTCTGCGGCGAGACCGCGTTCGGCGACGCGATCCACCGGGATCGTCTCTCCGATGCCCACATCATACCACATGGCGCTTCCGATCCGGGCAAGGCCATGCGCGGCGCCGATCGGTTGACGATGATCATCGATGCGCTGGCCGACGCCTATGATCTGGTGCTGGTCGAATGCGGGCCTGCCGAGATTTCCGGCGTTTCGCGTCTGGCGCGCGATGAGACTGCGGATATCATTCTCTCGGTTCCGGGCTTCATGGACGACGAAGTGGCGAAACTCGTCACCGATTTCGAGATGGCCGGCTATCGGCACCTGTTGGTCATGAGCGAAGCGGGGGACCTGCATTCGCCGCGGCGCGGTCGCCGCCGCGCGGCCTGATTGGTCATTCCGCTTCCGAGGCTGGCGCTGGCCCTTTCGGGCTATGGCCTGCTCGCCAGCGCTGAACCAGGGAGTAGAGGTGGGGATTGCGTTTGATCGTCGCCTTGCCCCTGGTTAATCCCATCATCAGTGGACGCAGCAGCGATCCCTTCCAAGTCAGTGGCAGCAGGATGTCGTGCTGGACGGTTTCCTGCGTGCACCAGTTTCGCTTGTAAGGCTGATCACCGACGCCGAAATCGAAGACTGCGGCGCCCTCGCGGCAGGATTGTTCGATGGTCAGCCAGAACAGCAGTTCGCCAGGGCTGGCTTCGGGGCAGATGCTTTCGTCGATGGAACTGAACTGGCAGATGACGTGGTCGCCCTTGCGGGAGAGACCGGCGATGGCGGCGACATGGCCTTGATGTTCGCCACGAAGACGGATGGCAAAGAGACTGAGCGGAGTGTCGAGACCTACGGCTGGCACGTCCAGCAGCCGGTGAAAGAACTGACGGACATCGTCCGGCTGGAACACATCCGGCAGCCCGAACTGCGCAAGCCGCTCGCTCTTTTGATGGAAGAAGAGATCCAGGAGCGCATGCTTTTCGGCGCTGCTTTCAGGGCAGACGTAATCATACCCGCCGATTGCCTCGAGCTTGCGGCTTGAGGAGCGGAATTTCTTGCGACGGCTTTTGGCGTTGAGCTGCGCAATGGTCGCCTCGAAATCGCCAAGCAACGGAAGCTGGAAGGAGCGGTTCTGGTTTTCGGTCGTTGCCAGTCCGCGAAGCGGATGCCGGGTACCGCGCCAGGCAAGCGGGATATTGTCGAGGACGATCAGATCGGCCTTGCCCTTTAACGCCGTCCGCACGGCGTGAACAAAGTTCTGAAGCTCCTCCGTGTCGGGCTCGGCGAGATTGGCGAAGAGGCCGGAATTGAGGTTGTTGAACCGGTCCCCAGGAAAGCGCGCGATCTTCACGCCTTTTTCTGCGACGATTTCGAGCGGCAGGATGAGATGCGTCCGATCTTCGGCCACACCCTGAAGGATGGCGAGCTCGCTCTTGTGTGCCTGCGTCCAGGCAAGACACCAATCGAACCCTTGGTGCAGGGAGTTCTTTTCCTGCTTCTCCAGACGGCGCCACTCGGCTTCGATCGGCTGTGGATTGTCGAGGACGTGCAGTGTCAGATCGGCAAACCGCACCATGTCGCCCGCAGCCGGGCCTACAGGCATTGGAACGATCTGTTCTTTGTATTGGGTTCCCCGCTGCTGCATGGCTTCGCCCGCTGATGCCGTTTTGCCGGCACGATAGGGAGGAGGAGCCAAAAATCCGTTTATCCTTGGTCCGGTTTGCGGACAAACCGCAGCGGCTGGTTAACCGCCCGTAAATTCAGCCCCTGGGAGGTCTGGGACCTGCCATCCACTTGATGATCAGCATGGCCGGAAGGATCCAGAGCAGGCCGGAGAACAGGAAATAGAGAAAATGCACCCACCATGGCGAGGTGGCGAGCATGAAGGTGGCGACGGTCGTGGCAGCCAACGCATAAATGACCACCAGAAAGATGATGAGAATAGAACCGATGAAACTTCTCAAACGCGGGACCAAGACGTTTTCTCCTATCCGCGACGGCATGCCGCAAAGTGTCGGGGCTTGTTTTGCATGGGGCGATGAGGCAAAGCAACGCCAAAGAACAAAAGGCGTCTGAACGTCTTTTCGCCACGAGCGACGGGAGTATCCCATGTCCGCGACGAACGCAGTCATCATCGATGTCGTGAAACAGACGAAGCGCCTCGAGCGCGACCGCAAGGCGGTGCGTATCTGGTTGGGGGTCGTTATCTTCACGCTTTTCTGTCTGGTCCTGGTCGGGGGAGCGACCAGGCTCACCGATTCCGGTCTCTCGATCACCGAATGGAAGCCGATCCATGGGGTGATACCGCCACTCTCGGCGGAGGAGTGGGAGGAGGAGTTCCGCCTTTATCAGCGCATTCCGCAATACCAGCAGGTCAACAGGGACATGACGGTTGACGAATTCAAGTCGATCTTCTGGTGGGAATGGGCACACCGCTTCCTGGCCCGCTCCATCGGCGTGGTCTTTGCCGCTCCGCTTCTCTTCTTCTGGCTAACGGGCCGCATTGAAAAGCGGTTGCGCTGGCCGCTGGTGGGCGTCCTGGCACTTGGCGGTTTTCAGGGCTTTATCGGCTGGTGGATGGTCTCCTCCGGCCTCAGCAAACTCGTCAGCGTCTCGCAATACCGGCTCGCCACGCATCTGACGATTGCCTGTCTGATCTTCGCCGCCTGTGTCTGGATTATGCGTGGCCTGTCGCCCCATAGCCATGACGCGCCACCGACTGGAAAGTCCGTCTGGGCAGCGGGTGGCATCGCTCTCCTCGTTCTCTTTCAGATCTATCTCGGCGCCCTGGTGGCAGGTCTCGATGCCGGCCTTAGTTACACGACTTGGCCGATGATGGACGGCGCGCTGGTGCCTGGGGACCTGTTTATTCAAGAGCCCTGGTGGATCAACCTCTTCGAAAATCCGAAGACGGTGCAGTTCGCGCATCGATGCGGCGCCTATCTGCTGTTTGCCGTCACACTCGTTCACATGATTGTTTCGCTCTCCAAGGCGCCGGGCAGCACCCATGCCCGCCGTTCAATCCTGCTCTTCGTGCTGGTCGGCATCCAGGCGCTCATCGGGATTTCAACCTTGGTGATGCAGGTTCCCATGCATCTGGCGCTTACCCATCAGGCCATGGCCATGATCGTTCTCGGATTTGCCATAGCCCACTGGCGCGGTTTCATCGGAGAATATCCTCCCGAAACGGCGGTCGTTACCCGCAGCTGATCTCCCATCATCAAAGGGCCTTTCCAAGGCGGGCAAATCTATTTCCGTCCGCCTTATTTGTTGGGTTGTCGGCGCTCGATATTCGTGTCATTATAAATGACATGAATACACTGAAAGTGACAAAATACGAAAGTCCGCTACGGACGGAACAGGCACAGCAGACGCGAGAGCGCATCCTGGCCGGCGTCAGGGCAATACTGGAAAGCGATCCGGACAGCGCTCTCGGATTCGACGAACTGGCGGAGGTGAGTGGCGTCAATCGCCGGACCATCTTTCGTCATTTTCCGACCAAAGAGGATCTGCTCTCGGCCTTCTGGCAGAGCACCAATGCCTCGCTCGGCGTGCGCTTCTGGCCCGAGAGCGAGCGCGATCTCGTCGATCTGCCGCCGGCACTCTTCGCATCGCTGGATGGCATCGAAGGCATCGTGCGCGCATCCCATGCGAGCGGCCCGGGCCGACAGATGCGGCTGCAGGCCAACGACGAGCGGCAGGCAGCCTTCAAAAGAAGTCTCTCGGACGTGTCGAGCCTTCTCCAACCCGAACGGGCGCGACAGCTGGAGGCGACGGTCCAGCTGCTTTTCAGTGCTACGGCCTGGCAAACCATGAAGGATTATTGGGGGCTATCCGGCGAGGAGGCGGGAAGAGCGGCTGCATGGGCGATTGGCGCTCTGCTCGATGCGGCAAGACGGGAAGGGCGCATATCGAAGGACGAAAGAGATGAATGACAATTTTTCCGTAAGGGTCCATTCGGCCGCGAGCGCCGGCGTCTTCTGGGTCATGGGCGACCAGGTGATGAAGCGAGGCAAATTGGAAGGCACCGGGTTCAACGTCATCGACGTGCTGGTGCCGCCGGGAAGCGGCACGCCGCCGCATATGCACGCCTCTCCGGAAATCTTCCGCATTCTGGAGGGTACTATGACCATATGGAGTATGGTGGACGGAAAGCCCGCCGAAGTCGAAGCTGTGGCCGGCGATGTCGTCACCATTCCTACCCATGCGCCGCATGCCTATCGTAATTCCTCTTCCAAGCCGGCAATAATGATGGCCATCGTTGATGACGGGATGATGGGTTTCTTCGAAGCCGCCGCAAGCCATGAACCGCCGGCAGGCCCGCCAACGCCGGAGGTAATCGAGCGGATCATGGCGTTGACCGAAACCCACGGCATTCACATCCTGCAGGCAGCCTGAAGCTGGGACGGGGCATCACCCAATGGCCCGTTTTTGGCAATTGTCTCAACCCGACTGTCGGTAAATCTTCCGACCGCCCGTCCTTGGGGCATGGCCGCACGGCTGCACCAAGGAGAGAGGGCAGGACAATGGCAAGGACAATCGCGGTTCTCGTTGCAAGGCTGATTTTCGGCGGCCTGTTCGTCATGGCGACGAGCTTCAAATTCTTCGATATGCCGTCGACGGCGGGCTATATCGCCGGCGCCGGTTTTCCGTTTCCGCTCGTCCTCGCATGGTCCGCTGCGATCTTCGAAGCGGGATTGGCTGTTGCTTTCCTGACCGGGGCCTTCTTTTCGCAGGCGGCCCTGCTTGCGCGCATCTATGTCATCTTTCTGGCATTCGCCTTTCACGGGCCGAGCCATTGGGAAGGCAATCAGGCGGAGTTCGGCTTCTTCGTGGACCATTTCACGTTTCTCGCCGGTCTGCTGTTCGCTGCCGTACACGGAGCGGATGAGAGGCTCGCGCTCAACCTTGGTCTGAAACAGACATTCGGACCGGCAAGGCGGATCGCCTAGGCCTGCCGCAACACGCTGCGAATCGCTGCTGCGACGGCAAGCTCGTCTTCGCAATCTTTGGCATTGCCGTCTTCGTAGTGCCACGCGGCGGAAAGGCAGCCATAGGCAAAGCCATAACGGAGGATGGTGCGGACATCGCGCCTCAGCGTTCCTGAGAACGCCTCCGCCATCGAGGCGATGCGTTCCTCGCTGCGTGTCAGGTCGAAACGGTCGAGCGGGTTGGAAAACATGTTGGCGACATCGAGCGCGGCGTCGCCGATCAGGCCGGCCGGATCGATGATCAGCCAGCCGCGTGGCCCAAGCATAATGTTCTCGTGGTGCAGGTCGCCGTGCAGCGGTTTGATGTCCTGCTGATTGCCGATTAGGTCTTCCGCGATAGCGGCTGCCTCTACGAAGGGGCTGGCAATACCAAGGTGGCGGTCGGCTTCTGCCTTGTTGAACAGGCTTGCGAAGTAACGGGACAGCGGCTGCAGGCTAGCGGGTGGCGGTGTGTCCGATGGGCGGTGGTATTCCGTCAGCACCTCGCTGGCGATCCGGGTGGCGTCGCGGTCGCTGTGAGCGACAAGATGATCGCGGAGCGTCGCCCCGCCGGCATGTTCCATCAACAGGATGTTGCCGGAGCGCCCGATCAGCCGAACGCAGCCGACACCATCGCGCCACGCAAGAAAATCGGCGCCGCGAAGATTGTCTTCCAATGCTCTGGGTTTAAGGACCTTGACGATATCGAGTTCGCCGCCGGCACGCGTCACTTCGTAGACGGTGCCGACGATAGTATCGGCAATTTGGCGGGCGCCTTCGATCTGCCATTCCAAGAGGAAAGGAATGCTGCCGATCATCAGGCCGAGAGCATCAGATCCATGTTCTGAACGGCCGCACCCGAAGCGCCCTTGCCGAGATTGTCGAGCAGTGCGACGAGGTTGGCATGCGCACCGCCCGGCGTTCCGAACACGAAGAGCTTCATCGTGTCCTTGCCGACCAGTTCTTCCGCATCGACGCGAGGAAGCGCCTTGCTCTCTTCGAGCGGGACGACCGTAACGATGGCCTGCCCGGCATAGTGCTCGACAAGCGCTCTGTGGATGCCCTCAACCGTCGCATCACCCTTCAAGTCTTCCAGGAAGAGCGGTACCTGCACGATCATGCCTTGCGCAAAGCGACCGACGGACGGCGAAAACAGCGGCGGGCGATCGAGCAGGCCGTGAACCTTCATCTCCGGCACGTGCTTGTGCTTGAGCGGCAGGCCATAGAGAAAGTTATTGGCCCTGATAGCCTCCGGATGGTCAGGATTCTCCATCTGTGCGATCATCTGCTTTCCGCCGCCGGTATAACCGGAGATGGCGTTGACCGTTACCGGATAACCGTCCGGCAGGATGCCGGCAGCGCGCAACGGCCGGATGAGACCGATGGCGCCGGTAGGATAGCAGCCCGGATTGCTAACCAAACGGGCGGATTTGATCCGGTCGGCCTGAGCCTGATCCATCTCGGCAAAACCATAGGCCCAGGACGGATCGACACGGAAAGCCGTCGAGGTGTCGATCACCCGCACCTTGTTGTTGCCGGAAAGCATGGAGACGGCCTCGCGGGAGGCGTCGTCTGGCAGGCAGAGAATGGCGATGTCGGCGCTGTTCAGGAGATCCTCGCGCATCGCGGCATTGCGCCGCTCGGCTTCCGGGATCGACAGCAGTTCGACGTCGCGGCGGCCGGCCATGCGGGTGCGGATCTGCAGTCCCGTGGTGCCGTGTTCGCCATCGATGAAGATTTTCGCTGCCATTGTCTTTATCCTGTGATGTCAGTGCCTTGGCTTGACGGCCGGATTCAGTTTACCAGCCGCTTGATTCAGAAGTTTAACGCAGTGCCTGCCGCTCCGCGCGAAGCCCGAGCATATACATCGCAACGGTCGCTCCGGCAATGGCGGTGATATCGGCATGATCATAGGCGGGCGCGACTTCAACCACATCCGCCCCACGGATATCGAGGCCGCCGAGCTGGCGCAGAACCGAGAGGATCTTGGCGCTCGAGGGACCGCCGGCTACGGGCGTTCCGGTGCCTGGCGCAAAAGCAGGGTCGAGACAATCGATATCGAAGGTGAGATAGGCCGGTTTTCCACCGGTATGGTCGAGAATCGTCGCGGCGATTTCGGCTGCACTCATTTCCTCGATCTCATGGCCATAGAGGAGGCGGATGCCGAAATTTTCCGGGGCATGGGTGCGGATGCCGATCTGGATCGAGCGCGTGGCATCGATAACGCCGTCGCGCACTGCCCGCGCTACGAAAGAACCGTGGTCGATACGACGGTCGTCGTCGAGCCACGTATCCTGGTGAGCATCGAATTGGACAAGGGCAAGAGGGCCGTGCCTGGCCACATGCGCCTTGAGCAGCGGCCAGGTGATGTAATGGTCGCCTCCGAGCGTCAGCAGGAAAGCACCGCCGTCGAGGATCACATTCGCTTGGGCCTCAATTGCCGCCGGCGTCTTCTGATGGTTCCCGTAGTCGAGCAGGCAGTCGCCATAGTCAATCACCGCCATTTCCGAAAAGAGATCGCGAGAGAACGGATACTGGGGGTCGTTGTCGAAGATCGCAGAGGCCCGGCGGATCGCCTGCGGTCCAAAGCGTGCGCCCGGCCGGTTGGAGGTCGCCGCATCAAAGGGGATGCCCCACACCACCGCATCGGCACCCGCCAGATCTTTCGTGAAGCGCCGCCGCATGAAGGATAGCGCGCCGGCAAAGGTGGGATCGGTCGCGGCAGAGGTAAGGCTGGTTGCCGTGAAGGCGTGATCAATCGACTTTTCCACCATTGCGTCCCTCCATCATTTGGGGGACGTTGGCCAATGAGGGCCGACAAGGCAAGCCTCCTTCTGATAAAAGTGGCATGCTTAGGAGGCCTTGGCCTCGAAGGCGGGCGGAAAATCGCCAAGGGCCTTGGCGTCTCTGATGCGAGCGCCGATATCCTCCTCAATGATTGCTTCCAGCTGCGCGAAGCTGTCGATGACGTAGTAGATCGGCTGGACGATATCGATTCGATAGGGCGTCCTAAGCACCGTCATCAGGTCGAAGGGGCGGAATTCGGTTTCCCTTCCTTCCATCGCTGCCCGCGTCTCGTTGGGAGAAGAGACGATGCCGGCGCCGAAGCAGCGGCGTCCCTGCGGCGTGTCGATGAGACCGAATTCGACAGTGAACCAGAATATCCGGAACAAGTGCCAGGAATATCCCTTGCCGAGCCCGACGGCTTTCTCACCGAAGCGGCGAACGAAATTGGCATAGCTCTGGTTCGTCAGCAGAGGGCAGTGGCCGAAGACCTCATGGAAGATATCCGGCTCTTCGATGTAGTCGATGTGCTCCCGGCGGCGGATGAAGGTCGCCAGCGGAAACTTGCCTTGCGACAGCAATTCGTAAAAGCGCGACGGCGGGATAAGTGCCGGCACGCCTTCCACGCCGAAGCCGGTGGTTTCGTTGAGGCGTCGGTTGATATCGTGAAGCTGAGGAACCTTGTCCGGCTTCAAGCCGAGCAGGTTTACCCCATCCAGATATTCCTTACAGGCCTTGTCGGCCAGCAGCGTCATCTGGCGTTGGTAGAGTTCGCTCCAGATCCCATCTTCTTCGGTCGTGTAATGATAGGTACCGTCCGCATCCGGCAGCTTCGCCGTATAGGTGCTTTCCTTGGGCATGAGCGCCTCCCGATTCGATCCCGCAGCCGGGCTCCTCCAGCCTTAGCCTGCTGTCACCACTATATCCCGGAAAACACGGATAAACATTTCAGTTTTGCCGGTTTATGATGCAAGGATGGGAAAATATCCCGAAAGGAGGCGCCAGAATGAAAGAAACTTTGAAGGTCGCCCGAAAACTCCTTCAGCTCGTGCAGGCAGGAGGCGGTTTCTCGCTTGCCGAGTTGGCAGAGAAAGCCGGGATGTCGCAAAGCACCGCGTGGCGTAAGATCCAGGAACTGGAGGCAGATGGTGTGATCAGAAAGCGGGTTGCCCTTCTTGATCCTGCCAAGCTCGATCTCAAGCTCTGCATCATCGCCCATGTGACTCTGGAGGATCACCACGAGGAGGCCATCGAAGCTTTTGCGAACGTCGTGCGCGATCGGCCGGAGATCATGGAATGTTATGCGCTGTCTGGAACGTTCGACTACATGCTGAAGATCAGGGCAAGCGATGTCGAAGCCTATGAAGCCTTCATGACTCGCCATCTGATGCGCAATCCGCATGTGCGCAACGTGGTTTCCAGCTTCGTCCTGCGCGAACTGAAGTCGACGACCGAACTGCCGATCTGAAGAGATGTCAAAAGCCCCAAATGAAAAAAAGGCGGAACCGAAGCCCCGCCTTTTGAAAGTGCAAGATCCAGAGACGATTAGCGCTTGGAGAACTGGAAGGAACGGCGAGCCTTGGCTTTGCCGTACTTCTTACGCTCGACAACGCGGCTATCGCGGGTCAGGAAGCCACCCTTCTTGAGAACCGAACGCAGGCCCGGCTCGAAATAGGTGAGAGCCTTGGAAAGGCCGTGGCGCACAGCGCCAGCCTGACCGGAGAGGCCGCCGCCGGTGACGGTCGCAATGATGTCGAACTGGCCGGTGCGGGCAGCTGCAACGATCGGCTGCTGCAGGATCATCTGCAGGACCGGACGGGCAAAATAAGCCGAGAAGTCCTTGCCGTTGACGATGATCTTGCCGGAACCAGCCTTGACCCAAACGCGGGCGACTGCGTTCTTGCGCTTGCCGGTCGCGTAGGAACGGCCAAGATTATCGACCTTGCGGACGTGAACCGGAGCCTGGCTTTCGGCCGCCGGAGCGAGATCCTTCAGAGAGGAGAGATCGGCCATGATCAGGCGCTCCTTACATTCTTCTTGTTCAGCGAGGCCACATCGAGAGCGACCGGCTGCTGGGCTTCGTGGGGATGGTTGGAACCGGCGTAAACGCGCAGGTTCTTCATCTGGCGACGACCGAGGGGGCCGCGGGGAATCATGCGCTCAACGGCCTTTTCGATGACGCGCTCCGGGAAGCGGCCTTCGATGATCTGGCGCGCAGTGCGCTCCTTGATGCCACCCGGGTAACCGGTGTGCCAGTAATAGGTCTTGTCGGAATATTTCTTGCCGGTGAGGGCAACCTTTTCCGCATTGATGACGATGACGTTGTCGCCGTCATCGACGTGAGGGGTGTAAGTGGCCTTGTGCTTGCCGCGCAGGCGGTTTGCTACGATGGTGGCGAGGCGACCGACTACGAGGCCTTCGGCGTCGATGATCACCCACTTCTTCTCCACCTCGGCGGGCTTCTGAACGAAGGTTGACATGGTTTTCTCTTTCGTCTGGACCCGTGACATCCGATATCGGATACAGGGCGTTTCTTGTTGCTTGGTTCGACGGCAGAACCGCCAAAAAGAATGCGGGCCACAGGGGTCCGCAATCTGTGGCGGCTTATACCGGTGAGATAAGGATGCGTCAAGGCAGCCGATCTTGACTTAGAAAAAATAATTATAACCATTTCAATGGTTTATCGGTAGGGTATCTATTTACCACACTCAATCTTCGCATGCAGGCCTCGTTGCGGCAGATGGTATAGGAACTGCTTTTGCAGGCTGCTTTAGGTCGGATGTGGGTTTTTGCTGAGAGATGCCGTTGCGGCAACGGAACATCTGCGGCTGGAACGAAGAACCTTCGGCTTGATGCTGCATACAACCTGTGGGCACAGATCGTCGAGGCGCCGCGGAAACCGATAGCAGGCTATCGGCAAAAGAGGTGAACATCGCATTTTCTGTCAACGCCTTGTGAATAAGTATTATTTTTGCGCATCAAGAAAATGTCGGCCAAAAAAGCAATGACTATGATTTTTCACGGGTGATGAATAGTAGGTGCGCCTAATTCAACTATAAGATGCTTCTAATATGCTTCGTACGGAAGCGGAAAATTGCGAGAACATCTATTGAACACGGCCTGTCTGCCATCCTCCGGTCAGAACCGGGTGCATCCCGGCTGCAGCGGAAAACAGTCTTCGGGACCGGGGCGCCTTTTGCAGGCGCGCACGGGGCAGCGAGGAGTGTCCATCGTCGGGACGGTGACGCGATCTGCAAATTCGTGGCCATCGCAGAAGCCGCTGTCTGCAACATAGCGGTCGTAAAGGGTCATCCCGCGTACGTTTCGGGAAGGATAACGCAGGATGACCGCGCCCTCCCGGTCGATCGCACGTTGCACTGCGGCGCAGGACATGCCTGCCGAATTATAGCGCGAGATAGAAAAGGCGGGTTCGGCCGACGCAACGGCGACGGCGCAGGCGATCGCAAGGCTTGTGAGAATTTTTTTCATGACCTGCATCCCATTTACAGAGATAGAGCCATACATAGACGGAAGCGACCGCGCCGCCAGAGGCGTTTCATCACCGGAGCTGCCGTCATGAACCACGACCATTATGATAACGGATATATTGCCGAAATCCTCAAGCACACCAGGACGATCGCTCTTCTGGGGGCTTCGCCAAATCCGGACCGGCCAAGCAATCGTGTTATGGGGTTCCTGCTCGGCAAGGGATACACGGTATATCCGGTCAATCCAGGTCAGGCAGGCAAGCAAATCCTCGGTCAGACGGTGTACAAGACCCTTGGCGACGTGCCGCAACCGGTCGACCTCGTCGACGTCTTCCGCGCCGCCGAGTATTTGGATGGCGTCGTCGACGAGGCCATCGCCCTTGAAACGAAGCCCAAGGTCATCTGGGGCCAGCTCAGCGTACGGGACGACAGGGCGGCGGCAAAGGCGGAAGCGGCCGGCATCAAGGTCGTAATGGACCGATGCCCGGCGATCGAATATCCACGGCTTATCGCCTGACGGTATCAGTCCGCCAACAGTTCCGGCCGGGCGCGCATCTCGTTGAGATGGTCGGCATTGCCGCAAAAGCTCGCGAAATCGATGGCGGCAGTTCCGTCGGCCAGTTCCCTGCGACAGCGGCTCTTTTCTCCGCAGTTCGAGCAGTTGATGTGCATTTCCCGGAGTTCCAGGGGTTCCAGGAGCCTTACCTCTTCCGGATCGATATTCAGAACCCGCATGAGGGTTAGCATTTCGTCTGCCGCATGGGGTCCGCGACGGATCAGAGAAACAAATTCGTCCTTCGACAGTGCGTTGTCACGCGCGAGCATTTCGACCATCTCGTTATCAAGGCTTGCGAGGATCTTTGCCTCCTCGACCGTGTCCCACGCCGAGGAGCACCAGCGGGCAATTCTGGAAGCGAGGCTTTCATGGCGGATAGGGGCTTGATCGGTCATGGTATTCTCCTCTCTATTGTCGAGAGGATAGGCCCACAAGAACAGCAGTCGTTGACCAAGATCAACCAGTTTGGTTTTTGGGAAGCCTGACAACAGGGCTTGGAAAAGATACGAGAGACATTGAGGGAGAGAGACTATGCCGACAAGCAATCCGGGCTTTTCAACTCTGGCAGTTCACGCGGGCGCACAGCCTGATCCGACGACGGGCGCGCGGGCGACGCCCATCTACCAGACCACATCTTTCGTGTTCAACGATGCCGATCACGCCGCGGCATTGTTTGGCCTGCAGCAGTTCGGCAATATCTATACCCGCATCATGAACCCGACCCAGTCGGTGCTGGAGGAACGGGTGGCGGCACTCGAGGGGGGCACTGCGGCGCTCGCGGTCGCGTCTGGTCATGCGGCGCAGATGCTGACTTTCCACACCATCATGCAGCCGGGCGACAATTTCGTCGCTGCGCGAAAACTTTACGGCGGGTCAATCAACCAGTTCGGCCATGCGTTCAGGAATTTCGACTGGCATGTACGCTGGGCCGATCCGGAAGATCCGGCAAGCTTCGACAGCCAGATCGACGCCCGCACCCGCGCAATCTTCATCGAGAGTCTCGCCAATCCCGCCGGCACATTCGTGGATATCGCGGCAATCGCCGAGGTGGCGCAGCGGCGCGGCATTCCGCTGATCGTCGACAACACGATGGCGACGCCCTATCTGGTCCGGCCGCTCGAACACGGCGCCGATATCGTCGTCCATTCGCTGACCAAGTTCATGGGTGGCCATGGCAACTCCATGGGCGGCGTGATCGTCGACGGAGGCACGTTCAACTGGTCGAAATCGGGCAACTATCCGATGCTTTCGGAGCCGCGGCCGGAATATGCCGGTGTCGTGCTGCATCAGACGTTCGGCAATATCGGCTTTGCCATCGCCTGCCGCGTGCTGGGCCTGCGCGATATCGGCCCCGCGATCTCGCCTTTCAACGCCTTCATGATCCTGACCGGCATCGAAACCTTGCCTTTGCGCATGCAGAAGCATTGCGACAATGCAGTCGCCGCCGCCAAATGGCTGAAGGGGCATCCGAAGGTTGCCTGGGTTCGCTATGCCGGTATGGAGGACGATCCGAACCACACCCTGCAGACGCGGTATTCGCCGAAAGGCGCCGGTTCGGTCTTCACCTTCGGCATCACAGGCGGCTACGAGGCGGGCAAGACCTTTGTCGAAAGCCTGCAGCTTTTCTCCCATCTGGCCAATATCGGCGACACCCGTTCGCTGGTCATCCACCCGGCTTCCACGACCCACCGACAACTGACCGAAGAACAGCAGATCGCCGCCGGCGCCGGTCCGGACGTGGTGAGGCTGTCGATCGGCATCGAGGATGCTGCCGACATTATCGCCGATCTCGAACAGGCTTTGTCGAAGATCTGAGGAAAAAATGGCATTCTGGCTGACTTTCGACGCTGCTGCGATCGAGGCGGAGGAGGGCGCTCCGGAGCCCGACCGGGTCATTTCCGGCAGCCCCACCCTTCGCACATGGAATCTCGAAGAGGCCGATGGCGGCCTCTATGCCGGCATATGGGAGGCAACGCCCGGCAAGTGGCGGATCTCTTACGACGAATGGGAATATTTCCACATTCGCTCAGGTCATTCGATCGTGACGGAGGATGGCGGCGAGGCCGTCCAGTTGAAAGCGGGCGACAGCATGGTACTGAGACCCGGCTTCAACGGAACCTGGGAAGTGATTGAAACGACTCGCAAGGACTATGTGATCAGGGTCTAGGAGGCGGATTTCCTTCTTTGTTGAAAGCCTTAGCGAATTCTGGCGAGGAGATGAAGGCAAGGCTGCGCCGGAACTCCTCGGACCTCTCCTTGCCAAAAGCTTCGTCAAAGTGATCCTGGGCAACCTGCCAACGGGCGGTTAGGTCCCGCTGCTTTGCTGCGCCGGCGGTCGTCAGCCGCACCCGCTTCACCCTACGGTCCTTCTGGTCGGGTGCAAGTTCGACAAACCCGTCGCGGATAAGCGGTTTCAGCGTATGTCCAAGCGCGGAAAGGTCCATGACCATGGTTTCCGCGAGGCCTTTCAGAGTTGGCTCGCCGGAGCGGGCGATCTGCGATATGAGTGAGAATTGGGTGCCCTTAAGGCCGGAATCCCCCATGGCATCTTCATAGAGTTGGCCAAGTTGTCTGGCGGCGCGGCGTACTGCGCTGTTGCTGCAGTGAAGCCAGATACCGTCCTGGAGCTGATCTTTTTTCGTCATGGGATATCTGTTTCGTCGCCGCGGATAGTGCCCGATTTTCCCGGCCTCTGCTACCGCCAATAAAAAGTCTTGGTGCCTCTTGCACAGCCGTCTGGTCGTTTTCATCTATTTAGTGGCATATGCCAGTAAAATCCATATCAGGAGATGAGCAAATGACTGAAACCTTGAAACTCGGAACCGCCTTGGTGACCGGCGCATCCTCCGGCATCGGCGCGACTTATGCCGAGCGGCTGGCCCGCCGCGGCTACGACCTCGTCCTTGTTGCCCGCGACGAAGATCGTCTGAACACTGCCGCCGCGCGTCTGTCACGCGAGACCGGTGTGAAGGCAGACGTGCTTCGCGCCGATTTGACGCAGCGCGGGGATGTCGCGGCGGTCGAGACGCGCATGCGGCGGGACGATTCGATCACACTTTTCGTCAACAATGCCGGCATCGGCCCTAAAGGCCCGCTGCTCAAGACCGAGCTCGACTATCTCGATCAGATGGTCAATCTCAATGTCACGGCGGCAAATCGGCTTGCGGTTGCCGCAGCACAGGCATTTGTCGGTCGCGGCAGGGGTGCCATCGTCATTACGGCCTCGGTGGTTGCGCTATGGCCTCAGGTCTTCAGCGGCACCTATACGGCAAGCAAGGCCTTTGTTCTGAGCCTGACGGAATCGCTGGCCACCGAGCTGGCGGGGACCGGTGTGCGTGTCCAGGCGGTTCTACCGGGGCTCACCCGGACGGAAATATTCGATCGTGTCGGCGGATCGTTCGACAACATGGATCCGAACATGGTGATGAATGTCGGCGATCTGGTCGATGCCGCGCTGGCCGGTTTTGATCAGGGCGAACTGGTCACCATCCCGTCGCTTTCGGACAAGACACTCTATGACAGCTTTGAAAAGGCCCGAGGCGAATTGCAACCGCATCTGTCACTCAGCAAGCCGGCTTCTCGTTACGGGGTCGGAGCGGAGACGGCCGCGGCCTGATCAAGGTCCCCACGAAATATCAAGTCTTTCCAACCCGTGGAAGTGGTAGACATCCTTGACCGACGGCGGCTTGGCGATATTGAGCCCCGGCAGCCGCCGGAAGAGGATCGGCAGTACGGTATTCAACTCCAGCCTTGCCAATGGCGCGCCGATGCAGAAATGGATGCCGGCGCCGAACGAAAGGTTCGGCGCCTCCTGCCGGTCTGGTTTGAAGGCCAGCGGATTTGGGAACTTTGCCGGATCGAGATTGGCGGCGGCGAGGATGAGGCTTACCTTGTCGCCACGTTTGAATGTGACGCCGTCGATTTCGACGTCCTCCAAAGCCCAACGCTGAAAGATATGCACCGGCGCGCAGATGCGCAGCGTCTCTTCGACCGTCCGTTCCGTTGCCGTCTCGTCGCGGAAGAGATCGGTCGCCGGCAGCCCGCTTTCCAGGATTACGCGAACCGAGTTGCCGATCTGGTGGACCGTCGCCTCGTGCCCGGCGTTCAGGAGCACGATGGTCGTCGATACCAGTTCGTCATCGGTGAGGTACTGGCCCTTGTGCTCGGTGTGGATCATGTGAGTCAGAAGGTCTTCTCGCGGCTGACGGCGCCGTTCGGCGATCAGTCGCCTGACGTAATCGGCGAATTCCTTAGCGGCACGGTCTGCGGCGTATTCGTCCTCGCGGCTGCGCTTGAACATGTACATGCCCACATAGGCATGCGACCACTTGAGAAGTTGCGGCCCCATCTCGTCCGGAATCCCGATCATTCGGGCGATCATGGTAACCGGAATGATGTCGGCAAAGGAGGACAGGAGTTCCGTCTCGCCCTCCTTCTCGAACCCTTCGATCAGCCGCTCCGCAAGGTCCGCGATTTCCGGCCGGAGCTTTTCGATGTGTCGGGAAACGAAGGCGCGATTGACGAGCGTGCGCAGCCGCGTGTGCTCCGGCGGTTCAAGCTCCAGCAGGGAATGACGCTCGGCCAGATCGAAATTTTTCAGATGCAGCTCTGGCTCCGGTAAGCCAAGCTCCTGGCGGCCGGCGATATGTAGGATCTGGCGACCGAATCGCCGGTCACGTAGAAGCGCGTTCACGTGGTCGTAACCGGTGAAGAACCATTGCTTCTGCTCCATCCAATAGAAGGTCGGGCAGTGGTCGTGGAGAGCCGCATAGACGCGGTTGGGATTACTGTAAAATGCCGGGTTGCGGCCGTCGAGAAAGACGCGGCGGACTTTCAGGTCGATGCGGAGGAAATCGGGCAGTGCTGTCATGCCCGATGCCTATCGCAATCTCTTCTGCCGCGAAAGCCGCTAGTGGCCGACCGCGGCTCCCTCGCGGCGAGGATCGGCACTGCCGGCCAGTCCATTTGCGGTGATCTCGATCGCATGCAGGCCGGAATTCATCTCGCCGGCCTTTACCTCGTATCCAAGCGCCTTCAGCGGCTCGGCAAGCTTCTCGGCGTCGGTCCCGGCTTCGATGTCGTAGGTGCCGAACCGGTTGATGAGATGCGGCTGCGCGACGATCTGCTCCACCGGCATGCCCCAGTCGATATAGGCAATGAGCGCTTGCGCGACGTAGCCGATGATCTGGCTGCCGCCCGGCGAGCCGATGGCGAGCAGCGGCTTGCCCTCCTTCATGACGATCGTCGGCGACATGGACGAACGAGGCCGTTTGCCGGGCTCGACGCGGTTGGCGACCGGCAGGCTGCCGTCATGGGTCTTGAAGGAGAAGTCGGTGAGTTCGTTATTGAGCAGAAAGCCGTTCGTCATCAGCCGCGAACCGAAGCCGCTTTCGATGGTCGTGGTCATGGAGACGACATTGCCTTCCTTGTCCACGATCACGAAATGGCTTGTGGAGGGCAGTTCGATCGCCCCGTCGCGGCCGAAGAGCAGGGCATGGTCCCATTCCGGCTCGCCGGCCTTCACCGCATCGGCGGCAAGCGGCTTGCCGCCGTCGAGCAGGTTGGCGCGCTTGCCGAGATAATCCTTCTTGAGGAGGCCCTTGATTGGCAGAGGTGTGAAATCGGCGTCGGCGAGATAGCGCTCCCGATCAGCGAAGGCCAGGCGTTGGGCATCGCCGATGATCCGCCAGCTTTCCACATTCTGCGGCCCGAGCGCCTTTACGTCGAAATTTTCGATGACGCCGAGCATCTGCCCGATGGCAACCGCACCGGAGGAGGGAGGCCCCATTCCGCAGACATCCAGCGCGCGATAGTTGAAGCAGACGGCCTCTCGTTCCTTGATCCGGTAATTGGCGAGATCGGTAAGCGACAGCACGCCCGGATTGCCCGTGGCCTCGCGAACGGTCTTCACGATGGCCTCTGCAATTGGCCCCTTATAGAAGGCATCGGCGCCGCCCGATGCAATCGCCTTCAGCGTATCGGCATAGTCCGGGTTCTTCAGCGTCATTCCGGCTTTTAACGGCGCTCCGGCGGCATCGTAGAAATAACCCCGGGGCCCGTCGTATTTCTTCAGTCGCTCGCCTTCGGCCGCAAGGAGTGAGGCAAGGCGGGGAGAAACGGAAAAGCCCTCCGCCGCAAGCTTTTCTGCCGGTCGGAAAAGACTGGCCCACTCCGCTTTCCCATAACGTTTGTGCACGTCTTCGAGCAGGCGCACTGTGCCGGGCGTGCCGACCGAACGCCCACCGACCACGGCGTCCATGAATTTCAGCGGCTGGCCCTGCGCATCGAGGAAGAGTTTTGGTGTCGCCTCCATCGGCGCGGTCTCGCGGCCGTCGAACGTGGTCAGCTTAGCGGATCCCGCATCGTAATAGACGAGGAAGGAGCCGCCGCCGAGGCCGGAGCTCTGCGGTTCCACGAGCCCCAGCACCGTCTGGACGGCGACCATGGCATCAATCGCATTGCCGCCGTTGGCGATGATCTCGCGGCCTGCCTCTGCGGCGAGCGGATTGGCCGCTGCGACCATGAAGCCCCTTGTTTCTACGCGTTTTGCAGCGGTGAAGCCCGTCGCCCGTTCCGGCGCCACGGTGTCGGATGCTTGCTGGGCCGGCAGCGGCGCAGCCCAAAGCACCAAGGAAAATACAACTCCACTGAAAAGTCCCGTCCGCATGATGCATCCTCCGCAACGCTTTGCCCATCACCGGAATGTGGGCGTCCGGAGGCGAAGGGCAAGAGGTCAGCGCTGGCCGAGGGCGGCCAGTTGTTTGAGCGCTACCACTTGGCGGTCGGCGCGCAGGTCGGTCGGGGATTCGACTTCGCCCTGCCGATCGACGGCGGGAACGATGAAGGCTTCTATGCCGGTATCGATCGCGGTGCGGTCGCGGCCGCACTCCTTTGCGGTATAGAGAGCCCGGTCGGCCGCGGTGAACAGGAGATCGAGATCGGCATTGTCGGCCACTGCAAGGGCGATCCCGACACTCACCGTGACCTTGATCTGGTGGTCGCCGGCGTTGATCGTCTGTCGCTTTAGCGTGAGCCGGATTGCTTCCGCGATGCTGGCTGCCTCCACCATATCGCCCACCCGCAGGATGGACGCGAATTCCTCGCCGCCCATCCGGCCGAACGAACCGCGGCCTCGCAGCGACGTCTGGCCGACCATCGAGAAAGCGACCAAAACGGCGTCGCCCGCCTGATGGCCGCAGCGGTCGTTTATCTGTTTGAAGCAGTCAAGATCGAACTGCAGCATGGCGATCAGTGGCCTGTCACTCCTCTGAACGCCGCAGAGCCCGTGGAATTCGTCGATCAGGCCGCGCCGGTTGAGCGCGCCCGTCAGCGGGTCGGTGAGCGCCAATGCCTTCAGCTTTTCCTCCGAGCGTTCCGTCAGCAGCCTTGCAGTGCCGGCGACGAAGGCGATGAAGCAGAAGGCGGCGGGAAAAAAGAGGAGCGCGGCATTCGGGGCGGACGCGAAGGACACCGGGGGACGCATGATCGCCAATACGGCGCTGATCCCGTTTGCGAGAAGCTGGATGCCGATCAAGAACGCCAGGAAGCGGCGGGTCGAGCGGGAGGGGCCGTTGTTTCGCACAAGTATGCCGATCAGGATCGCATAGCCGACTATGGCCGCGCCGTTGTAGAGGACGACGCGGTTAGGGAAGCTCTCGCGCACCGGGTCGAGAAACATGCCAGCGATCCAGATGAGTGCCGGAATGGCGACAAATCCTCCGACTGATTTGCCATCGAACTGCAGAAAACCGGCGATCCAAAAGCCGACGCCCGTGAAGACGACAGTATTGGCGATCTCGATCGATACGAAGTCGGGGATATAGCCGCGCAGGGCCAGCAGCGTCACACCCAGCCCATGGAGCGCAAAACCGCCACCCCAACTCAGGTAAAAGCGTTCTCGCTCATAGAACCAGCGTGACCAGAGAAGCACAGCAAGCGTCATCGCCTCCGCAGCCCAAATCACCAGGCCCGTCAAAATATCCACAACAAACCCCCACGCCCCAGCTTCGGGCACGGCCAGCATGACGGAAAGTCTTTAAAATGACGTTGCCGATCATGCTCGGATCCTGCCGAGGGAATCGAGCAGGGATTTTAAATACGCTCTCGATCTTCATCCCCGCTTTACTCTGATCCCTCAAAAACTTGTGCGGCTTGACAAATCCAGGTTCTGGCCGGCTGCGATCTCGGGAAAATCGCGATAGCGGTCAGTTTCGCACATCCTACGGCGATTAAGGATATCGGATGCTCCGTCTTGAAGTACCGGGCGTTGACACTCTATGTAGGGATGACCCATTCCATTTGATTCCGGAGCGCCTTTCTGCCTTCGGCCCGGGATCAAGAGAAGCTTGACAAAGGACGGACATGAGAAATCCAGTTGATACCGCAATGGCCTTGGTGCCGATGGTCGTCGAACAGACCAATCGCGGTGAGCGCTCCTACGACATCTTTTCGCGGCTTCTCAAGGAGCGCATCATCTTCCTGACCGGTCCGGTGGAAGATCAGATGGCGTCGCTCGTCTGCGCGCAGCTCCTTTTCCTCGAGGCCGAGAATCCAAAAAAGGAAATCGCCCTGTATATCAATTCGCCCGGCGGCGTCGTGACCGCCGGCATGGCGATTTACGATACGATGCAGTTCATCAAGCCTGCCGTTTCGACACTTTGCATCGGCCAGGCGGCTTCGATGGGCTCGCTGCTGCTTTGCGCCGGCGAAAAGGGCATGCGTTTTGCAACCCCGAACGCCCGCATCATGGTGCACCAACCCTCGGGCGGTTTCCAGGGCCAGGCGTCGGATATCGAGCGCCATGCCCGTGACATATTGAAGATGAAAAGACGCCTGAACGAGGTCTATGTGAAGCACACGGGCCGCACCTATGAAGAGGTCGAGAAGACGCTCGACCGCGACCACTTCATGGCGCCTGACGAGGCCCAGGACTGGGGCGTCATCGACAAGATCCTGACCTCGCGTCTGGAACTTGAGGGTGGCGCTGCAGATTGAGTGTGATGGCGGATCCTGTGCGTCTCACCCCGTTGTGAGCAAAAAAGGGTTTCAAGTCGCACGGAAAGCGCTATTAGTACCTATTAATGCTGTGTTGAACTTTTGTGACATAGCATGCGTTTCTTGAGGGTTTCGTTGCCGCCGATCTGCATGGTGTGGCCGGATCGGTAGAGTACCCTTAGGGCAGGCGGTGCGTCAGTCCGTCAGGACGCGTGCCGGCGGGCTGTAGAGTGGACCGCGCCCGTTTGACGTGAGCGCGGAGTGCTGGAAGGAAAGTGATATGAGCAAAGTCAGCGGCAGCAACGGCGGCGACTCGAAAAATACCCTGTATTGCTCTTTCTGCGGAAAGAGCCAGCACGAGGTCCGGAAGCTGATCGCCGGACCGACGGTATTCATCTGCGATGAATGCGTCGAACTGTGCATGGACATCATCCGCGAAGAGAACAAGACCTCGATGGTCAAGTCGCGCGACGGGGTTCCGACGCCGCAGGACATCATCAAGGTCCTCGACGAATATGTCATCGGCCAGAAACAGGCCAAGCGCATCCTGTCGGTTGCGGTGCATAACCATTACAAGCGCCTCGCGCACGCCTCCAAGGGCGGCGATGTCGAGCTCGCGAAGTCGAATATCATGCTGGTCGGCCCGACCGGCTGCGGCAAGACCTACCTTGCCCAGACGCTCGCCCGCATCATCGACGTTCCCTTCACGATGGCGGACGCGACGACCTTGACCGAAGCCGGTTATGTCGGCGAAGACGTCGAAAACATCATCCTGAAGCTCCTGCAGGCTGCGGATTACAACGTCGAACGCGCCCAGCGCGGCATCGTCTATATCGACGAAGTCGACAAGATCTCTCGCAAGTCGGACAATCCTTCGATCACCCGTGATGTGTCGGGCGAGGGCGTCCAGCAGGCGCTTCTGAAGATCATGGAAGGCACGGTTGCCTCGGTTCCGCCGCAGGGCGGCCGCAAGCATCCGCAGCAGGAATTCCTGCAGGTCGATACGACGAACATCCTGTTCATCTGCGGCGGTGCCTTTGCCGGTCTGGACAAGATCATCTCCGCCCGCGGAGAAAAGACCTCGATCGGCTTTGCCGCAACGGTTCGTGCCCAGGACGAGCGCCGCGTCGGCGAAGTGCTGCGCGAACTCGAGCCTGAAGATCTCGTGAAGTTCGGCCTGATTCCGGAATTCATCGGTCGTCTGCCGGTTCTGGCGACGCTCGAAGACCTCGACGAAGACGCACTGATCCAGATCCTTTCCGAACCGAAGAACGCGCTCGTCAAGCAGTACCAGCGCCTGTTCGAGATGGAGGACGTGGAGCTGACTTTCCACGAAGACGCGCTGCGCGAAATCGCCAAGAGAGCGATCGTCCGTAAAACCGGCGCTCGTGGCCTTCGGTCGATCATGGAAAAGATCCTGCTCGACACGATGTTCGAACTGCCGGCTCTGGAAGGCGTCCGTGAAGTGGTGATTTCCGAAGAGGTCGTGCGCGGCACTGCGCGTCCGCTCTACATCTACGCGGATCGCCAGGATGAGAAGGCGAACGTTTCCGCCTGATCCGAGTGACCGGACAATAACCTTGAAGAGGCCCCAATGGGGCCTCTTTGCTAAGCAGCATGACCTCCTGTTTTTTGATTATCCATGATTTTTCCATGGCGAAGAATTGCACGATATTCGCCTTGCATTAGAAGCGGCGCGGGAAGATCATCGTTGTTACGGCTGCTTCGTTTGTTTGCGATTGCAAGTGGGACTGTCGGCGATCATGTCCGTATCCTTGGCGTTCTGCGTAAGCGTTTGAGTTGAAGCACGCTTTGCAATAGCATTGTCACAATCCTCCGAGGCAGCAGGCTTGCAAGGCTTGAAATCGATTTTCAAACACTCCACTTTGAGCGGGAGTGAAATACCTGGGTGATTTGCCCAGAACGTTTCCCGGAAACGGGACGATGGAAAGGAAATGAAATGACGAATTCAACGTCTGCGGCATCTGGCGGCGAAACCTATCCGGTGCTGCCGCTGCGCGACATTGTGGTCTTTCCGCATATGATCGTGCCCCTGTTCGTCGGACGGGAAAAATCAATTCGCGCGCTTGAAGAGGTCATGGGATCCGACAAGCAGATCATGCTCGTCACCCAGATCAATGCCAGCGACGATGATCCCGAACCGTCCGCGATCTACAAGGTTGGCACAGTCGCCAATGTGCTGCAGCTCCTGAAGCTTCCCGATGGTACCGTGAAGGTGCTTGTCGAAGGGCGCGCCCGCGCCAAGATCGAAAGTTATACCGATCGGGAAGAGTTCTACGAAGCAAAGGCCGATGTGCTGGCCGAACCTGACGAAGATGCGGTCGAGGTGGAGGCGTTGTCGCGCTCCGTGGTTTCCGAATTCGAAAACTACGTCAAGCTGAACAAGAAGATCTCCCCTGAAGTGGTGGGTGCTGCAAGCCAGATCGAAGACTATTCGAAGCTTGCCGACACGGTCGCCTCGCATCTGTCGATCAAGATCACCGAAAAGCAGGAAATGCTCGAGACGGTTTCCGTCAAGCTGCGGCTCGAAAAGGCGCTCGGCTTCATGGAAGGCGAGATCTCAGTCCTGCAGGTGGAAAAGCGCATCCGCTCGCGCGTCAAGCGCCAGATGGAAAAGACCCAGCGCGAATACTACCTCAACGAACAGATGAAGGCGATCCAGAAGGAGCTCGGCGACGGCGAGGAAGGCCGCGACGAGATGGCCGAACTGGAAGAGCGCATCTCCAAGACGAAGCTGTCCAAGGAAGCCAAGGAAAAGGCCGATGCCGAGCTGAAGAAGCTCCGGCAGATGAGCCCGATGTCGGCGGAAGCCACCGTCGTGCGCAACTATCTCGACTGGCTGCTCGGCATTCCGTGGGGCAAGAAGTCGAAGATCAAGGCCGACCTCCACAATGCCGAAAAGATCCTCGAGCAGGATCACTTCGGTCTCGACAAGGTCAAGGAGCGCATTATCGAGTATCTCGCGGTGCAGGCCCGTGCCACCAAGATCAAAGGTCCTATCCTGTGCCTGGTCGGTCCTCCGGGTGTCGGCAAGACTTCGCTGGCCCAGTCGATCGCCAAGGCGACTGGCCGCGAATATGTCCGCATGGCGCTCGGTGGCGTTCGTGACGAAGCCGAAATCCGCGGCCATCGCCGTACCTATATCGGCTCGATGCCCGGCAAGGTCATCCAGTCGATGAAGAAGGCGAAGAAATCCAATCCGCTTTTCCTGCTCGACGAAATCGACAAGATGGGCATGGATTTCCGCGGCGACCCGTCGTCGGCCCTGCTCGAAGTGCTTGACCCGGCGCAGAACTCGACGTTCATGGACCACTATCTGGAGGTCGAATACGACCTATCGGATGTGATGTTCATCACCACGGCGAACACGCTGAACATTCCGGCACCGCTGATGGACCGCATGGAAATCATCCGCATCGCCGGTTACACGGAAGACGAAAAGCGCGAAATCGCCAAGCGTCACCTTCTGCCAAAGGCAATCAAGGAACATGCGCTGCAGCCGAACGAGTTCTCGGTCAGCGACGATGCCCTGATGGCGGTGATTCAGCAGTATACCCGTGAAGCGGGTGTCCGTAACTTCGAGCGCGAATTGATGAAGCTCGCCCGCAAGGCGGTCACCGAGATCATCAAGGGCAAGACGAAATCGGTCGAAATCACGGCGGCCAACATTCACGACTATCTCGGCGTGCCCCGCTTCCGCCATGGCGAAGCAGAGCGCGAGGATCAGGTCGGGGTCGTTACCGGCCTTGCCTGGACCGAGGTCGGCGGTGAACTGCTGACCATCGAAGGGGTGATGATGCCGGGCAAGGGCCGTATGACGGTCACCGGCAACCTCAAGGAGGTCATGAAGGAATCGATTTCGGCTGCGGCATCCTATGTCCGTTCGCGCGCCGTCGATTTCGGCATCGAGCCTCCCCGCTTCGACAAGTCCGACATCCACGTTCACGTGCCGGAGGGGGCGACCCCGAAGGACGGTCCGTCCGCAGGTGTCGCCATGGCAACCGCTATCGTGTCGACCATGACCGGGATTCCGGTCAACAAGAATGTGGCGATGACCGGTGAAATCACCCTTCGCGGCCGTGTGCTGCCGATCGGTGGCCTCAAGGAAAAGCTGCTCGCAGCTCTCCGGGGCGGCATCACCAAGGTTCTGATCCCGGAAGAGAATGCCAAGGATCTGGCTGAAATTCCGGACAACGTGAAGAACAGCATGGAGATCATTCCGGTTTCCCGCATGGGAGAAGTAATCCGCCATGCGCTCGTTCGCCAGCCCGAGCCCATCGAATGGGACGGCACGGTGGAAACGCCGGTCATCGCGACAGTCGAGGGCGTCGACGACGTCGGCGCCGCGATCGCGCATTGATCGACAGGGTTCCGTATATGCCAATTTGGCACTGACCACTGAAAAAGCCGGCTTAAAGCCGGCTTTTTTTGTGAAAACTTTCGTAGACCCCTTGTTTTTCAGGCGATTGCGGAGCTTTTGGGTTGCCAAGGCCGGACGGAAAACTATTGTCGGCCTCGAAATACATGAGTCGTTCCAAAACCGTTGAAAGGGGTGGAAACATGAACAAGAACGAGCTGGTATCCGCAGTGGCCGAAAAGGCTGGCCTCTCCAAGGCCGATGCCGCATCCGCTGTTGATGCCGTTTTTGAGACCGTACAGGCTGAACTGAAGAAGGGCGGCGATATCCGTCTTGCCGGTTTCGGCAGCTTCTCCGTTTCCCGTCGCGAGGCGTCCAAGGGTCGTAACCCTTCGAGCGGCGCTGAAGTCGACATTCCGGCACGCAACGTGCCGAAGTTCTCGGCCGGTAAGGGCCTGAAGGACGCAGTCAACAGCTAACGCGCTGCCTTTCAGGCACCCGTACAGTCTCGAACAAGAAAAGGCCCGGTTTCCGGGCCTTTTCCTTTTGGCGGCATTGTCATCCGCCTGTCACGCATCTGGCCCACAAGCCATCTGTTCGTTTCAAGGACAGAGGGGCTTCCCATGACATTTTCACTTCGTGCCGCCATGACCGCTGTGCTTCTGGCGTCGGTCGCAGTGCCGGCCAGCGCCGAGCAGGTGTTCAACCGCATTGCATCTTTCCCCGTTGCCAGCAATCTTCCTGCCGATAAGGACAAGAAGGCAACCACATCGGCAGAGATCATCACCGCCAGCGAAGACGGCAAGACGCTCATCTATTCTGACAGCCCGCTTGGCGCGATCGGTTTCATCGACATCACCGATCCCAAGGCTCCGAAGGCACTCGGCGCCGTGACTTTCAAGGGCGAACCGACGTCGGTTGCCGCGGTCGGCAACAAGGTTCTGGCAGCCGTCAATACCGGCGAAAGCAAGGCCAAGCCAACCGGCATGCTCGCCGTCGTCGACATCGCCACGAAGAAGGTCGATCTGACCTGCGATCTGGGTGGCCAGCCGGATTCGATCGCAATCTCCAGGGACAAGACCTTTGCGGCGATCGCCATTGAGAACGAGCGGGACGAGGATGTGAATGACGGCGCGCTCCCGCAGATGCCGGCCGGCGACCTCGTCATCGTGTCGCTCAAGGACGGCACTGCCGACTGCGCGTCGATCAAGCATGTCGATCTGAAGGGCATTGCCAAAGTCGCGCCGGAAGATCCGGAGCCCGAATTCGTCGCCATCAACGATGCCGGCGAAATCGCCGTGACGCTGCAGGAAAACAACCACATTGCCATTGTCGACGGCAAGACAGCCAAGGTCATCGGTCACTTCTCCGCCGGCAAGACCGACTTGGATGGCATCGACAACAAGACCGACGGCCAACTTGCGTTTACGGGCAAGGCCGAAGGCGTGCTCCGCGAGCCTGACGCCATCAAGTGGCTCGACCACAACCGTCTGGCCGTCGCCAACGAAGGCGACTGGAAGGGCGGTTCGCGCAGCTTCACCATCTTCGACCGGAGCGGCAAGGTTCTCTATGAATCCGGTGCCTCACTGGAGCGCGAGATCGCTCGAATCGGCCATTTTCCGGACAAGCGTGCGAAGTCGAAGGGTGTCGAATTGGAAGGCATGGAGTTCGCTTCCTTCAACGGCCGCAATTTCATTTTCGTTCTCTCCGAACGCGCTTCCGTCGTGGCCGTCTACAAGGATACCGGCGCCGAACCGCAACTTGCCCAGCTTCTGCCCTCGGGCATCTCGCCGGAAGGTGCTGTCGCCATTCCTGGCCGCAACCTGCTCGCCACCGCCAATGAAGCCGATCTCGGCGAAGACGGCGGCGCCCGCTCACATGTGATGATTTATGAGCTTGCCGAAGGCCGGCCTAGCTATCCGACGCTCGTCTCGAAGGATGTCGACGGCAATGTAGTCGGCTGGGGCGCTCTCTCCGGCCTTGTCGGCGACGCTGAAAAGGATGGCATTCTCTATGCGGTCAGCGACAGCGTCTACAACATGCAGCCGTCGATCTTCACCATCGATACGACCAGGAAGCCGGCCGAAATCACCAATGTCCTGCGGGTGACCCGCAACGGACAGCCGGCCCAAAAGCTTGATATCGAGGGCATAGCGCTCGATGGAAAGGGTGGTTTCTGGCTGGCGTCGGAAGGCGATTCGGCCAAGTTGACCGGCCACGGCCTCTACAACGTCAACGCCAAAGGCGAGATCAAGGTTGAAATCGGCCTGCCTGCCGACCTCCTTGCCGGCGAAACCCGCTTCGGTTTTGAGGGTGTGACAACCGTTGGCTCCGGCGACGACCTCACGCTCTGGATGGCAATCCAGCGCGAGTGGAAGGACGATCCGAAGGGCACAGTGAAGCTCCTCTCCTACAAGCCGAAGAGCAAGGAATGGGGCGCCATCCGTTATCCGCTGGAAAAGGCGGATGCCGGCTGGGTCGGCCTGTCGGAAATCACCGCGCACGGTGACCACGTCTATATCGTCGAGCGCGACAACCAGATCGGCGACAATGCCAAGCTGAAGAAGCTCTATCGCGTCGCGATCGCCGACCTGAAGCCGGTGAAGCTCGGCGGCGAACTGCCACTGGTAAAGAAGGAAGAAGTCCACGACTTCATTCCGGATCTAAAGGCGACCAACGGCTATGTCCTCGACAAGCTGGAAGGCTTTACCTTCGACAAGTCCGGCAAGGCCTTTGCCGTCACCGACAACGATGGCATCGACGATTCCTCGGGCGAGACGCTACTCTTCCCAGTCGAGTTGAAGGGAACGAACTGAGCATCACGAAGAGATATGGAAAGGCCGGGCGTTGTCCGGCCTTTTTTATGTTCACTCGCTCCTACCAGCGCTGGTGCACATGCGGAGCGACGAGCCGCGCATAGATCTCTCTTGCAGCGGTCATCACGTCGTCGGAAATCGCGGCAAGCTCGGCGGCTGCCGCGTTGGCCTTGGCCTGGGCAGCGTTGCGGGCGCCGGGGATCACGACAGTAACCGCTTCGTTCATGAGGATCCATTTGAGTGCGAAAGCTGCCATGGATGCGCCGGCTGGCACGAGCTTGCGAACCCCCTCGACGGCTTCCAGGCCCACCTCGAAGGGCACGCCGGCAAAGGTCTCGCCGACATCGAAAGCTTCGCCATGGCGATTGAAATTGCGGTGGTCATCCTTGGCAAAGGCGGTTTCGCGGCTGATCTTGCCGGAGAGCAGCCCGCTTGCGAGCGGCACGCGCACGATGACGGCAACGTTCTTTCGCTTGGCTTCCTTGAAGAACAGATCGGCCGGGCGCTGCCGGAAGATATTGTAGATGATCTGGATGCTGACGACATCCGGATATTCGATGGCTTTCAGCGCTTCCTCGACCTTTTCGACGCTGACCCCGTAGTTTTTGATCTTGCCGGCGTGGCGAAGGTCGTCGAGGGCGCCGAAGACTTCCGGGCGATAAAGGACTTCCGTCGGCGGGCAGTGGAGCTGCACGAGATCGAGGCAGTCGACTTCAAGATTTTTGAGGCTGCGGTCGATGAAGCTTTCGAGATTGGCCTTGGTATAGCCGTCCGCGACATGCGGGCTAAGCCGGCGGCCAGCCTTGGTCGCGACCATCGGACGGGCACCGCCCCGGGATTTAAGTACGTTTGCGATGATCTTCTCGGAGCGGCCGTCGCCATAGACGTCCGCCGTATCGATGAAGGTGACGCCGGCATCGAGCGCAGCTTCAAGTGCCGCCCTGCCGTCCGCCTCGCTGACATCACCCCAGGAACCACCGATCTGCCAAGCGCCGAAGCCGATCTCGCTGACGTTGAAGGCTGTGCGCCCGAACGAATGGTTTCTCATGATAACCTCCAAAATGGCCTATCCACAGGATATGGCGTCTCAAGCTTTCTTCGTGCCCGGCATTTGCCTAAAACACCTGTTCCTGTCGGGCAATCAAAACAAGCGATTCGATGAGTTCTTTCCGTTTCATCCATTCCGCCGACCTTCATCTTGGCAGTCCGTTTCAGGGGCTGGCGGCAAAGGATGCTGCAATTGCCGAACTTTTTATCGAGGCGAGCCGCAAGGCGTTCTCGGCGCTGGTCGACCAGGCGGTCGAGCGGAAGGTGGATTTTTTCATCGTAGCCGGGGACGTTTATGACGGCGACTGGAAGGACAACAAGATCGGGCTGTTCTTCAACCGCGAAGTGGCGCGGCTGGAGCGCGCCGGAATTCCGGTCTTCCTGCTGAAAGGCAATCATGACGCCGAAAGCGTCATCACCAGGACGATCACGCTGCCGAAGAATGTCAGCGAATTTCCGGTCAACAAGCCCGGCACGTTCCGATTGGAGCAGTTGAAGGTGGCTTTGCATGGCCAGGGTTTTGCCGAACGTTCGGCAAGCGAAAACCTCGCACTTGCCTATCCAAAGCCGGAGCCCGGCTGGTTCAACATCGGCGTATTGCATACCTCGCTCACCGGCCGCGAACCGCATGCGCCTTATGCGCCGTGCTCGGTCGAAGACCTGCGTTCGCGCGGTTACGACTATTGGGCGCTTGGCCATGTCCACGATTTCGAGGTCGTTTCGAGCGATCCGCTGGTGATTTTCCCTGGCAATCTGCAGGGCCGCTCCATCCGCGAACAAGGCGCCAAGGGAGCTGTTCTGGTGACAGTAGAGGATGGCCGCGTCACCCACGAGCGGATCATTACCGATAGCGCCCGTTTCGCTGAACTTGCCGTCGGGATAGAACCCGATGCCGATATCCCGGCAATTCTTCGCCGTATTGAAAATGCACTGGACGACGTTGTCGAGCGCATGGAGGGCAGGCCGCTCGCTCTGCGCATCCGGCTGACCGGCATGAGCCGCTTCCGTCACGAAGTCGTGGCGCGTGCCGAGGATTTCCGGGACGAGGTACAGGCGGCCTGCCACCGCTCTCACGAGGATATCTGGCTGGAAAAGCTCGATATGCGGCTTGAACCGGAAACGAATGGAACAAGGATCGCGACCGATATGCTCGGCCTCGAAGGCCTCATCCCCGTGGCCGGCTTTCCCGCGGAACTGCTCGCCGACGCGAATGCTAAGATCGCTGAGATCACCGCGCGCCTTCCCGGCGGCATCGGTGCGGGCGAATTGGCGCTCGGCGATGACGCCGAAGCGCTGCTAGCGGAGGCTCGCGATCTTCTCCTTGCACGGGCGGCGAGGGATTGATGCGTTTCGACCGCCTCGATATTCTGCGTTACGGCGTGCTGACGGACCGGGTGCTGGCGTTCCGGCCCGACGCCGGGCTTCACGTGATCTACGGGCCGAACGAAGCCGGAAAGTCGTCGGCCCTCTCGGCAATATCGGATCTGCTGTTCGGCTTTCCCAACGCGGCGGAATACAGCTTCCTCCATGATCCGGCGTCATTGCGGGTGGGGGCAAAAATAACTGCGCGCGACGGGGAGACGCTTTCTTTCCGCCGCAGGCGAGGCCGCAAGAACACCCTGCTGGCCGCGAGCGAAGGTGAAGACGCCTTGCCCGAGGATATCTTGGCACGCTTCCTCGGCACGCTCTCGCGCGAAGTCTTCGAACGTGCTTTCGGTCTTGATTCCGCTTCTCTGCGAGCTGGCGGAGAAACGATGCTGAAGAGCGGCGGGGAGATCGGCAGCCTGTTATTTTCCGCTGCCTCGGGGCTCACCGGGCTTTCGGATCTGCGCAGGCAGTTCGAGGCAGAAGCGGACGGTATTTACGCGCCGCGAAAGTCGAAGGACAGGCTCTTCTACCAGGTGCTCGACGCCCACGAAGATGCCCGCAAAGCCGAACGCGACAATGAGCTGAAGTCCGCGGACTGGAAGAAGTTGCTGGCCGAGCAGACCGAGATTGAGGCCGATCTGAAAGCGGTTCAAGCGCAACGGGAGGAAACCAAACGAGCTTTGGATCGATTGCGCAAGCTCATGCGCCTGGAGCCGGTATTACGCGAGATCGATCGTGAACGCGCGCTGCTGGCGCAGTACGAGGCGCTCGAAGGCTTGTCGGCCGACTTCGAAGCGCGGCTTGCACACGCACTCGAGGCCACCCGCAAGAATGTCGAGGCCAGGGATATTGCCGAGGCGGAAGTGGCGCGGCTCAATGATGAGATCAGAGCCATCCAAGTCGATGAAGTGTTGATCGCAGCCGCGCCGACAATAGTTGCCATGCATGCTCAAAAGGGAGCGTATCTCAACGCGAAAGAGGATATCGCCAGGGTCCGGCATGAGGTCGACGGTTTTGACATGCGCCTTTCGCAGGCCGCGCGGCGTCTCGGTTTTGCAGGGCTCGACCTTCTGCAACAGGCCCAGCCGGCCGATGCCGACCTTGCCCGCCTCAGGCGGCTTGCGGATGAAGGGATGGAACTCGATCGCAGCCTGAAGCTGCATCGCCGACAGCTCGAAGATGCGCAGGACGTATTGCGCCGGCTGGAAAGCGATGGGCCGAATGGACGGCTGATCGATCCGAAACCTTGGGCGGACCAGCTTGCGGCGCTACGTCCCGAGCTCGGTGAGCTTTCGGGCATGGACTCTTCGAAAGTGCGTGTCGCGCGGGCAGAATCCGATCTTGCAGCAGCCTGCGACCGCCTCGATCCGCCGGTCAGGGACATTGCCCGCCTTCTTTCCGCGCCACTGCCCGATATAGCGACGCTTACCAAACACCGAGGCGTTGTCGAAGCTGCGAGAGCCGAAAGCATGAAGGCAGCGCAAAAGCTTGCGACGCTGCGCGAGGAAGCGAAGTCCGTCGGTGGCCAGCTTTTGATACTGGAAGGTGAGGGGAGGATCGTCTCCCGGGAGGATATCGCCGCTGCCCGGGCGAGGCGCGACGCACTGATCGACACGTCAGGCGGAAAACCTTCCGCGGATATATTGGGCGAGGTAAAGAGCGCAATCAGGGAGGCCGATAGTCTTTCCGATGTCGCACTCTCGGATGCCGAGCGCGTTTCCCGGCACGCCCAGCTTTCCTTGAGGCGGAGAGATCTCGAAGAGGCCATCGCCTCGGCGGAAATTGCAGCAAGGGAGGCGGAAATTGCAGCATCCGACGCCGTTACGGAATTCGAAGACCTCTTTCACGCAGCCCCCGTTTTGCCCTCCAACCCCGATCGAATGATCGAATGGCGCCGTGCCGTGGATCGGATTCTTGTGCTTTCCGAAACGCTGGACGAGGCAAAGGATGAGTTGGAGACGCTGCGGATCAAGGAAGAGGGGATAAAATCCGCCCTTCTCGCGATCGCCGAGGCGATCGAGCCCGCTTCGACCGCTCTGCCGCCGATTGCTCTTGCCCGCGCGCTCGAGCGTCGGATCGGCGAAATCACCGATCGTTGGAACGAAAGCCGCTCGCGCGAGGGCAAGCGTCATTCCGCTCAGGAGGCGCTCGACAAGATGGAGGAACGAGAGGCCGAATTGCGCCGTGATATCCAGCGCTGGCGCGCCGATTTCGCCAACGCCGCCGTTCTCGCGGGGCTTTCCGAGGACGCGACGGTGGATATGGCTTCAGCAGCACTCGAGGTGTGGCGAACGGTCCCCGATCTTTTGTCGGAACGGGAAAACCGCGACCGCCGCGTGCGCGGAATGGCGCGTGATATGGAGAATTTCGAAGCCGAGGTAAGAGCAATTTGCAGTGACGTCGCGCCGGATCTGGCCGGTTTGCCTGCAGATGTCGCAGCCGGTCTGATGAACGAGCGCGCAATGGCCGCCAAGGCGGAGGAGAACCAGCGGCAGACATTGTCGGCGGCGCTGCAGCGTGCCGAACTGGCGTTTGCTCGGCTTTCCGAGGAAATGAGCGATCGTCAGTCGGAACTGGAAGAATTGGCCGCATTGGCATCGAAATCAGTTTCCGATCTCCAGACCGTGCTTGAAGACCTGCGGCAGCGCAGCCGCATCGAAGCGGATCTTCGCCAGTGTCGCGCCCGGTTTTTCGAGCAGGCGGACGGTTCCGACGAGGATGAGGTGCGCGCCGCGCTTGTTGCGTTCGACCGGATAGCGGCGGGGCTCGAAATCGAAAATCTAGACGCGGAGGACAATCGGCAGGTCGATCGCATTTCCGTCCTGCGAACTGCCGAGGCCGACAACATTCGTCGCCGCCGGGAGCTGGAAACAGGCATCGGCGCCGAGCGCGCGGTTTTCCAGAAGCTCGCCGCCGAGCAGGAGGCGAAGGAGCTCGCGCGGCGCTGGGTGGTGCTGAAGCTCGCGTCAAGCCTGCTTGCAAATTCGATGGAAGCCTATCGGGAACGGCAGGCCGATCCGGTGATGAAGCGGGCCGGTCGGATTTTCGCCGATCTGACCGGCGGGCGCTTTTCCCGCCTGGTGCAGGTTTACGATGAGAAAGACGAATTGCAGCTTGCCGTGGAGCGCAGGACGGGCGAGCAGGTGCCGCTTCCGGGGTTGAGCGAAGGGACTGGCGATCAGCTATATCTAGCGTTGCGCCTCGCATTCCTGGAGGACTATTGCGGCCGCAACGAACCGGTACCGCTGATCCTCGATGATATTTTCCAGACATTCGACGACGAGCGCACGGCAGCCGGCATTCGGGTGTTGGCGGAAGGGGGCAAGATCTTCCAGACGGTGCTCTTCACGCATCAGACGAGCCTGGTAGACATTGCCCGACGGGAAATCGGCGATCGACTGGATCTCATTCAGTTGGAAAGGCTCTAGGATGCGGGCAGGGCCTTAGACGGTCCGGTCAAGGCCAGACAACCAATCGGCATTCGATGGATCGGTCTGAACCACTTATCCGGCGAGGGAAGTGCCGGTTCGCCGCAGGCGATTTTCGGCGGCCGCGGCAGAATAAGCAGGTTGTGGCGCCGATCGTCCATCATTTCCCGGGTGAATGTCAGTCGGTAGTTTTCGAGCACCGACGTGAAGTCTTCGCGCCTTGAAATCTTGTCTTCTAGGTAACTTCGCGTTTCCGCCGTCATCGGAATGCCAAAGCGATTGATGGTGGCCATGGCTTCGTCGGCAATAGCGCGTTCCACGAGCGGATCGATCAAGCTGAGCTTCACGCGAAAGCTATGAAGCGTGTCGGGCAAGCTGCCTCTGGCCTGAACAAAAATGGAGGCAGGTTCCGTTGCCGTTCCGAAGCTCTCAAAGAACAGGCACTCCCAATCGTCCTTGGTACTTCTGAATTCGGGAGCGGCATTTCGCTCCTCGCCCAACCGATCGCAGCGCTCCTCGGAGGAAAATGACACGCTGTTTTCGAAGACGGCCTTCCGTTCCAGCCTGGCCCTCAGCAGCCAGGATGGATAGCGGCCGGCAGGCCGAACCTGCCGTTGTCGGTCGACACGCAGATCCCGCGGCGCAGGAAGAAGGTATTCTTCCAATCCGAATTCGCGAACCATGCGCTTGTAGTTTCGTCCATCGTTGACCAGGAGTACCGTTGCCGCGAGTGCCGCCAGAACCACCACCAAGAATACGCCGAAGACAATGGCGGCCGAGCGCTGCTTTCGGCGCTGATCGGCAGGTGTCACGATATTTGCCTCGGCCTCTTTCGGCATCAACCTCATTTCCGACCGATGGATATCCCTTCGATGGTCAAGGCGCATAACACATTGCCGAGCCGCCCGGAACAGTTTCTCCCGGCCCGGTCGAACTTGAGGTCATGAAGCTGTTTCGTACCAAAGATGTCGATCTTAAATGCCGGCTTCACAGGCTCTGCATTAACCAAACCACTTAAAAGGCATTTAACTCAACTTGTTTAGGTTCGAGCTCGGATATTAGGTTGTATGCGACTATGGCCTTAAAAGCGCACAGAAATTTTATTTTGGGTAACCGTTAGGAATCCTTCTTGTTGTTCGGTGCTCGCTGTGCTTTTCAGGGGCAGTCGGATTCATGGAAGATGTGTGGTGCTGAATCGTCGGCAGACGCCATCGGTGCTGACTTGGAGTGTCGGAATTTGGTTCGAGTGACTGCGATCATGATCTGTGCGGTTCTGGCTGGTTGCCAGAGCGTACCTGGCGAGGGTCCTTTGGCTTCCGCAATCAACGCCGATAGCGGCCGGTCAGGACCCGAAATTGGGCGCCCGAACGCAGCCGTGTTCGAGGTTGTTGATGTAGATGGCCGTTCGGCGCGTCTGGTATCCGACTATGTATCGACGGCTTTGAAAAGACGCTTCGGTTTTGGCGGCGGCGGGGCTGGCAGAGCTGTTATCGGCGTCGGCGACCAGCTGAAGGTGACCATCTTCGAAGCCGGCGCGGACGGTCTGTTCTCCACCAGTGAATCGAAGCAGACGAGCCTTGATGTCGTCGTGCAGCCCGATGGAACTGCGGCTATCCCCTATGTCGGTTCCGTACGTTTCGTGGGTAAGACCCTTGAGGAGGCACGCCAGGCAATCTTGGCCGCTTTGGCAAGCAAAGCTGTCGAGCCGGATGTCATCGTATCCAGCCTCAATACGCCGTCGAGAAGTGTAAGCGTATCGGGAGCTGTCGCCAAATCGGCCCAAATTCCCCTCAATCTTACCGGTGAGCAGATCACTGACGTGATCGCCAAGGCGGGCGGTCCGGTCGCCCAGCCCTACGAAAGCTATGTGACGCTCGTACGTGGCAAACGCACCGGCACCGTCTTGCTGAAGTCGGTCATCGACAACCCATCGGAGAATATCTACGTCCAGCCAGGTGACCAGGTTTTTGTCACGCGCGATCCGCGCACATTCACCTTGCTGGGCGCGATCAAGGGCAATGCCCGTGTTGAATTTGGAGCCAATGACCTCAACCTGCTTGAGGCGGTTGCGCTTGGCGGCGGCGGCAACGACAATGCCGTCGACACGGAAGGATACTTCCTTTTCCGTTACGAGGAACCCGACGTGGTCCTCGGCCTGATCGGTCGGCAGCGCTTCGACGAGCTCGTCCGCAAAGGCATGAAGCCGAACAAGGATGGGCGCTATCCGATCGTTTATCGCTTCAATATGAGAAATCCGGATAGCCTCGTCGTTGGGCAAACATTCCCGGTCAAAAGCCGCGACGTGATCTATGCCGCACGGCATATGTCTGTCGACTTCGCCAAATTCCTGGGGATCGTTGGAGCACCATTGGGAGTTGCAGCGCAAGGCGCGGGGGCGGCCTACAATATTCAGCGTATAGGCAACTAAAACCTCTCGCCGCCAGGGCGCTGTACTTGAAATCAAGCTAGATTGTCCGGGTTGGTGCGATGCTGGGCATGCATGCCGCGAAGAAGTTTGCGGCATCTTAGCTCCGTTAGGTGTCGACCGTACCAGATTTTTGAGTGACAACTTTCGATAAGTATGTTGTTAGAGGGATCCGGCGAATAAGGGTGTTAAACGGTTCGCTAGGACTAGACGTAACAAAATTCGAGTGACCATGACGATCGAAATCATCGGCAGGGCCAGTGTTGCCCCAGGCGCAAATTCTGTAGATGACTTGCAGAAGGTTCTGAGCGAAGGGCGCTGCACGATCACTCAGATACCAGCCGATCGATGGGATCGGGCTCGTTTCTGGCATCCGGGACAGGGTGTGCCCGGCAAGACCTACACCTTCGCCGCGGGTGTTCTCGACGACATCTACGCTTTCGATCCGGTAGCTTTCGGCCTGTCGCAGCGCGAAGCGATGCAGATGGACCCGCAGCAGCGTATTCTCCTCAATCTGGTCTGGCAGGCGCTTGAAGACGCCAATCTGCCGGCAAGCAAGCTCACGGACGAGCGCGTCGGCGTCTATATCGGCGCATCGAGCCTTGAAAGCGGAAACCTGCTCTCCGAAGATCCAGCCGCGGGCAGCCCGTATTTCATGACGGGCAATACGCTGTCGATCGTTTCCAATCGCATTTCGCACATCTTCGGCCTGAAGGGGCCGAGTATGACGATCGACACGGCCTGTTCTTCATCGCTGGTCGCGCTGGATCAGGCGGTGGCGGCCTTGGAAAAAGGCGATATCGATACCGCAATCGTCGGCGGCATAAATCTGCTCGTTCATCCGCTGTCGTTCGTGGGTTTTGCCCAGGCGCGCATGCTTTCTCCGGAAGGGCTTTGCCGAGCCTATGACACCAATGGCCACGGCTACGTGCGCTCTGAAGGCGGTGTTGCGATTGTCCTTCGCCGCACAGACAAGGCAAGGCGGGAGCGGGACCGGAGTTACGCTACGCTCCATGCCGTGGCGGTCAATTCCTCCGGTCGCACGAATTTCATCAGTTTGCCTTCGCGCGAAGCCCAGGCGGCGCTTTTGCAATCGATCTACGAAGACAGTGCCATCGATGTGAACCGCATCGCATTTATCGAAGGCCACGGTACGGGCACGCGCGTCGGGGATCCGGCCGAGGTCTGGGCGATTGGAACCGTCATCGGCAAGCGGCGGCGCGCGCCGGTGCCACTCGGTTCGATCAAGACGAACATTGGTCACACCGAGCCGGCTTCCGGTCTGTTCGGTCTGCTGAAGGCGATGATTGCGCTTCAGAACAATTTCCTGCCGGCTTCCCTTCATATCGAAAAGGTCAACGAAGATATCGACTTCGAGGCCTTGAATGTTCGGGTGAATACCTCCGCGGTGAAACTGTTGCCCGCTAAGGAAATCCGCTTTGCGGGCATAAATTCGTTCGGTTTTGGCGGGACGAATGCGCATGTGGTGATCAGCGATCCGGAGCGGCTGGCGCCGCTCGACCCGCCGAAGGGCGAAAGCTCCCTGTTTGTTGCGAGTGCCCACACGACGTCTGCTCTGTCGCAACTTCTTGAGGACTACCGCGAGCGCCTCGCTGCCGCGGCGCCGGATCACGCTCGCTGCGTGATTAGTGCGACGGCGGCCAACCGCGAGACGCTTCGCCATCGCTTTGCCGTGGAGGCCAAGGATACTGACGGCGTGTTGCGGGCAATCGAGGCCCACCTGGCCGGAGAAACCTCCCAGGGAGAACGCGGCGAGGCTCCGTCTCAAGCCGCGAAAATCGCTTTTGTCTTTTCCGGGAACGGCGCTCAATGGGCCGGAATGGGTGTCGAGGCCTATCAGGAAAACCAGCATTTCCGCCAATGTTTCCAGTCGTTCAGCGCCCTCTTCGAATATCATCTCGGCGAAAAGCTCACGGATTTGCTCGTTTCCCCGGACCTGGCTCTTAGGCTCGGTGACACAAAAATTGCCCAGCCCCTGCTTTTTGCAGTGCAAGCAGCACTTTCCGATTGCCTGGTCGCACTAGGCGTCAAACCGGAAGCCGTGTTTGGTCACTCGGTGGGCGAGATCGCGGCGGCCTACGCTGCAAAGGCGCTTACGGCGGCCGAGGCCGTTGCGATCGTGGCGAAGCGGTCGAGGTATCAGGATCTCTTTGCAGGCCAGGGCAAGATGGCGGCTGTCGTCTTGAACGACGAGGCTGCGCTTGCCTTTGCCAGATCGCATGGTCTTGACAATGTCTGTGTCGCTGCGATCAATGCTCCGAATTCGGTGACCATCTCCGGCCCCACGGAGGAAATCCAGGCCTTTCGCGACGCCGCCCGAAAGGCGCAGATCGTCGCGCATGTCCTGGACATCAATTATCCCTTCCATCACCCGATCATCGACAGCGCCAAGGAAGCCTTTCTTGCCGACCTGCCGCAGATCGAACCGGAGACCGGCGTCTACACCTATGTCTCGACGGTGACTGGCACGATTCAGGATGGCCGTGGATTGGATGCCGAATACTGGTGGCACAATGTTCGCGAACCAGTCCTCTTCAAAGCCGCCGTTGAGGCCGCATTGGAGATGGGCTGCAACCTGTTCATCGAGATTTCTCCCAGGTCGATCCTTTCGAATTACGTCAGCGATATCGCAAAGAGCCAATCAGCGCAGGCCGTGGTGACGGCGACACTGCAGCGCGAGACACCGATGCCGGGCAGGGACCCGGTGGCGCAGTCTTTCGCCCGTGCTGTCGCCAACGGCGCATCGCCGCTTCTGTCTCGCCATAGCGGAAAGCGCAACGCCTCCGTCGATTTGCCGACCCTGCCGTTCGAACCGATGGATCTGAGGACGCCAGCGACAAGCGACGAAATCGATCTCTTCGGCCGCAACGCCAGCCAACCCTACACTCTTCTGGGCTGGCGTAGTGATCCCAACGCCTCCCATTGGAAGAACCACATCGATTCCCGGCTCTTTCCCGATCTCGCCGAGCATGTGGTGGATTCGCGTCCGATCCTGCCCGGCAGCGGCTTCATCGAAATCGCGGTGACGGCAGCGCAACGCTATTACGGCACGGATTCAGCCGAGATTTCCAACCTTGAAATTGTTCGGCCGCTGGAATTGCGTCAAGACCGGGTCGTGGAACTGTCGACGTTGCTATCGCCGGAGACCGGCGATATCGAAATCCGGTCCCGCGAGCGGCTCAGCAATGATGACTGGACCGTGCATGCAATTGCCCGTAGCCGTCACTCAATCGGTTTTGAAGCCGACAAGCCGATGAACCGGCCTGCGGGCGAAGAGGGTAAGCTTGTAACATCGGATCTGGCCTACGGGACAGCGGAGCGTTTCGGGCTTCAATATGGTCCTCGGTTCCAGCTTCTTTCCAGCGCAGAGGCGTTTGGGCGCACGTTTATCGAGGTTAATCTGAAACAGGCCGGCAAGCCGGCTCATCCCTTCGTGGAATATAACCTCAACCCCTTTTCGGTGGACGCCGCCTTCCACGGCCTGGTGGCGCTGTTCGACCAGCTTTCGGGCAATGAAGGGGGAGCCCCCTATATCCCCGTCCGCTTCGGCTCGATCCGGGTGACGGGCAAAAAGGCTCCGATCGCCAAGGCATTGATCGAAATCGAACGCTTTAGCGGCTTCTCCATCAAGGTCCGCTTTCAGATGCTGGACGCATCCGGCAATACCGTAGCAAGCTTTGATGACTGCCGCTTCCGCCGTACGTCGCTGCGCCGTCATCATACTTTGGCTTCCGTGGCGTTCCACTATGAAACGGTACCGGCTTCGCTTCCTCTGTCGGTAAGAGAGCTGGGCCCTGGCGTTGCCGCAGCATTTGGCAATTTTCCAGCTGGCACGACCGACAACGCGACACTGCTTCTCGATGCCGCGATCTATAGAGCCTGTCATGAAATCGCGGCGACGCTGGCAGATCACCGAGGCATCGTTTCGGCAAGACGTCTGCCGGCAGATACGCTGCTTCGTTCGTTCCTGACCAACTGCTTGTTCATTCTCGAGGACGCAGGCATTGCGACGGCGGATGAAGGTGAGTGGCACATCCCGAAAGAGTTCACGCTGCCGCCGGTGAGCGAAATCCTGCAGGAGGCATGCCGGGAAAACGCGGGTCGCGTGGCAGAGGCGGTTCTCGTCAATGACGCCTACAGAGCGATAATTGAGCGTCTGTCCGTAACTGCACTGCGCGATGACGCCGAACAGGCCGGATGGATCGATGCCGTCAGTGAAGCGACGCTGGATCACGTCCTCGTTCATTCGCCTCTGGCGGAACGACGGCTCTCGACTATTCTCGAGGCTGTCGAGCGCGTTCTTGTTGCCGGCAAGGGTCGTATTCGTCACGTTCTGGAGGTTGGCACAGCGTCTGTTGCCTTCAGCCGCCGTCTGGCAGCCGTCGTCGCGCAGAACGGCGCCTCGCTGATCATCGCCGAGCCGCGCGAGAGCGTCCGCCGCACGCTGGAAATTGCCTTCGAACAGGATGTCCATATCGTCCTGCCGGAAATTGAGAAACTGGCGGGGCATCCCGTTGTCGACTTGATCGTGTCCGCAGGCACGCAAAGTCAGCCTCTCTTGTCGAGCCACGAAGGGGTGCGGGCGGCGATCCGTGCCGCCTCTGAGCGGGGTGCTGCTCTCGTTTTTGCCGATCGCGCTCCGTCTGCGTTCAACGACTTCGTATTCGGTCAGTCGGAGGGTTGGTTCGCAGGCAGCCAATCTTCGGATTTCCCTGTTGGTCAGCTTGGCACCTCGCGTCAGATAGAGGACATGATCGCCACCTTGGGCTTTGAAAAGCCGCAGGTGGAGGAGCGGACCTATCCGGAAGGGGCGCTGATCCTGGCATCGGCCGAGACGCATGGTACTGCGCAGCAGCCGGTCGCAGGTGGCCATATCGGCTCCATATTGGTGCTCAACGAATCTCTCGACCGAGCCGTTGCTGTTGGCGAGGCGAAGATCGAGGTGCTTGATATCGAGGCCGACGGAGCGGCGCTCGCTGAAGCCTTTGCGCGAGCCGACGGACAACAGCTCCGTCTGCTCTACGCTGCCGAGCGTAAGGGGACGCGTGACGTCTCTGTGCTGGAGCAGGATCGCCTGCGCCGGCTGGGCCTTCTGGCAGAGGCGTTGTCGGTCCATCTTCGGAATGCCGCTGCGACAGCCGAAAAACCACAGCTACTCATCCTGGCTCCTGGCGGATCACCTCTGGCAGCGGAGCGTACCGATGAAGCCAATGCCGGCCTTTGGGCATTCGCCCGCGTCCTGCAGAACGAATACGACACCTTCGACGTCCATCTTCTGGATGCCGAAACCGAGGGCGCCGTCACGTCTTCAGTTCTGAGCCAAGTGTTTTCCGCGTCGACGGCCAATCGCGAGTGGATGCTGGTCGATGACCGCCTCCGTGAAGTTCGCGCCGCAGTCGGTCCGTTCCCGTCTGCCGATGTAATGGTTTCCGATTATTCCGCGGCGACCATCCGACAGCTCGTCAGCGGCCGCGTGGACAGTATCGCCTGGGAAGAGTGCGATCTGCCAAGAGCGGATAAGGATGAGGTTGTGATCGCGGTTGAGGCGACCGGCCTCAACTTCCGCGATGTCATGTGGGCCATGGGCCTTCTGCCTGAGGAAGCGCTGGAGGACGGTTTTGCCGGCGCTACAATCGGCATGGAACTCGCCGGGCGCGTGATCGAAGTGGGGCCCGCTGTAACCGATCTCAAGCCCGGCGACCGGGTCATGGGCATCGCGCCGGCGGCCTTCTCCACGCATGTTCGCGTTCGCCGCGACGGCGTGACAAAATTACCCGAGCGGATGGACTTTGCCGCAGCGGCAACGGTCCCGGTTGCGTTCCTAACGGCCTATTATGCGATGGTGCATCTTGGTCATATCGAAAAGGGCGAGACAATCCTAATCCATGGCGCCGCGGGCGGGGTCGGGCTTGCGGCGCTGCAGATCGCCAAATTGAAGGGCGCAACCGTGATCGCCACTGCCGGTACGGTAGAGAAACGGCGCTTCCTGGAGGCGCTCGGAGCAGATCACATTTTCGATTCGCGGTCGCTGGATTTTGTGACCCATATCCGCAGCATTACCAACGGCGAGGGCGTCGATCTTGTCCTGAATTCGCTCTTCTCCGAGGCCATGGAGCGAAGCATCGAACTGGTGAAGCCATTCGGCCGTTTCCTCGAACTCGGCAAACGCGATTATTATTCCGATCGAAAGATCGGGCTTCGGCCGTTCCGGCGCAATATCAGTTACTTCGGGATCGACGCGGATCAACTTCTCGTCAACCTGCCGGCAGTGACCAAGAAGATCTTTGCTGAAATTGGGCGCCTGTTTGCCGATGGGAAGCTGACGCCGCTTCCCTATCGCGCCTTCGGCCACGACGAGATCGGGACCGCGTTCCGTCTGATGCAGAATGCCGGTCACATCGGCAAGATCGTTGTTCGACCGCCGGTTTCGGGCAAACACAACGTGCTTACCGCTGCAGGGAAGCCCTTACGGTTCTCGGCCGAGGGCATTTTCCTGGTTGCGGGAGGCATCGGTGGGTTCGGCTTGTCGGCGGCAGACTGGCTGGTGGCCAAGGGTGCTCGACGTATCGCGCTCTGCTCGCGCCGCGGCGTGGCGGACGAGGAGACGACGGCGGCGATTGCAGAATGGCAAAAGAAGGGTGTCCACACGACCGTTCATCCCTGCGACATCACGGACGAAGCGGCAACCGCTTCGCTGCTTGAGCTTCTACGCTCCGAAGCGCCGCTGAAGGGCGTTATTCATGCGGCCATGGTGCTGGATGACGCATTGCTCTCGAATCTGACGCCCGAACGGAACAAACCGGTCGTAGACGTGAAGGTCAGGGGTGCCGAAGTCCTGCACCGCTTGACCTCCAAGGATGCTCTGGAACTCTTCCTGCTCTTCTCCTCCGCAACGACGATGATCGGCAATCCCGGTCAGGCAAACTACGTTATTGCCAATGGCTACTTGGAGGGCCTTGCGCGCAAGCGGCGGGCTGCAGGCCTGCCGGCGCTCGCTGTCGGCTTCGGCGCAATCGCGGACACCGGCTTCCTTGCTCGCAACGCTGAAGTCAACGAGATACTTGCCAAGCGCATCGGCAAGACGGCGATGAAGGCGCGTGAGGCGCTGGAGCAGGTCGAGCGTTATATCGTGGCGGATACCGGACGTATCGACGCCGCAGCCGTCATGATCGCGGAACTCGACTGGAATGCAATCCGCATGTTGCCGATTGCTAAGGGTGCGATCTTCGAGACGATTGTCCGCCAGGCAGGCAGCGGCAATGCTGTTGCCGACGGCGATACCGTCGATCTGGAGGAACTGATCCACGGCAAATCTGCGGAAGAGGCGCAGCAGATTCTTCACAAATTCGTTGCCGGTGAGATTGCGGCGATCCTTAGGGTAACCGAAGATACGATCACACCTGACAAGGTGCTCAAGGACATCGGCCTCGACAGCTTGATGGCCATGGAACTCGGCATGGGCTTCCAACAGAAGACCGGATTCGATATTCCCTTGAGCGGCGTTGGGGACGACACGACCGTCGGTGATGTCGTCACGCGCTTGCGTGAACGTGTATCGAAACACAATGACGAGGCGGAAGATGCGGCTGAGCCTCAAAATGAGGTGGTTGACCGGCTGGTGAAGAGCCACTCCACCACCCAGCCGCAGAAAGCAGCGACGCAGTGATGAAAAAAGGTCCGGACGACGAAATCTCCGCCGGCCTCGGCGTGGAGGGAAAGCGCGGCCTGCTGGACAAGATGCGTCAGGCGAGCGAAACGTCCGGCCGCAACCGCGCGGCCCGGCTGAGCCGGCAGCCCGCGCCGCAAGTCCGCCAGGTACTACGCTTTGACGAGCTGCCGGAATATCAGCGCGTGCATGTCCAGCGGATGGCAGGCGAAATGATCGGCGTTGCCAATCCTTTCTACCGTTCGCATGACAAGGCAGCCGGCGCCACCACGGAAATCGGCGGACGCGAATTCATCAATTTCGCATCCTACGACTATCTGGCGACCAATACCGATCCGCAGACGATGGAACGGGCCAAAGCGGCCATCGACCGCTTTGGCATTTCGGCCTCGGCAAGCCGCCTGGTCGCCGGCGAGCGACCGGTGCATACCGACCTGGAGGCCGATCTTGCCTCCGTATACGGCGTTGATGCCGCCGTCTGTTTCGTGAGCGGGTATCTTACCAATGTTGCCGCGATCAGCTGTCTCATGGGGCCGTTGGACCTGGTGATCCACGACGAGTTCATTCACAACAGCGCATTGGCAGGCATCAAGCAATCCGGTGCGACGCGGCGCCTTTTCCGCCATAACGATATGGATAATCTGGAATTTGTGCTCCGGACGCTGTCCGCTGATTTCCGGCGCATCCTGGTTATCGTTGAAGGCGTCTATTCCATGGACGGCGATGTTGCCGATCTGCCGGCACTGATGGAATTGCGGTCCCGTTACGGTTTCTGGCTGATGGTGGACGAGGCCCATGCACTCGGCGTGCTGGGCAAGACAGGGCGGGGTACTTTCGAGCATTTCGGCACCGATCCCCGCGATGTCGATATCTGGATGGGAACGCTCTCCAAGACGACATCGAGCTGTGGCGGATACATTGCCGGCTCGCAGGCACTTGTCGACGTCCTAAAAGCCGAGGCAGGCGGGTTCGTCTACAGCGTCGGGCTGGCGCCCGTTCTTGCCGCGGCAGCCCGCTCTGGTCTGCACATTCTGCGCACCGAGCCGGAACGCACAGAGAGACTGCATCGAAACGGCGCGCTGTTTCTCAAATGCGCCAGGGAGGCGGGCCTCGATACCGGCCTCAGCCTAGGTTACTCCGTCGTGCCCGTCATCGTGGGTGATTCCCTTCGCGCCGTGCAGCTTTCCAATGAACTGCTGGAGCAGGGGATCAACGTGTTGCCGATTATCCATCCCGCGGTGCCGGAGGGTATGGCAAGGCTCCGGTTTTTCATCACCTGCGATCACACCGAAGACCAGATCCGCCATTCGGTGGAGGTTACGGCCCGCAGGCTCAAGGATCTGAAGGATCGCAATTTCGGTCTGGCGTCGCTTGATATGGACAAGGTGATGAAGCTTTCGCCGCTGTTTCAGGCCACTGGTGAAGCTTAGGCCGCGCTGATACTTATCCATACAATAGCGCTGGGTGTCTCGGCGGCGCCGGACGAGAGGGTTCATGCACGTCATCGTTACTGGTGGATCGAGCGGCATCGGGCTCGATGTCGCACGGCTCTATGCAGCCCGCGGCGCACGTCTGACGCTCATCGCCCGAGATCCGGCGAGACTTGAACTGGCCAGGCAGGAGCTGCTTTCAACTAACGAAATGTCGGAGACGGATGTCTACATCGCCACGGCCGATGTAGGCGTCGAGAACGAGGTCTTAAGCGCAATCAGCTCCGCCGAGGCGACGCTAGGCCCGTGCGACGTGTTGGTCGCATCGGCAGGTGTCGTTGAACCAGGACGATTCGAAGCGCTTTCCAGCGCCGCTTTTACCGAACAGGTGACGGTCAATCTCCTGGGCGTTGTCAGCGCAGTCCGTGCCGTTTATCCGGAAATGAAGCGGCGCGGACAGGGGCGCATCATGGTTGTCTCGTCCGGTGCAGCGCTCATCGGTCTTTATGGTTACACGGCCTATTGCGCCTCCAAATCCGCACTGGTTGGTTTTGTCGAAGCCCTTGCATCTGAGGCGGCGGGATCGGGCATCTGCGTCTCGATCTGCTTTCCTCCCGACACGTTCACGCCGCAGTTCGAGCGGGAATTGGCCAAACGCCCCGCCGAGGCGCAACTGCTGATGGGCAAAGCTCTGCCCTGGACCGCAAAGGCCGTTGCGGAGCGTATTGTCGATGGCATCGATCGGCGCAGGTCCAAGGTCTATTTCGGGTTCTCGATCACCGCCCTCGGCTTCTTCGGTTCTCTGATCAAGCCGTTTCTGCTGTGGTGGTATCAGCGCCGGCTGATGTGATGATTTAATCTCTCTATCGCAAGGCTGGGTACGTCTGATTCTAAAGCTGCCCGGATTTGGCTGCAAATCGGCTGCGGACGATGCCGTGGCGCTGGAGCTTATCGTAGAACGTCTTGCGTGGTATGCCGAGTTCCGCGATCGTACGGCGGACGTCGCCTCCATTGGAATCGAGCGCCTCCCGGATGATGTTGGCTTCATAGCGGTCCATCCGTTCGGGCAAGGAAAGCGTCTCGGCCGTTTCTGTCTCCAACAGAGGGAGCTTTGCCGGCAACTGCTCAACGCCAAGGATGAAACGCTCTGCAAAATGTGACAGCTCGCGCACGTTGCCGGGCCAATCATGATCCCGCAAATGGCGATGAACGGCCGACGAGATCGCCGGAACCTCTCGTTTGAAGCGAGTAGCCGCACGCTCGGCAAAATGGCCAAAGAGGAGCGGAATGTCGTCGCGGCGCTCCCTAAGCGGCGGAATGGAGATCGTCACAACGTTGAGCCGGTAATATAGATCCTCGCGAAAATCCCCACGCCGTTGCGGGTCTCCAAGATCCACCTTTGCGGCGGCGACAACGCGAAGGTCAACGGGCCGGACTTCATTGGTTCCGAGGGGCGTCACTTCCCGCATCTCCAGAACGCGCAGCATCTGTATCTGGGTCGATGGCGGCATGCTCTCGATTTCGTCCAGGAAAAGCGTGCCGCCGTTCGCATGCTCGATGCGTCCGACGCGCTTCTTCTGCGCTCCCGTAAAGGCGCCGGCTTCGTGGCCGAAGAGCTCGCTTTCCATGACCGTCTCAGGCAGAGCTCCGCAATTGAGCGCAACAAAGTTGCCGGATGCTCTACGGCTCCATCGATGCAGCAGGCTGGCGACGACTTCTTTGCCGCTGCCGGTTTCGCCCGTAACAAGCACGTCGACCTCGGTGTCGGCGATCTGCCGCAAAGTTCGACGCAGCCGCTCCATGGTCGGCGTCTGCCCGATCAGCGGCAGGTCGTCGCGTGCTTGATCGGCTGCCTGGCGCAAGACCCTGTTTTCCAAAATGAGGCGGCGCTTTTCTACCGCTCTTTTGACTGCTTGGACCAGCCTTTCGGTCGCAAACGGCTTGGTAATGAAGTCATAGGCGCCGTCCTGCATGGCCTTCACGGCCATCGGAATATCGCCGTGGCCGGTGATCAGGATCACCGGCAGGTCCTCATCTTCTTCCTGTACGCGCCTGAAGAGCTGCAACCCGTCGATGTGCGGCATGCGTATGTCGGAAACGACCGCGCCCATGAGATCGCCCTCAAGAGCAGAAAGTGCTTCACTTGCCACCGAAAAGGCCGAAACCTTGAACCCCGCAAGCTCAAGTGTTTGCCGGGTGGCCCGCAGAAGGTCCCTGTCATCATCGATAAGAAAGATTGATAACGGATCGCTCATGCTTTTGCTTTCAAAAGGTGGACGGTAAAACAGCTGCCGTTGTCGTTGCTCGTAACATCGATCCGGCCGCCATAATCGGCAACGATATCCTTCGAAATCACGAGGCCGAGGCCCAAGCCTTTTTCCTTGGATGTATGGAACGGTGTGAATAGTGTGCCGAGAATTGTCGGTGGAATGCCGGGGCCATTGTCGGAAACAGCCACCGCGACAAGTTCGGGCGTTTCTGCAACGGATATCTCCACCTTTGCGTCCGCGCGGTCGTCGAGCGCTTCAAGCGCATTCTGGAGGAGATTGATCAGGACCTGTTCCAGCCGGATCCGATTACCCAGCACCAAAAGGCCTGCCGGCGGCAATCGAACGTCAAGCGCATTTAGCTTTCCGGCAAATCTGCTCTTCAACAAGACGATGGCACCTTCGATGATAGAGCGTAGCTCAACGGGCTCAGCCGCGGTCCTTCCCTTGCGCGCAAAGGCTTTCAATTCCTCGGTGATCGTGCCGATTCTTTCGGTGAGCTCGGCAATGGCGCCAAGGTTTTCATCCGCCGGGCCTGGCTCTTTGCGCTGAAGGAAGACGCGGGCATTGTCTGCATAAGCGCGAATGGTGGCGACCGGCTGGTTGATTTCATGGGCGACGCCAGCTGCTACCTGGCCGAGGATAGCGAGCCGGTTTGCCTGAACGAGTTCTTGTTGCACAATTTGCAGCTTCGTTTCCGTATCACGATGATCGACAATTTCCGCCTGCAGGCGATCACGAGCGCGGCTTAGTTCCTCTGTCCGGGCGACAACCCGCCGTTCCAGTTCTTCGCGCATGGCCTGTTGGCTGGCTATCTTCATTAGCGAGACCTGCCGTCTTCTCAGCAAGAAAGCGGCGATTGCGAAAATGGGCAGCAAAAACGCCAATGAAAGAAGCCGCATCTCCCGCACGGCGGACGCGACCGGTAGTTCGGTCGGCACCAGGTATTCCAGCCGCCATGGCGTTGTCGGGACGACCGCGGATAGGTGGAGATACAGGGCTTCACCGCGACCAGGCAGTACGGCGGAAACGATCGATACGTCCGTATTGGTGGCTACCGCAGGCATGATGGGAAGCTGTGCCAGCGGCGCATCTCCAAACTGGAGACTGTTCCGAATGGAGGCGAGATCCTGCTGCTGTATTGGTCGTGTCGTCATGAAGCGCCAGGAAGGTATGCTCGTGATCAAAACGACTCCATGTTCGTCCGTGACGTAGACGGGCCGACTGGTGTCGCGCCAGTCATGTTCCAAGCGGTCGAATTCCATTTTGACGACCACGACGCCAAGAGGAGCCGCCGCGCTGCCAACCCTGCGGGAGATGTAAAGGCCGGGGCGTTTGCTGACGCTGCCAAGCGCGAAATGTTCGGCTGTGCCGTCCTCCATCGCGCGACGGAAATAGTCCCGGAACGCGTAGTCGTTGCCGACGAAGCTGATAGGTTCGCGCCAATTGCTTGAGGAGACTGCTATCCCATTCGGGCCAACGACATAGAGCACGGCGGCTTGCGTGCCGGCGACGAGGCGTTCCAATTTGCGGTTCAAGCGATCGGCTGCGTCGCCATTTGCCGATGAGAGCGCATCGAGAACCTGTTGGTCCTCCGAAAGCAGAAGCGGCAGCGCGCGGGGGCGCTCTAGCACCGCCGTCAACAACGCGATTTTGAGATTGGCGTCGGTGCGGCCCTGGTTTCCCAGTGTCTCGATGGCGAAACGCCGGCCGTAGTATTCCCCTCCGGCGAGTGCTGCGGCGGTAAGGGTTGCAGATACGACCAGGAAGAAGAACCAGACCCGTCGCGTCTGCGAGTTGAGGTCCTTCTGCGTTTGGAAGCTCTGCATGGTGGATCGCTGATGCATGGCGGAGAATGTGCGTAATTTCGCACACGGGTCAAATGAATTTGTGCGAAAAGACGCGCAAATCGAGTTGCTTTCTTAAGCCAATCGGAAAAGTATCAGGTAAAACAATATGTTGGCGATAAACCTCAGACTGGCACGCAGGTTGCAAAAGCTATGCAGGCAGCCGCCGAAGGCTGTTGAATCGCCAGCTTATCTGCCCCGGGAGGCCGTCGTCGGTTGGGGGCTTTATGGAGGATTACCATGAGCATAGCAATTCCAGCCGCGTCAGCGCGCGGCAAAGTTCCCGTCTATCGCCATCTCTATGTGCAGGTCATTTGCGCAATCTGCGCAGGCATCCTTTTGGGTCATTTCTATCCTGAGATCGGTACGACGCTGAAACCGCTCGGTGACGCATTTATCAAACTGGTCAAGATGATTATTGCTCCGGTCATCTTTCTGACCGTCGCAACCGGCATAGCCGGCATGTCCGATCTCCAGAAGGTCGGACGCGTCGCGGGCAAGGCGATGATCTATTTTCTCTCCTTCTCGACCCTGGCGCTTGCCGTCGGTCTTCTCGTTGCAAACGTCATCCAACCAGGTGCCGGCATGCATATCGATGCGGCGAGCCTCGATGCCCAGGCGGTCGCGACTTATACTGCGAAAGCCCATGACGCGACAATCACCGGCTTCCTGATGAACGTCATCCCGACGACCATCGTCGGCGCTTTTGCTGATGGCGACATCCTGCAGGTTCTGTTCTTCTCGGTATTGTTTGGTATTGCTCTTGCCATGGTCGGTGACCGCGGCCGTCCGGTCGTGGATTTCCTGCAGGCGTTGACGACCCCGATCTTTCGCCTTGTGGCGATCCTGATGAAAGCTGCTCCAATCGGCGCTTTCGGCGCGATGGCTTTTACGATCGGCAAATACGGCATCGGCTCAATCGCCAACCTGGCCATGCTGATCGGCACCTTCTATCTGACCTCGCTACTTTTCGTGCTGGTCGTTCTCGGAGCGGTCGCCCGCTACAACGGGTTTTCGATCCTGGCGCTGATCCGCTACATCAAGGAAGAATTGCTTCTGGTTCTTGGCACGTCGTCGTCAGAGGCTGCCCTTCCTGGCCTCATGGCCAAGATGGAACAGGCCGGCTGCAAACGTTCCGTTGTCGGTCTCGTCATTCCGACCGGCTATTCTTTCAACCTCGACGGCACCAATATCTACATGACGCTGGCTGCCCTGTTCATCGCTCAGGCAACGGATACGCCGCTCTCCTTCGCAGACCAGGTCCTGCTGTTGCTGGTCGCGATGCTGAGTTCGAAAGGTGCAGCGGGGATTACCGGCGCGGGCTTCATCACGCTTGCTGCAACGCTGTCGGTGGTTCCCTCGGTTCCCGTCGCAGGCATGGCGCTCATCCTTGGTGTCGACCGCTTCATGTCGGAATGCCGCGCTCTGACGAATTTCGTCGGAAATGCCGTTGCCACGGTTGTCGTCGCGCGCTGGGAGAACGAGTTGGATCAAACAAAGTTTGCCGCGGCACTGGCGGGAGATTCGCTGGACGCTGCCGCCCTGCCGGCACTGCAGGCAGCGGAGTAAAAGCAAATATCCAGTGGAAGACCAATAGGCAAAAGCAGTCGCGCCCTCTAAGGGCGCGGCGTTTCCGAGTGGGGCGCCCGGCATGGTGACGCACAGGCCGAGCTCTCTTCGGTTGGGCCGCCATCGGTTGAAGCTCGCCCAAGCTTTCGAAGTCTAGAGAACCGTCGCTCGTCCGCCGTCGATTTTAAGGACGGTAAGGTTGCCGGTATAATAGGCGCCGGTGTCGATGCCAATTCTTCCGGGGCCAAGGTTCAGGGACGGGTGTGGCGTATGCCCGTGTACGACGAGAACCGGGAGTTTAGGCCCTTCGCTCAGGAAAGGATCGCGAATCCACAGCATGTCTTCGTCATCCTGTTCATCGAGCGGGACGCCGGGTCTGATCCCGGCATGAACAAAGAACAAGTCGGCGATTTTTAGACAGATGGGCAGATCGGCGAGAAATTGTCTGTGGCTGTCAGGCACAGCCTCCGTCAGCAGTTCACTCAGTTTCGCATTCCGATATTTCTGACGGACGCCCAAGTGATGCAGGTCGATGCCGTAAGACATCAAGGTCTGTTCGCCGCCTAAACCTAGCCATTCGGAATAAAGCTCGGGTTCATTCAGGAATTTGAGGAAGATGTCGTCGTGATTGCCGCACAGAGGAAGTCGTTTCAGCCCAAACTCGCTCGGCCTGATGAGATATTCCAGAACTTGGCTAGAGCTTGGACCGCGGTCAACATAATCGCCAAGCAGCACGATAGGGCCGGCCCGCTCGGATGTGTTGATATCCGCTGCGATCTGCGCCTCGGCATTGTTAAGCTCTTTGAGGCATCCATGCACATCACCGATGACATAGATCGGATAGCTCGGGATGGCCCGGCCAAGATCGATCCGGCGGCGCTTGAGATTACCGACACTTGTGGCGCGACGTCCCGAAAACCAGTCTTTGAGTTTGCGCATTCTCGCTGCCGTCAGTCTTATTAAGGTCATCAACGATGACAATGGGAATTGCCGCCTAAGGGAGTCTTAAGAAGGATTTGCATGGGACTATCAGACCTATTGCAGGAAGACGATAAAGATCCTCGGAAACAGGTGATTTCTTATTCGTTATAGCACTCCTTTGAGGAGGAGCCGCAGGCGGGGCATGCCCACTCTTTGATCTGCTGTTCTTTTAGGCAGGAGTACTAATGGTCAATGTCAGCCGCATAATTATGACTAATTTAGTATGCGTATTTGATGGGTCAAATTTATCGATGTCGCGACACGAGAGCAAAAAAATTATATAAATCAGGCATTTAATATATCTGAGTGGCAATAAAAACTTGCGGCATCGCCTTCTGTGGCCTTGACGTGATAACTATATAAGTTATTCATTCTTGAATGGCGATAATCCGCCCGGCCTTCGCTATCCGCCTCAGACTGCTCGTATCTTCGCGAGGCCAAGTTGTTAAAGCCTAAGTTGCCAAGGTAGGTCATGATGGGACAGCGCGATAAGAGTACCACCGTTGCGGTCTGGATTGGACGGCATGAGTTGCAGATGATTAAGGAAGCTGCGGCTCAGGCGGGAATGACGGTTTCCAATTTCTGTAGAACGGCTGCTCTCGAATTCGGGGGGATCCAACCATTTTTCTCCGACGAGGATCGCTTGTTACTGCTCCATCTGCGTGACGAGTTGCGAGCAGAAGGTTTCAATCTTACCGGTGCATTGATTGCTCTTAACCGTGCCGAGCGCTTTTCTGACTTGCCGTTGAAGAAGGAAATTTTGTCGATGCAGCGCGTAATCGCTGCACTGTGCATTGAACTATCGGGATGCGCGAGAAAGGAAACGAGACAGCGGAGGACCACCTCATATGTGGACCAGCTTACATCACTTCGAGGAAGAGTGGCTCGCTCGGCGTCAGAGTCTTATTCTGGAACTGTCGACGAAACCACCATCTCTCGATGAGGAGTGGTGGCGACGTGGAAGAGCGGGTTCGGCTGAGCCGCCGGCTGGGTTCGGAGCGGGGCTTCGTCGATCGGCGACTGGCAGCAAGGACCGCGGTCTTGAACTTGACATGCGGCAAAGGTTCGCGCGCCTTGCGACAGGCGCACAGCCTGCCGTTGTGAAGGTTTTGAGCTTCGGAGAAAGCTCCGGTGTCAAAAAGCTCGTAAAATATGTCTCGAGGGGTGGTGAAATTGCGATCGAGAACGAACGTGGCGAGAGATATGGCGGGCAGGACGCGCCGGCTGCCATCTATTCCGATTGGCGGCCCGTTCTTGGCAATCGCCACGCGAGCCGGGACATCGGGCTGTTCACCGTCGAGATTTCGTGGCGGTCTCCTGATCTCCGACTGCCGAGCGACAGTCAGGCTATCTTGAAATCTGTTTTCACTGACAGGCCGTTCGCATTCGCCGTGAGCCAGGCCGCTCATGCGACCAAGATCGAGGGCGTGGTCGTCCTCTATTCACCAACTCAAGGCCGTCTTGTCGCCACAGGGGATGATTACGATGCCGCAAAAGAGCGGTTGAAGAACGCGCTGGCGGAAAAGGCTGATGCGGTTGAACTTCGCATTACCGGTCAGGGGCATGGTGTTCGCTTTGGCACAGCACTGCTCCGGCGGCTTGTTGAAAGCCGCACGGGTCAAGTTCGTAACGATCGCGGGGAGATTGTCGCAGACGTTAAAGCAGCCAAGTCGCTCGTCCAGCGTGAATGGCGCTCAAGCCTTCAAAGCCGGGGGCCTCGCGACACCATCCATGTCCTGGTTGCGGCTCCCCTCGGAACCGACGCGACGCGGTTCCAAGATGCAGTCCGAAATTTTCTGGCACATGAATTCAGGGGGCATCGGTATATTTTCGCCGTGCATGATCCGGAAAACGATCCGAGACCGCTACATGACGGAGGCAAAAGGCCCCACCCGCATGCTCATGCGGTGATCGCAACGCTCTCCGACTATGGGGATCGGCTTAAGGTTTGGATTTCGGATTTGGCGCGGTGGCGGACGCGGTTTGCAGAAAATGCGCGTGCCAACGGTATCGACCTGGAAATGACCGAGCGCCGCGAAACGGCTTCTTCACCCGCTTATTCTCATAAGCAAGTTCGTCCTACCAACTACGTGGGACGCACCACGTTTGAGGGTACCAGTGCCGCGGGACAGCACCGATATGAAAACAAGCGGTGGGAGGTTCCGCATCTTTCGCGTTCGGATTACGGCCGACACAGTGAACTCGCAAGGCAGAATTGGCAGATGCTTGCTATTGAAGGCCGTACAGAAGCGGTTCGCCAATTTGCAATGCGCACTCTGGCTCGTTTTGAGGAGGCAGATCGACGGAACGGCCAACAGGCAGCATTCTTGCGAACTCCATCGCTCGGAGCCGAGGGGTTTCCCAGCGCAGCCGGCAAGCAATCAGGAAACGCAAAACCGGAAATTCAACACCGCTTTGAGCAGGAAGGATCGACGGTAAACAACGGACAGCAACGGGGGAGGTCGTCACCGGTCCCAAACCAACAGGGCCACGCCGATCCCCAGAGGCGACAGGAAAAGGAGGGGACAGACGTTCAAAAAAAGCGGTCCGTTCGATCAGTTTCAAGCGCAGCGGCCTCATTGCTCGACGCGATCGGACGAGCACGTGAAGCGAGGGTTTCTTTCCATTCCGACGACTATGACGGTGATGCCGCAAGATCGGACGCTAAACGCATGATTGAGGCAGGAATCTCCAGATTCGCCGAAATCCTGGGCGAAAAACGTGACTCTCCAATTGAGGAGCCAAACGCTCCACGGCCCCCCCGCTCACCGGAGCAGGCGCGAGATGCTACTTCAATTCAAACTCGGGAGGATAGGGGCGGCGAGACAGAGCGGTCAGCTCGTGAAGGAAGTCCAGATGCGGCTGCAAGGATAACGTCTCAAACTGTTGAAAGGGGCCGCGCTCCAAGTGAGCGCAAATTAAACCGCGATGACTACGAACGGTAAGGCGACGCTTTGGCTCCCCGTGAGCGGTTGTCGATCCTGATGGGTATCTCAGTCAGGCATCCAAATACCAATCATATATCGGCGATATCAGCTGGATATACCACGGCGGAAGAGCAGATCGTGCTAATCTACCACAGCGTGTATTTGGAATCACCTTGGACGGCATTCGATCAATGGCAGCTGCATATTATGAAATCGATTTCTGGAGATCCCTCATCACCTGACAAAACAACGGACGCTTACACCCGGCTTAAAGCGGCTGTGATGAGTTATAGGTCGTTTCCCGGAACATTCTTTAACATTCGGACACTTGCCGAGAAAATGAAGGTGAGCCCGACGCCGATCCGGGAGGCGTTGATCAAGCTTGTGCATGAAGGAGTGATCGGCTTCGTTCCGGGTAGGGGCTATTACGTCAAACCGCTCGATCTCGATGATTTGCGCGCTGACTATGAATTGACATTCCTAATGCTTCGATTTGCGATCGAAAGAAGCGCCAACCCGTTCGACCCACATGATTTGCCTCTTCTTCCAGCAAATCATAGCCATATGCCGGACGAAGGTGATTTGGCCCGAGCCTGCGCCGCTTATGTGGAGAGTTTCTACGAACGGATTGCGCTCATGGGCGGCAATCTCCGTCTCGTGCATTCGGTGCGCCAATTCAATGATCGAGCTCGAGTTGTCCACCTCCTGGCGCTGAAGTCGATGCCCCGACCACTTGACGTTCCATCGGATCTCAATAGGCTCGCTCACCTTTTGCAAAGTGGCTCGCGCAAGCAAGCGCTACGCATGCTTGAGCTACGATGTCAGGAAACGATGTCGATGCTCCCCGAACTTGTGAAAACCATTCATCTGCGCGCGCAACATGTTCCGACGCCTCTCGAGGAGCTCGTCTAAGCATCGTTCACAGGGGCACGAATTCTCCTCCATTGACGTCAATCACTGCGCCGTTCACGAAGCTGGCGCTATCGGAGGTGAGGAAATCAACGACCGCTGCAACTTCATCCGGGCGGCCTAAACGTCCAAGGGGTATGCGATGACGTGCGGCGGTGTTTTCCGGACTATCTGCGGGACCCGTCATATCGGTAAGAATGCGCCCGGGCGCAACTGTGTTGATGGTGACGCCTAGTGCGCTATATTCGCCCACCAGTGATCTAGCCAGACCGGCCAAAGCGGACTTTGACACTACGTAGCTTGTTCCCGCAATGCGCGGAAGGGTACGCGCCGCGACGGATCCAATAAAGACAATTCGGCCAAAACCAGCCGCTGACATGGCTGGCGCAGCAAGCTGGCAACATGCCATCGCTCCTGTCAGGTTGACCGCTAACGTGTCGTTCCATTCCTGCTGCGAAATACAACCAAATGCGGTCCTTTTGCCATTTGATTTGGGCGACGATCCGGCGTTGAGGACAAGAACTTTCGGATGCTCCCAGAGCGACTTCACCTTGACGAAAAAACCCTCGAGAGCGTCGAGGTTGCGGATGTCGACCTCCGCAGCGATGACGCGATCAGTGCCGAACGCCTCAACGAGAAGTCTACGGGCGTGGTCGACTTTTTCCCTATTTTGACTGAACACGGCGACGCGATGCCCGCTTCGCAGGAGCCGTTGTGCGCAGGCAAGGCCTATCCCTGTCGTTCCTCCCGTGACGACAGCGACGCGCAAAGGGTTGTCATCTGTCATGCCACATCCTCCAGATGGGCGAATAGCGACAAGGGCGGGAAGGCGTGGGGGCTCGTCATGACCTCGATCAATAGAGGCCCTTCATACGCAAAGGCCTGGTCGAGCGCGTCAATTAAAGCTGAATGTTCCGCGACACGCAAAGCGGTGCAGCCGCAGGCTTCGGCGATTTTTACATGGTCGACGGCGTTAAGGTGGCAGGCGCTGGTGAAGCGTCCAAACTTCACGGTCTCCGCGTGTTTTTGAAAGCCGAGGATCCCGTTGTTCAACACGATAATGATCACCGGCAGATTGCAACGCACCAGAGTTTCCATCTCGGCCCAGCTGTGGGCGAAGCCGCCGTCACCCGCGACGACGACAACAGGCTGTTCCGGCACCGCCGCCTTCGCGCCGATGGCGAGCGGGAGGCCCCAGCCGAGCCCGGCAAGTCCCCTTGGGCTGATGAACCGCATCCCGGCTTTAAGGCTGCGCAATTGGCCAACGATCCACATGGAGGAATAACTGGCATCCGCCACAACCGTTGTTTCCGGGGTCAATCGCTTTTGCAGTTCGATCATGACAAGTTCGGGACGAAGAGGCGATTGACGGGGATCGATGAGCGATCGGCGATCGTCCTCAAAACTTGCCCAGGCTGCCGCAATCGTGTCCTCTACTGGTTTGCGGTTGGCGTGGCGGATACTAAGATCGTGAGTTTCAAGAGCCGCACAAAGCGCCGAAAGTGTCTCGCCGGCGTCGCCGACCAGCCGGATCGCTTCATAGCTGCGTCCAATCTCCTGTGGGTCAACGTCCACATGAATGACAGTTGCGGCTTGAGGGATAAGCCGCCAGCTGTCGGTGCCATTCTGATTGGTACGGGTGCCCACCAGTAACACCAGATCCGCGTCATCGATCAAAGCGCGGGAATGGCTGCCGAGGGATCTCGGACCGGTCATGGTGATGACGCCCGCCGAAAGGGGATGATTTTCGTCGACAGCGCCCTTGCCCATATTGGTGGTGAACACCGGGAGGCTGGCAAGTTCTTGAAGTCCGCCAAGCGCCGAAACGCCCTGGCCGTTGTGGATGCCACCTCCCACGATTGCGACAGGCGAGCGTGCCGTCGCGATGCGTTCGGCAGCTTCATTGATCAGGGTGTCGGCCGGTCGGGTAATATCGATCGGTGAAGATCCGAGACTGGAGCTGCGACTAAATAGTACAGGTGCTCCTGGCTCACGCAAGAGATCGGCGGGCAGGAGTAGCACGGCCGGCCCAGGGCGGCCGGAGGCGGCGGCAGTGAATGCCATGTCGATATAATCATCAATCCGCCCGGCAGTGATCACACGGCGCACCCATTTGGCGCAGGCCCGAAAGAGATCCAGGTGATCGAGTTCCTGAAATGCATTGCGATCGGCCTGATCGCGTTCGACGTCCTGGACGAGGGCAACGATTGGAACACTTGCCTTCATCGCTTCCGCAAGTGGTGGCACGAGCAGCGTTGCCGCCGGACCGTTCTGCGCCGCCACGACCGCCACCTTACCTATGCGGCGCGCGTAACCGTCGGCCATGGCACCCCCCATATTTTCCTGCCGGTAGGCGATTTGGCGGATCCCCATCGCTTCGGCCGCGAGGATAACCGCCGACGGGAGGCTCTGGGCGAAAATCGTTTCGACGCCATGTCGTTTTAGCGCAAGGGCAATACGTTCGGCCACAGTGGGATTTGGTTCGCAATTCATAGGGTCAGTTCCTCGTAAGCCAGAGCATGCTCGAAGGTCTGGATGATCAGTTCGATTTCGGTATCGCCCATGGCCGTCGAGAGGCTGGCGGCAGCGGCAAAAGGCAGGATAATCCCATGCTTTTTGAAATGCCGCCCAAGCAGGCGCATGGTTTCGGCTTCGCTTTTTGAAAGATAGGCATCTCGATATTCTCGCGGTGCATAGGGCTTTGGGTGAAGGCGAAACAGTGATGCCGAGCCGGTGACGCTGAATGGCGCTTCGTATTTTGCGATCACCTGCCGCAAACGCGCACGCAGATGATCGCCAAGTCGCTCGAGCCGGTCGAATTGCTCGATCGTCATGGCCGTCATGCTGGCAAGACCGGCGACCATGGAAATTGGATTGGCAGAAAAAGTGCCCGCTTGTGGGAGCAAAGGCGGACCGCCGCTTCCGCCGAACACGGCCATGGCAGTCTTCGTTCCGCCGACTGCACCGATCGGAAATCCCCCACCGATTATCTTACCCATGCAAATCAAATCGGGATTGAGCCCGAAGCGGGCTGATGCACCCTGATAACCTTGTCGCAAATTGAGAACTTCGTCGGCGATAACGAGAATTCCGTACTGTCTTGCTGTCTCAACGATAGCCGCAAGAAAACTGTCATCCGGTGCCAAAAGTCCAGCGCGACTTGGTACCGGATCGATCAAGATGCAGGCGAGTCGTTGGTGATTGGCCGCAATGCGGCGACGAGCCGCCGCAGCGTCGTTGAAACGAAGCAGAATAACGTCGTCCGTGACCGAGCGGGGCTGGCCGGCATAATTAGGAACCGTGATGGGCGCCTCGGGTGCCCCCCAAGTGTCGGGTGTCCCAGCTTGTCCGACCTCCGCCCAGTCATAGGCACCGTGGTAGGCGCCTTCAATCTTCGCGATCGCGGGACGACCGGTTGCCGCCCGCGCCGCCTTGATCGCAAACATCACGGCCTCAGTGCCGGTATTGACGAACCGGACCTGTTCGACAGCCGGGATTCTCTCGCACAGAAGTTCGGCGAGATTGATCTCGTGTAACGTGGGATTGGAAAAGCAGCTGCCGTCTTTGAGCACGCGGCGGGCGACCTCGATCACGGGCTCAAATGTATGGCCGTGGATGAGCGTGGTAAAGTTGTTGTTGAGATCGAGATATTTACTGCCGTCGACGTCGTAGAGATAGGCGCCTCGGCCCCAACCCACGTAGTCGGGGAAGGGGTCGCGATCGACCGTGGCGCGATTGACGCCATCGGGGATAACGATGCATGCCCGTTCGAAAAGTCCCTTAGAGATCTCCGTAAGGCTCGCTTGCTGTGGGGCTGGTGTTCGTATCGGCATAGGCTCCTCCGCGCCGGCGGTAAGCCAGCAATATGTAAAGGAAGCCAGATTTTCAATTTTGATGCAACAAAAAATTGCGAGCTTAGGTTGTTTTTGTGGTTACTGCTCGGAAATGGCCCGCCGCAACTGGCGGTAGCCGTCGCGGATATCGGCTTCGATGGCGGCGCGCACCTCGGCTGGTTCGCCGTTTTGAAGACCTTCCATCGCGGCGCGATGATTAGTCACTCCTGACCTGGAAATCGCAAAGTCTGGATAAAGATGGTGGAGGGTTGCGCCTATGCGCAGCCACAGTTGCTCAATCGTTGAGATCAGGATCGGCATGTTCGAGCAGCCGTAGAGGAGGAAGTGGAACTCCTTGTTTGCCCATAGGGCATCTGTATAGGCGTGCTTGTCCAGCGCTGAGTTGATACGGTTTTGGGCCTCTTCGAGTTGAAAAAGGATCTCCGGTGAGGCCTTTGCCGCACCCTTTTCTGCTGCCAAGCCCTCAAGTGCAAGCCGCATTTCCGTGACCTCTCGCAATTGCGAAAGTGTCAGGTTTGGAACGACCACTGTTTTGGGGCCGGCGTAGACCAGCGCGTGTTGGATCGCCAGGCGGTTTAGTGCGTCGCGGGCGGGTGTGCTGGACAAGCCAAACTCTTGGGCGATCTTCCTTACCGTGAGTTTTTCCCCAGGTCGGAACGAGCCGCGAAGCAACTTTTCCTTGAGGACTGCATAGGCCTGATCCCCTAAGGCGGCGCCTTTTCCCGATGTCTCGTCTCGCGGATCGTGGTTCTTGCTCATACTTTTCCTGCCCTTCTCGATTTGCCGAAACAATTTTGTTGCATCAAAGTCAATAACGATGTATTTTTAACAAATCATAGAGAATTAAATCTTCTACTGCCGCGATAGTTCGAGAGATCTTGTAGTAAAAAAATCAATCTGCGGAATATACTCAAATATATATCTCGCATAATTTGAAAAATGAATAAATAGTATTCTTTGGTGGTCGCTCTAAGGCATTCTGATCTTAAATTTTTCGTGAGGAGGAGGTTGAATATGAAAGGTGAAGCGGTAACGCTTGAAGAAATTGATAAGAGCTTTGCTAAGACTGCGGTCGTTCGCAACGTCTCGATTGCCGTCCAGGCAGGCGAGTTCTTGTCGCTGCTTGGTCCATCAGGTTCTGGGAAAACAACCCTGCTAATGATGATCGCAGGATTTGAGACACCCAATCGCGGGCGCATCAGTGTCGGGGCGCGGGATATCACCTTTGAAGCTCCAAACAAACGCGACGTGGGCATGGTGTTCCAAAGATATGCGCTGTTCCCACACATGACGGTAGCGCAGAACATCGCTTTTCCACTGCGAATGCGCCGCTTTGGTAAAGCGGAGGCTCGCGATCGTGTTGACGCGATGCTGGCCACGGTACAGCTAGAGGGGTTTGCCAACCGTTTGCCGCAGCAATTGTCGGGCGGACAGCAGCAGCGGGTCGCGCTCGCAAGAGCCCTGGTTGCCGAGCCGCCGGTCCTGTTGATGGACGAGCCCTTAAGCGCCCTTGACAAGAAGCTGCGTGAAACCCTGCAGATCGAGATCAAGCGGATCCAAAAACGTCTCGCCGTCACGGTCGTCTACGTCACCCATGATCAGGAGGAGGCGCTGACAATGTCGGATCGCATAGCGGTTATGGCGGAGGGTGAATTGATGCAGATCGGCGCTCCGGCCGACCTCTATCACCGGCCAACCAATGCATTCGTTGCCGGTTTCATCGGCAAGATGAATTTCCTCGACGGTGAATATCTTGGTCAAGATGGCGGTGAGGCGGTGGTCCGCCTTACCCAAACAGCGACGATAAAGGGCCCGGTTTCCATCGCACCTGCGGCTGTCGGTCAGCGTTTGACCGTTGCCATTCGTCCCGAGGATTTAAACGTCACGCCACGCGAAGGTTCATCGTCGCAGGGCTTAGCAGGCACAGTTGAAGCGGCCCTCTTTGTGGGGGCGGTCTATATCGTCTTGGTTGCGATTGAGGAACGTCCCGGCAAGGTCTTTGAGGCACGGTTGCCAGCCGCCGGCGGGGCGCAGCCATTCGTTGCGGGCGACCGAGTGAACATCACCTTTGAACCGCATGCGCTGCGGGTCTTTGTCAATCAAAAAAGGCAAGCGGCATGACGACACCAATGCGCATCGGAAAATTTGCTGGGCGGGCTGCTGCATCCATGACCAGCAGTCCATCATGGCGCCAATATCCTCTCGGCGTGTCGGTATTTTTAATCGCGCCGCTCTGCTTGCTACTCGGTTTCGGTTTTGTCTATCCGGTGGGGCGCCTGTTGGGCCAAAGCTTCTTTGCGCCGGAATTCGGGCTGGACAACTATCGCCGCCTTCTCGAAACACCACTTTATTTGCGCGTACTGGCCCGAACGGTCTTCGTTGCCTTGGCAGTAATGTCGGCAAGCCTGGTCCTCGGTTATCCGGTGGCATTGGCCATGGCAAGGCTGAGGCGCGGTCTTTCAAACCTGGTCATGGCCTGTGTATTGCTGCCGCTTTGGACCTCGGCATTAGTGCGCTCCTATGCGTGGATCGTGATCCTGCAACGGCGCGGTCTGGTCAACGACGTGCTTTTGGCATCGGGCGTGATCTCCCAACCGATCAAGCTCATATATACCGAAGGTGCCGTCATCCTGGCAATGACGCATGTGCTCGTGCCCTTCATGATCCTGCCGGTCTTCGGAGCGATCCGGGCAATCCAGCCGGAATTGGTACAGGCGGCGCGAAATCTCGGAGCGGGCAAGACGACGGTATTTGCAAAAGTCCTCCTCCCGCTCAGTCTGCCCGGCATCTTCGCCGGCTGCCTCATGACCTTCATCCTTGCCCTTGGCTTTTACGTGACGCCGGCTCTCGTCGGTGGTCCAAGCAGCCTCCTGATGGCAACCCTAATCGGCCAGCAGACAACAGAGACGCTCGATTGGGGATTTGCCGGCGCGCTTTCCACCGTCCTGCTTTGCGTTACCCTTTTGATCGTTCTCTTGTTCCGCAAAGCACTTTCTTACAATAGGGGGATTTCCAATGTCGCCTGACGCGGAGTTCGCGCTTGCAACGCGCCAAGTGGAAGAGGGTGGTGAGGGCCTTTTGCTGCTGCCTCGCCGCCGCCGGTCGCTTTCAAACTTCCTCACTTCGACGGTTGCAGGCTTTTTTCTGTTCCTCATTCTGCTCTTCCTGGTTTTGCCGATCATTGTCATTTTTCCCATGTCGTTTGGCAGCGCCAGCTATCTTGAGTTTCCTCCGCGCGGCCTGACGCTGAACTGGTATCGGCAATATCTGTCGGATCCGGACTGGCGCGCCGCCACCTTTTTCAGCGTCAAGATTGCGCTGGCGACGACCTTCTCGGCGACGATGGTCGGCACGCTTGCCGCCATCGCCTTCGCAAGGGGCAAGTTTTTGGGAAAAAGCCTGTTTCAGGCCTTGACGCTAAGCCCGATGATCATTCCCCACATCGTCATCGCGGTGGCCGTGTTTATCGCTTTTTCGCCGCTCAATCTGTCCGGTAATTTCTTCGGTTTTTTGATCGCCCATACAATGCTTGCGGTGCCCTATGTCGTGCTGACGGTGGTTGCCGCCCTTGAGCGTTTCGACACGACCCTCGAGCTTGCAGCTCTCAATTGCGGCGCCGGTCGCATCCGCGCCTTCTTCTCAGTTGTCTTGCCCAATATCCGGGTCGGCGTTGCCAGCGGAGCCGTATTTGCGTTCCTGGCTTCCTTCGACGAGGCGACGGTTGCGTTCTTCCTGTCCGGCGTCGAAGGAAAGACCATTACCCGAAAAATGTTCGAGGACATCGACTTTAATCTGACGCCAGTCATCGCTGCGGTGTCGGTGGTACTCACCGTCATATCGCTGATCGTGATGGGCGTATTGCAGGCCTTCAACCGCGCTACCGTCTCAGCACAGCGCTGAGCACAAAGATCATCAACAGCATAAACCAAAGGGGGCATTCCAATGTCTATTGTGCCTGTTCATTTGTGCAGATCGAACAACCAAGCTATCTCGGCGCCTCGAGCGCATTTGAATTTTGCCACGTGCTTGCTTGCTTTCTCCATTGCTGCGGCTAACCCCTCGTTCGCGGACCAGCAGATCGTGATTGCCACCACCGGCGGCACCTGGGAACGCCAGATGCGGGAGCATTTCTTTGACCCCTTCACCAAAGAAACCGGCATCAAGGTCGTGACGGTCTCCGGCACGGGGACGGAAAATGTCGCCCGCGTCAAGGCGATGGTGGCGACCGGCAAGATCGAATGGGATCTTTATCAGGCAGGCGAGATACAAGCCGCCTCGGACCTGCACCGGACCCTCAACGAAGACATGACGGCGTTTTGCGCCGACTATCTGGCTGACAAAGATCTGCTTCCAGATGCCTGCAACCGGTCTGGCGTGCTGTCTGGCTACGGCACGACATTGATGGTCTATAACACGGAGAGTTTTCCCAAAGGTGGACCTTCGAACTGGAGGGACTTTTTCGATGTCGAGCGATATCCAGGTCCAAGGGCCCTACCGAATTTCAACGATCCCTGGCGGGTCATGGCAGCAGCGCTACTTGCCGATGGTGTCGAGCCAAAAGTCCTCTTTCCGCTGGATGTCGATCGGGCCCTGAAGAAGCTTAATGACCTGAGGCCGCATGTCGGGCTTTGGTGGAAGACCGGCGATCAGTCGACGCAAGGGTTCAGGACCGGCGAATATGTGATCGGGCAAATCTGGCAGACCCGTGCGGCGGCTTTGAAGCAGGAAGGCCAGCCGCTCGCCTGGCGCCAAGACCAGGCGTTTTTGGTCGGGGACCGATGGGCATTGATCAAGAATGCACCCAATCGCGATAACGCGATCCGTTTTCTTCGCTATTTCCTCGATCATCCAGATGCACAAGCCAAGGTGTGTGAGGCGCTGGTCTGCACGCCTGCTCGTAATTCTGCGGCGATGGCCATGGGGGAGGCGGCACGCGCCATGGTTCCGACGTCGCCGGAAGTGTTCGACCGGCTGATCAAGCCGGATGCGGAATGGATCAATGCCAATACCCAGCTTTTGATCGAGCGCTGGAATGAATGGAACCAACAATAGTTTTCATTTGGCTACCTATGGGAGGTATATGATGACAGGTGGACCTTTTTGCATCGCTGTCGGTCGGTTCTATCACGAGTCCAATCGGCTTAACCCGCAACCGGCTGCACAAGAGCAGTTTGAGATCGAGCGGGGCGGGGCCGTTTTGAACGCTTCCGGTTCAACCTTGGCCGGAATTGTGAGCGAACTTCAGGGCGAGGCGATCGTCCAGCCGACAGTCTCCGTCGCCGCGCCGCCGAGCGGCTTGATCGACCATGAGTTTTACGAACAGGTCGCCCAGGAGTTTTTGGACGAGATCGAAAAACTGAAGCCTGATGCGGTGGTCCTCGACCTGCATGGCGCTGCTGCCACGAGTCGGCTTGCCGACCTAGAAGGGGATCTCCTTTCGAGGTTGCGGGCGTTGGTTGGGCCGGCGGTGCCAATCGGTATTGGTCTCGACCTCCATGCGCATCTTACCGATGCGATGCTACGCAGCACCGATATCTGCATTGCCTGCAAGGAAAATCCGCATTCCGATGTGGTAGAATGCGGCGCCAAGGTTGCAAAGCTTGTGCTTGAGGTTCTTCGGGGTTCGCTGTCACCCGTCACCACCAGTATTCGCGTGCCAATGATCTTGCCCGGGGCTGGCGAAACCGCCTCCGGGCCGCTTGGGGAAATCCATGCAAAAGCGAGAGCGATCCAGAAGGTCTTGCCTGAGATCATCGATCTGTCGATCTACAATGTCTTTCGTTACGCAGACGATCGCCATATCGGCCAGGTCATTACGGTGATGACGAATGGACCCCGACCCGTTGCAGCGAAGATCGCAAGCGATCTGGCCGCAGACTTTTGGCAATACCGGGAACGGTTCAAGGATGACCTATTGTCGATTGACGCTGCTTTCTTAAGGATTCGCGATCACGCGCAAGCAAGGCCTTATGTCATGGCGGATATGGGCGACCGTATTCTTGCCGGCGCTCCAGGCGATAGCGTAATTTTGCTGTCGGCTGCACTCGACCAGTTCACCGATCTCAAGGGCGCGTTGACGATCACCGATCCGGATAACGCCAGGACTGCCGTCGCTGCCGGGATGGGGGCTACGGTAACTTTGGAGGTCGGAGGGCAAATCACACCGGGCTTTGTTCCGCGCCAGGTGACGGGAAAGGTGATCCATGTCAGCGATGGCACCTTCACTCTGGCTGGTCCGTTTCATGGCGGCGAGGCCAGTTCGCTCGGTGACACGGCTGTCCTGTTGATCGAGGAACGGATATTCCTGGTTTTAACCAGCAAACCGGCCTTCAGCCATGATCCGGCAGTCTTCACCAGCCAAGGGATTGACATCGGCGCCATGGATTTTGTGGTTGTCAAATCCGGATACCATTTCACGATGAACTTTGCCGGTATCGCAACGCCGCTGCTCGTCGAAACACCGGGAGTGGGCTACTACAAGAAGGGTATCTTTTCATATGAAAAGTCTCGCTTTTGGCCCGAGCATGAAGTCGATTCATCTAAGATCACTGCGGTAGTTTACGCTGGTGTCAGGGCGATGACCGACAACAAATGCCAAGCCGTTGCTTAGCAGTATGAGCGCTCCATCCTGAGGGAGAATAGATCCTCCACGGTGATCCGCCGTATATCCTGGCGCAGACGCCAATGGCTAAGGAGATTGAAAATATGGCGCCTTGGTCCACGCAAGAGGGAAAGCCACGGCCAGCGATCGTCATCCGTCAGTGGTTGGCCACGGCTCATTTGGGCGACGATTTTCGATGAGCGCAGGCCGTCACCATCGTGATAGGACGCGCTTAGCCGCTCGGCGAGCGCAGCACCCACGACGGATTGCCCGAACCGGCGACGCCCGTGAGGACGATACGTCGCGGCAGCTCAAAGCGAAGCTGTGATGCCGCCGTCGACGTAAAGCACGTGTCCGTTCACAAAGGAGGACGCGCCGGAGGACAAGAAGATGCAAGCGCCGACCAATTCTTCCACCTTGCCCCAGCGGCCGGCTGGCGTGCGCTTTTCGAGCCATGTGGAAAAGGCCGGATCAGCCACGAGCGCGGCGTTCAATGGCGTATCGAAATAGCCAGGCGCGATCGCATTGCATTGCAGGCCGTATTTCGCCCAATCCGTCGCCATACCCTTGGTAAGGTTGCCGACGGCGCCTTTGGTCGCGGCATAGGGGGCAATGCCGGGACGGGCAAGTGCGGTCTGCACGCTCGCAATGTTGATGATCTTGCCCGCCCCGCGCTTGATCATGTGGCGTGCAACGGCTTGGCCGACATGAAAGACGGTCGAGATATTCGTTTTTAAGAGGCGCTCGAAGGCATCTGCGGGAAAATCCTCCAGCGGTGTCCGGTGCTGCATCCCGGCATTGTTGACGAGGATGTCGATCGCCCCGACTTGCGCCTCGAAAGTGTCGATAGCTGCGCGCACGGCCTGGTGATCGGTGGCGTCAAAAGCGAGTATATGCTTTGCTCCCAGCTTTTCGGCGGCCGCCTCTAACTTAGCCTGGTCTCGACCATTCAAAACGATCTCCGCACCGGCCCCCGCCAGACCGCGCGCCAAGGCAAAGCCGATGCCCTGTGAGGAGCCAGTGACAAGCGCGCGTTTGCCCTTTAGATCAAAAAGTTCAGTGCTCATCTTTTCCTCCCGAAGCGGTTCGTTGCTTCGTATATCAACTGAAGTCGATCTGGGTTTTGATCGATTGTCCCTTGTGAGGCCATCTCGAAGGCTTTGCGCGTATCCGGTAGTGGCAAGGTATGGGTCATCAACGGATTGACATCGATCAGGCTGCCCTGCATCAAACGGATCGTGGTTGCAAATTCTTCGTGGAAATGCGCAGATCCGGTTCCTTGGCAGTAATGGCTATCATTGCAAGCTCATGTCACCGCCGAGACACGCGCGGGCCGTTTAGTCTTCATCGGCGCGCTGATTGCCCACGAAATCGGCGAACGCGCGGGTAAACTGATCCTCGATCTGCTCGACGGAAAGCGAGGCGTTCCGCACATTACGATTAAACCAGAGCTTATAGGCCGCAAGACGAGCCGGTAACGCGTCTCTGGCTTGGTCGGGATTGCGGCCACAAAACGCCTCCAAGGCTAATTTCTATAGCAGCGATCCACTCAATGTGGGGAAGGCAGAGAGGTGTCGGAGCGCTTCATCTCGTAAAATCGGAAAGTTACGCCCCGATGTTCGGTCATGCCGCGATAGGAAAAGCCAAGTGCCGTTGTCATCTTCTGGGAGCGGATGTTTTCCGGTCGAATAACGGAGACGAGCCTATCGATCGGAAGACGTTCGAACGCATAGGCGACGATTGGTCTTAGAGCCTCTAGCGCAATCTTCTTGCCGGAACTGAACCCAAAGAGGCAGCAGCCGATCTCGATATCGTGTTCATCATAGTGTCTGAGACCTGCCCGCCCGACAAAGGTGAGGTCGCCATTGGCTTGGCGCTGGTAAAGCATCCAAAAGCCGTAGCCGTACCGCCGCCATTCATCGAGATAAAGCGCAAGCCTTGCGTCGGATTGTTCGCGGCTCAGCGGCTTGCCCTGCATGATCAACTCCACCACCAGCGGATCGCAATGCAGTCTATAAAGCGCATCGCCGTCGCGCGCGCTAACTGGCCGCATGAACAGCCTTTCTGTTTCCAGATTCATCACGCTCTCTCCATCGCTATCCAGCGTTACCTTAGCGTTTCAGTGATCGCAGCACCGTTTCGAAAATTTCGCCAAGATGTGAAATGTCGGTCTCCGTCATCGCAGTGGAGAGTGCTCCAAGACCGATCGGCGACAACAACACTCCGTTTTGGCGCATTCGGATGACAACTGATTTCAGTCGGGGATCGCGCGCTGACCCAAAAGTGTCGGCGTAACTCGAAATCTGTTCAGAGCCGATAAAGAGGCGGAAAAGCGATCCTTGGCCGGTGATCGCGCCTTGGGTGCGGGCATTCGAAGTTTGATGCGCGGGTATTGCCGCCCGGCATGACATCCAGCGCTTGCAAATATGCGGCTCGTGAACGTTCAACCGACATCGTTAGGGCTCCTTACCTTGCGGCAGGACCTCAATGAGCGCACGGCAGAGACTTGCGATCTCTTCCTGGGTATGGCTTGCCGTTACGCAAACCCGCAGACCCGCCTCACCTTGCGGTACCGTCGGAAAGAAGATTGCGGAGGTGTAAAAGCCTCGATCGATCAGCTTTCGAGCCGTGCTGATCGCGCTTGCCTCATCGCCGATCCTGATGGTGCGGATGGGAAGCGGCAGGCCCCGCTGAGGTGTCTCAAATAGCCGGTCGAACTGCTCAATTCGTTCGCCAAGGGCAATCTGGCGGTGCAAGAGGTCAACCCTGCGATGCAGTCTTGCTGAGGCAAGTGCAGCGCCGAGACCGGCCACGTTGAGGGAGGCGGAAAACGCATGTGCTATCGCAAATTGGCGGAAGAGTTTTTCATGGTTCTCGCTACCAAACATCAAAAGACCGCCTGACGCGCCAAAACCCTTACCGAGAGAGGCGGCGATGATCGTCCGATCGCCTAGAGCACCTCGAATTTGCGAACGTGCAAAACCCTCTCCCTGGCGGCCAAAGAGCGAGATGCCATGCGCATCGTCGATGTAAAGGAAAAGCCCATATTTCTGTTGAAGGGATAGAAGCTGATCAAGAGGTGCTGCGCCACCCATGGAATAGACACCATCACAAATATATGCAGCGAGGGGATTTTGTCTGCAGATCTCTTCGAGTGTGGAAACGTCATTGTGGTCGATCGTGACAACGGCGGTTTCTGCGCCAAGCGTTGCCTTATGAAACGCGAGCGTTGCATGCGCGAAGCGGTCAAAGACGATGACCGGTTTCTGTTCTTTTGTGAGATGGCCCGATGCAAGAAGCGGAAGTGCGCTCATATTGGCCGCAAGAACGCTCGAATAGACAATCACGGAAGCCCCAAACAGATCGGCGAGATCCTCCTCAAGCGTCGTCGATAATGCGAAATTGAGACGCGTACGGGCGCAAGACCAATGCAGGCAGCGATAGTCTTTTACGGCGTCGATTGCGCCAGCGGCGATTTCTGGATGGTTGTCTAGACCGAGATAGGAGCAACGAACGAAATCCAGGAGACTGCGAGCACCAGAGTTAAGATCAACAGAAACGTGCCTTTTCTCCAAAGGTCTGGCAGACAATCCCATCACTTCTGTTTGGTAGGCGAGATCAAAATGCGGGCGGGCCTTGTCGATCATTGCACGGGTGTTGCGTGTGGCTGTGATGGAGACAGCAGCGGCTCCCTCATGAATTGAATTTATGGCCATTTTACCCTCCAGATCAACTATAACGAGCATAGGGGGCGAAGCTAGACGGAGAAAGTGATATCTTTTATATCATCTTGATATATCTATCGAATATCCTCTGTTTAGTTCGGCATGTTTTGGGACGAAGAGCTTCCTTGTTCTTTCGACAGTCAAAAAATCGAGAATTTTATGCTCGTAATGCTTGCATTGGAAATCTGATAGTGTATAAGAATATTGAGCAGCCATGCTGCTTGGGGCTTCGAATCCCCATAGGTCGGTCCGTGCCACCGGAAGGCAACACTCCTCTATGGTCGGGGAGCCTGCGGCGTATAAAACAGGCTTAGCCGAAGGCCGCAGGGGCTGAATCTATCGGCATTCGAACTCCCCGATCACCAGGTTTTCTAACCAGCGGGCGAAACGTCCGCCCTGGAGGAGTTCATGACGCATGCAGTCGTTCGCCGAGCCCTATCATTGCAAGCAGGGGAAAAAACCGTCGATCAGTTGGTTGGCCAGCAAATCCGACTCCGCCGCACCCATTGCGGTTTGACGCAGACAGGGCTCGGAAAGCGGCTGGGGGTTTCATTTCAACAGGTGCAGAAATATGAGACCGGCGCCAATCGGGTCAATTCCTCGACCCTTTATGAAATGAGCCTCATTTTGAAAGTTCCCGTCGAATTCTTCTTCAGTGCGCTGCCAAATCCAATGCGCGAGGGAGCCGAAATGGGGCCTGAATGGGCAGGAAGGCTTGCCTATATCTCGACGCCCGAGGGGCAGCACCTTGTGGATGCCTTCCAGGATCTGCCGATACCGGTTCGCGCCAGTATTTTGGGGATGGTGCGAACCCTGGCAAGAGTGGGAGGCCTGGCGGCGGATGAACTGACGCGTCCAGCCGCCGAATCTGTTGCCTGACAGAAGTTTTTATTAGCTGTTCTTAAGACTTGTCGCGATTGCTGGCTGATGCCTATCGCGGCGCGATCGAACCTGGGAAAGGCCATTCCTCGTCAGCAACGAACTTGCCTAAAACCCACTTCAATGTCCTGGAATAGTCCAGCAGATTGTACAGGAAAAAGTCAGGACCAAGCGGCCAACTCGGTCTTCGTGGCGAAACATCGGTTGAGCCCAATGGGGCTCGCTGACGGTACATATAAATAGGTCCGGAACACTGACAGTGGCGGTCGCTGGGCCTCCGCATCGTTGGCGAATCCGCACTACCGCCACATAGGCACTGTGTGGGCGCAGTCATCATTGCCTGATACTGTTGAAATCAAACCGATATGATAATGTGGCGACGGCTCTTTCTGCTCAGCGATAGTTGGAAATAAAGGTTTGATGGAGAAAATTTTGCGCGACCAAGACGAATTTCAAGCTCAAGCGAGCGCAATTCGCATCCGCATCCTTGATGTCCTGGCGCAATTGCCGTGGGATGGCCTCAGGTTCAAGCATGAAATTCCAGGGCTTTCGCTCTATAGCGTCGTTGAGCCCGTCGGGCCTTTTTTCACTTTGTATGAGCCCAGTCTCTCGATCATCATCAAAGGAAGCAAGCGCGTCAGCGTCGGGGATAAAACGCTTGTCTACGACGAGTCCTGTTTCTTCCTAACCCCCATCGGTCTGCCGATGACAGGTCAGATCTGCGAAGCGAGCAAGTCGGAGCCGTATGTGGCCGCCATGCTGCGCCTGGATCTTGAGGCACTTCGGCGCCTGATCGTAAACTACGAATTGCATCCGCCAGTTTCATCTGACCGTGACCAAGACCGCGGCGTCGTGGTGGGTCGGGCCACGCCGGAACTGTTCGACGCCTTCTTGCGCTTGATTTCGCTTGCGAATTCGCCTGACGACATGCCCTTCATGGCAGCACACATCCAAGATGAGATCTTCTACCGACTGCTGACCAGCGAACAGGGGGCCAGGCTGCGCCGTTATGCACTTGCCGGAACGAATAGCAATCGGGTGGCGAAGGCGGTCGCCTGGCTAAAGGAGAATTACGTTCTGCCGCTTCGCCTCGACGAACTGGCGGAGATTGCAAATATGGGTGTGTCCACGCTGCATCATCATTTCCGGGCGATGACGGCCATGAGCCCGCTGCAATTCCAGAAGCATCTGCGGCTGCATCATGCGCGGGAACTGATGCTGTCAGGATCCCTCGATGCGGCGACGGCCGCGCTCAGGGTCGGCTACGAGAGCCCGACTCAATTCAACCGGGAATACCGGCGAATGTTCGGTCACCCGCCGCTACGTGACGTCAAGGCAATCCTCAATTCGGATCAGCCGAACAGGCGCAACTCCGTCGGTTAGAGCGATCGGCGATCGGATGAAGCGATCCGGGCTGCCTGTAGTGTAACGGGTAAAATAAACAGAACGTGACTGATCACGACAGGATTGAGCAATAATCAGGCAGGATCGAACCTATCGGCAGTGAGCGTCGTCTTTTAAGTTTGCGGCGCAAATGACGAAATCGGAAGGTCGAAACCGGTCGGGTTGGCGCGAAATTCCGCCCGTCGCAACGTAGGACGAACGCCATGGTGACTTTAACGATCAACGGCAAAGAACATAAAATCGAAGCCGAAGCGGATATGCCGCTGCTCTGGGCGATCCGCGATCTAGTCGGATTGACGGGAACGAAATTCGGCTGCGGGATGGCGCAATGTGGCGCCTGCACCGTTCTTCTGGACGGCGCGCCGGTGCGTTCCTGTCAGACATTCGTCAGTGATATCGACAACGCAAAGGTGACGACCATCGAGGGGCTTGCGGGCAAAGTGGCGGAAACCGTGCAGATCGTCTGGGCCGATCTCGACGTACCCCAGTGCGGTTACTGTCAGTCTGGCCAAATCATCTCGGCCACCGATTTACTTACCAACAATCCAAAGCCGACCGATGATGATATCGACGCTGCGATGGCGGGCAATCTCTGTCGTTGCGCCACCTATCACCGAATCCGTGCCGGGATTCACGAAGCTGCCAAGCGCTTGGAGGCCTGAACCATGATCCCGAAACTGATGCAATCGCTTGCCCTTCCCGTCGCAAAGACACCGGCGTCTCGCCGGCAGTTCATGCTCGGCGCGCTCGCAGCTGGTGGCGGTCTCGCCATCGGCTACCAGGTTCTGGCTTCGTCGCCTGCGGCCGCGAGCGAAACTGCCGCTGATGCTAATAAAGCAGCTGCCGCCTTTACACCCTACCTCACCATCGACGGTGACGGTAAAGTCGTGGTGCTTTCCTCCCAGTTCGAAATGGGGCAGGGCTCGTATAACGGCCTTGCAACCCTTGTTGCAGAAGAACTCGACGCAGATTGGCATTCCATCGATGTCCGCGGCGTCGCCGGCAACGTCAAGGCTTATGGCAACGTCGCCTTCGGCGGTACCATTCAAGGAACGGGCGGGTCCACCTCCATGGTCACTTCCTGGGAGCGCTATCGAAAGGCAGGCGCGGCGGCGCGCGCCATGCTGGTGGCTGCCGCCGCATCCGAATGGGGTGTCCAACCGGCAGAGATTACCGTCGAAAACGGGGTCCTGGCGCATCCATCGGGCAAGAGCGGCGGGTTCGGAGCGTTTGCCGCCAAGGCAGCGGCGATGCCTGTGCCGAGCGATGTAACACTCAAGCAGCCCGGCGATTGGAAGCTTATCGGCAACGCCAAACTGAAGCGGTTCGATAGCGCGCGCAAGACGAACGGAACCGAGCAATATACGATCGACATCAAGCTGCCGGGAATGCTGACGGCCGTGATGATCCATCCGCCCATGTTCGGCGCCAAGGTAAAATCCTTCGACGCTGCGGCCGCACGTTCCGTCAAAGGTGTTGTCGATGTCGTCGAGACGCCGCGCGGTATTGCCGTCGTCGGCGAGCATATGTGGGCCGCGATCAAGGGCCGCGAAGTGGTCACTGTCGTTTGGGACGAGACAGGCGCCGAAAAGCGCAGCACAGCTGAACTTATGACGATGTATAACGAACTCGCAGACAAGGCCCCAGTAGCCGTTGCGCGCAAGGACGGCGATACCGATGCCGGCTTTGCGGCAGCAGCCAAGGTCATCGAGGCGAGTTTCGAGTTCCCCTATCTGGCGCATTCCGCGATGGAGCCGCTCAACGCGGTGGCGCGCAAAAACGATGACGGCACGCTAGAGATCTGGGGCGGACATCAGTTCCCCGATGTTTATCAGATGCTTGCCAGCCAGATCGTCGGTATTGCGCCCGACAAGGTGCAGTTGCATGTCATGAAAACAGGCGGCAGCTTTGGTCGGCGCGCGGTGTTCGACGGCGACGTGGTCGTCGAGTCCGTCTATGTCGCCAAGGCAATCGGCTTCCGGGCGCCTGTAAAGGTGCAATGGACCCGCGAGGACGACATGCGCGCCGGTCGCTATCGGCCATCCTATGTGCATAAGCTCAAAGCCGGGATCGATGGTGACGGGAAGCTCGTGGCCTGGAGCGACCACATTGTGGGTCAGTCGATCATGGCCAAGACGGCCTTTGACGGCATGGTACAGAACGGCGTCGACCCGACGTCTGTGGAAGGGGCAAACAACCTGCCTTATGCCATTCCCAACCAGATGGTCGGCCTGACGACCACCGAGGTCGGGGTTCCGGTTCTGTGGTGGCGTTCGGTGGGTTCGACGCATACCGCTTTTGCCGCCGAAGCCTTTATTGACGAAGTAGCCGAAGCGGCAGGACGTGATCCGATCGAATACCGCCTGTCGATGCTTGAGCCGCAATCGCGTCACGCGGTGGTCCTCAAGCTCGCAGCAGAAAAGGCCGAATGGACAAAGCCTTTGCCGGAAGGCCGTTTCCGCGGAGTTGCCGTGGCGGAGAGCTTCGGGTCGGTCGTTGCACAGATTGCCGACGTTTCTCTCGATGGCAACGGGGGCATCAAGGTCGAACGTGTCGTTGCCGCCGTCGATTGCGGCCTTGCAGTCAATCCGGATCAGGTGCGTGCCCAAGTTGAGGGAGGCATAGGTTTCGGTTTGGGCGCCATTCTGGGCGAAGAGATCACTTTGACCGCAGGCAAGGTCGATCAAGGTAACTTCGACGCGTACACGCCTTTACGGATCGATGCGATGCCGGCGGTGGAGGTTCACATTCTTGCCTCCACAAATCCGCCATCAGGTATAGGCGAGCCGGGCGTTCCGCCGATCGGACCCGCAGTTGCCAATGCCATCTACAAAGCGTTGGGCAAACGGATCCGCGTCATGCCCTTCACCAAGACATTAAATGCATGATTTGATCTCCGGCCGCCTAACGCGGCCGGAGATGTTACCGCGTGATAGAGCTCGGCTTCGGCGCGCCTGAGTGCCTCGGCTGAGGCAAATCTCCGGCTTTCATCCTATGCTGGCCGAACTCTACGCCTGAGAGCCGCTTCCCCTTCGGCCAAGCTGATGAAGTTCTGTGACTTTGGCCAGATCAACCAGGCGATCCACGATCCCGAAAGCGGCAAGACCATCATACCAATCGTGCGCATGCAATTGCCGCGCGGAGATGGATTTTAAGTAGACGCCGTTAGAAAAATTACACGCCCAGCCTTCGATAGCGCGACCGCAGAACACCCGGCGGTAAGAGCTGGTCGGGCGCAGCTACGGCATCGGACCTCACCTGCCGCGCTGTAACCGGTGTCGCATCCGCACCTTGACCGCCGCGTCGTATGTTTTGTGGCTGGTTCAGACCGAGACGTAATTGCAAAACTGGACTGCGTGAGCTACTTAGCGTCATCCACAAGGACCCGGTGAAACTCCGGGTGGCTCTTCTGGCCGCCGATCCGCCAGACAACACAGCAACGCAACCTATTCCATTTTCGAGGACCGAGTTTTGCTCGGCCCGTTGCCTCAACTGTGAAAAATCATCAATGCGAACTCTTTCAAACTACCGTCAGGAGTGGTTCTCCAACATCCGTGGCGACGTGCTTTCGGGTATCGTCGTCGCTCTCGCGCTTATCCCGGAAGCGATAGGCTTTTCGGTGATTGCGGGTGTCGATCCCAAGGTTGGCCTGTACGCCTCCTTCGCAATCGCCTGCGTGGCGGCCTTTGTGGGCGGCCGGCCCGGCATGATCTCTGCTGCAACGGCCGCGACCGCTGTCGTCATGATCTCCCTGGTCAAGGAGCACGGCCTTCAGTATCTGTTCGCCGCGACCATCCTGATGGGCACCATCCAGATCGTCGCGGGATGGCTGAGGCTCGGCCGCGTGATGCGCTTCGTCTCCCGGTCGGTCATCACGGGCTTCGTTAACGCACTTGCGATCCTGATCTTCATGGCCCAGTTGCCTGAACTTATTGGGGTCCCGACGCTCACCTACGTGATGATCGCGGGCGGCCTCGCCATCATCTACCTCTTTCCATACGTGACCAAGGCAATCCCATCGCCGCTCGTGGCCATCGCGGTCCTCACGGCCATGGCATGGTGGTTTGGCATGGACCTGCGCACCGTCGGCGACCTCGGCGAACTTCCGTCTTCGATCCCATTCCTGATGCTTCCGCAGGTTCCGTTGACCTGGGAAACGCTGCAGATCATCTTCCCATACTCAGTGACGCTCGCCGCCGTAGGACTGCTGGAATCGCTGCTTACCGCGCAGATCGTCGACGACATGACGGATACGCCCAGCAACAAGAGTCAGGAATGCGTTGGACAGGGCGCGGGGAATATCGCCTCGGCACTGATCGGCGGCATGGGCGGATGCGCCATGATCGGACAGTCGGTCATCAACGTAACATCTGGCGGTCGAGGACGGCTTTCAACGTTCGTCGCGGGTGCTTTCCTGTTATTCCTGATCGTCGTCCTTAACGACCTCGTCCAGATCATCCCCATGGCCGCGCTTGTTGCGGTTATGATTATGGTTTCCATTGGCACTTTCTCCTGGCGGTCGATCCTCGACCTGAGACGCCATCCGCTTCCGTCATCCGTCGTCATGCTGGCGACGGTCATCACCGTCGTCGCAACGCATGATCTGGCAAAGGGCGTGATCGTTGGCGTCTTGCTGTCCGGCATCTTTTTTGCTGGCAAGGTAGCCCGTCTGTTCAGGGTCACGCGCCTGGAGAATCCCGAACAGAACAGTGTCACCTATGCAGTGGTGGGGCAGGTCTTCTTTGCTTCGGCAGAAGCCTTTATCCACGCGTTCGACTTCACGGATAAGGGTAAGCGGATTATCATCGATCTCACAAGGGCCCACCTCTGGGACATCACCGCAATTGGCGCGTTGGACAAGATCGTGCTGAAGTTCCGTGAGGCGGGCGACGAGGTCGAGGTTCTCGGCTTTAACGAAGCGAGTGCTGATATGATTGACCGCTTCGCGCTGCACGACAAGGATGAGCGGCTTGCGGCAAGCGCTTCACTACACTGAACAACATGGCTGCCGCCATCGAGAGATGGAGCTCGTTGCACAGGCGGAGGCAGCCTACGCGGCCATGGTCGAAGCCTGGAGAAATAGGCCACAAAACCACAAAAGGGCTGAGAAAGGGGCTGTTCACCAACATCCGTATCGATCTCGATACGCCCGTCGGTCAGAAAGAGCTTCAAACCATCTCAGTATTTGGCGATGTAGGCCAAAGCTTCGCCGAGTGGGGACTTCGTGGCGACACGGGCACGGTGATGGACAAGCCAGGTCTGCATCTCGGCGACCAGTGGCGCTGACCAGTAAGACGAGCCTGCGGATCAAGGCCGCAGTACGGCCTCGATCCGATATAGCTCGCCGATCCGTTTAACGCCGTCCTCAGCAATCGGCGCTGTTGCGTTTCGGGTGATCTCCACCAGCCTGTGACGGGCATGCGCCCAAGAATAGGCAAGCCGAATGTCCGGGCCGACGCGCTCTGGTGCGATCAGCCTGTTGTATCCGGCATAGCCATCGACCTGCAGGACGCCCGAGAAGCCCTGCAATATCCGTTCGGCATGAATGCCCCCGCGACCGGGCGCATAGGTGAACGCGACACCTGGCGGAGCATCGCCGCCCCATGAACGATCATCCCTCGCCAGCGCCCAGAAGTATCCAGTCTTGGTCTTCCGCGAGCCGGGATCGAGAACCGGAGCACGGGTCTCGTCCATGAAGAGCTTGGTCGAGAGCTTGAGGTCGGCGATCAGCGCATCGAAGACGGGGCGCAGTTCGAATGCTGCCCGGCCGACCCAGTCGGCAAGCGTGGAGCGGTCGAGATTGATGCCCTGGCGGCCCATGATCTGAGCCTGCCGATAGAGCGGAAGGTGATCGGCATACTTGGAGACCAGCACATGGGCGACGGTCGCTTCGGTCGGTAGTCCTGCCGGGATCAGCCTTGGTAGAGCCGGGGCCTGAACGATGCCGTCGGTGCAGGCGCGGCATGCATAGTTGGGACGACGCGTGACGATAACCCGGAACTGCGCCGGGACCACGTCCAAGCGCTCGGACACATCCTCGCCGATGCAATGCAGGCAACCGCCGCAGATCAGGCTTTCCGGCTCGATCACCTCTTCCATGGACAGCCGATCACAGATCAGACGGCGGAGGACAATGTGGAGGGAGAACACCGGTTAGGCCGCGCTAGGGCAGCTGACCGGATTTTCAATTGCTAGATCTACCGTGGCCCAGGCGCCTTTGCAGGGGTGACAAGTTGAAGTTTCCCACTACACTACTTCAAGGGGTGTCGGGACCGACAGGCAGACGCATGCGTTGCCTGTTGAAAATTGGCCGCCGCAGAACGGGTTAGCTGTTACTGCGCACAATCGTCGGAGAGGAGCCTCACGATGCCGAACCCAAGCCAGACCAGCGACGAATGGTGGGAAAACGATCAGACACCGGACAACCCTTATGGGAAAAGCGAGGACTATGAATCCTTTCTCGATTATCTTGGGGCATTGCCGCGCAGCCTGACGCCCGAGATCGCCGCGGGTACGCTGAGGATCAACGTTTACGAGCTCAATGACCATCCCGAGTACAAGGCCGCCGCGATCGGCGCCTTACAGATATGGGCGTCCGTCACTCCCTTGAAATTCGAGATCGTCGACGACGTGCCGTTCGACAGCACAACGGACTGGATGGAGGTTGTCAGCCCCGAACTCGGCGAGGAGGACGATGGCAGCGCTTATTCGAGCAATCGCTATGTCAGCATCGGTCAGCGTTTTCACGATACGGAGCCAAACAAGACCGATATCGGCGGATATGTCTTCGATTCCTTCATCCACGAATTCGGCCATGAATTCGGCCTGAACCATCCCGGGCTCTACAACTACAGCGGCCCCGGTGGCGTGCAGATCAACTATCTGAACAATGCGACCTGGACCTATGACCGCCAGCAATACAGCGTCATGTCCTATTTCGATGGGATCGATGTCGGCGAAACCACCCGCTGGTCTGCAGCGACGCCGCTTATGGCTGACATCGAAGCCGTCATTCGTCGCTTCTTTTCAACCGTCGACGAGAACGGCGTGCGCACCTATCAGCACATCGACCTCAACACCGGGGACAATGTTTACGGCTTCGGGAGCACGCAGTATGGCTATCAGTTGACCGCATCAGGCATGCAACATGACATCGGTTTTGCGATCCATGATACCGGCGGCACCGACACGATCGACTTCTCGGGCTCGACGGCTGGCACGATCCTTGACCTGCGCGCGGGACAGTTCTCCAGCGTCAACGGTCATAGCAACAATGTATCGATCTTTGCCGGACACAATGCGGATGGGACCGACTACTACATCGAAAACGGTATCGGCAGCGGTTACAATGACATTCTGATCGGCAATGACGGCGCCAACGTTCTCGACGGCCGATACGGCGCCGATCGCATGGCCGGCAACGGCGGCGACGATATCTATTTCGTCGACTCGTTGGATGACATCGTTCGCGAAGAGGCCAACGGCGGCAACGACACGGTCATTCTGCTGTCCCGAGATCTGAGGATTCGGAGAATCGCCAACGTCGAAAATATCATCTATGCCGACGAGTCGACGCTTCAGCCGCCCGCGGGCGACAACGCACCCGCGCCCGTTTTTGGCGACAATACACTGACGAGCATCATCTTCGGCGACAACGGAAACAACACGCTTGACGGCGGCGCCGGCGACGACACGATCTTCGGCCAGGGCGGTGACGACCTGATCATCGGCGGCCGCGACTCGCTCGCCAGCCGTGACATCAACAACACGATCGATGTCGAGGACCTTGAAGACCAGACCGAAAGCGATGACGGTAACGACACGCTCTACGGCGGCGGCGGCAATGACACCATTCTTGGCGGCCAGGGCAACGATATTCTGGATGGCGGCGCCGGCGATGATACGCTGAGCGGCCAGGACGGCGTTGACATATTCAGGGGAGGCTCTGGCGTCGACACGGTCGATTACAGCAAGGAGAGCCCTTTCCAGCTGCTCGTCAACCTTGCCACCAATGTCGCCAGCGGGGGCACCGCCTCGGGAGACACTTTCTACAGTATCGAAAACCTGATTGGTTCCGATGACCGTATTGACCGCTTCATCGGCACGGCCGACGCGAACCATTTCTGGGGCCAAGGCGGCGGGGACTATTTCAACGGCGGCGGCGGCAATGACATCCTGGATGGCGGCAATGACGGCGATATCCTCTATGGCGAGGAGGGCGACGATACGATCATCGGTGGCGCCGGCCAGGACTATCTGGATGGTGGTTCCGGTATCGATACGGTCGTCTATGCCGGCAGTTCCGACGGTGTGACGATCGATCTTATGAACGGCACGGCCAATGGTGGCGATGGTGATGGCCCGGTGCAAATCGTCGGCCGAGGTGCAGTAATCCGTCACGATATACTCGTCGGCTTCGAAAATGCCGTCGGCTCATCTTTCGACGACCACCTCATCGGCAATACGCTCGCCAACGAGCTCTCCGGCGGCACCGGCGACGACACGCTGACCGGCGGCGGCGGGGCCGATATATTGAATGGCGGCGCCGGAAGCGACACGGCAGACTATGCTGACGCGACAAGTGGACTAAGGCTTAGTCTTGCCGGGGGCAGGTCCGGCGGAGATAGATATATCTCCATCGAAAACCTTGCAGGCTCTGGATTCAATGACCGTCTGACCGGCAACGGCGCAGCCAATGTCCTGACCGGCCAGGGCGGGAACGATGTGCTCGATGGCGGCCGCGGCGACGACATCCTGCTCGGCGATTTCGCCTATCAGGGCGACGCGCCGCCACGTCCGGGCATGGGAACCGGTTATGCTACGCTGGGACCGGACGCGACCAACAACTCGGTCGCAGCCGCGTTCGACATTTCTAATAATTTTTCGCTCGCCAGCGATCCCGATATCTTCGATTCGACGACCATTCTTCATACGACCGTCAACGCCACCGGGAACGGCCAGGGCGGATACTACAAGGTCAATCTGGCAGCCGGTACAGTCATTACCATAGACATCGATGGAATTGCCGATCCTAATGTCCATGATAGCTGGGTGAGACTGCTCGACAGCTCCGGCAATATCGTAGCCCAAAACGATGACGGCGGCGGTGACCCCGGCTCTGCTACCAATCGGGACTCGAGCCTAGTGTTCGTCGTTCAGGAAACTGGAGCCTATTACATACTGGAGGGCAGTTGGTCGCCCGATGTGCCAGGTGACGGCTGGGCGGAAGCTGTACCGGAAGGCTCGGCATACGAGTTGAATGTATCGGTCGAGTTTCCCCCGGCACCGGCTCAGCCAGGAGAGGCGGGATCCGATAAGCTCACCGGCGGTGCCGGCAGCGATCTGCTGGATGGCGGTCTGGCGGCTGACACGCTCATCGGCGGCGCAGGAGAGGATACATTCCGCTTCTCGACCGAGATTGGGAACGGCAATATCGACTGGATCAGAGACTTCAACGTCATCGACGACACGATCCTCCTGGACAATCTCATCTTTGAGACTGTGGGTGTCGACGGAGCCCTAGGTCTGGGGGCGTTTTACGGGAATGCGGCAGGCGCCGCTCACGACGCCGATGATCGCATCATCTACGACACCGACAGCGGCGCCCTGTTTTATGATGTTGATGGCAGTGGAGAAGGGGAAGCCATTCAGTTTGCGCAGTTGAACTCAAATCTGAGGCTGTCGGCGTCCGACTTCATTATCATCTAGCGTAACTCCGGGAGGGCGCCGTTGAGACGCCCTCCCGCGACCATCTTTTCAGATGCACAAAAAGTGCGGCATCCTCCGGCGCCAGCGTTTCATCCTTGAAACGGCCTAGGTTTGCCGGAACATGCAACCGTACGATTTTCGAACCACAAGATGAGCGGCAGTGCGGCTAAGCGCCTTGCGGGGCGATAGTGGAGAATGTGGAATGAAGCGCCCGACCGACCGCCGGACAGTATTGATGACCGTCGGAGTTGCGGCTGTCGCCGCGGTCGCAGGCCCAGCCGCTGGGCAATCGGCGGATATTCGCGGCGCAGTCACGTTCGAGGGCAGCGCTGTTATCCCGGAAGGTCATATCGAGATATATCTGGAGGATCCCACCGTTCAGGATAGTAAGCGCCGTCGCGTCACGGAGACGCGCGTCAAAAGCGATGGCGGGTCGAAGACGATAGCCTTTTCCTTGACGCCGCCGGTCAGCTCGAGTGCGTCGCCGACGTTGCGGATCATTGCGCGCCTGGAGCGCGCGGATGGCTGGCTGCTGGCGCGCGGCAGCACACAATTCAAGGCGGGCAAACCTGTTCATGTGACGCTCAACACCGTTATGTATTAAGAGGTAGAAATCAACCTTCAACGCCATTCGAGGTTGACGATAGCATCATCGAGGGGAAGGCCTGCGCAGTCGCAATCAAGCTCGGCATGTCTGCTTTCAGGCCAATGGCAACGGTCGTCAAACATGTGAATTGCACGTTCTTAAGCTGTGGATAACATGTGGATGACCGCGTCCAGCTCAGCTTGCAAGTTCCTGTAATGTTCTGGCAGTGTGAACAATCAATATAGATTGTTTTTGAGCTGCCCGCCGTGGCTGGGTGGAAGATCATAAGAGCGGTTACCGCTCCGGCTACGACATCCTCCTTGGCTTGAACATGCATGGCGTCGGAGAAGAAAGCGATTTTGACACGACGTAACCGATCACAATGACTACACTTCGCGCACGGAGCACCGCTTCGATGGTATTGCGCAAGGTTGATGCCAACTTCCCGCGTCAAAATGATGCGAATCAAGGAAGCAGTGCTTCGATAGCGGACGCATTTGGCAGAGGGACATTATGAGCGAAATTTCGAAGGGCAACGGCAAGGTTGCATTGATCACCGGCGTCACCGGCCAGGACGGTGCCTATCTTGCCGAACTGCTTCTCCGGAAGGGCTATACCGTTCACGGCATCAAGCGGCGCTCTTCAAGTTTCAATACCAATCGCATCGAACACCTCTACGAGGATCCGCATATCGAGAATCCGCGTTTCATCCTGCATTTCGGCGATATGACGGATTCGACCAACCTCATTCGCGTCGTGCAGGAAACGCAGCCGGATGAAATCTATAACCTCGCGGCGCAGAGCCACGTCCAGGTTTCCTTCGAAACGCCTGAATATACTGCCAATGCAGACGGTACTGGAACGCTACGTCTCTTAGAGGCGATCCGCCTTTTGGGGCTGACGAAGAAGACGCGCTTCTACCAGGCCTCCACCTCCGAGCTTTACGGCAAGGTACAGGAAGTGCCTCAGAGTGAGACGACACCCTTTTATCCGCGTTCTCCTTACGCCGTAGCAAAGCTCTACGCCTACTGGATCGTCGTGAATTATCGCGAAGCCTACGGCATGCATGCATCCAATGGCATCCTGTTCAACCATGAGAGCCCGATCCGCGGCGAAACCTTCGTCACCCGCAAGATCACCCGAGCAGCGGCTGCCATTCATTTGGGCCTTCAGGAGCGGCTGTTTCTCGGCAACCTGGATGCCAAGCGCGACTGGGGCCATGCGCGCGAATATGTGCGCGGCATGTGGCTGATGCTGCAGCAAGACGAGCCCGACGATTATGTGCTCGCAACCGGCGAAACACACACCGTCCGTTCCTTCGTTGAAAAGTCCTTTGCCAAGGTCGGCATGCCGATCGAATGGCGGGGGCAGGGCGTCGACGAAAAAGGATATGACGTGACATCCGGCCAGTGTGTTGTCGAAATCGATCCCCGCTACTTCCGGCCGACGGAAGTGGACCTGCTGATAGGCAATCCCGCGAAAGCCCATCAGAAGCTTGGCTGGAGGCATGAGACCAATCTTGACCAGCTCGTTGCTGAAATGGTCCGCGAAGATTTGAAGGTCATGGCGCGCAATGTGCCGACCGCCGGCGGCAACAAGGGTCTTTCCCATGCCTGAAGTGATCTACAGCCTTGCCGGCAAAAGGGTCTATGTCGCCGGCCACCGCGGCATGGTCGGCTCGGCGCTCGTTCGTCGCTTGGTCGCTGAAGATTGCGAACTTCTAACGGCAACACGTTCCGAAGTGGACTTGACCCGCCAGAGCGAGGTCGAGGCCTGGATGGAGAAGAATCAACCGGATGCTGTCTTCCTGGCGGCTGCCAGGGTTGGCGGCATCCTCGCCAACGATACCTATCCCGCCGATTTCCTTTACGACAACCTGATCCTCGAGGCGAACATCATACACGCTGCCCACAAGGTGGGCGTAGAAAAGCTCTTGTTTCTCGGCTCATCCTGCATTTATCCGAAATTTGCTGACCAGCCGATCGTCGAAGAAGCATTGCTGACTGGGCCGCTAGAGCCGACCAACGAATGGTATGCGATTGCTAAGATCGCCGGCATCAAGTTGTGCCAGGCCTATCGTAAGCAATATGGGAGCGACTTTATCTCCGCGATGCCGACCAATCTCTTTGGTCCCGGTGATAATTTCGACCTGAATTCCAGCCACGTTATGCCGGCTCTGATCCGCAAGGCGCATGAGGCCAAGCTAAACAATCTGCCTGAAATTACCATCTGGGGCACGGGAACGCCACGGCGCGAGTTTCTACATGTGGATGACTGCGCTGACGCCTGCGTCCACCTGATGAAGGTTTACTCTGGCGACACTCATGTCAATGTGGGATCTGGTGAAGACTTGACGATCCTCGAATTGGCGCGGCTAGTCTGCAAGATCGTCGGATTTCAGGGCGACATAGTCACGGATCTTTCAAAGCCAGACGGTACGCCTCGCAAGATGATGAGCTCCGAAAAGCTTCTTAGTCTAGGGTGGTTTCCGAAGTTTGAGCTGAGACAGGCAATTGAGAGCGTCTATCGGTCGTTTCTCGAGGAGGGCCATGTCGGCGTGATTAGCACGAACACGCGAACAGGCGCGGACTGTTGATGGAATGGCCTCTGAGCAACGGTTACACGCATGTGTTGATTTGCGCCGTAGGCCACCGCCAAACACGGACCACAAGATTGAATGTACCTGTTCGCCTTGCCCTGGCCGGTACCGCGCGTGGTTAGCCGGGTGTCGTGCCAATCATAGGCACGTCAATGGGCGCCTAGACACATGATGCGGGCGGTGGGCTACTGGCAAAATTCAGGAGGCTGTTACGACGAATAACGATGGTGACCCCGCGCGTTGGTCAGCAAGTCCGGGAAGTCGACCTACGGACGTATCCGATGGCAGGTAACTTTTTTGCTGCCGATGAGATGGCTTTCGCCAAGAAAGAAGAGCCGTGTATCTGCGGCAGTCTCTCGCCAATGCAGAGCTATGCCCTTCGTTTCGTTTGGTATTCCGATAATCGCTAGTCACCACCTCACCTTGAGGGGACAAACGCAAAGGTCAGCCGAACGGCGAGAGCGTGTTTGAACCTCGACATGCTTTCTAGAATGGGACAATATCACGCTGGGAAGGCAAGAGGAGGAGCGATATGAGAGTTCAGGCGTATATTATTGCGTTGCTGATCAGTCTCCTGTTATGGTCAACGAGCTTCTTTGTACTTCGCGAGAGCTACCGATTTGCACATTCGAACGGCATCATATCGAACCTGCACATTCATAACAGGCTGAACAACTTGCTTGAGGGGTAAGCAGGGGTCAGAACTACAATGGGCTGAGCAGCATCTCACGCTGCTTTCGGTCTTGGTTGGCTTACGGGCGTGCTATCTGCCATGATGTTACTGCCCGTGGCAAAATCGGCTTTGTATATTTTTACGCAGAAGGTTCCGGCTGATGTTGCCTTTGCAGCATTGCGGCATTGAACGAGATATGTGTATTGGGATTAAGATGGTCTTTTTTGAAAGCGAAGCGCCGGTCTTACCGGAACTTCCGACTAACTGTTCAGATCGAAATCATCCCCTGGATTGCTCCGGCCCCAGTGGGCATTTCTCTTGCAACATCATGGGGCGAGAGGGGGCTCGAATAATGAATCCCCCTGACTTGCGTATTGCGCGGTCGTCGCCGGAACCGGTCTTGGCGGGAAGTATTCAACCTGCGGCACATCTGGAATGTTTGCCTGCGAATAGGCTTCTGCTGATTTGAAGGGACGCGTCTGGAAGAACCGAAGCTTTTCTCCGAAGATCGGGATCTGCCCTTCGACGAGGAGCACCATCCTATCCTCCCGCATTTGCCGGACCTCCTGCGGCATCATCAGATCCCGTTCACGGATCTGCTCCACCTTGGTCCGCCGCGACAGGCCGAGCAATTCGACCGTTCGCGATTCCGATTGATAGCGGATCGTACGCTTGCCGAGCGCCTTGGACACATAGTCCGCCGTCACCAGGTCATTGGCCCCGAGAATCAGCTGATAACCGCAATTGCCAAGCAGCGAATGGCGCGCGGTTTCGCCGTAAACTTCATCGAGGGCCTTTAGGTCCTGGATGATGAAAGCGAGCTTGATATTGTAGCCCGCGACATAGGGAAGCTTCGTCACGATCTCCTCCATCCGCTTCAACTGAACGAACTCGTCGAGGAGGAAATAGACCGGCACAGACCTTGGGTCGTGGTTTAGCGTCAGCATGGTCATCACCTGCTGCACGAACAGGGTTAGTAGGGGACGCAATAGCGTCAGATCGGCGATATTGGGCGCCAGATAGATCGAGATCGCCCGGTGCCTCAAGGCACGGATATTCATGTCGGTGACGGTGGTCGCGGCAATAACCCGTTCATTCTTGAAGGGACGCAAGGCCTTCTGGATATCGAGAAGAGCGGAAGCTGCAGCGCGATCGGAAAGCGCGATATAGGAATTGAAGCTCTCCACAGTGAACTTCGAAAGAAAAGGCTCTTTCTCCTTGATGAGCTTCATCAAGGACTGGAGATCCTGTCCCGTGTTGAAGAAGGAATTGACCTCGCCGAGATTGCGGCGATCCTTATAAAGCGGGCTTTCCAGAATGTAGCTGATGACGCCGGCCAGAACCTGTTGCGAAGTCGCCTGCCAGACTGAATTTTCAGAGTCTATGTTTTCAGGGACAAGGATGCTGACGATGTTTTGAATATCTGTGGTGCGGTCGCCGCGTTCCGTCCGCACGAAGTCAAGCGGATTATAGCGGTTTGTCCTCTCTGACGCCGGCGCAAATAAAAAGACCTGGGAGCCTTTTCGGCGGCGGTATCCGGCTGTTGCCTTAAATATCTCACCTTTGAGATCGGTGACGATCATCGATCCTTCGTGCATCAGGGCATTGGGGACGACGTAACCGGCGCCCTTGCCCGAGCGCGTCGGGCCAATAATCACATGATGGCGGTCATCCTTGACGCGCAGAAGGCGCCGTCCCACTCGGCCGAAGATGTGACCCCGCTTTTGGAACCACTTGCCGCGCCGAAGCGAAGCCATGTTCTGAAACGCCGCGTTACCCAAAGGATTGCTCGCGGACTTCAAACCAGCATAGGCGACAAGACCGGCAAGAAGCAGCGCCGGCATCACCGATCCGAGTGCTACTTTCTGCAGGGTGGGGTTCGTTTTGTAAAACCACAATTGCTCAATCGGCGCCAACGGATTGCTGCTGATCGTGGCTTCTAGTATCCGCCCGTCTTTGTAAAAAAACTGAAGCCCAAGACCATAACCGAGCATCCAGCCGACAAATGCTATCCCGGCACAGAAGATGAGATAAATGGTTCGCAGGCCTTTGGTCATGATGCATCCCGAGCAAAGAAGACTTCGCAGACGCTGCGTTTTCCCCCCTCGCGGCGAAGTTGGATGACGATCGGGATGACCATCTGGATATAGGACATAAGATCCAGCTTTGAGACGCTCGCAGACATGCCAGCCTGTTGCATCATCATGATGATCTGTTCGTAGGCGCCAATCGGCGTATCGGCGTGGATCGTCGACATGCTGCCGGGATGACCGGTATTGATGGCGCGCAGAAAGGAAAAAGCTTCTGTGCCTCGGATTTCTCCCACAAACAAACGATCTGGCCGCATGCGTAGCGAGGCTTCAAGCAGGTTCTGGATCGTCACGTCCGCCGTCCCCTGATCGCCTTTTGAGGCTATCAGGTGGACTATATTGGTTTGCGGCGGAAACAGTTCACGTGTGTCTTCGAGCGTAATGATCCGCTCAGATGCCGGCACGCATTTCAGGCAGGCATTCAGGAATGTCGTCTTGCCGGAAGACGTGCCGCCGCTGATCAGGATCGAAACCCGCCTGGTAACGGCAGTATGGATGAAGTCGTAAATCCTGTTTTTATGCAGATGCTCGATCAGTTCTCGATCGACCTCGCTGAGGCCGCCGACCGCAACCGACACCTGGTCCAGAAAGCCTCTGTCGCGATAGTCCTCGAGCGCGAAATTACTGACGACCTGTTTTCTGACCGAAATAGAGCCGCCTTGCGGCGCTGCAGGCGGCAGGACGACCTGGATGCGTTCGCCGGTCGGAAGCGAGGCGCTGAGAATCGGTTTGGCGCGGCTGATAAACTGGTTGGTGGCAGCGGCAACCCGCTCGCCGATGTTCTGGATCTCGTCGGCCGTCAGAGCAACGATCGGATGATGCTCCATATGGTCGGTTCCAAACCGTTCGACATAAACGTCGCCGGGCTTGTTTACCGCGATTTCAACCACGTTTGGATCGTCGAGAAATTGCCTGATCGGCTCAAGAGCGCGATTGAGGAAATAATGGGGATCGTGCCTGATCCTAGTTGGATTACCTGCCGCGACGTTCACGTCTGATCTCCTTCATCGCTTCGGTGACGGGATCGTCGTAAAGGCCGCTGAAATCGAGGTCCTGGCGCACATAGACAAAGATGCGCTCCCCTTGAGCAACACTGATTGTCGGTGGGATGCGTAGGTTTTCGGCAAGGACCGTATTTGCCATATCGCTGAAAGTTTCGGCGATGGTTTCGCGTGCAAGCTCTGCGCCGCGCTCGGCGTCATCGCGGTTACCGGACGATTGTCTGCTTCCGTAGCCGGTCAGATAGCTGGCACCGGCACCAACGATCGACAGCATCATTGACGCGCCGAACCGTTCACGGAACTTGTTGTCCACATGGCCGGTCAGCCCTGAACGCCCCAGGCTATCGGCGCCGATCGAATTGAGCCGGATGGACACGCCATCATCGCGAATTAGGCGGCTCCAGATGACAAAAACCCGCTTTTGGCCCCGCGTCAATTCCGACTGATATTCGCCAATGAGGCGTGTGCCAGCCGGGACGAGGATACGCCGTCCATCAAACGAATAGACGTCCTCAGATGTAAGTGCCCTGATCTGGCCGGGCAGGTCGCTGTTGATCGCGGTTTCCAAAATACCGGGAATCAAGGTCCCCTCCGGGACCATGGCATCAATCCGCTCGATCCGGCCTGCCCTTGCACTGCGGTCGGAAAGACCGGCAGCGGCGTTAAGATATTTGCTGTTGCGGTCTTCTCCGGCAACCACCAGTCCTGACGGATCTTCCTCGATTTCGCTTCCTGTTCCACCCGGCTTGCCTTGATTAAGCGTGACCAGCTTTGACTTGTATCGCTCCGGGAAGGCCTGCTCGACAGGTGGCGAGGCCTGTGGCGGCGAAATTACATCGGGCGGTGGAGGAACGTCGAATGTCGTCGTTTGAGGTGACGGTTCGACCGACGGTGGGGGAGGCGGCAGATGGATGACCGGTTGTGGAGGCTCAGGGTTCGGTTTTTCGGTCTCTCTTAAAAATGACGGCGGCCGAAAAGTCGTTGTTCGAAATTCCTCGTCGCTCTGGACATTGTTTTCGGGCTTTTGCGTCGAGTTTGTGAGGGCAAAATAGGCAGCGATGACGCCGCCCAATAACAGGCTCGCCATTCCAAGCGTCTGATTGCGTGCGGCGTTCCTGTCGCTGACTGCCGCGTTGTCGGCCGCAACCATTGCCTGCAATTCGGGGCTTAGCTTCATCAATTGCCGCTCCTCCAACGCGTGGTTGCTTGCGTGTCGAAAACCGGCCCCAGGGTGTCTGGGTCCGAAACAGCGAAGTCAGATCTTTTGAGATTAAAAATGCAGGTCCATTGGTCGCCATCGCGCAGTGTATATTGTGTGGCAACGCCATCGACGACGATGTAGTCGCCCTCTTTGCGAAAGTTGCGCAGCGATTCCGAAAAATCGGATTGGACGGCGAAAATGGCCGGTATCCGCCTTTGGAATCTGAAGAAAGTCTTCTTGCCGTCATCAAAGATCATCTGCGGCTTCAGCGCCCGATCGCCCGAAAACGAATAGTTGATGTTGACGTTCGCCGTGTCGATATTCCAGACATTGGGGAAGGCCGCCCGATGTTCGGCTTCCTTACGCAATCGTGCATTCAAGTCCTTTTCGGGATAAATAAAGCGGATGGCGAACACCTGTTTGCCGTCGCTCGGTGCATGGTCGTTGAGTTCAAGGAAATAGATCCTCTTGGAGGTCACCACATTCATATTGGTGGCGACATCTTTTGCGACCGGTTTTATAAACAGGATATTGCCCTTATCCGACGGAGCGACCTGCCAGCTATCAGTGTCGCCAAGCGAGATGGTTTCGAATTTTTCGTCTTCGTCGAAAACGATCATCGTCGAGATGCCGTAGGTGGCGGAAACCTTCACGACATTATTGGCCTGATAGACAACGCTGGTAACTCGTTGATCAAGCGAGCCCGCCCGCGGCACTTGGGCGGCAAGAGCCTCGCTGGCGATGGCGACAATAAAGGCCGCTGGGAGGGTAAGTCGCCTCATCATCCGGCCTCTCCCGGCGTTACCGTCTCCTGGTCGCGACGGTAGTTATAGACCTGGAAGCCGAGCGGATTTTCAAACCGCCACTCATTGGTGGCAGGGGTTTCGGTGTAACGATACCGAACCACCGAAATAAAATGGCGCATGATCTGATCGGTGTCTGACTTTTCGGTGGTCGAAAACCGGACCAAGGCGGTGCTAGAATTTGGGAAGGAGACGGACTTGATCTCGACTGTCACTTGCCGGTTTTTGCCGTAGACCTTTGCCGGATTATCCGGATTGGCCGCGCTATAAAGCTCCTGCAACTCCCGCGCCGCGTGCTCCGCAGAAAGAAGTGCGGCAATGCCGAAATTTTCCGTGATCGCAAAAGGATCGTAGCTCTCGCGTGCACGAATGTAGCGCACGACATTGGCCTGGGTGACGGCTTGCTGGTCGGTCAGCTTCCCAGATCGGGTGAGACCGGATTTAACCTCGAGGTAGCCCGTGTTTTTGTCGACTTCGATGATATAGGGCTCAAACGTCTTGAGCGGCACGAGCATGATGAGTGCCGTCAACGACAACAATGTGATCGTGCCGAAGATGGTGGTAAGGAACCAGGCGATCGTTCGCGATCGCTCCGCCTGCTTCAAGATTTCCTGTTCCCAGCGCTGGCCATCCTGAAAATAGCTATAAAGAGCAGCCTCATGCGATTGGGTCATCCGTGGTACTCCAAGACAATGACGAATAACGGGTTCAACGGGGAAGGCTGTTGCTGCTGATGCGGTTCTGCATCGCTTCGGCAGTTGCATTTCGAATATTTGTTCTCATGCCTTCCATCGTTCTGGCTTTCGCTTTCATCCCGAGATCACCAGCAATCCCTAATAATGCACGCCCCACCCCGACCGCCGCCTTCGGCAGCGTCCAGGACACGAACCGTCCCGTGTTGCGGGCAACTCTTCCGATTCCAGCGGCAACCCCGCCGGTAATGCCCTGCGCAAGCACCTGGATGTTGAAAAGCACAAACGCACCGGCGCAGCAGAGCAGAAGAAGGGCGGAGATGTCGCTCAGCCGAAGCTCTTTCTGACCAGCGGCGTTCGTCACCTTGGTCAGCTCTGGATCCAGCGCTGCAATCAAGAAAGCGGCAACGACATAGACGAACAGAGGAATGAGCGCATACATCAGTACCTGCTGAAACCAGGCAACGCCGAGGCCTCGGGACCGTTCGAAAAGCATGCAGGCGATGAAGATCGGAGCAGTGCCGATCAGCACCCACATCATTACCTTTGCAAGCAAAAGGATAGCCAGCGCCACCGCGATGAAGACCGCAACACACAGCAGGATTAAAAATCCGACCATGGAAGGAAGGACGGAAAGAAAACCAGACTGCTCGGCAAAAGCAGAGGCGGCTTCATTTGCCGTTTTCCAGATCAGCGAAAGCCCGTTGGTGGGCTCGGTGATGCCGGTGCCAGTGGCGGTGAGAATCGCCCGTCCGACATCTTCGGGCGTATCCGTCAGCCAGGCGTAAAAAAGGCTGTTGAAATTTCTCCACTCGCTGACCAGCGCTAGGATGACCAGCATCCGCACGACCCGGCTGATGATCTCGCTGATGCTGACCCGCGCCGTTCCCATCACCAGCTGGACGCCGTAATAACTGACATAGGCAATGAAGAGGATGGTGAGGAATGGCACGACTTCGTCGCCGACGATTCCGAAGGCCTCTTCAGAGAAGTTTGCTCCCGTCCTTTCAACTCTTGCCAGAAGATCACCAAGGAAATCGTGCATGCCGGCAGCTCCTATCTTACCACCATCGCATCGATCGCCGCCAAAACGCTCGATGCGTTGCTATTTATCCTCGCCGTCGGACCGCAATCCGGCCGAGGATGAGGTGCATAGGAGGTCAGATTGGCGGGTCTTCTGCAGGGCGCGGTCTTTTCCTTGTAAGCGCTACCGCAGCCGGCAAGGGCGCCAGCAGCAAGTAGGAAAGCAAACATCCTGGCGGTCATGATGAGCTCACTCTTCGGTATAGCTGAGTGCTTTTTTGGAGTTAGACATGTCCGTCAGCCGACGCTGATTGTCGGCCTGCAGCGAAGACACAGCGCCATTCATGACGCCGATCAATTCGTTGATGGTGAGGCCGGCTTGGACCTGGAGCTGCGTATTCTGGTCGATCGAGCCTTTGATATCCTTGGCTTGACCAATTTTTGAACCCGCCTGTTCGAGCGACGTGCGGCGGGTCTGAACGGCTTGCTGCGAGCCGGCGACAAGGGCGGCCACGCCAACTACCGTCTTCACCATCTCTTCGTAGGACTTGTCTCCCGAAAACGAGCTGTCCTCGCGGCCCGAAAGGTTTTTGACGAGCTTGAGGCCATTGATGAGCGTCGTTGCGACCTCCGCGACATCTGGGCTCACGCTCCCGAGATTTGCGGCCCCACCTGACATCAGGCGGTCAAAAGACGGTAGCTGCGAGACACTGAAACCCCGGCCCACTGCAAGGTTTTGCAGAGGGCTGGCGTCGTTGCCGCGATCGCCAGTTACGGCCTTTAAGGTTTCCTCGGCCGTCTTGAGAACTTGCCTGTTGGTTTCGAGGATCTTGTCTGTTGTCTCAGAGGTTTTTCTAGCAACGCGCAAATTTGCATTGTCGATGACAGGCACCTGCGCGAATGCGGCGGATGCAATGGGCAGCAGGAATGCAACGAACATCATTCTCTTCATGGCATGTCTCCTCATCGAGCGTTCAACATCAGTGCTATATCGGCCAACCGTTCGCGCACCTGCACGCAAGCCTTTTCCTTCGGGTTCCATGCAACCCCCCGGCGGCCATCGCAAAAACCAGCCCCGGGATCGCCATCGCCGCCGTTTTGGCTATAGCTTCCCGTGTGCGATGAGCCGGACAAGCCGCTGATCTGAAGAGCATTCCGGGAGTTGGCGAGATCTGCGATCGTTATCCCGAGACGAATGACCTGGTTCAGCATTTCAAGATTTGCGTTCCGGGCTCCCGAATTATGATCCCAACTATCCTGCACGGCGCCGCTCGGCATCTGGCCCAACTGCTGAAACCAGGAGGTAACGTTGCCGCTCCCATCGGAGATAGCTTGTCCCGTCGCCATCGCCCTAATGGCGGAATTTCGCATCTGATTAAAAGCGGTCGCATCGCCACCATACTGAGCCGGTATGCCGGCAACGTTCGCCCCGCCGAAGGCGGGCAGCCATTTTTGGGTTATAGCCGCAACATAACCTTGTGTTTCTTTGAAAGGCGGAATGCCGCCATATGTGACAACACGGCCAGGACCGGCGTTATAGGCCGCCAATGCAAGTTTTGGATTGCCGCCAAACCGTTGCAGCTGTTGTTTTAAGTATCGGGCTCCGCCCGACAGGTTGTCTTCCATGTCATAGGGATCGACCCCAAGCTCTCTTGCCGTCTCCGGCATGAGTTGCGCTAGTCCGATTGCTCCGGCCGGCGATCTGGCACAGGGATTAAAACGGCTCTCCTGATAAACCAAAGCTAAAAACAGGCTCTCGTTGACATCCTCCTCCCGAGCGATACGCCTCACGAGCTCCGTGATCTCTGGATTGGCCGCCGCGGTCGAGGCGGCATCTCCGGTCCGACCGGGCTGATAAATCGAGCAGGTCACGCTCTTGCCAACGGAAAAACGGTTATAATCCGTTTCCTCAATATTTGAGGAAATCCGGTCCCGGTGGGTATCGATTGCCAGGACCGCCCGATCGATGACCGGAACTTGAGAAGAGGCCGGATCTACAATCGAGAGCGCCAGTGCGCTGCTCAACAGCCATAGGACAGACCGCCCCTTCATTCGCCCGTCTCCCATCCACAGAACCGAGCAAGCCAACGCTCCGGTTCCTCGCCATGAAGTTCGCGCAGGCGTGCACATTCCTCGATCGTCTCTTTACGCCCAGACAGAACCTTGACGAGATCGGGCATGGCCGACAGATCGAGTCTGGCGATGACGGAGTCATTGCCGTGCTTGATCAGGAAGGTCCTTTTTTCCGGAGGCGTGGCCTTGATGAAGTTGAATTCCTTCATCGTGAGGTCAAAGCGTTTGATATAGCTTTCTTCGTCGGCTCGGGGGTTGGGAAAGTGAATATGGGTGGCCGTCTGCTCAATCAACGTATGGGAGGCTTTCGCCTTAGCGATGTCGGCCGCAGATTGTGTGCCGAAGCCGACAATGCCGTTCAGCTTTCGGATCGTCTTCATCTTGTCGATGATGAAGTTGCTAAACGTCTCGTCCATTAAAAGCTGCCAACCTTCGTCCATGAAGAACATCGCGGGATTTCCATCGAGCAGCTCGTCAAGGCGGTGGTAAAGGTACATCAGCGCCGGCGTGCGGACGTCCTCGTTTGCGAGAATGTGGGTCATGTCGAAACCGAAGACGCGACGGGACGACAGCGACAGGACGTCGTCTGCGGCATTAAACAGCCAGGCCTTCTCGCCATCGATCCAAGCGCGAAGGCGAGAATGAAGGTCATTGGCATCCGCCCGTGAGCGGCCGATCAGAAGGCCTGCGAGGTTTATAAGGTTTCGCTCGGCCCGCGGCTCTTGCATCAGGCGCAGGATTGCCCTTTCCAGTGTGTCCTCGTCTTCCTGGGTGAGTTCGCTGCGATCGCCAGATCGCAGCATCGCCTTGGTGAGCCGGAGGAGGAAATCACGGTTCGGACCTGTATTGTCGAGTTGCAGCGGGTTAAAGCCGGTCGGCGTTCCCGGCACCAAGATCTCGTAGGAGCCCCCGATCGCTCTTATGAAGATCTCTGCGCCCCGATCCTTGTCGAAGAATACCGCCTTTGGCTTCGGTGAAACACGCATGGCCTGCGAAAGTAGGAAGGTTAATACAACAGTCTTCCCCGATCCCGTCGGGCCGGTGACCAAGAAGTGGCCGATGTCACGGCGATGAAAATTGAACCAGTAGGGGGTCTGCGACGTCGTCTCGAGGATGGTGATCGGCAGGCCCCAATGTGTGCGGTCCGCCTGTCCGGTGGCAAAATTATGCATAGAGGACAGGCCCGAAAAATTTGCGCTCGATAACATCGCCTTGCGCGCAATGTAGGAATGATTGCCTGGAAGCTGCGCCCAAAAAGCCGCTTCAAGGTTGAGGTCCTCGCGCAGCCAATTGATGTTCATATCGGTGAGGCAGGCGCCAAGCTCAGAAACACTGCGGCTGATGCCGTCCAGATCGCGCGACAGGCAAAGTAACGACAGGTGATGGAAGCCAAATACGGCCTCCTGGTTCATCAGGCTATTTAGCGCATAGTCGATCTCAAGTTCGACCGAGCTGCCGGCTTCATCCGAGGCCCTAATTTGTCTTTGCAGTCGGGAAATCCGCTCCTGCGCAATCGGCTTGTCGGCGATGGTGAATGACTGGGTAAGTATAAACTCGTGGTTGACCTGTAAAAGACCATCCAGCATGCCGGGGCCGGTAAAAGGGGGATATTCTTTGATCGACAATATAGCGCCATAGCGACTGTCTTCATCGACAGCCGCTTGCGCCTGCATGGTCCGCTTGCCGAAATGCAGTCGTGAGCTGCCGACAAAGTTGCGGATCCCCATGCGCGGCAGGCGCATTTTTTTTGGCGCGCCGCAGGTCAGGATCGTATTGAAGAATTCACAGGGTTCAGAAAAAGGTTCTGTCCGCGTCCCGTCCGTCTGCTCTTCTGCCTGTATGGGGTCGTCGTGACGCGTCCGATGGGCGATGCCAAGCGCATGGGCACCATATTTGCTGAGATCCTGCACGATGGTGGCAACAAGCTCCTCAAGCTCGGTGATGTCGTCAGGGCTCTGCTGTCGTTTGCCACGCCTGTCCGAACGCCTGAAAATCTTGTTGAAACGATCACCAATGCCGAGAACACCACGCATCCCCGAGCGTATGATGGTAAGGTAGATTTCGTTTTTGAACATGCGCTTGTCGCGCAACTGGTCCATATAGCGTCTGTTCAAAAGATCGCAGAACCCATCATCGAAGGTGGCATCAAGGTCGGTTTCGACTTCTCTCCGCACCACCGTCGACCAAAGTGAATAGCGGCTGGAGCCGAGAGCCCGGATCATTGTATTTTGTACGACTGAACGCATATTGAGTTCAGCCTGGTCTTCCGTTTGGAAGAATAACCCCTGCAACTTGATGACGCTCAGGAGCGATCCGTTTTCAAGTCCAATGATGGTATCCGACACATGCCGCAGATACGGGATATGTCGCGACATCGGCCGCTCCCTTCGGGCGATGGGGCCGAAACCAAGCTCTTGCCTGACCACCTCCAGCATGGTTACGGCCCGTAAGAGTTCGAGCCCCAGAAATGCTTGTTAGGCGTCCGGGGGGTTGTGCGAGAGGCAACTTGCAGCACGTCGAGTATCTTGCTGTCGAAGGCGCAGAGCGAGAATAGGACAAGATAGGTGGCTGGTGCGATCAAGAGTGCCAAAAGATCGTTCGTCGCGAGCCAGCCGATAATGGTGATGCCCACGATGATGACGACTGCCATATAGGGAACGCCCCATAACGTCGGTGACCTAGTCAAGCCGACCACAAGTGGCGTGAGAGTTGGCCTTTCATCTTCGACAAGTGCAGTCATCGGTCACTGTCCGACCGCTGATATCATCTGGTCGACGATCGCCGGCGCGCCAAATACCAAGCCGATACCGATGACGACAGCCCCAGCCGTGAACCAGGAAAGGCGACCAGCAAAGGCCAAAAACCCAAGCCCGATCACTGCAATGATCGCCAGAAGCCGGCCAAAGGGGCCGGTAATGAAATCGACGATCATCTGAACGGCCGTTTCAAGCGGTGCGAAAGCACCGCCACCGCTGGTTTGAGCCAGGGCGGTATCGGCGGTGATGATCTGGAGGAGGGCGATGATGCCTATCAGGGCTACACCTTTCGGTGCCCGTCGCTCGATCTTCTGCAATGGGGTATGCATCGTTTTTCTCCTTCAAAAATGCATCACACCGCCGATAAACCGGCCATTCTTTTCAATCGGGACAATGCGTATCTCTTTGCCGCGATCGGTCCCCGCAGACGTGCGAGCCCCGCTGATGCCAACGCGAGATTTCGGCGTGGGCATCCTCAGACCGAGTTGATAGTTGATCACCTTGGCGACATATCTGACGGTTTCGGGAAAGGGCGGAATCCCGGCATATTGGTAAATGCGCTGCTCGCCACCGTTGTAAGCGGCCGCAATCAAGAGAGGATTCTTAAATTCCTCCTGTAGTACCCGGAGGTATCTTACCCCGCCTTCGACGTTTTGTGCTGGGTCGCAAATGTCCTCAACGCCGAAGCGAGCAGCGGTCTCGGGCATCAGTTGCATCGGACCACGCGCGCCCTTAGGGGAATTTCGTTTCGTGTCGAAATCGCTCTCGGCCCAAGCAATTGCCACTGCCAAGTCTTCGTTGACCTCGTAGCGTCTCGCGGTTTCGGCGACGAGACGTTGGACGTCGGCTGGCATCAACGGCGAGGGACCGCATTCGAGAGCCCCCTGCCCACTTTTGATCCTTGGAGGTTTTAAGCTTGAGGGTCTGACGCCGGACCCATCAGGATTGGCACCACTCGTCATGTTTGAAGACGAATTTAGTATTCTTTCTCTTTGGAGCGGAATGTCACCAAAATAGTTATCAAGGATCGAACGTCCGCAGCTTACGCCAGCGGCGCTGACGATCATTTTAGATGAAGGGCAGGGGATCTGGTTTGTGCCACCCGAAGGCGCAGAGATGAGAGTTTGGGAAATCTTCCTCGATGAAAGAGGTGAGATCGCGAAAATACCAGAAAGTGCCGGAATTTTTTGGAAAATTTCCTCCCCATTAGTTTCACTCGTCGCAGCTGCGAAGCCTGCCGTGAGGGCTAGGAACGCTCTGCATACGCATCGGGAAAGGCGACGGTCGTGGCGCATTTTTCTCTGGCTCGCTTTTGACTTGAGCTCCGATCTTGGGTGGGCTACAGTCTGAGATGATTACTGTATGCGTATAGTTTTGCAGAGAGAGAATAGAATTTCAAGACCCTTTCTCGGGAAAATTGTATACGGAGTTGATATGGTACGTCTCGTAAGCCTTGTGATGGTTGTTGCGATTGGCAGCGGCCTTCTCGCCCGTCCCACGTGGGCCGTTCAGCCGATCGACGAAAACTATGTTCGGTCGCTGGCGGCACCAGGAAAGGTTGTGTTGGTGATCGAATATTACGAAGGCCAGGGTGAGGTGTTGGAGCGGAAGGGATATGCAACTTCAGGCTCTTTTGAAGTGCTGTCGGGGACCGACTTCCGCGTCCACGATACGATGGTCATCCATCTCTATGGTGTCGAGCCTTGCGAAGGCGAGATGGTCAATCGGCGGGACGGCTTTGCCGGACGCTGCATTGATTTTGCCCGTCAACAGCTCGCAATCATGCTGAAAAATCCCAAGGTGGTCTTCTGTCGGGCGTTCTTCACTGAAAAGAACGCGCCGATTCAAAACGCCACCTGTTATGCGTATCACTATTTTCCGGGCAGTCTCGACAGCATCGACATGTTCGAGGAGCAGCTTGTATCGCTTGGCGCGCTCCGTCTTATAAAAAAGCCCGATGGAACCTTAGCCCGTCCAGATCTTATACCGGCGGAGGAAATCGGCAAGAATGGCTCCTTTGGTATGTGGGCCGATCCGGGAGCAGGTCAGCGTTGATTTAAGGGCGGGGGGTGGCTCGCGCGTTTGTTTCTCGCCGGCGACAGAGACGCCTGCATCGGATACGGGGGCAGGCATGTGTCAGCTGACGGTCGCTGACGCACCGTCTGTATGAAGGCTCGGTAGTACCTGAGGATTTACACTTTTTTCAAGGAGGCGTCGGTACGTTATTTCTAATTAAGTTATCCATGTTTTCATCACTATCGTCCGATCTGTGGCGACCCTCGAATGCCGAGCCGGAAGATTTTTCTACGAAAGTCCAGCCATGTTCTTGGATGAAGATCACGAAGCCCTCGAAGCAGCAGAGCTTACCAAGCAGACACTTGTCGACACACAGGAGAGGATGGGCATGATGCTCGATCTCATGCCGATGGGGCTGCTCATTCATACCAGGCAGGGAATCATTTTCGGAAACCAGGAGGCGGCACGCCTATTGCAAGTGCCGCAAAGGGAAGTCGTCGGCAAACACTTCCTCGATTTCTTGACCACACATGCTGAAGACGCCGCCCGACAGATGGAGCAGGCCTTTGACGGGCGGATCAGTGTTGAGCCGACCGAGGCTGAGGTCAAAACCGCCGCGGGTGAAACACGGACGATTAAGTTGATCGCAGGCGCCTTGCCTTGGGAAGGCAACCCAGTCGTTCAGCTTCTCCTACAGGATATTACCGATCTAAAGATGATCCAGGACAGACTACACCTCTTGGCCGTGACCGACGAACTGACCGGTGCGTTCAACCGCCGCTATGCTTTCGCAGTTGGCCACGGTTTGTTCAACGAAGCGAAAGCCGGTCACCACAAACTCGCTGTGGCTGTCCTCGACGTCGACCATTTCAAGCGCGTAAACGACACCTTCGGCCACGCAGCAGGCGACACCGCTCTGAAATCCTTGACGGGGTCGATCCAGGAGATCATCGCCGCCGATCCGTCCAGCGAGATGACCTTTGCCCGTGTCGGTGGTGAGGAATTCATGATCGTGTTTGCGGCTGTCGAACCGGCCAAAGTACTTAAGATATGCGAACAGGTGAGGCGTGAGATCGAGGAGCGGCCCGTCTTATCGGCGGCGGGGACATTCCGGATGACAGTCTCCATTGGTCTGGCTTGGCAAAGGGCAGCCGACAGTTCCTTCGACGCCCTATACTCGAATGCCGACAAGGCGCTATACGAGGCGAAGTCCGCCGGCCGAAACCGTGTTCGCCAGGACGAGCGAGAACCAGAGTTGCGCCAAAGTTCGACGGGAGCGTAGGGCAACAAGGCTAAAAGCTCGCCAAAACGGTAATGTGCTGAAGCAGCTAAATGGCTTCGAAAAAGAGATGACCAAGGGCGTAATAGCGTGGTTCTGACCCCGAGGATCCCGCATTCGGAGCGTTTGGAAGTCTGCCGGCAACTCGATCCGCCTTCAATCAAAGCGATGTTTCTAAGGGTAAGCTCAGAAGAATCTTTCCACTGATCGGCAAATGGCTTTGATCTCCACCGCATCAAGATGAGTCCCGGTCGCCAAAATGTAGCTCGCCAAGTGCTCAAGTTTCAGGTGAGCTTCGTGTTCATCCAAGGGTTGCCATGAAACGATCCTGTTGCGAACGTCACGTTCGGCATTCCGAAGCTGCGCGGCAAATGGGCTATCTCGAGCAGGATTGCGCTGCCCCTTCAGTGCAAAGAGGAGCCTCCGATGGAGCGCGATGAGGGTCGTAAGATTGTTCAGAACTTTACTATCATCCATCGTCCATCCTGATTTGATCGCTTGATTGTCACTCTCGGTTGACGCCGGACCTTCGCGTCTGGCCATTGGAAGCGCCGTTGATGTATGAGGGTTAGAAAACAATGATAGGCGCCTTTCATGAGAAGCAGAGTTGAGAAATACATTGAGGACAAAGGTCTCCTTCAGACGAGAGATCCCGAGGTCGACAAGCCGATTTTCCGGGGGCCGGGGTTTGAAGGGGTGCCTGAGTTTTCCGAACTCGACAGCCGAATTTCGGATGCGCTGAGGCAGGCGCGGGAGCGGACCGGACTTACCCATGCTGATGTTGCGCCTTTGCTTGGACTTCACCCTCAAGTCTACGGTCGATATGAGCGCAACGAGACGAAGATGAATGTCACGCGGCTCATTCATCTGAGTGAGCTTTTGGATTTTTCGCCGATTGATGTCGTCATGGCCGCCGCCCCATATCGATTTGGGAAAACTGAACGTGAAGCAGAAAGGCGCCGGGAACTGATCAAGATCGTCGAAACCCTTCCGGCCGACGCCGTCGATTCATTGTTATCGCTGGTCGATGCAATGACCAGATTGCCGCCGAAAACAGAAAACTAATGGCGCAGCGACTGTGACATTGCAGCCCTTGTCTGCATTCGTCAAAAAGTCACGAAGTCCCTCACAGACCGTGTCCGTTTTCGACGCATCCCGTGCTAACGACGCCGTCTGAGAAGTTGAGCGCCACACCACTTTCTGCGTCTCTTCTGAACGGAACGTCGTTCTTCGGTTGCTCGGCAGATGGCATGGATAACAGGGATTGCCGTATCCCATGCGTTTTCCGGTGCAGTTCGAGCAGTTGGGGCGAGGGTTTGGCGGCAATCGCCATGAGCATTTCGCCGCAGTAAAACATCGGTTCACAAAGAACCTGCAGTGGGTAGCCTCTCTTCCGGATCATCTCTACGAGCATCGGATTTGTCTGGATGATGACCGTTTCCACTCTCAGACGGACAAGGAATTCAAGAACTCCGGTCATCAAGAGGTCGGCGGTTGCGACATCCCCGATACAAGGAACACGAGCGTCGGTGGCGCAACGTCCCCATTCGAAGACATGCCGTCCTTTTGGATAACTCTTTCCACCAAGTAATTCCGGATAAATATGGGAGAGAAGGTGCGGTTTTGTCGTCGGAAGCAGGCGAGAATATCCAACGACATCGCTCATTTCCATTAGTACCAGGTGAATGGTGGACCGCGTATCGAACTGATCCTGTTCGCGCTTATCAGACCGTCGGAGTGCTTCCCAGCCAAGCTCTTCGACAAAGCGCTGATGGCGAAAACGCCAGACCTTCTCCATGGTCGTCTGTTTTTGTCCGATTTGGCTGCCTGTTATGATTTCAAGCATCGAATTTCCTCCAATCGAGCGTGGTCATTGTGCAACCGGAGGTGACTGAATTCTATCCGTAAAAGTTCGTAGATTTCATCGTTGCAGTCCGCGTCGAAACGCCTCTGCAATCAGCTGAGCCCGATTTCCTGCATCGAGCTTGCGCTGCAGGTTGGCGAGATGCGTCTCCACGGTTCGCTCCGAGCGTCGCATTAAGCTTCCTATTTCCTTGGCCGTCTTGCCAGCAACACACCAGGCGAGACATTCACTCTCGCTGGGCGTAATCATGACATCAGTCATCTTTTTGTCGTTTGTTCCCCTGAGATCTTGAAGGCGGGTGTGGGCGCACATTGCAATAATTCGCAGGAGGTCTCGGTGGGCGACAGACAATGAGACTTGGCGGCCGCCCAGAGAAAAGAGACCTACAAGACCGCACCGCGAGAAGATAGGGACCGTCACGCCGTCCACTAGCCCGAAATCGGCAGCTTCGCGCATGATCTTACGGCCTTTGGACGACAGAGCCTGCCCCCTGATGGCCTCAGACCAGACGATTGTACGGTCGGCGCGACGGACGAGGTTTACGATCGGGTCGCTGAAAAAGTAGTTCTTCTCAACGTAAACCTTAAACCATCCAGGGGACCAGCCGTTCAAGAGAAAGTAGGCCTCCAGACTCTCATGAGGGAGGGGATATCCTGCCATGGCAAATCGCTCGAAACCTAACGAAGCGGTGACGCGCTCGACCAAAGCTGAAACTTCCGCTGGGCTCCGCGCTGCGGCACAAGCTTCGCAAAACTGAAGCAGCAAACTCGCCAATAACATCTCAAACTCCGCGCTCCATTGCTGGTGATCTTGGCAGAGCCGCTGACGATATGTCCCATAGGGCGGGGGAGTCGCTGGAGATTTAGATATAATGGTGGCGGCCCACCTAAACCCATCCATGGCAGCGGGACGCCTCTCAGACCAGAGCTCGATGAGCCGGCCGAGAGGTGCGACGCTGAGTTATCGAGGTCAGCTCCGACTACCTCCAGTCTTTCGCGGGACCGGCCGATCAAGACGACACCACTCCCGCTGTCAGTAAAGCCCCTATCTTATTAAAGCGCCGCTGCCACTGTAAATTGCGAGATTTCACATGTTCGCGCCAAGCCCTCTTCTATCCGCAAGAATGGTGTGTTCGCGGGCCAGATGCTGGGGTGGTGCCTACCGTTCAAAGCTATCCGTTTCGTCCCGTCGGTTGAGTCCGCGCCAGATGGCCGTCCAAACCATCGAGCGGAGCTTTCGTTAGGGAACCCGCGTGCCGCAAAATCGGTTCTAACATGTTGCAGATTAGGACCGGTACATCGGCCAACCATTCGGAAGACGGCCCCATGACGAAGAATGGGATGATAGGCCTGCTCCTGATCGTGGTTATAGTTCTGGTGGCGGCGGTTTTGATGCGTGGACCAAGCCAGCCAAGCCGATCAGGTGTGGTAGCGCATGGTGATACGCCTCCGCCCGTAACCACGCCTTCCCCGCCAGCCATCACTCCAAGCCGATGATTGGCGCCAGCGTCTCGCTAATACCGGAAGATTTTCACCGGAGGCTGAATTTTGACACCTGGGTAAAAGATGGGCTGATGCCAGAAGGGAAACGGGTTCGCGGTGTGATGCTGTGGGACGCGGAACGAGTGCGCGCCGCATGGCAAGCTCTTATTGACCAAGATGATTCGAAAAGGACGATCGGGTGAACCCGTTCGATCAGATGGTGGTCTGATAAAGACGGAGCTACGCTTTCTCGTTCACGATCCCGATAAGCGCGGAAATGATCGATACTACCTGCGGCTCAAGGGCCGCCCGAAAAAGCGCAGTCGGCAGACATTTAAGGATGCTGAAGGCAACATCACGCAGGATTTCATGGCCGCTTATTGGGCGGCACTTGCCGAGTTGCGTGGTGAAGTGCCGGCGGAGAAAAAGACCGTACTCCGCGAGGACACGTTCAACGGGCTATTTGCTCAATACTACTCATCCGCCATGTTCAAGCGCCTCGACCCGGCGACACAGAAGGACAAGCGGAGCGTCATAGACCTCCCTTATAAGAAGTATCGCCGGGAGGATATGGAAAAGAGCCAGCAGGCTCGCGCTAAGACCCCCGGCGCGGCCGACAAGTTGGTGAAGGTTCTGAGGGCCGTGTTCAATTGGGCCATGGCTCAGAAGCCGCCGCTGGCGAACCTCAACCCTGCGGTCGGGATAGAGCCGATCAACAGGAAAAAGGGAGGCTTCCACACTTGGACACCTGGCGGATGCGGAGGAACGCTTTCGACCGTCGAGAGGCATACGAAAAACTGAGAAATGTCCCACTTTCTGGAGCGGCAAGCCCGAATGAGACAAACGAGGGAAAAAGCGATGAAAAAACAGCGTGATTTAATGTAATGGTGGGCGATGAGAGACTCGAACTCCCGACATCCTCGGTGTAAACGAGGCGCTCTACCAACTGAGCTAATCGCCCGTCTGCGGCTGCGGAGAAGATGTCCCGCCGCGTCGGTGGCCGTGATCTATGCGGATCGCGGGAAAACCGCAAGAGCCTTCGTGATGTTTTTTTGAAATTTTTGGGCAGACCTTTATAATCAACAGGTGGAGCAGGGCAAACAGGCGAGGCGTCATCCTTTTGTCTTGAAACCTGCTTGACACCCGATCACGAACCTCTTAGTTAGCCGCTCAACCGAGCGGTCGAGGCCGCAAGGGGAGGGCTCTTTGCCCTTGAGAAATGTGCGGGTGTAGCTCAGTCGGTTAGAGTGCCGGCCTGTCACGCCGGAGGTCGCGGGTTCGAGCCCCGTCACTCGCGCCATTCTCCTCCTCGAATATCCGCCAGTCGCGCGATCAGCGTGATGAAGCGGACGCCGAAAATCGGCAATATGCGCGGGTGTAGCTCAGTCGGTTAGAGTGCCGGCCTGTCACGCCGGAGGTCGCGGGTTCGAGCCCCGTCACTCGCGCCATTTTTCGGGACTCATCTCCATTTGTTACTGTTGATCTCATGTAAATGAGCGTCCTCTAAAATATTTATCCCTCCGACTATTGCATCCGAAGCGCGATTTGCATATTTCCGCGGCGTCGCTTGCGGCTGAGCGATGTGTCTGTCGAGGCGAGCTTTAGGAAGCGTCGTCTGTCCAACTTCGTGATCCTTTTGGAGCTCGGCAGGTTTCTGCCGAGGGCACTCATGCCGGTCCTTCGGCCCAAGCCACGCGCTCATTGCAAATTGTGCTTTGGAACTGCTTCATTTTGGTGCAGGGGCTGCCGTTCAAAAGTCTTGCGCCGCGCCTTCGGCTGCGCTAGTCACGGCTTATTGCAATGCACGTTCGCTTGCCGCGTACGAATGATGAGCGCCGCCCCGGCGCTGTGGCAAGCAGGGATCGAATATCATGAGTGAACTCCTCACTTCCTATGTCCCGATCGCGATTTTTATCGGCATCTCCATGGTGATCGGATTGGCGCTTTTGATCGCGCCGTTTGCTGTTGCCTACAAGGCTCCCGACTCGGAAAAGCTGTCAGCCTACGAGTGCGGCTTCAACGCCTTTGATGATGCGCGCATGAAGTTCGATATTCGGTTCTACCTCGTCTCGATTCTCTTCATCATCTTTGACTTGGAAGTGGCCTTCCTGTTCCCCTGGGCAGTGTCCTTCGGTGCCATCGGCTGGTTCGGCTTCTGGTCCATGATGGTTTTTCTTGCCGTTCTGACGATCGGCTTCATTTATGAATGGAAGAAAGGAGCGCTGGAATGGGAGTAGTCGATAGCGGCAATACCCTGGTGGCGCCAAAGCCGAAGGGGATCATCGATCCCAATACCGGCAAGCCCATCGGCAGCGACGACGCCTTCTTTGGCGAGATCAACAACGAGCTCGCAGACAAGGGTTTTCTCGTCACTTCGACCGACGAGCTGATCAACTGGGCCCGTACCGGCTCGCTGATGTGGATGACCTTCGGCCTTGCGTGCTGTGCCGTGGAAATGATGCAGCTCTCGATGCCGCGTTATGATGTGGAGCGCTTCGGGTTTGCTCCCCGCGCGTCGCCGCGTCAGTCGGACGTGATGATTGTCGCGGGCACGTTGACCAACAAGATGGCGCCGGCGCTCCGCAAGGTCTATGACCAGATGCCGGAGCCACGCTACGTGATCTCGATGGGCTCCTGCGCCAATGGCGGCGGCTATTATCACTATTCCTATTCGGTGGTCCGCGGCTGTGATCGGGTCGTGCCGATCGACATTTATGTTCCGGGCTGTCCCCCCACGGCCGAGGCGCTCCTTTACGGCGTGCTTCTGCTGCAGAAGAAAATCCGGCGGACCGGCACGATCGAGCGTTGAGGCCAAAGGCTAAGGGTAATTGGACAAGATCATGAGTGAAGCCCTGAACGAGCTTTCGACCTATATCCGCGAAGCGCGTCCGTCGCTCGTGGAGGACGCGGCGATTGCCTATGGCGAACTGACGCTGACGACGGCAGCGCAAAACCTTCTGTCCCTGCTGACATTTCTCAGGGACGACGTGCAGTGCGGTTTCGTGAGCTTCATCGACATCTGCGGCGTGGACTATCCCGCACGTGAGAAGCGTTTCGACGTGATCTACCATCTGCTTTCGCCGCGCCAGAATTTGCGCATCCGCGTGAAGGTCGCGACAGCTGAGGATGAGCCGGTACCGTCTGCCTGCTCGGTTTATCCGGGAGCCGATTGGTTCGAGCGCGAAGCGTGGGATATGTACGGCATTCTGTTTACCGGCCATCCCGATCTGCGCCGCATCCTGACAGATTATGGTTTTGAAGGTCATCCGCTCCGCAAGGATTTCCCGACCACCGGATTTGTCGAAGTTCGTTATGACGACAGCGCCAAGCGGGTGGTCTACGAGCCGGTCGAGCTTCGCCAGGAATTCCGCAGCTTTGACTTTCTTTCTCCTTGGGAGGGCACGGACTACGTCCTTCCAGGTGATGAAAAAGCCAAGGTTTAAGAAAAACCGGCGCGGTGAGCGCCGGTCAAACGCATTCCTTCCCGCTCGGTCTTCGCCCGGCATGGAGCAAGCAGTATGACTGAACACAACGTCCGCAACTTCAACATCAATTTCGGACCGCAGCATCCGGCGGCGCACGGCGTGTTGCGGCTTGTGCTGGAGCTGGACGGCGAGATCGTCGAGCGTGTCGATCCGCATATCGGTCTTTTGCATCGCGGCACCGAAAAGCTGATCGAAACCAAGACCTATCTGCAGGCGATTCCCTATTTCGACCGGCTCGATTACGTCGCGCCGATGAACCAGGAGCACGCTTTTGCCTTGGCCGTCGAAAAGCTGATCGGCCTTGAGATCCCGATCCGCGGGCAGCTGATCCGCGTGCTCTATTCCGAAATCGGCCGCATCCTTTCGCATCTGCTCAACGTCACCACTCAGGCCATGGACGTAGGCGCCTTGACGCCGCCGCTCTGGGGCTTTGAAGAGCGTGAAAAGCTGATGGTATTCTATGAGCGTGCCTCAGGCGCGCGCATGCATGCGGCCTACTTCCGTCCAGGCGGGGTGCATCAGGATCTGCCGCCCGAACTGGTGGAAGACATCGGCAAGTGGTGCGATGAATTTCCGTCGAAGCTTGACGACATCGACGACCTGCTCACCGGCAATCGTATCTTCAAACAGCGTAACGTCGATATCGGCGTCGTGAAGCTGGAAGACGCCTGGGCCTGGGGATTCTCAGGCGTCATGGTTCGCGGTTCGGGCGCTGCCTGGGACCTGCGCCGCGCGCAGCCCTACGAATGTTATTCGGAGCTGGATTTCGATATCCCGATCGGCAAGAACGGCGATTGCTACGACCGATACCTCATCCGCATGATCGAGATGCGCGAGTCCTGCAAGATCATGAAGCAGTGCGTCGACCGCCTGCTGGGCGATGCCAAGACCGGACCGTTCTCCTCCACAGACGGCAAGGTCGTGCCGCCGAAGCGTGGCGAGATGAAGCGCTCGATGGAAGCCTTGATCCACCACTTCAAGCTCTACACCGAAGGTTACCACGTGCCGGCCGGAGAGGTATATGCGGCAGTCGAGGCGCCGAAGGGCGAGTTCGGCGTCTTCCTCGTTGCCGATGGTACGAACAAGCCTTACCGCTGCAAGATTCGCGCCCCGGGTTATGCCCATCTGCAGGCGATGGATTTTATCTGTCGCGGGCATCAGCTGGCGGACGTTTCGGCTGTCCTGGGCTCTCTGGATATCGTGTTCGGTGAGGTCGACCGCTGATGATCCGCGCTATCGTCGCTGCCGGAATGGTCCTTGCGGCTCCTGTTGCTTTCGCGCAGCAGGATCAGGCGCAGGTGTCCGGTGGGTCGACGGTCAGCGGCGGGTCCAGATCAATGCCTGATCTTTTGTCGGAAGGGTACGAGATCAAGGCAAGCGTTCCGAATGGAACAAAGTTCATAGTGTTCATGCAGAAAGAGAAGTCTGCCTATGCCTGCGAATTCGTGACGCTCACGAAAACCAGGTGTGGATCCATAAACTGATAAGGCGTGGAAAAGAATGTCCGTTCGTCGATTAGCCGAAGATAGCGTCCAGCCGGTAGCGTTTGCCTTCAACGAGGAGAATGCCGCCTGGGCCGAGGCAACGATCAGGAAATATCCGGAAGGCCGGCAGCAATCTGCCGTGATTCCGCTTCTGATGCGCGCGCAGGAGCAGGACGGCTGGGTGACCCGGGCGGCAATCGAGCATGTCGCCAATCGATTGGATATGCCCTATATCCGCGTGCTGGAAGTTGCGACCTTTTATACGCAGTTCCAGCTGAAGCCGGTCGGCACCCGCGCCCATATCCAGGTCTGCGGCACCACCCCCTGCATGCTGCGCGGCGCCGAAGACCTGATGAAGGTCTGTCAGCACAAGATCCATCACGATCCCTTCGCGTTGAACGCCGAGGGTACGCTCTCCTGGGAAGAGGTCGAATGTCAGGGCGCCTGCGTCAACGCGCCGATGGTCATCATCTTCAAAGATGCCTATGAGGACCTGACGCCACAGCGGCTGGAAGAGATTATCGATGCTTTCGAGGCCGGCAAGGGCGACCAGATCAAGCCGGGCCCGCAGATCGACCGTCATTTCGCAGCACCTGAAGGAGGCCCAGTGACGCTTCTCGAAGACGTCAAGCCGGTTCGCACCAATCTGGAACCGCAGCGGGATCTGGCGGAGACTGCGGCTGCGACCACCGTGCCGCCGGCCGATGCCGCGCGTCCCAAAGACACGGCGCCGGAAACCAATCCGACCCTGAAGACGCCGGCGACGGATAAGGAAGGCGCCAGGAAGCGCGCCAAGACTGCGGAGAAGCAGCCGCTCTCGGGCACGGCGAAAAGTAAGCCTGATCCCAAGGCGGCAGGCAGTGTTGCTGAGGGTGCTCCGCCGGAACCGGGTGCGGTATCTGGCGATTTGAAGCCGAAGCGCACCAGGCGTAAGACGACCACGGAAGGTGAGTCGTCGTGATCATCGAGAATTCTTGTGCGGCCCTCGAAAACGGCTGCATGATGCCAAACAATGACCGGTTCAATCTCGGCGGACTTGTGGAATAGATCATGTTGAAAGATCAGGATCGCATCTTTACCAATATCTACGGCCTCAAGGACAAGTCCCTGAAAGGCGCGATGAGCCGCGGCCACTGGGATGGCACCAAGACCATCATCGAGAAGGGCAGGGACTGGATCATCAACGAGATGAAGGCCTCCGGTCTTCGTGGACGCGGTGGTGCCGGGTTCCCGACTGGTCTCAAATGGTCCTTCATGCCGAAGGAATCGGACGGTCGTCCGCATTACCTGGTGGTCAATGCCGACGAATCCGAACCCGGTACCTGCAAGGACCGCGAAATCATGCGCCACGATCCGCACACGCTGATCGAAGGTTGCCTGATTGCCGGTTTTGCGATGGCCGCGCATACCGCCTACATCTACGTCCGCGGCGAATATATGCGCGAACGTGAGGCGCTTCAGGCGGCGATCGACGAATGCTACGATGCCGGATTGTTGGGAAAAAACAACAAGAACGGCTGGGATTTTGACATTTACGTGCACCACGGTGCCGGCGCCTATATCTGCGGCGAGGAGACCGCGTTGCTCGAAAGCCTCGAAGGCAAGAAGGGGCAGCCGCGCCTTAAACCGCCGTTCCCGGCGAATATGGGCCTCTATGGTTGCCCGACGACCGTCAACAATGTCGAGTCGATCGCCGTTGCCCCGACGATCCTGCGGCGCGGCGCCGGCTGGTTTTCCTCGATCGGCCGGCCGAACAATGTCGGCACCAAGCTCTTCATGATCTCGGGCCATGTGAACAAGCCCTGCACGGTCGAAGAGGCCATGAGCATTCCGTTCCGTGAACTGATCGATAAGCATGCCGGCGGCATCCGCGGTGGCTGGGACAACCTGCTTGCCGTCATTCCGGGCGGTGCATCCTGCCCGGTCATCAAGGGCGAAGACATGGGCGACGCGATCATGGACTTCGACGGGATGCGTGACAAGAAGTCGTCCTTCGGCACCGCTGCGATCATCGTCATGGACAAGTCGACCGACGTCATCAAGGCAATTGCCCGCCTCTCGGCGTTCTTCAAGCATGAAAGCTGCGGACAGTGCACGCCTTGCCGCGAAGGTACGGGCTGGATGTGGCGCGTCATGGAGCGCATGGTGAAGGGCAATGCCCAGAAGCGCGAGATCGACATGCTCTTGCAGGTATCGAAACAGATCGAAGGGCACACCATCTGCGCGCTCGGTGATGCGGCTGCCTGGCCTGTCCAGGGCCTCATCCGGAATTTCCGACCGGAGATCGAGGCACGGATCGACCAGTATACCTATAACGCCATGGCGCATGGCGCTGTCATGGAAGCCGCGGAGTAAGCACTTGGCCAAGAAGAGTGACGAACGGAAGATAGGAACGGCGGACGATCCTACAGTCGATCGCGCGCGCGCGCCTGATTTTTCCGAGGCATTGTCGCTCAACCCGCTGTTTGCGCACTCGGCTGCAGCCATGGCCGCGGCGACGGCGATAGGCTTTGGTTTCGCGAACCAGATGGCAAGCGCCTTCTTCGGAGCCTTGCAGGGGGCGCTGGAAACCGCCGGCCAGAAGAGTACCGAGAAGCAAGCCGAGGCATCGACGACGGTGGAAGCGCCTGAGGCGCCCGCTTCGGCCCCCGGTCTTGCAGTCGACGCACCGTCCGTTGCCAAGACCTCTGGCGTGGCGCCTGAAAAGCCCAAGGCGAAGCCGGCTCGCAAACCTGCCGCCCAAAAGAAAACTGCTGCAAAGCCTGTGCAACCAGAGGCCCCTGTTGTCAAAGCCAAGGCGGAAGCAAGCACCGTTGCCAAAGCCAAGAAGGCGGTTACAGGGAAGCCTGCCGCTGTGTCGGGCGCCGATGATTTGAAGCGAATTTCCGGGATCGGCCCAAAGCTGGAAGCCGTCTTGAAGGGGCTTGGCGTGAAGAGCGTGTCTCAGATTGCCGCCTGGAAGGATGCCGACATCACCCGTTTTGACAAGGAACTGGGTTTCGAAGGACGCATCAAGCGGGACGACTGGGTCGGCCAGGCGAAAGCTCTGTTGAAATAAAAGGATTATGTCCCGGGCCTTCGGCTCAAGGGATGGAACTAGGGACGTAAGTGATACGATGGCAAAGCTGAAGGTAGACGGCAAGGAGATCGAGGTTCCGGATCATTTCACGCTGCTTCAGGCGTGCGAGGAAGCCGGCGCTGAGGTGCCGCGTTTTTGTTTCCACGAACGCCTGTCGGTCGCCGGCAATTGCCGCATGTGCCTGATCGAGGTGAAGGGCGGACCGCCGAAACCGGCGGCATCCTGCGCCATGGGCGTGCGCGACGTTCGCGGCGGACCGAATGGCGAACTGCCGGAAATCTTCACCAATACGCCAATGGTCAAGAAGGCCCGCGAGGGCGTGATGGAATTCCTGCTGATCAACCATCCGCTGGATTGCCCGATCTGTGACCAGGGCGGCGAATGCGATCTGCAGGACCAGGCGATGGCGTTCGGCATCGACTCGTCTCGCTACACGGAGAACAAGCGCGCCGTCGAAGACAAATATATTGGGCCGCTCGTCAAGACGGTGATGAACCGCTGCATTCACTGCACGCGCTGCGTTCGCTTCACGACGGAAGTCGGCGGCATTTCGGAGCTCGGCTTGATCGGCCGCGGCGAGGACGCCGAGATCACCACTTATCTCGAGCATGCCATGACGTCCGAGCTGCAGGGCAACGTCATCGACCTTTGCCCGGTTGGCGCGCTGACCTCGCGCCCCTTCGCCTTCACTGCGCGTCCGTGGGAGCTCGGCAAGACCGAATCGATCGACGTCATGGATGCGGTCGGATCCGCTATCCGCGTCGATACCCGCGGTCGGGAAGTGATGCGCATCATGCCGCGCGTCAACGAGCAGGTGAACGAAGAGTGGATCTCCGACAAGACCCGCTTCATCTGGGACGGCTTGAAGACGCAACGCCTCGACCGTCCGTACGTTCGCAAGGACGGCCGCCTTCAGGCTGCATCCTGGGGTGAGGCTTTCGGCGCCATCAAGGCTGCGGTCTCGGCAACGTCGGCCCAGAAGATCGGGGCGATTGCCGGTGACCTGGCATCTGTCGAAGAAATGTATGCCTTGAAGGAACTGATCCGCTCGCTCGGATCGGAAAACCTCGACTGTCGGCAGGACGGGACGGCGCTTGATCCGTCGCTCGGCCGCGCAAGCTACCTCTTCAACCCCACGATCGAAGGCATTGAACAGGCCGGAGCGCTGCTTCTGATCGGCGCTAATCCGCGCCTCGAGGCTGCTGTTCTCAACGCCCGCATTCGCAAGCGTTTCCGGCGCGGCAACTTCCCGATCGGCGTGATCGGCGAAGTCAGCGAACTGCGTTATGCCTACGATTATCTCGGCGCCGGCCCGGAAACGCTCTCCGAGCTTGCCTCCGGGGCGAACAGCTTTGCTGATAAGCTTCGCAATACCAAGAACCCAATGATCATTATAGGGCAGGGGGCTCTCGCGCGTCCGGACGGCGCTGCGGTTCTTGCCGCGGCCGCCCAGCTTGCCGGCTCGGTCGGCGCATTGACGGAAGACTGGAACGGCTTTGCCGTGCTGCACACGGCTGCCGCCCGCGTCGGTGGCCTTGATCTCGGCTTCGTTCCGGGATCCAAGGGCGTGAATGCCGCGAAAATGCTCACCGGCATGGATGTCCTCTTCCTGCTCGGTGCCGACGAGCTCGATTTTTCGAAGAAGGGTGCCAGGTTTACCGTCTATATCGGCAGCCACGGTGATGCGGGTGCGCATAATGCGGACGTTATTCTGCCGGGTGCGGCCTATACGGAAAAGTCCGGGACCTGGGTCAACACCGAAGGACGTGTCCAGATGAGCACGCGAGCCGGGTTTGCCCCGGGCGAAGCACGCGAAGATTGGGCAATTCTGCGTGCGCTCTCGGACGTGCTTGGAAACAAGCTGCCGTTCGATTCGCTGAGCGCACTGCGCGCAAAGCTCTACGAAGCATATCCGCATTTTGCCGCTTTGGACGAGATCGCGGCTGGTTCGGTGAACGAAATTGCCATACTCGGCCAAAAAGCCGGTGAGATGTCGAAGTCCGGGTTTGCGTCGCCGGTCAAAGACTTCTATTTGACGAACCCAATTGCGCGGGCTTCGGCAGTGATGGCCGAGTGCTCGGCATTGGCCCGCAACAATTTCCAGGCTGCGGCGGAGTAATTTTGAACATGGACTCGTTCTTTTCCATCTATGTCTGGCCGGGCCTGATCATGGTCGCGCAGTCGCTGCTGCTTCTGGTCTGCCTGCTCGTCTTCATCGCCTATATCCTGCTTGCCGACCGCAAGATCTGGGCAGCCGTGCAGTTGCGCCGCGGTCCGAACGTCGTCGGTCCGTTTGGCCTCTTTCAGTCTTTCGCCGACCTTTTGAAGTTCGTCTTCAAGGAACCGATCATTCCGGCCGGTGCCAACAAGGGCGTCTTCCTTCTGGCTCCGCTTGTGTCCGTGACGCTGGCGCTGGCCACCTGGGCCGTCATCCCTCTCAACGAAAACTGGGTGATCGCCAACATCAATGTCGGCATTCTCTACGTCTTCGCGATCTCTTCCCTTGAAGTCTACGGCATCATCATGTCGGGCTGGGCGTCGAACTCGAAGTATCCGTTCCTCGGTGCTTTGCGTTCTGCGGCGCAGATGGTTTCTTACGAAGTGTCGATCGGCTTTGTGATCGTGACGGTTCTCCTCTGCGTGGGCTCCTTGAACCTCACCGACATCGTTTATGCACAGAAGGACGGTCTCGGCACGATGGTCGGCCTGCCGAACTCGTTCCTCGACTGGCACTGGCTGTCGCTGTTCCCGATGTTCGTGATCTTCTTCATCTCGGGACTGGCGGAGACCAATCGTCCGCCATTCGACCTTCCGGAAGCGGAATCGGAGCTGGTTGCGGGCTACATGGTGGAATATTCCTCCGCTCCGTACATGATGCTGATGCTTGGCGAATATGCCGCCATCCTGCTTATCTGCTCGCTGACGACGATCCTTTTCTTGGGAGGCTGGCTGCCGCCGCTCGATATTGCCGTTCTCAACTGGGTTCCCGGCATTATCTGGTTCGTGCTGAAGGGATCGTTCGTCTTCTTCCTCTTTGCGATGGTGAAGGCTTTCGTGCCTCGCTACCGCTACGACCAACTCATGCGGCTCGGCTGGAAGGTGTTCCTCCCGCTGTCGCTTGCCATGGTCATCATCGCAGCATTCGTGCTGAAGCTGGCAGGGTGGGCATGACCATGACCATCTTGGCTTCCGGCATCATTGGAGAATAAGGATGGCAAGTCTCGGCCAAGCCATTAATTCGTTGTTCCTCAAGGAGTTTGTAGGCGCGTTCTTCCTGTCGATGCGCTACTTCTTCAAGCAGAAGGCAACGATCAACTACCCGTTCGAAAAGATGTATTATTCGCCGCGCTTCCGCGGCGAGCACGCCCTTCGCCGCTATCCGAACGGGGAGGAGCGCTGCATCGCTTGCAAACTGTGCGAGGCGATCTGTCCTGCGCAGGCCATCACCATCGAAGCAGGCCCGCGCCGCAACGACGGCACCCGCCGCACCGTGCGTTACGACATCGACATGGTGAAGTGCATCTATTGCGGTTTCTGCCAAGAGGCCTGCCCGGTCGACGCGATTGTCGAGGGACCGAACTTCGAGTTCTCGACCGAGACGCGCGAAGAGCTTTATTTCGACAAAGCGCGGCTTCTCGAAAACGGCGACCGCTGGGAGCGGGAAATCGCCCGCAATCTCGCTCTGGATGCGCCCTATCGCTAAGGGCGGGACGCATCTGTCGGTGCCGCCGCGTCTGCGGGCAGTGCGCCGATGATATCTGGATGAAATGCCCGGTGCGTAGAACGCGGCCGGGTTTCGACGGGAAGGGGCACTCGCTCCGATCCCGCTGAGGGACGAAAAGGCACCACGATGGGTCTGCAGGCTATCTTCTTCTATCTCTTCGCGTTCATCGCGGTGGCGTCGGCGTTTATGGTCATTTCGGCCAAGAACCCGGTCCACTCGGTGCTCTTCCTCATCCTCGTCTTCTTCAATTCGGCCGGGCTCTTTTTGCTGACGGGCGCCGAATTCCTGGCGATGATCTTGCTGGTCGTTTATATCGGCGCGGTTGCGGTTCTCTTCCTCTTCGTCGTCATGATGCTCGATATCGACTTCGCGGAACTGCGCTCGGGCGTGCTGCAATACGCGCCGGTCGGGATACTCATCGGATTGATCGTCGCGGCGGAACTGATCGTCGTCATTGGCGGCAGTGTCCTGACCCCCGATGCGGCGCGGTCGATCACCATGCCGATCCCGAACCCGACGGTGCGCACCAACACCGCCGCCCTCGGCGACGTGCTCTATACGAATTATGTGTATTTCTTCCAGATCGCCGGCCTTGTCCTTCTTGTGGCGATGATTGGCGCGATCGTGCTGACGCTGCGTCACCGCACCAACATCAAACGCCAGGATATTTCCAAGCAGGTGGCCCGTACGCCCGCGACCGCCGTCGAGGTGGTCAAGGTCAAGCCGGGTCAGGGCGTCTGAGGCGGAAAAAGGAAAAAAGAAATGGAAATCGGACTTTCCCATTATCTCACGGTCAGCGCCATCCTCTTCATTCTCGGCGTTTTCGGCATCTTCCTGAACCGCAAGAACGTCATCATCATTCTGATGTCGGTCGAACTGATCCTGCTTTCGGTCAACCTCAACATGGTTGCCTTCTCCTCCTTCCTGAACGACATCGTCGGCCAGGTCTTCGCATTGTTCATTCTGACCGTTGCGGCTGCGGAAGCGGCCATCGGTCTTGCAATTCTCGTCGTCTTCTACCGCAACCGTGGTTCGATCGCCGTCGAAGACGTCAATATGATGAAGGGCTGATCAGGTCATGATCTACAAGGCAATCGTCTTCCTTCCCCTGATCGGCTTCCTGATCGCCGGCCTGTTCGGCCGCTCGATCGGCGCCAAGGCGTCCGAATACGTCACCAGCGGCTTCATGGTGATCGCGGCCATCCTCTCCTGGATCGTTTTCTTCAACGTGGCACTTGCCCATGGTGAAGGCCATGAGGTCATCAAGGTCGAGGTCATGCGCTGGATCCAGTCCGGCGGCATCGATGTCGAATGGGCCTTCCGCGTCGATACCCTGACGGCGGTCATGTTCGTTGTCGTCAATACGGTCTCGACGTTGGTGCACATCTATTCGATCGGCTACATGCACCACGATCCGCATCGGCCGCGGTTCTTCGCTTATCTGTCGCTCTTCACCTTTGCCATGTTGATGCTGGTGACCTCCGACAACCTTGCCCAAATGTTCTTCGGCTGGGAAGGCGTCGGTCTCGCCTCCTATCTGCTGATCGGTTTCTGGTACAAGAAGCCGTCGGCGTCGGCCGCAGCCATGAAGGCCTTCATCGTCAACCGCGTCGGCGATTTCGGTTTCGTCCTTGGCATTGCCGGCGTCTTCGTCCTGTTCGGCTCGATCAGCTTCGAAACGATCTTTGCCGCTGCCGCCAGCTATCTGCCAGCCGAAGGCTCCCCGGAGGCTGGACAGGCGATCGTCAACATCTTCGGCATGACGCTCGACAAGGCCAATGCGATAACCGTCGTCTGCCTGTTGCTCTTCATGGGCGCCATGGGCAAGTCGGCCCAGTTTCTCCTGCACACCTGGCTGCCGGACGCGATGGAAGGCCCGACTCCGGTTTCGGCTCTCATCCATGCAGCAACCATGGTCACGGCCGGCGTCTTCCTTGTCGCCCGCATGTCCCCGATCTTCGAATTGTCGCACGATGCACTCGTTGTCGTGACGTTCATCGGTGCAATCACCGCCTTCTTCGCAGCGACGGTCGGCCTGGTGCAGAACGACATCAAACGCGTCATTGCCTATTCGACCTGCTCGCAGCTCGGTTACATGTTTGTGGCGCTCGGGGTCGGTGCCTATGGCGCGGCGATCTTCCACCTCTTCACGCATGCCTTCTTTAAGGCGCTGCTGTTCCTCGGCGCCGGCTCGGTCATCCACGCTGTGGATGGTGAGCAGGACATGCGCTACATGGGCGGCTTGCGGAAGCATATTCCGATCACCTTCTGGATGATGACGATCGGTACGCTTGCTCTGACAGGCGTCGGCATTCCAGGCACCATGTTCGGCTTCGCCGGTTTCTTCTCCAAGGACGTGATCATTGAGAGTGCCTATGCCTCCCATTCGGTGGTATCCGGCATTGCTTTCACGCTTCTGGTGATCGCCGCGCTTTTCACCAGCTTCTATTCCTGGCGCCTGGCCTTCCTGACCTTCTTCGGCAAGCCACGCGCCTCCGCCGACGTGATGCACCATGTGCATGAATCGCCGATGGTCATGCTGGCGCCACTCTACGTGCTGGCGGTAGGCGCCGTTTTGGCCGGTGTTCTCTTCGAAGGTTATTTCTTCGGTCACGAATATGCGGAGTTCTGGAAGGGCGCCCTGTTCACGCTGCCGGAAAATGAAATTCTTGAAGAATTCCACCATGTGCCGGCGCTTGTGAAGTGGAGCCCCTTCATCGCCATGGCGATCGGCTTCGTGACGGCCTGGTACATGTATATCAAGTCGCCTTCGACGCCGCGTCGTCTGGCGCAGTCGCAAAAGGTCCTTTACGAGTTCCTGCTCAACAAATGGTACTTCGACGAACTCTACGACTTCCTCTTCGTCCGCTCCGCCAAGGCGCTCGGCCGGTTCCTGTGGAAGAAGGGTGACATCGGCGTCATCGATACCTACGGCCCGAACGGCGTTGCCGCCCGCGTGGTCGACGTCACCAACCGGGTCGTCAAGCTGCAGTCCGGTTACCTTTATCACTATGCGTTCGCGATGCTGATCGGCATCGCCGCCCTCGTCACCTGGATGATGCTCGGGAGCTCAATGTAATGACCGACTGGCCAATTCTCTCGACGGTCACCTTCCTGCCGCTGGTCGGCGTCCTGCTGCTGCTGCTCACGCGGGAGGAGGGTCCCTACGGTCGCCGCAATATCCTGAACGTCTCCCTGTTCACGACGGCCTTCACCTTCGTGGTATCCTTGTTCATCTGGATCGGTTTCGATAATTCCAATCCGGGCTTCCAGATGGTCGAGAAGCATGCCTGGCTCGGCACCGGCATCTCTTATCATTTGGGCGTCGACGGCATTTCCATGCTGTTCGTCATCCTCACCACCTTCCTGATGCCCTTCTGCGTACTTGCCAGCTGGGATTCCGTGGGCAAGCGCCTCAAGGAATACATGATCGCCTTCCTCCTCCTGGAAGTGGTCATGGTCGGCGTCTTCGTTTCGCTGGATATTGTGCTCTTCTACGTCTTTTTCGAAGCGACCCTCATTCCGATGTTCGTCATCATCGGCGTCTGGGGCGGCAAGGACCGGGTCTACGCGTCGTACAAGTTCTTCCTCTACACGCTGACCGGTTCTGTGCTGATGATGCTTGCCGTCATGGCCATGTACTGGCAGACCGGCACGACCGATATCACCGTACTCCTGAAATACGGCTTCCCGGCCGGCATGCAGACCTGGCTGTGGCTCGCCTGCTTTGCCGCTTTCTCCGTTAAGATGCCGATGTGGCCTGTCCATACCTGGCTTCCGGACGCCCACGTCCAGGCTCCGACCGCTGGATCGGTCATCCTGGCCGGCGTCATGCTGAAGCTCGGCGGCTACGGTTTCGTCCGCTTCTCGCTTGCCATGTTCCCCCTGGCATCCGACTACTTCGCGCCTTTCGTGTTCACGCTGTCGGTGCTGGCGATCATCTATACCTCGCTGGTCGCGATGATGCAGGACGACATCAAGAAGCTGATCGCCTATTCATCCGTTGCCCATATGGGTTACGTCACGATGGGCATCTTTGCGGCCAATGTGCAGGGCCTCCAGGGAGCGCTGTTCCAGATGCTGTCGCACGGCATCGTCTCCGGCGCGCTCTTCCTCTGCGTCGGCGTCGTTTACGATCGCCTCCACACCCGCGAAATCGCGGCCTATGGCGGGCTCGTCAACAACATGCCGAAATATGCCGTCGCCTTCATGATCTTCACGATGGCGAATGTCGGCTTGCCGGGCACCTCCGGTTTCGTCGGCGAATTCCTGACGATCATCGGCGTCTTTCGGGTCAATACCTGGGTCGCGCTTTTCGCCGCCACGGGCGTCATCCTTTCGGCCTCCTATGCGCTCTGGCTCTACCGTCGGGTGATCTTCGGCGCGCTGGAAAAGGAAAGCCTTAAAGGTCTGCTCGACCTTTCGGCGCGTGAGAAGCTCATTCTCTATCCGCTGGTCGCACTTACCATCTTCTATGGCTTCTATCCGGCCCCGATCTTCGATGCGACGGCGGCCTCGGTAGACCAGCTGGTGAACAATTATTCCGCAGCCCTGCAGGCGGCGAAAGACCTTGCACTCAATGTGCACTGAGACGGGACACGACAGGACATGACCGCTGAAATACTCTCCCTAAGCCTGCAGCTCTCAATGCCGGAGATCATTCTGGCCGTGGGTTCGCTCGCTCTCCTGATGATCGGAGTTTTCTCCGGCGACAAGTCGACGTCGACGGTCACGGGTCTTGCGGTGGCGCTGCTTCTGGTCGCCGGACTGTGGCTGATCTTCATGCCGGGCGAGGGCGAAGCCTATGGCGGCGCATTCATGCTTGATCCCTTTGCCCGGTTCATGAAAGTCGTCGCTCTGATCGGTTCGATCACCGCCATGGTGATGTCGGTTGGCCGTGCCCAGTCGGATCAGCTCGACCACTTCGAATTTCCGGTGCTGCTGGTGCTTTCGACGCTCGGGATGATGCTGCTGATCTCGGCAAACGATCTCATTGCGTTCTATCTCGGCCTCGAATTGATGTCGCTGGCGCTCTATGTCATCGCGGCCTTCAACCGCGACAGCATCCGCTCGACGGAAGCCGGCCTTAAATATTTTGTCCTCGGCGCCCTGTCTTCCGGCATGATGCTTTACGGCATGTCGCTGGTCTACGGCTTCACCGGTAATACCGGTTTCGACGAAATCGCCGGCATACTGAGCTCTGAGCCCCGGCATATGGGCCTCATCTTCGGCATGGTCTTCATACTAGCCGGCGCCTGCTTCAAGATTTCGGCTGTGCCGTTCCACATGTGGACGCCGGACGTTTATGAAGGCGCGCCAACCCCCGTCACGGCTTTCTTTGCGGCTGGCCCGAAGGTTGCTGCGATGGCGATCCTGGTGCGCATCGTATCGGAAGCCTTCCTGCCGATCCTGGCCGACTGGCGCCAGATCATCGTCTTCGTGTCGATCGCCTCGATGCTGCTCGGTTCCTTCGCCGCGATCGGCCAGCGCAACATCAAGCGGCTGATGGCCTATTCCTCGATCGGCCATATGGGCTACGCACTGGTAGGTCTTGCTGCAGGGTCCGAAACCGGCGTATCCGGCGTCGTCCTCTACATGACGATCTACATGGTCATGACGCTTGGAACCTTCGCCTGCATCATGGCGATGCGCCGCAAGGAAGGCGGCAATGTCGAAAACGTGGACGATCTCGCTGGGCTTTCTTCCACCAAGCCTTTCATGGCGATCGTGCTGACGGCGCTGATGTTTTCCATGGCGGGTATCCCGCCGCTGGCAGGCTTCTTCGCCAAGTATTTCGTGTTCGTGGCAGCGATCGAAGCCAAGCTCTATGCATTGTCGGTCATCGGCGTACTTTCATCCGTCGTGGGTGCCTATTATTACCTGCGCATCGTCAAGCTCATGTGGTTTGATGAAGCCCAAGGCGAATTTGCCCGCATTTCCGGTGAGTTGCGCCTTGTCTTTGGCCTTTCCGGGCTCTTCGTCACAGCCTACGTACTCTTTGGTGGCCCGATCGGCATCGCTGCAAATGCGGCAGCCAAGTCCTTCTTCTGAGGATGCCAAGTCGGGGCAGCCGCTTTTCGCTTGATGAGTTTCGCCACGAAGCTCTGAGCGAAGTTGGTTCCACAAATAGCGAATGTCTCGCCCGCGCTCGCGCGGGCGATTTCGGTTTGTTGTGGATCACCGCCAGCCGCCAGCTTGCCGGACGCGGAAGGCGAGGGCGCGCCTGGACGTCGGAGCCCGGCAACCTCTACGCCTCCTTGCTGTTAATCGACCCGGCTCCGCCTGAACGGTTGGCCTCGCTGCCCCTGGCCGTCGCTGTTGCCGTGCATGCGGCGATCCGAGCCGTGCTGCCGCCGGGTGGCGATCCGGTCGAAGTTAAATGGCCGAATGATATCTTGATCGGACGCAGGAAGACCTGCGGCATTCTACTGGAAGGCGAGGGGCTGCCGGACGGCCGCCGTGCGCTCGTCATCGGTATCGGGATCAATATCCGCCACATGCCGCAGGATGTGCCCTATGGTGTCACCCGGCTCGCCGATCATGGCTTTGGCGCGTCTCCGGAAGAGGTTTTTGCTCATCTCTTCAGGGAGATGGCTGATGTTCTGAAAGTTTGGGACGAGGGGCGTGGCATGACAGAGATCAGCAGGCGCTGGCGTGCCGTCGCCTGTGGCATCGGCGAAAAAATCACCGTAAACCTGTCCGACCGCTCGCTTGTCGGAACATTCGCAGGTATCGATGACAAGGGTTTTCTGATGCTGGACACCGGGCACGGCAAGATTTTGCCGATTGCCGCCGGTGATGTATTTTTCGACAGAACGGAATAAGAGAGAAATGGCAAAACAGGAAGAACTGGTGTTTCTGCCGCTCGGCGGCGTGGGCGAGATCGGCATGAACCTCGCCCTCTACGGCTATGGTTCGCCGGAGAAGCGCCAGTGGATCATGGTCGATTGCGGGGTTACCTTTCCGGGGCCTGACCTGCCGGGTGTCGATCTGGTCCTCCCGGACATCCGCTATCTCGCAAGTCAGCGCAACAACCTCAAGGCCATGATCATCACACATGCCCACGAGGATCATTACGGTGCGATGAACGACCTGTGGCCGGGTCTCAACGTACCGGTCTATGCCTCGCCGTTTACGGCGGGCATGCTGGAAGCGAAGCGAAACTACGAAGGCTCCCGCGCCGATATTCCCGTCACGATCTTCAAGGCGGGTGACCGGATCAATATCGGCCCCTTTGAAATCGAGGCGGTGGGGGTCAATCATTCGATCCCCGAGCCGATGTCGCTCGTCATCCGCACGCCGCTCGGCAATGTCGTCCATACCGGCGACTGGAAGATCGATGCGGCGCCCACACTCGGGCCGCTGACCGACGAACATCGGTTTCGTCAGCTGGGAGACGAGGGCGTGCTGGCCCTCATGTGCGACTCCACCAATGCGATGCGCGAAGGCGTGTCGCCTTCCGAAGAGGAGGTCTCCGAGGGACTGCGCAAGGTGATCGAAGAAGCCGAAGGCCGCGTTGCGATTACAACCTTTTCATCGAATGTCGGCCGCATCCGCTCGATCGCGCAGGCCGCGGAGGCAGCAGGCCGGGAGGTGCTGCTGCTCGGCAGCTCCTTGAAGCGCGTCGTCGATGTCGCCCGCGACATCGGCATTATGGAAGGCTTAAAGCCGTTCATAGCCGAAGACGAATATGGCTATATTCCGCGCGACAAGATCGTCGTTATCCTCACGGGCAGCCAGGGCGAGCCGCGCGCAGCGCTTGCCAAGATCTCGCGCGACGAGATGCGCAACGTTGCGCTGTCGGCCGGAGATACGGTGGTCTTCTCATCGCGTACCATTCCGGGCAACGAAAAGGCCATTATTGAAATCAAGAATGGCCTCATCGAGCAGGGCATCAAGATCGTCACGGATTCAGATGCGCTGGTGCATGTTTCGGGTCATCCGAGGCGCAATGAACTCCTCAAGATGTACGAGTGGACGCGGCCGCAGATTCTGGTGCCCGTGCATGGCGAGGCTGCGCACCTGACGGCGCAGGCAGAACTTGCTGCATCGGCCGGTATCAAGACCGTGCCGCGGGTACGCAACGGCGATATACTTCGGCTTGCGCCGGGACCGGTTGAAGTCGTCGACGAGGCGCCGCACGGCCGGATATTCAAGGACGGCAAGCTCATCGGCGATTTCGATGAAATGGGCATCGGCGATCGGCGCAAGCTCTCCTATGTCGGTCATGTGGCAGTGAATGTGCTTCTCGACAACCGCTATGAGTTCCTGACGGATCCCGATCTGGTATCGTTCGGCCTGCCGGAATTTGATGACGAGGGCGAGGACATGGAGGATGCGCTCTACGATGCCGTGCTTGGAGCCGTAGAAAGCATTCCTCGCGCCCGCCGCAAGGACCTCGATATGCTGCGCGAGGCGGTCCGCCGGGCAGTGCGCGCCGCCGCCAACGAAACATGGGGCAAGAAGCCGGTCGTCACGGTATTCGTCACGCGGCTTTAAAGGTCAGGCCGGAAGGAAGAGATCATGCTGGGACGCGTCAATCACATAGCCATCGCGGTGCCGGACCTATTTGCCGCCACCGCGACCTATCGCGACACTTTGGGGGCGCGCGTGTCCCAGTCCCAGGCTCTTCCGGAACACGGCGTCACGGTGGTCTTCGTGGAGCTTGAAAATACCAAGGTCGAGCTTCTCGAGCCACTTGGCGCGGACTCACCCATTGCCGCTTTTTTGGAGAAAAACCCGGCGGGTGGCATGCACCACATCTGTTATGAAGTGGACGATATCCTGGCTGCGCGCGACCGGCTGAAGGCAGGGGGCGCGCGTGTGCTTGGTGACGGCAATCCGAGAACCGGTGCACACGGAAAGCCGGTCATCTTCCTTCATCCCAAGGATTTTAACGGCACCCTCGTCGAACTCGAAGAGGTCTGAACTAGTACCAAGAATCCGGAAATCACAGTTCCTTTCCGCGAGTTAAGCGCCGACCCGGATTCACTTTCGCAAGCTGCGACATCCCGTCCGCCGCCGCCGTTTGAGCTTCACAAGCTTTCGTCCTATAACGCCGCCTGTTTCTTAAACTCGGGAAAGAGATCATGTCCCTGCTGACGGTCGCGGCCATCTATTTCATTCTTTGGTGGACCGTCCTCTTCATGGTCCTGCCACTTGGCTACCGCAGTCAGCAGGAAGACGGCGAAGTGACTGTCGGAACGGTCGAGAGTGCTCCTACCAAATTCCGCGGCGGTCGGGTCGTGATACTCACAACTCTGATCTCCGCTGTGCTTTACGCTGCCTATTATCTGGCTTCGACCTGGTTCGGTTTCGGGATCACCAATATTCCGAACATCGTGCCAAGCTTCGAATAGAAACTAGCGCACGAAGCATGTCATATTCCTGTTACGTTTCGTATGCATAGCGGGCGCGTCAATCGCGCCGCAGAGGCGGCTTTGGGATTTAAAGGCAAAAAAAAACAAGGCGGTTAAGCCTTGTTTCAAGTTTCGCGTGATCCTTAACCGTTGCCGGGGCAGCGAACAAGCGCGCCTAAGATCTGATCCTCCCAAGACTTGACCGCGAAATGGCAAGAATTTGAACTCCTTGCCTCTTTTGTGAGCTGAACCTAGCTCAACGGTTGGGCTTTGTCACTCGATTTTTTTGTATTTTTGACACACTTCAATAAAATTTTTTCGTTGACACAAATGTCGCGGACTTGCCATGAAATCCCCACTTTTTCGCGGTCTTCAAGCGCGGCCTCGAATCGTCGGCTTTCTCGCGATTCCTGCGGGAGCGGGTTCCCATCCTCCTCTGAAACCGCTATGTAGCCGCGCGATATCCTTACAAAATGGCCTGATTCCTCGACCGAGAAATCGGCCCGGCAACCTCGGAAATCTCGATGCGCCTTTCCCGCTATTTTATGCCCATTCTGAAGGAAAATCCCAAGGAAGCGGAAATTGTCTCCCACCGGCTGATGCTGCGCGCGGGCATGATCCGCCAGCAGAGCCAGGGCATCTATTCGTGGCTGCCGCTCGGCAAGAGGGTTCTAGACAAGGTCAACGCCATCATTCGCGAGGAGCAGAACCGCTCCGGTGCGATCGAGCTTTTGATGCCGACGCTGCAGTCAGCCGAACTCTGGCAGGAAAGCGGTCGTTACGACGCCTACGGCAAGGAAATGCTGCGCATCAAGGACCGCCAGGATCGGCCGATGCTTTATGGTCCGACCAACGAGGAAATGGTCACGGACATCTTTCGGTCCTATGTCAAATCCTACAAGAACCTGCCGCTCAACCTCTATCACATCCAGTTGAAGTTCCGCGACGAGATCCGTCCGCGGTTTGGCACCATGCGGTCCCGCGAGTTCCTGATGAAGGATGCCTATTCCTTTGATCTGACGAAGGAAGCTGCCGAACATTCCTATCGCAAGATGTTTGCCGCCTACCTGCGCACGTTCTCGCGGTTGGGGTTGCGCGCCATTCCGATGCGCGCCGATACCGGCCCGATCGGCGGCAACCTTTCTCATGAATTCATCATCCTGGCCGAGACCGGCGAGTCGGAAGTATTTTCCCACAAGGATTTCGTAAATTTCGAAATTCCCGGTGCGGAAACCGATTTTGACGATGTCGCAGGCCTGCAGGCGATCTTCGACAAGTGGACGTCGGTTTATGCTGCGACCTCCGAGATGCATGACGAGGCAGCGTTCAATGCCATCCCCGAAGGCGACCGGCTTTCCGCCCGGGGTATCGAAGTCGGCCATATCTTCTATTTCGGCACCAAATATTCAGAGCCCATGGGCGCCAAGGTGCAAGGTCCGGACGGCAAGGAACACCTTGTTCACATGGGTTCCTATGGTATCGGACCGACCCGCCTTGTTCCCGCCATCATCGAAGCATCGCATGACGAGAACGGAATCATCTGGCCGGCATCGGTGGCGCCCTTTGACGTCGTGGTGATCAACATGAAGCCGGGCGACGACGCCTGCGATCGTCTCTCCGAAACCGTTCACAGCGGGCTGACGACGATTGGCAAGGACGTACTTCATGACGATACCGACGAGCGCGCCGGGACCAAGTTCGCCACGGCCGATTTGATCGGCGTGCCGTTCCAGGTGATTGTCGGTCCGCGCTCCGCCGGCAACGGCGAGGTGGAGCTTAAGAACCGCAAGACGGGCGAGCGCGAAGTGCTTACCCTCGAAGCGGCCATGAACAAGCTCGCCAGGGCCTGATACGGCGATTTGCCGGAGCAGTTCCAGATCATCTGTCTGGAACTGTCAAAGACAGAGACTGGGCTGGTTGAGGAGACGGCATGGCGAGCGTCGCGACGAATGGTGAAGCGGAAAAGGCGGGGCGCTCCCCTTCGGCAGGCCCCTTCTCGGCCTTCGAGCGCATGGTCGCCTGGCGTTACCTCCGCTCTCGGCGACGCGAGGCGTTTATATCCGTCATTGCTGGTTTCTCCTTCGTCGGCATCATGCTCGGTGTTGCAACGCTCATTATCGTCATGGCGGTGATGAACGGTTTCCGCACCGAGCTCATTTCCCGCATCCTTGGCATCAACGGCCATATGATCGTCCAGCCGATCGACGGTCCTTTTAACGATTACGCCGAGCTGACGCGGAAATTCGCGGCCGTCCCTGGGGTGAAGATGGCTCTGCCCCTGGTGGAGGGGCAGACACTCGCTTCGGGTCGCGGCGGTGCAGGGTCTGGAGCCCTGGTTCGCGGCGTCCGTCCGGAAGATCTTGAAAAGCTGGCCGAGGTCGCCGGAAACGTAAAATCCGGCGACATGGTGGGCTTTGCCTCGGGGCAGGGCGTGCTTGTTGGTTCAAGGCTCGCGGCGCAGCTCGGCCTGAGTGCAGGCGATCAGATCACACTTATTTCGCCCGAGGGAGACGTCACTCCCATGGGCGTCAATCCGCGCGTGAAATCCTATCCCGTATCCGGCATCTTCGAGATTGGCATGTCGGAATACGATGCGACGATCATCTATATGCCGCTTGAGGAGTCGCAGCTCTATTTCAACGCCGATGGCATCGTGCAATCGATCGAGCTCTTCGTCGACAATCCGGATAATGTCGATGCATTGCGCCCGCTGGTGGAAGCAGCCGCCGGACGACAGATATTCATCACCGACTGGCGCCAGCGCAATCAGACCTTCTTCTCCGCGCTCCAGGTAGAGCGGAACGTGATGTTCATGATCCTGACTCTGATCGTGCTGGTGGCAGCGCTCAACATCATCTCCGGTCTCATCATGCTCGTGAAGGACAAGGGCAGCGATATCGCGATCCTGCGCACCATGGGCGCGGGGGCCGGCGCAATCATGCGGATCTTCTTCATGACCGGGGCTGCGATCGGCATCGTCGGTACGATCGCAGGCGTGGTGCTCGGCGTCGTCGTCTGTCTCAACGTCGAGTCGATCCGGCAGTTCTTCTCGTGGTTGTCTGGCACCGTGCTCTTCGATCCGGAGCTTTATTTCTTGAGCCAGCTGCCGGCCGAGATGAGCTTTAGCGAAACCCTGTCGGTCGTGATCATGGCGTTGGTGCTCTCCTTCATCGCGACGATCTTCCCTGCATGGCGGGCTTCGAAGCTCGATCCAGTCCAGGCCCTTCGGTACGAATAGGACCCGCATCCTTGGCACGTAAACCCGTCCTGCAACTCTCTGGCGTCGAACGTATTTACGGCCAGGGCGAGACCACGCTTTCGATCCTCAAGGGGGCTGACTTCGAGCTTAGAAGCGGAGAGACCGTTGCCCTGGTTGCACCGTCCGGCACCGGTAAATCGACCCTGCTGCATCTTGCCGGTCTGCTGGAACATCCAGACGGTGGCGAAGTCTTCATCGCCGGCCAGCCCTGCAACGATCTGAGCGACGACGAACGCACAGCCATCCGGCGCAACCAGATCGGCTTCGTCTACCAGTTCCATCATCTTCTGCCTGAATTCTCGGCTTTGGAAAACATCATGATGCCGCAGCTCATTGCGGGTCTTGCCAAGACCGAGGCCAAGGAGCGGGCAAGCCAGCTCCTCGACTACATGCGCATAGGCCACCGGGCCGACCACCGTCCGGCGGAGCTTTCCGGCGGCGAGCAGCAGCGCGTGGCAATCGCACGAGCCGTGGCGAACGCGCCGCGCGTGCTGTTGGCAGACGAGCCGACGGGCAATCTCGATCCGAAGACGGCATCATACGTTTTCGAGGCGCTTGAAGCACTGGTGCGCCAATCAGGTCTGGCTGCCCTGATCGCCACTCACAATCATGATCTTGCTCAACGCATGGACCGCCGCGTGACGATCCAAGGCGGCAAAGTCGTGGAAATGTGACGAACCTCCGGTCGATCCGGAGGTCTTTTGTCGACCCTCGCCGGACCGTTGACCTCACCACTTCCTGACGGCCGGGTGGAACAGGGATCGCATACATGCGTTGCATCTGCCTCATGGAGGAGCCGGATGCTGAAGGAAGCGAAGTTCGAACGGCTGGCACGCTTTGGTTATGCTGCTCGCGGTATCGTTTATGTTCTCATTGGTGGCATGGCGCTGTTGACGAGCTTTGGCGGCGGGGAGCCCGACAGCAAGTCTGCTCTGCAGCTCGTACTGGAGCAGCCGCTCGGTGCGATCTGGCTGGCGCTGATCGGCATCGGGCTGATTGGTTTCGTCCTGTGGCGGTTGGTGCAGGCAGTCTTCAACACCGACCGGCACGCCTCCGATGCCAAAGGTTATGCGGTACGAGCCGCGCTTTTCGTCAGTGCAGCCACCTATGCCAGTTTGGCGTTTTATGCCCTGGGGCAGGCATTGCAGGTGGGGCTTGGCGGCAGCCAGTCGGGCGACGAAAAAAGCTGGGCTGCATGGTTGATACAGCAGCCCTTCGGTCCCTATCTGGTGGGGATGGTGGCGATTGCCATCATCGCGGCCGGAGTGGCACAGATCGTAAAGGGAATGAGAAAGAGTTATTTGAAATATTTCGGCGCGGATTGGGAGCGGAGGTCGCTCCTGAACGGCATCTGCATGTATGGACTCGTGGCGCGGGGTGCGGTTTTTCTGATCCTCGGCGGATTTTTCCTTTATGCAGCATTCGCGGTTGACCCGTCGCAAGCGGGAAGCCTGGCAGACGCGCTCGCCTGGATACGCCAGCTGCCATTCGGTTCCATTTTGTATGCCTTGGTGGCTCTTGGTCTTTTCGCCTTCGGCGCCTATGGCCTGATCGAGGCCCGCTTCAGGAACATCGCATCGCCGACGCTTTCCGACGCGCGTCATGCGCTCCCGGTCTGAGACCAGCACAAGGTACAACAGGAAGGAGAACATGGTCTTCCATTCTCGGATGAGACAGAGAATCGTCGAAAGGTTCATGACCTTCGAGCCAATCGGTTTGATGATGTTCGCATTTCTGGCGGGCGGTCTATTTCTCTTCTTCAACCTGACAAGCGAGGTCGTTGAAGGCGATACACGTGCGTTTGACGAGCGTATTCTGCTCGCCCTGAGGACGACAACCGACCTGTCGATACCGGTGGGTCCCTATTGGCTCAGCCATGCCTTCGATGACATCACCGCGCTCGGCGGCACCACGGTGCTCTCGCTGATGACTATCATGGGGACCACTTACCTTCTGCTCGCCAGGCAAAGGGCGATCGCGATCTTCATGTTCCTGTCGATCCTCGGCGGATGGCTGGTCAGCAACGCCTTGAAGCTTGGCGTCGCGAGACCGAGGCCGGATATCGTGCCTCATCTGATCGAAGTTCACGACCTCAGTTTTCCGAGCGGTCACGCCATGCTTTCCGCCGTTACCTATCTGACGCTCGGAGCACTCCTGTCGCGAGCGCAGCAGTATCGCTCCACCCGCATCTTCCTGATCGCCGCCGCTATATTTCTTACTCTCCTAATCGGCTTCAGCCGGATTTATCTGGGCGTCCACTACCCCACCGATGTGCTGGGCGGCTGGTGCGGCGGTGCCACATGGGCTGTCGGTTGCTGGATGATCGCCCGCCGCTTCATTTCTGCAAAGCCGTCCGCAAACGCCTGATTGGCCGCGCAAGCGTGCGAAAGGGGCGCATATACCAGCCTCTTAACTATAATTTAAAATCCGCAATTCCCGTTTTGTTCCTCTGTTGACTCTCAAACAAAATGAGAACAAATTGAAAACATAAAGGAACAAGGGAGACGACGATGACTGACCTTCTTCGTGACATTGCCGCATTTGCTTCCATCGCCACCTTCGTGGCCAGCCTTTCCATGATCGTCATGGCAATGTGACATCCGGGCCTGTCTCCGAAAGACGTTGAGCAAGGAAATCCGATCTGGACTCTCTGGACGCCGCACTGGAAAATGACCCGATTCAGGAAATGGGTATGGCGCGGACATGGCAGATTTGACGCAGATGGGATCGGGTGCCGAAGGGCAAGGGGATTCCCCGCAATTTGTGCACCTTCGGGTTCATTCTGCCTATTCGCTCCTTGAAGGAGCGCTGCCTCTTAAGAAGATACTCTCCAAGGCGATAGCGGACAATCAGCCCGCGATCGCCATCACCGACACGAACAATCTCTTCGTTGCACTGGAATTTGCCCAGAAGGCAATCGGCGACGGGTTACAGCCGATCATCGGCTGCCAACTGTCGATCGATATGGAAGATCAGTCGGATGAACGGCGAAACAGCCACCAGCAACTCGCCAAGCTGCCGGCGATCGTCGTGCTGGCGGCAAATGCCGTCGGCTACGAACGTCTCGTTGACCTCATCAGCCGCGCCTATCTCAGCGGTGAGGGGCATCACTCCACCCATATCTGCCGCTCCTGGTTGGAGGAGGGCGGCACCGAGGGCCTCATCGCCCTGACCGGCGCCGGTACCGGCCCGGTGGACGTAGTCCTGAAAGAAGGCAACGCAACGCTTGCCGAAGCAAGGCTGCTCAAGCTCAAGGAGATATTCGGCGACCGGCTGTATGTCGAACTGCAGCGCCACGGCGCCTACGACCGGCGCCACGAGCACAAGGTCGTGACGCTTGCCTACGACCATGACCTGCCGCTGGTCGCCACGAACGAAGCCTTCTTTCCGTCCAAAGCCGACTACGACGCCCATGACGCGCTGATGGCGGTTGCTCACAATGCCATCGTTTCCGACGACAGCCGTTTCCGCCTGACACCGGACCACTATCTGAAAAGCCGTGCCGAAATGTCCGCGCTGTTTGCCGACCTGCCGGAGGCGCTGGAAAACACCGTCGAAATTGCCAGGCGTTGTTCGTTCGTTCTGAAGACACGCAACCCAATCCTGCCGCGCTTTACTGGCGCCACCGACGATCCGGCAGAAGCCGAACGTGCCGAGGCGGACGAACTTCGTCGTCAATCGATCGAAGGTCTGGAAGAGCGTGTAGCCACGCTGGGTATGACACGCGGCTTCACCGAACAAGATTATCGGGAGCGACTGGATTTCGAGCTCAGCGTCATCGAGAAGATGAAGTTTCCAGGCTACTTCCTGATTGTTGCCGACTTCATCAAATGGGCGAAACAGCAGGGCATTCCGGTTGGGCCTGGCCGCGGTTCGGGTGCGGGCTCGCTTGTCGCCTATGCGCTGACCATCACCGACGTCGATCCGCTGCGCTTCTCGCTTCTGTTCGAACGCTTCCTCAATCCCGATCGCGTCTCGATGCCGGACTTCGACATCGACTTCTGCCAGGATCGCCGAGAAGAGGTGATCCGCTACGTGCAGCAGAAATACGGCCGTGAGCAGGTGGCGCAGATCATCACCTTCGGCTCGCTGCAGGCGCGTGCCGCCCTTCGCGACGTCGGCCGCGTGCTGGAAATGCCCTATGGGCAGGTCGACAAGATCTGCAAGCTGGTGCCGAACAACCCGGCCAATCCGACGCCGCTTTCCAAGGCGATTGAAGAGGAGCCGAAGCTGCGGGAGGAGGCCGAGAAGGAACCGGTCGTCGCCCGCCTGCTGGACATCGCGCAGAAGATCGAGGGCCTTTACCGTCACGCTTCGACGCATGCTGCCGGCATCGTTATCGGCGACCGGCCGTTGTCCAAGCTCGTGCCTATGTATCGAGACCCGCGCTCGGATATGCCGGTGACCCAATTCAACATGAAGTGGGTGGAGCAGGCGGGTCTCGTAAAGTTCGACTTCCTCGGCCTGAAGACCCTGACGGTGCTGAAAACGGCGGTGGATTTCTGCAGGAAACGGGGCATCGAAGTCGAGCTGGAAAAGATCCCGCTCGACGATCAGAAGACTTACGAGATGCTGTCGCGCGGCGAGACGGTCGGCGTATTCCAGGTGGAAAGTGCCGGCATGCGCAAGGCGCTGATCGGTATGCGGCCGGACTGCATCGAGGATATCATCGCACTTGTGGCGCTCTACCGTCCGGGACCGATGGAGAATATCCCGACCTATAACGCCCGTAAGCATGGCGAGGAGGAGATCGAATCGATCCATCCGATGATCGATTATCTGCTCAAGGAGACGCAGGGCGTCATCGTCTACCAGGAGCAGGTCATGCAGATCGCCCAGGTCCTGTCAGGCTATTCGCTCGGCGAGGCCGACCTTCTGCGCCGGGCCATGGGTAAGAAGATCAAGGAGGAAATGGACAAGCAGCGTGCCCGTTTCGTCGACGGTGCGGTGAAGAACGGCGTTTCCAAGCCGCAGGCCGACAATATCTTCGATCTCCTGGCCAAGTTCGCCAATTACGGCTTCAACAAGTCGCATGCTGCCGCTTACGCGATTGTCTCTTACCAGACCGCCTATATGAAGGCGCATTTCCCCGTCGAGTTCCTTGCCGCATCGATGACCTACGATATGGCAAACAGCGAGAAGCTGAACGACTTCCGCCAGGATGCCGGTCGGCTCGGGATTACCGTCGTTCCGCCGTCCGTCCAGACCTCCTTTCGGCATTTCGAGACGGGTGAGAACAAGATCTACTACGCACTCGCGGCTCTCAAGGGCGTGGGCGAAGCGGCCGTTGACCATATTACCGCGGTACGCGGCGATCGGCCGTTCAAGAGCATCGAGGACTTTTGCCTTCGCATCGATCCAAAACAGATCAACCGGCGCGTGATGGAGAGCCTCATCTCCGCCGGTGCGTTTGACTGCTTTGGAACAGACCGTGCCGAACTCATCGGCGGTCTTGATCGCATCATCGGTTATGCGCAGCGCGCGCAGGAGGAGAAGGTTAGCGGCCAGTCCGATTTCTTCGGATCCTCAGCGAGTGCCGGCCCGGAGAAGCTCATCCTGCCGCAGTTCAATCCCTGGACGCCATCGGAAAAGCTGATGCGCGAGTATCAGGTCCTGGGCTTCTATCTGTCGGCTCACCCTCTTGATTCTTACGCCGCCGTGCTCGCCAAGATGCGTGTCCAGACATTCGCGGAATTTTCCGCTGCCGTGAAGAAGGGTGCGACGGCCGGCCGCCTGGCCGGCACGGTAACGAGCAAGCAGGAGCGTAAGACGCGCACCGGCAACAAGATGGGCATTGTCGCTTTTTCAGATTCGTCAGGCCAGTTCGAAGCCGTGCTGTTTTCGGAAGGATTGGCGCAGTATCGAGATCTCCTCGAGCCGGGCAAATCCCTGGTGATTACCGTGCAGGCGGAAGAGCGGCCGGAAGGCATCGGGTTGCGGATTCAGACGGCCCAGTCTCTTGAAGAGAAGTCGGTGCAGATGCAGAAGGCGCTGCGTGTCTATGTCCGGGATTCCGGTCCGTTGAAGGCGGTTGCACGGCACCTCAACGCCAGGGGCGACGGCCTCGTCTCCTTCGTCGTCATCAAGGATGATGGCAAGCGGGAGATCGAGGTGGAGTTGACGGAGAAATATCGCATTTCCCCCGAGATAGCCGCAGCGCTCAGAACAGCGCCGGGCGTTCTCGACGTGGAATTGGTTTAGGCCTTCAATACAGCCCGATCCCGCGGGGCTTCAAGGCAGCGGATGTCTGACGCACCGGGCGGACCTTCGTAACGGATGCCTGGGCCGCTGCTTGGCGCTGCGGATGGGTGACAGTGACGAAATCCGTCCCCTTGCCGGTCTCCGGCCCGATACCCTGGTCGTTGATCGTTACCGATGTGCCGTCGGTCATAAGCGTCTCGATCCGGTCGCGAATATCGGCGGGGATCTCGATCCGATCGAGCGCGCTGGCAGCGGTTGCCGGTGCGGAGCGATCTACGGTGACAGTGATGCCGAGCCGCCGCTCGGTCGCCTCGCCGAGTTGATTCGGCAGCGTCAGAGCGGTCCATTCGGCCGTTTCGGCGTTACGCTCCACCTTGTCCACCGTGAAGAAATGGGTGCCGAGCGCGATTTCGGGATTCTTGATGCCGACAGGTGCTTCGAACAGCGGCTCAAAATTCCGCCGAACCATGATCTGACCTGCCGGCGGCTGGGGTTTGCCGGCCGTTTCGTAAAGGGCGGTCAGAAAGTCAGGTGTCAGCAACGGCCCCTTTTGGGAAAGCCCCTTCCAGCGCTTGAATCCGGCAATGGCTTGTCGGGTAAGCGGCCCTGAATACCCGTCCGATCCGCCTGTCTCGAAACCCAGATCCTGAAGCAGCAGCTGGGCATCCATCAGCGTCTCCCGTTCACCTCGACGGGTGATCAGGATCCGGAGCGGTGCAGCGTCAGGGTCTGTGGCGGCGATTGCAGGGGCAGGGGCTGGATGGGGGGTGGCAGGATTGCCCGGCACGATGTTCATGGCCACTTCGACGGGCCTATCGCCCGCGCGGATCGCAGAGGCGCGCAGCTCCACGTCGGACATCAAGGGACCAGTCGGAAGGGGTTTGAGGGGGCGGAACAGACCGGCATGGTCTATCCGCTCGGGCTCGACCGGCGCGTCGGTGATGATCACATGCGCGCCCTGCTCGGTCATCTGGAAGAGGGATTTCGCAAATGCGCCTGGCATGCGAACGCAGCCATGCGAGGCCGGATAATTGGGCACGCTATTGGATTCGTGAAGCGCAATGCCCGACCATGTCAGCCGCTGCATCCACGGCATCGGCGCATTCGAATAGAGATTCGACTCGTGATACTTGCGCTTTTCGAGGATCGAGAAGATCCCGCTCGGTGTCGTATGTCCGGCCTTGCCGGTCGACACCTTGGAGGTGGTCACGACGTCGGCTCCGTCATAGACGACCAACTGCTGCTTGTCCTTGGAAACGATGATCTGAAGTGTGCGGGCGCCTTCCGCCAAAGCCGGATGCGACAGCATGGTCGCAGACAAGAGCCCAATTCCGAACGCAATACGACGCAGCATGTCTCGACCCTATACGCAATACACAGGCGGCATATTAGCTAACGAGGTTTAACGAAGATTTTCCGCGGGTCGAAAAGTTCGAATGTGGTGGTTGAAAACGGATCACATTTCATTGATCCCGACGGCGGTCTCCGAAGGTGTAACCGGTCTCCACCGCCGCCTTGCCGAACTTGTCGCGCAGCTTGTCCATCGCCGCCTCCGCTGCGGCGCGGCGGCCGGATTGGCGGTCGACGAGGTCCGGCGGATCGGCAAGGGCCGGATCGGTGAGGTCGGTGACCCCGATTCCGATCAATCGAAACTTGGTACCGTCGGTTTCTCTTTCCATCAAGGAGAGGCCTGTGCGGAAGATCCGATCCGCAAGCTGCGTCGGATCCTCGAGCCGCCGATTGCGCGTCCTGCCCTTGAAGTCGGCAGTCTTCATCTTCAGGACGACGGTTTGCCCGGCGATTCCATGTTTCTTAAGGCGTGTGGAGACCTTTTCCGAAAGCCGGCGCAGGATCGGCACGAGTTCATCGTGGCTCGAAATATCGTCAAAGAACGTCGTCTCGGCAGAGACGCTCTTTGCGGCCTCGTTGGGATGCACCTCGCGGTCGTCTATGCCTCGCGCCAGGCGATAAAGGCGCTGCCCCATGCTCCCGTACCGGCGCATCAGGTCGCTTTCCTCCATACTCTGAAGTTGGCCGATGGTGCGGATGCCGTCGGCCTCCAGGGTGGCATTGAACGCCTTGCCAACCCCCCAGATGGTCGTCACCGGCCGGGTCTTGAGAAATTCCAGGGCTTCTTCCCGGCCGATGACGGAAAACCCGCGAGGCTTGTCGAGATCGGAAGCGACCTTGGCGAGAAACTTGCAATAGGAAAGACCGATCGAGATGGTAATGCCGAGTTCGCTCTGCACCCGCGTAGCGAGCCTGGCGAGCGTGCGGGCCGGCGGATCGTGATGCAGCCGCTGCGTTCCAGCCAGTTCGAGAAAGGCTTCATCGATGGAAAGTGGCTGAACCAATGGCGTCAGATCCATCATCATCTGCCGCACCTGGCGCCCCACCTGGACATATTTCTCCATATTCGGCCGGATGACGATCGCATCCGGGCACAGTTCCAGCGCCTTGAACATCGGCATGGCAGAGCGAACGCCGTTGATCCGCGCGATATAGCAGGCAGTCGAGACGACGCCTCGCTTGCCTCCGCCGATGATCACCGGCTTGTCCGCAAGGTCTGGATTATCGCGTTTTTCGATCGTCGCATAAAAGGCATCGCAATCGATATGCGCCAGCGTCAGCCCATAGAGTTCCTTGTGATATAGGAGGCGGGGGCTGCCGCAACTGCGGCACCGGCGCGTTTGCGCCTTCTGCTCCGCAAGGCAGTCGCGACAGAAGCCGGATGTCGTATCAGGCGTGGGCGTCATGGCAGAGAACAAAGGTTGAACACCGCGACGTTAAGGCCTAAGCTCGCGAGTCACAAGGGGCGGTGTGGAGGTTTGGCGTGGATATCGATCTTCATTTCGAGCCTGTGGCAGCGGAGCGCTGGGAGGATTTCGAAATGCTCTTCGGCCCGCAGGGTGCCTTCTGCCACTGTTGGTGCGTCGCTCTGCGCCTGCCGCATGCGGTGCGCACCAAGATGCAGCCGCAAGAGCGGAAGGATCATATCCACAACCGCATAAATGCTGGTCCGCCGCCCGGCATTCTGGCCTACGCGGATGGCGGGCCGGTCGCCTGGGTACAGGTCGGACCGCGCCATGATGTGCCGCAGTTCAATTCGCCGCGTACTGTCTCGCGCCCGCTGGACGAGGCGGATGCAACCGATCCCTCTGTCTGGGTGGTCAGCTGTTTTTTTCTGACGCCGAAGCTCAGGGGCAAAGGGCTGAGCCACCGCCTGCTGTCGGGTGCCATCGACTATGCGCGCGGGATGGGAGCGCGGTTCGTCGATGCCTGTCCGATCGATCATGTTAAGCAGTCGAGATCGGTGACGCTGTGCATCGGCTCGACGGCGATCTTCGACGCCGCCGGCTTCGAAGTGGTAGCCCGCCGCAAGGATGGCCGGCCGCTGATGCGGCTGGAGCTTTGACGTCGGGCGGCCTCGGAACGGATGTAGGTCCGCACGAGTTTACCGCATGACATCCGTCGATCGCTCGCCCAGCGCCTTCCAGCAGGTTTCGGAGCGGGACGATTGCAGCGGTGAGTCGAGCATCTTATGGAGAGGAGGGACGCAAGCGGTTGGTCATTCAGTATTCGCTGGAATCGAGGCTGGTCCCGGCGTAGTGCTGCCAGGCCGCCGCCACGGTTTCCGGCCTGGTATCCGTTGCCTGGCAGAACGCAAGCAATGTGGGCTCGTGCCCCATCAGGAAGTCGATCATGCCCGCAAGAAAGCCCGGATCGTTGACAGCATGGCGCATTTGATTGGGCTGCAGGCCCGATAAAGCAAGGAAGCGCCCGAGCATCTCCGGCTCGTTGGCGAGCCAGCCGAGCACAGCGGCAGCCGTTTCCTCCGCATTGGCCGCGCTGGTGTTGGTTCTTGTCGGTTCGCGCCGCATCGTCTGAAGGTTACCTTTTCTTCAACCAAATCGTCTTACTATGCCTAAAATAAGGCCTGTGGAATCGACCGTTGGCAGAGCTTATATACAGAAGGCACGCTTGCAAGGCGGGATTAAGGAACGGATCGCTATGCCCAAACGGGTCATGATCGTCGAGGACAACGAGCTGAACATGAAGCTCTTCCGCGACCTGATCGAAGCATCGGGATACGATACCATCCAGACCCGCAATGGCATGGAGGCACTCGACCTTGCCCGCAAGCATCGGCCGGACCTTATCCTCATGGACATCCAGCTCCCGGAAGTTTCGGGTCTCGAAGTCACCAAGTGGCTGAAGGAGGATGATGAGCTTCATATTATCCCTGTGATCGCCGTAACTGCCTTCGCGATGAAGGGGGACGAAGAACGCATTCGTCAGGGCGGCTGCGAAGCCTATGTCTCCAAGCCGATTTCGGTCCCGAAATTCATAGAGACGATCAAGACTTATCTGGGTGACGCGTGAAATCGGATCGGATGGCATGACCGCACGCCTGTTGGTAGTCGACGATGTTCCTGCAAATGTGAAGCTGCTCGAAGCGCGGCTGCTCGCCGAGTATTTCGATGTGCTGACGGCAGATGACGGGTACAAGGCGCTTGCGATCTGTGAAAGCACCCATGTCGATCTGATCCTGCTCGACATCATGATGCCCGGCATCGATGGTTTCGAGGTCTGCGAGCGGCTGAAGGCCAATCCGCGGACTGCCCATATTCCGGTCGTCATGGTCACTGCGCTCGACCAGCCTTCCGATAGGGTCCGGGGCTTAAAAGCCGGCGCCGACGATTTCCTGACCAAGCCGGTCAATGACCTGCAGCTCATTTCCCGCGTAAAAAGCCTGGTAAGATTGAAAGCACTGACGGACGAGCTGCGTATCCGTGCCGACACCGCCCACAATATCGTGCTTGAAGATGTATTGAAGGGGGTAGACGGTCGTGAGGAGCCTGCCCAGGTCCTGCTGGTCGATGGACGTGCAAGCTCTCAGGAGCGGATCGTCAAGGCATTGAAGCCGATTGCCGAAGTCATCGCCATGTCCGACCCGCAGGCGGCACTCTTCGAAGCCGCGGAAAATCCGGTCGACCTGGTCATCGTCAACGCCAATTTCGACGAATACGATCCATTGCGTCTCTGCTCGCAGCTTCGCTCACTGGAGCGTACCCGCTTCCTCCCGCTATTGCTGGTGACGGAGCTGGGGGCCGACGACCTGATCGTTCGGGCGCTGGATCTGGGCGTCAATGACTATATCGTACGGCCGCTTGACCCGAACGAGCTGATCGCCCGCGTCCTGACGCAGATCAAGCGCAAGCGCTATAACGATCGCCTGAGGATGAGCGTCCGCCAGACGATCGAACTTGCTGTAACCGACGGGCTGACCGGCCTCAATAACCGCCGCTATCTCGACAACCACCTGAAGGTGTTGTTCAACCGCGCCGCGGCGCGGGGCCGGCCACTCTCCGTTTGCATCACCGACATCGATCGCTTCAAGTCCGTCAACGATACCTACGGGCATGATGCCGGAGACGAGGTGCTGAGAGAGTTTGCTGCGCGCATACGCTCTACTGTGAGGGGAGCCGATCTTGCCTGCCGGTACGGCGGCGAGGAATTTGTGGTCGTGATGCCCGATACCGATGCCGTGGCCGCGACCGCTATCGCCGAGCGCCTGCGCGGCATCATCGAAAGCCAACCGTTCTCTCTGAAGAGTGCGGGGGCTGCCCTCAACGTCACTGCGTCGCTCGGAATCGCGTGCAACACGTATGGAGCCGAAACTCCGGAACAACTCTTGAAGCAGGCCGATCGGGCGCTCTACGAAGCCAAGAACGGCGGGCGCAACCGAGTGGTCGCCGCCGCAGCATAAGAGAATCATTTAATTCTAAAATATGTATTTGAACGCCTATGGATTTTCGATTTCGGCAATCACTGCTGTTCATCCCTCATTATTTGCCCCTCGCGTAGGGTTTTTGGGGATTAAAGTTTGCCCAGAAAAAGACCTTGCTAGGAAGACCATAAATCTTCTGATTGAACAGCTTTGAGAAGTCTTAAGCTGTATCGCCCATCCGTTTCCAAAGTGGAATGAAACTAGCGGGCTGACGCAGCTTCACGTTTTTTGCGCGGCGCAGAAAAAACACTCTGACGCTAAAGCTTATTCTTGGAAAGGCCGATAGTTTTTCGAAAATTACCTGACTAGAAAAGGTTGATTTTCATCAATTGTTGATGGGCTTCTCCAGGAAGTCAGATGACGCGGAGATGTTCCAGCGTGAATTTTAACCAACAAGGTATGTGGATTGAACGCCGAGTTAAGAATCTGTTGATTTTCTTTTCGTTTTGAGCAATTTTGGCCGCAACCGAAACTATGGGTTCCCTAAAGGGATCGTCATACCCCATGATGTTCAGGTCCGCCGCATCTCCTGGGTCGTGGGGTCGGTCGACTGGCAGGCATACCAAAGCGGTTCCTCGTGCCGTGATTGCAAGCTGGTCGACCCCCATTTAAAAGCGCCGCTTCCATGTCATGGGAGCGGCGCTTTTCTTTTATGCGAGTGCGTCGAGTAGCGAAGGCCGAACCTTGGCCAAAAGAAAAGGCGCCTGAAGCCTGACGGCCGGCGCCTTCTGACAACCTCGGATCAAGGTTTACTTGATCTTGGTTTCCTTGAATTCAACGTGCTTCTTGGCAACCGGGTCGTACTTGGTCTTTGTCATCTTGTCCGTCATCGTGCGGCTGTTCTTCGTCGTGACGTAGAAGAAACCGGTGTCAGCCGTCGACAGCAGCTTGATCTTGATGGTCGTAGCTTTCGCCATGGTCGTTCTGCCTCTAAAAAAATGAAGCCGTGGACGCGGGTGAGCTCCACGGCAAAATCTGGCGCGAAATTACAAATCGCGCCCGAAAAGTCAACCTCGTTTTGATCGGAAAAGTAAGCGGCAGCCCGAAACCACCACATAGAAGCCGAAGAAACCGGCCAGTGCCCACGCAAAACCGTCATTGCCGCCGACGTCCATCGCGGCCCCGATGCTCTGCGGTCCCGCAACCGTACCCACCGCGTAGCAGAAGATAAAGGCCGCATTGGCGGCTGCAAGATCCGGGCCGCTCAGCCTTGCGCCCAAGTGCGCCAGGCCCACCGTATAGAGCCCAGACACACAGCCGCCCCAGAAAAACAGGACGACGGCCATCAGGATCCAGTTCTCGATCAGCAAGGGGAGCGCCAGCGAGCCTGCAACTCCCAGCGCGGCCATGGCGGTCAGAAGCGGTCGGCGGTCACGCATTTTATCGGAAATCAGGCCAAGGGGAATTTGAAAGGCCATGTTGCCGATTCCCATTACCGTGAGAAGGATCGCGGCCTGCTGCTCGCTCAATTGCTCGCGAAGCGCATAGATTGGGAAGAGAGAGAGGCCGCCTGCCGAAACTGCCCCGAAAGCGAAGACGGCTGCGGTCGCGGTAGGCACCAGAAAAATATAGTGGAAGAAATGCCGGTCGGGTTTGGTGTCGAGCACCGGGCTTTCGTGCCGGGCGATGAAGATCGGGATCACCGCGAGCATGATGATGCCGGCACCCACCAGGAAGGGCAGGATCCCATCGCTGCCGAGCGCCGAGAAGAGCAAGGGGCCGCTCGCAAAGCCGATGGCCAGGACAGTTGCATAGATCCCCAGCACAAGCCCGCGTCGCCGCGGAGGTGCGGCCTCGTTGATCCAGAATTCCGATAGGATGAAGAGGGTGGTGGTCGCGCCATGAAACGTAAATCGAAGCGGGAACCACATCCAGAAGGCGTCGGCGTAATAAAAGCCGATGGCGCTCAATGCCGCCAGGACGACGGCGAATATCATGGTCCTTGCGACGCCGTAGTCATGCGCGAGTTTGGTCGTGACGGGGGCGGCAAGCATTGAAGCGACGCCCGCCATGGCCGCGTTGAGCCCGATCAGCGTTGAGGGAATGCCGCGCTTCTCCAGGATAATGCTGAGGAGCGGCAGACCGAGCCCGATGGCAATCCCCACTGCGCTGATGGCGGCGATAGCGGCGATGAGCGACGGCCAATGGATCCGCTCGACATGGCCGTTGGCGTCGGTCGTCGGCTGGGGCATTCGATATTCCTTACAGTCGGCTGCGGACGAATCGTCCATGGCGCATGAAGTAGAAGGACACCGGATTTCCGAACGACAAAGAGGGATCGGCTATCATGAGATTTTTCACGTCCTCCAAGACCGTCTTCGTAATGGCCGGGAGTTTCAGACCGGAAAGGTCGGCGATGTCAAGCCAGCGCACGTCCTGAAGTTCGCTGGAATCTCCCAAACTCGTCATGTCGAAGACAGTCTCGTCCGAAAAGGCAAGGAAGAAGCGCGTGTCGTAGCGCCGTACGTTGCCGGGAGGAGTGATCGCGCGTGCGACATAACGCAGACGTGAAAGGTCCGGCGCCATCCCGCTGCCGATTCCCGTCTCCTCACGAAGCTCCCTCAGTGCGGCAAGCGCAAGCGCCCGTGCGCGATTTGGGGTCAAGCGGGACGATGTGCCGAGAAGGAGTTTTTCCAGAACAAGCGTATCGAGATCGGCGCTGAAGGGCAGGGCATGATCCCGTGCATCCCGCCGTCCGCCGGGAAAGACATAGACATCCGGCATGAAGACATGGCCGCTGCCGCGCCGGCCCACCAGGACGCGGGCACCGCCTGCGCAGCGATCGATCAGGATGAGCGACGCTGCATCTTTCGGCCGCACGCCGGCGACGGGCGCATGCTTCAGCGAGTCCATTGCCGACGGCATCTGTTCCTCGGCAGAGGATATCATGCGATCGGCCCGCCGCGGCCGGGATCTGCTACCCCGCCGTCTTCACCGCCGAAGCCGTGCATCCTCAGCGCCCATTGCAGGCCGATGACACCGCCTTTGATCGGCTGAATGGTCAGCAGCGCGGCGAGCACGGCAAGCGGCACCCAGATCGCAAGGTGCACCCATGGGGAAACGAGCAAGACCATGTCGGTCAGCATATAACCTGTAAGCAGAACGTGCCCGACGACGACAATGACGAGATAAGCCGGCAGGTCGTCGGCGCGGTGATGAGAAATGTCCTCGCCACAGGCAGCACAGGCATCCACCGGTTTCAAAAAGGCTCGAAAAAGACGGCCGGTCCCGCAGTTCGGACAGCGGTTCAGCATACCCCGTTTTATCGAGCGCCCGAGCGGCCTCCCGGCTTCCACGGCGCTTCCATACCAGACCGTCTGCTCGTCCTGTCTTTCCATTCCTATCTCCTCCGGCCGCTGCGTGGCGGCCGCGTACCGGGCTTTGCCCGGCCGCTGGATCGGTCGCGCCGTCCCGACTTGTGGAAGGAGCGGGTCGCCGTGGGCAGTTTTTTACCCTCGCTCAGCATTTCGAACTGGAGCGAGCCGGCAAGCGGGATGGCTTGCACGAGCTTCACATCGACGGTATCGCCGAGTTGATAACCGAGCCCAGTCCTCTCGCCCGACAGCGCCTGATGCGCCTCGTCGTAGATGAAGTAGTCGTTGCCGAGGGTAGATATAGGGATGAAACCGTCGGCACCATAGGCCGGAAGCGAGACAAATAGTCCCGCCTTCGTGACGCCGGAGACGCGGCCTTCGAATTCCTCCCCGACCCTTTCACTGAGATGATAGGCAATCAGCCGGTTTATCGTGTCACGCTCTGCCGCCATGGCGCGGCGCTCGAACGTTGAAATTTCCGCAGCAATATCGTCGAGCTGTGCCTCTTCGTCCGGCGTAATCCCGCCTTCGCCGAGACCCAGGGAGCCGACCAGCGCACGATGCACGATCAGATCTGCATAACGGCGGATCGGTGAGGTGAAATGCGCGTATTTCATCAGGTTGAGGCCGAAATGGCCGATATTCTCGGGGCTGTAGATGGCCTGGCTCTGGGAGCGCAGCACCATCTCGTTGACCATGCTCTGATGCGGCGTATCGAGCGCGCGGGCGAGGATGCCGTTGAAGGAATTGGCCCGCATCTGCCCGCCTTTGGCCATCGAAATGCCGATCGTAGCCAGAAACTCCCTCAGCGCCTCCTGTTTGGAAAGAGCCGGCGTGTCGTGAACGCGATAGACGAGCGGCTGGCGCTTCTTCTCAAGGGTCTCGGCCGCAGCGACGTTAGCCTGGATCATCATCTCCTCGATGAGCTTGTGCGCGTCGAGGCGTTCCGGAACATGAACACGGTCGACCGTGCCGTCCGGCTTCAAGATGATCTTGCGTTCGGGCATGTCCAGTTCGAGCGGCTGACGGCGCTCCCGGCCGCGTTTCAGGATGCGATAGGCGTGCCACAGGGGCTGGAGGATCGGCTCCAGCAGTGGCCCGGTCTTATCGTCAGGCTTTCCGTCGATCGCCGCTTGCGCCTGCTGGTACGAGAGCTTGGCGGCGCTCTTCATCATGACACGATGGAACGTGTGGCCGGATTTTCGGCCTTCCTTGGAGAAAACCATGCGCACGGCGAGTGCCGGCCGATCCTCGCCTTCACGAAGCGAGCAGAGATCGTTCGAGATGCGTTCAGGCAGCATCGGTACGACGCGATCCGGAAAATACACGGAATTGCCGCGCTTCAGCGCTTCCCGGTCGAGCGGCGAACCGGTGCGGACATACCAGGAAACGTCGGCTATCGCGACCGTGACGATCACGCCGTCCGGGTTGTCAGGGGAGGGGTCCGGTTCGGCGTAGACGGCGTCGTCATGGTCCTTGGCGTCGGCCGGATCGATGGTGATGAGCGGAAGATCGCGCCAATCTTCCCGTCGGGACATGGTCGCGGGCTTGGCGGCTTCTGCCTCATTGAGAACCGCCTGAGGGAAAATATGCGGGATACCGTGAGAATAAATGGCGATCATCGAGATCGCCTTCTCCGACCCGACGGAGCCGACAACGGATAGCACGCGGGCGCGGGGAAGACCGAAACGGCCTGAACGGACGACTTCCGTCTCGACCAGGTCTCCGTCCTTGGCGTCGCCGATGTCGGTGCTCTCGATCACCATTTCCTCGCCCCGCCGGTCGGTCGGCAGCAGGCGCAGTTCACCATCGGCGAGCTTTTTGACGACGCCGAGCGAGGCACCGCGGCGCTTGTCGATAACCTTGATGATCCGGGCAGTGTAGGCGGGGCCGGAGCGGTCTTTGTTCGCGAAGATTTTTGCCAGCACTCTGTCGTTGAGGCCTGCGGCCGGCGTCTTGCCCTTGCCACGGTTTTCCGAAGGCTGGCGGATGAGAACAGCGGGTGCGGCGCCCTGTTCTTCCGGCCATTCGGCGGGACGACCGATCAATTCGCCATCCTTGTCGCGAGTGGTGATGTCGAGCACCGTCACCGGGGGCAATGCGCCGGGGCGTGTCAGCGACTTGCGGTTCTTGGTGAGAAGGCCTTCATCCTCCAGCGCCCGCAAAAGATCCTTCAGCTCGACTCGGGTTTCTCCCTTGAGGCCGAAGGCTTTGGCAATCTCCCGCTTCGAAGCCTTGTCGGGGTTTTCGGCGATGAATTCGAGCAGGACCTCCCGGGGCGGCACCGCGCCGTGAATGATCACGCGCTTCTCGCCGGCGGAAGAGGTTGTCGCGCCGACAGTTCTGTCCTGTCGTTTACCGTGGTGTTTCGATCTGTCGCGCGGTTCTCTCACGTTCCCGTCTTCTTCGCCTTGGGCGCCGCCTTCTTGGCAGGCGCTTTTGCCTTTGCCTTCGGCACAGCTTTCTTGGCGCCGGTGCCCGCCTTGGCGGCTGCCTTTTTCGGCGTGGCTTTGCCTGCAGGCGCCTTGCCGCCCTTTTCAACAATCAGCGCGAGCGCCTGTTCCAGGGTGACCCCTTGCGGGTCCATGCCCTTCGGCAGAGTGGCATTCACCTTGCCCCAGTTTACGTAAGGGCCGTAGCGGCCGTCACGCACCGTGATCGATCCTCCATCGGGATGGTCGCCCAGCTCCTTCAGAGCCGCAGGTGTTCCTCGGGTTCTCCCGCCGGGACCCTTGCTCTGCTTCTCCGCAAGCACCGTCACGGCCCGGTTAAGTCCGATGGTGAAGACGTCCTCGATAGATTCAAGATTGGCATAGGTGCCGTCATGCAGGACGAAGGGACCGTAACGGCCAAGGCCGGTCGAGATCATCTTGCCGCTTTCGGGATGCTTGCCCACATCGCGCGGCAAGCTAATCAGAGCGAGCGCTTTCTCGTGATCGATCTCCTCCGGCTTCCAGCCCTTCGGCAGCGACGAGCGTTTGGCATCCTTGCCCTCGCCACGCTGGATATAGGGACCGAACCGGCCGGAACGCAGCGTCAGTTGCTCGCCGGTATGCGGGTCGGCGCCCAGTGCCTTCGGTTCGTTCAGGCCGTTCGCTTCCGCCTCCGCGCCTCCTTCGGAGGAAAGCTGGCGCGTATAGTTGCATTCCGGGTAATTCGAGCAGCCGACGAAGGCGCCGTATTTGCCGAGTTTCAGCGATAGTTGGCCGGTGCCGCAGACCTGACAGATGCGCGGGTCGCTGCCGTCCTCCCGTTTTGGGAAGACGAGGGGCGCCAAAGCCTCGTTCAGCGCATCGAGCACGTTGGTGACACGCAGCTCCTTCGTGTCTTCGATCTGAGCGAAGAAATCCTGCCAGAATTCGCGCAGGACTTGTTTCCAATCGAGTTCACCGGCGGAAATCTTGTCGAGCTTCTCTTCAAGGTCGGCGGTAAAGTCGTATTCCACGTATTTGGTGAAGAAGCTCTCGAGGAAGGCGGTTACGAGCCGGCCCTTCGCTTCGGGAACGAGCTTACGTTTGTCGACCGTCACGTATTCACGGTCGCTCAACGTCTTCAGTGTCGCGGCATAGGTGGAGGGTCGACCGATACCGAGCTCTTCCATCTTCTTGATCAGTGATGCTTCCGAATAGCGGGGCGGCGGCTCGGTGAAGTGCTGGCTGGCATTCACCTTGCTCTTGTCGAGCTTTTCGCGCGCATTGATTTCGGGAAGCCGGCCGTCGTCTTCATCATCGTCGCCCTTTTCACCATCCTCGCGTTGGTCCATATAGGCGCCAAGGAAGCCGTCGAAGCGAATGACGGAGCCCACCGCTCTGAGACCGGCCCGCTGGCCGTTGTTGTCCGCAAGGATCTCGACCGTGGTGCGCTCGATTTCGGCGGATGCCATCTGACTTGCGATCCCGCGCTTCCAGATCAGTTCGTAAAGCCGGGCCTGGTCGGCATCGAGGTAGCGGCGCACTTTGTCCGGCGAGCGGTTGAAATCGGTCGGGCGAACGGCTTCGTGCGCTTCCTGGGCGTTCTTGGCTTTGGTGGAATAGAAGCGGGGCTTTTCCGGCAGATATCGGTTTCCGAATTGGTCGGCGATAGCATGACGGGCGCCTTCAATGGCTTCGGGCGCCATCTGCACGCCGTCGGTACGCATATAGGTGATGAGACCGACGGTTTCGCCGCCTATATCCACGCCCTCATAGAGCTTCTGCGCGACCTGCATGGTGCGCGAGGCATTGAAGCCGAGATTGGAGGACGCAGCCTGCTGCAGGGTTGAAGTGGTGAAGGGCGGGCCAGGATTGCGTTTGACGGGCTTTGCCTCGACCGTGTCAACGACATAGCTGGCGCCGTCGAGGAGCGTCTTCAGCCGATTGGCGTCCTCGCCGTTCTTGATGGAGCGGTTCTGCAGGCGTTTCCCGTCGGCGGAAACGAGGCGGGCCTCGAACTCGTCCCCGCGCGGAGTGCGCAGCAAGGCGGACAGGTTCCAGTACTCTTCCGAGACGAAGCGTTCGATTTCCGATTCCCGGTCGCAGACGAGCCGCAGCGCGACGGATTGAACGCGGCCCGCCGAGCGTGCGCCCGGCAGCTTGCGCCAGAGAACCGGCGAAAGATTGAAGCCGACGAGATAATCTAGCGCACGGCGGGCGAGATAAGCATCGACCAGAGGCACGTCGATGTCGCGCGGATTGGCCATGGCATCAAGCACGGCTTTCTTGGTGATGGCGTTGAAGACGACCCGCTTGACCGGCTTGTCGCCTATCACTCGCTTTTTCTTCAGAAGATCGAGCACATGCCAGGAGATAGCTTCACCCTCGCGATCAGGGTCGGTCGCCAGAAACAGCCCGTCCGAACCCTTCACCGCGTCGGCAATATCCTTCATGCGCTTCTGGGACGCACCATCGACCTCCCAGGACATTTCGAAATCCTGGTCGGGAAGCACGGACCCGTCCTTGGCCGGAAGATCGCGCACGTGGCCGAAAGAGGCGAGAACCTTGTAGCCGGAACCGAGATACTTATTGATCGTCTTGGCTTTGGCTGGAGATTCTACAACAACAACATTCATCTTTTTTCTCTGAATAGAGGCTTCGCCCAGCAGCAGTCGCGGCCAGGCGGAAATCTTGACCTCCCGACATGGAGGGCGTTTGCCCCGCGGTCAAGAGGTGATCGACAAAATCGGGATACAACGGAGTACAACCTAAAGAAGATGTTCAGGTTGATGCAATCTTAAATAAATGCTATACGGTCGGTTGCACATGCTGCTATGCGTGGCATCCAACCCGCCGCGTGGCTCGAGGGGAATGTAACGTGGTCACTCAAAATGAGATGAACGGTCGGCGTGAGGAGAATACCAGGGAGAATAGTGCCTATATCCGGCAGATGCTTGGTGAATTGAGGCAGGTTGCTCTTGGGGAAGGGGCAGATATGCTCTGCTATCTCATCGAAATGGCCTATATCGAGGCGGGGGATGTTCAGGCCAGGCGCCGTCCCAGGTCATTCCTCCATCGCGAGCGAGACAAATCCCCCAATGTGTCGGTGTAGACGGCCGGCCAGGTCCAGCTCAAGCAAGATCAGGTAAACGCAGGAGGCGGGCAGTCCCGTATGCCGGATGATGTCATCCACCTCCACCGGCGTCGGTCCGAGCGCGGAAACGAATCCTTGCGCGGTCGTCGTCATCGGGCGGTAGCATGCTGCCGCTCGTCTTGTCCGGTTCTTCCACGACCGATCCGTCGAAAAGATCAAGCTCGGAAAGTGGCGCCAGGGCCTCGATGACGTCGGTCGAGGCGGTGGTCACGATAGCGCCCTCTTTAAGCAGGTCGTTTGTGCCGTGACACCTGGGGTCGAGCGGCGAGCCGGGAACGGCAAAGACCAGTCGACCGAAATCGGTGGCAATCCGCGCGGTGATGAGTGAGCCCGAGCGCTCTGCTGCTTCCACCACGACGACACCCAGCGAGATGCCGGCAATCAGTCGGTTGCGACGGGGGAAATCCCCTGCGCGGGGTTCCCAGCCGAAGGGCATTTCGCTCACTGCCAGGCCGGCGCGGTCGGTGATCTCGTCGAGAAGCGGACTGTTTTCCGGCGGGTAAGGCTGGTCGAGCCCTCCGGCAAGCACCGCAATCGTTCCGGTATCGAGACTGGCGCGATGCGCTGCGGTGTCGATCCCCCGAGCGAGGCCGGACGTGACTGTATAGCCTGCGCGACCGCAATCGCGGGCAATCATTGCCGCGCACTTGGCGCCAGCAATCGAGGCATTGCGTGACCCCACGACACCGACTGACGGGCGCGTTGCCGCCGAGAGGTGACCTTTGACGGCCAATTGCGGTGGGGCGCCATCGATTTGGCGAAGAGCTGGCGGGTAATCTGGTCGGCGATGCCGATAAACCGTGCGCCGTGGCGACGGGCGGCGTCGAGCTCGCTTTCTGCTTCCGCGACCGTGGCGATGCGGATCGCTCTCGCCGCACCACCGCGTTTGGAAAGTTCCGGCAACATGGCGAGAGCGTTTTCTGCGGAGCCGCAATGATTGATGAGGTCGCGAAAGGTCGCGGGGCCGACATTGTCGGAACGGATCAGCTTGAGCCAGGCGATTCTTTGTCTTTCCGTCAGCGCAATGCCAGTCAGCCTTGCGCTGCCGTCCATATCGTTATCCCTTTTGGCCGATCTTGCTTTCCGTACCGGCCATCAACCGCTTGATATTGGTTTCGTGCTTCCACCAGGAGATGACTGTCATGATCGCCATGATCAGTGCAATCTTCGGCTCATCTATGAACCACAGCACAACCGGGATGACGAGAGTTGCAACCAGAGCGGACAGCGAGGAGTATTTGCTGAGCTTCGCGGTTGCAAGCCAGATCGCAGCGAAGACGAGAACCATCATCGGCGCCACGCCGAGCAGGGTGCCGATATAGGTGGCGACGCCCTTGCCGCCCTTGAAACCCAGCCAGACGGGGAAGAGGTGCCCCAGAAAGGCTGCAAATCCCGCCAGCAGCCCCGCTTCTTCACCGAAGAAATACCAACCGATCACGGCCGCGGCCGTGGCCTTCAGAGCATCGAGCAAAAGAGTTGCCGCCGCGAGCTTTTTGTTGCCGGTGCGCAGAACGTTTGTCGCGCCGATATTGCCGGAACCGATCGACCGGATATCGCCGAGGCCCGCCGCTTGGGTGAGGATGAGGCCGAAGGGAATGGAGCCTAGCAGGTAGCCGAAGACGAGCACTGCAATTGCGATAGGCAGCGTGATCTGCCAGTTGAATAGCTCACTCAAGCATCGTCCCCCATCAAAGCGAATGTACGCATTTGCCCGCCACGTAGGTCGCCATGGCGCGACCTGAGAAACGCGCGTCTTCAAAAGGCGTGTTCTTCGAACGGGACAAAAGCATATCCTTCGATACGATCCAAGGCTCGTCGAGATCGATGAGCGTGATATCAGCTTTGGCCCCCGGTTTCAGCGTACCGGCGTCGAGGCCGAAAATCTGCGCCGGACGGGTCGACATGGCGTCGATCAGGCGCATCAACGGCACCCGGCCGTCGTGATGCAGCCGGAGGGCCGCGGCGAGCATCGTCTCAAGCCCGATCGCGCCGTCGGCGGCATCCGCAAAAGGAAGGCGCTTGGTGTCGACGTCCTGCGGGTCGTGCGAGGACACGATGATGTCGATCGTGCCGTCGGCAATTGCATCGGCCATCGCAACGCGATCGTCCTCGGAGCGCAGCGGCGGCGAAAGCTTGAAGAACGTCCGGTATTCGCCGATGTCGTTTTCGTTGAGCGACAAATGATTGATCGATACGCCGCAGGTGACCTTCGCGCCGCGCGAGCGAGCGACACGGACCGCCTCAGCCGATTCCGCCACGGAGATCTTGGCCGCATGATACTTCGCACCGGTCAGGCCGGCGATTCGTAAATCGCGCTCGAGCGGAATGATCTCCGCTTCCTTCGGCACGCCCGACAGACCGAGCCAACTCGCGAACAGACCCTCGTTCATGACCCCGTTGCCGAGATATCGTTCCCGTAATTCGAGAGCTATGACCGCATCGAATTCCCGCGCATAGGTCATGGCGCGGCGAAGAAGCAGGCTGTCGGAAAGGCCATGGCGACCGTTGGTGAAGGCAACCGCACCGGACTGCTGCAACAGCCCGATCTCGGTCATCTCTTGGCCGGCAAGTCCTTTGGTCAGCGCTGCGGCCGGATGAACGTTGACCAGCGCCTTGTCGCGCGCCGTCTTCTGTACGAACTCGATCAGCGCGATATCGTCCAGCACCGGATGGGTGTCCGGCATCATGATGAAGGAGGTGACGCCTCCGGCGGCTGCCGCACGGCTCGCCGATTCGATCGTCTCGGTGTGCTCGGCGCCCGGCTCGCCGACGTAAACGCGGGCGTCAACGAGTCCCGGCGTCGCGACAAGACCCAGGCAATCCTTGATCGTTGCGCCTTCCGGCGCGCCCTGGTTCTGAGCGTCCTTGCCGGCGGCGAGGATGCGGCCGTCGTCGCCGATTAGAATCGTGCCGGTCTCATCAAGATTACGTGAGGGGTCGATGATGCGGAGGTTCTTCAGAACAGTCGCGGTCATGCGCGCTCTCCCTGGTTATGCGAGACGAGCAAGGTCTCCATCACCGCCATGCGCACCGCGACCCCCATTTCCACCTGTTGCTCTATGACGCTCTGCGGTCCGTCCGCCACTTCGGAGGCAATCTCAACGCCGCGGTTCATCGGGCCGGGATGCATGACGAGTGCGTCCTCTTTGGCCGCCTTGAGTTTTTCCGCGTCGAGACCGTAGAAGCGGAAATATTCGCGCACGGAGGGTACGAACGCCCCGGCCATGCGCTCTCGCTGAAGCCTGAGCATCATTACCACATCGGCATCCTTCAGGCCTTCCTCCATCGAGTGGAAGACCTCCACGCCCATCTCCCGGATGCCGGAGGGCAAAAGCGTCGACGGCGCGACCACCCGAACCCGAGCGCCCATCGCGTTGAGCAGAAGGATATTGGAGCGGGCGACGCGCGAGTGCAGCACGTCGCCACAGATCGCCACGATGATGCGCGACAGCTTTCCCTTGGCGCGGCGGATCGTCAACGCGTCGAGCAGGGCCTGGGTCGGGTGTTCGTGCTGACCATCGCCGGCATTGACGACCGAGCAGGCCACCTTCTGTGCAAGCAGTGCGGCCGCACCCGCCGAGGAATGGCGCAGCACCAAAACGTCGGGACGCATCGCATTGAGCGTCATCGCCGTGTCGATCAGGGTCTCGCCTTTTTTTACCGACGAATTGCCCACCGACATGTTCATCACATCGGCGCCAAGCCGTTTGCCGGCGAGTTCGAATGAGGATTGGGTGCGTGTAGAGGCCTCGAAGAAGAGATTGATTTGCGTGAGGCCGCGTAAGGTCGACGTCTTCTTTTCCCGCTGGCGGGAAATCTTCACGGCCTCATCGGCCTTGTCGAGAAGAAAGGTGATGTCCTGTTCGGTAAGGCCCTTGATGCCAAGGAGATGGCGATGGGGGAAGAAGACCATAAGATCATGTCTCCGCTTGCGTTCGGCGGTCTATAAGGTCTGATGGTGAAGGTCGCAAGCGGCAGAAGAGTTATCTCACCACTTGTTCGGGCCGTGCCGGCAGATCTTCTCTGCCCCCGTCGCGGCCTTTTGTGCAGAACGACCGAAATCGTTAAAGGCTGCCGTTTCCAGACTCTGTAACTTCCGCTAGAACCGCCTCATGAACCAGATATCGCGCGCCGAAGAAAAATTTGTCGAACTGAACCAGCCGAAACCCTGGTCGGGGATCAATGCGTATCGATCCGATCCGTTGGTTGTCGACCTGACGAGTGGCCTGCATCGTACGGTTCGGGAGGAATACGACCAGCTGGGCCGTTACGTGACTTCGCCGGAGGCGCAGGAACTTGCGCGCATGGCGAACGAGAATCCGCCGAAGCTCAAGACCCATGGCCCGCGTGGCGAGCGGCTGGACACCGTGGAGTTTCACCCGGCTTGGCATGCGCTGATGCGCCGCTCGATGCAGGCGGGACTGCATTCCTCCGTCTGGGAAAACATACCGGAAGCCAAGGGCCATGAGCACAAGGCGCGCGCAACGCGCTTCTATCTGACGGCGCAGCTCGAATGCGGCCATCTTTGCCCGCTGACGATGACCAGCGCCTCGGTCGCGGCCCTGATGGCCTCTTCGCGCGTCCAGAAGGAATGGGCGCCGAAGATCCTGTCGCGCAAATACGATTCGACGAATCGCCCGGCGCTGCAGAAAACCGCCGTCACACTTGGCATGGGCATGACGGAGAAACAGGGCGGTACGGATGTACGCGCCAATCGTTCGACCGCCGAGCGGGTGGGAGAGGGCATTTACCGGCTTTCCGGCCACAAGTGGTTCATGTCGGCACCGATGAGCGACGGCTTCGTCATGTTGGCCAAGACGAACGAGGGCATCGGCTGCTTCCTTGTTCCGCGTCTTCTGGAAGACGGATCGGCGAACGGCCTGCAGTTTCAGCGGCTCAAGGACAAGCTCGGCAACCGCTCGAACGCGTCGTCGGAAGTCGAATTCACCGATGCCTTCGGTTATCTGCTCGGCGATCCGGGCGCCGGTATCCGCACCATCCTCGACATGGTGACGCTGACGCGGCTCGATTGCGCCCTGGCATCCGCTGGTATTATGCGGGCTTCGCTGGCCGAGGCGGTGCACCATTGCCGGGGCCGCGGTGTCTTCGGCAAAAAGCTGATCGACCAGCCTTTGATGACGCGTGTATTGGCCGACATGGCCCTGGATGTCGCAGCGGCGACGGCACTCAGTTTCAGGCTGGCCGATGCCTTCGACCGCGCCGCCTCCGATCCGGCGGACGCTGCCTTTGCCCGTGTCATGACCCCTGTGGTCAAATACTGGAACTGCAAGCTGGCGCCCTCGCTCATCTACGAGGCGATGGAGTGCCTGGGCGGCAACGGTTATGTCGAAGAGAGGCCGATCGCTCGTCACTACCGCGAGGCTCCGGTCAACGCGATATGGGAAGGCTCCGGCAACGTAATGGCGCTCGACGTGCTGCGTGTGCTGTCGCGCGGCAAGGACCTGTTCAACACGGTGCTCGCCGGTTTCGAGCGCGATCTCGGTGCGTCCGGCAGAAAGACGGTGGAGGTGCTCCGCGCCGCCATGGCGCTCTGCGAAACCGATGAGGGGGCGGCGCGCCTCCTGGTCGAGCAGCTGGCTCTCGCAGCCGGTGCATCCGAACTCATGCGCCTCGGCGCGGGCAAGATCGCCGATGCGTTTCTTGAAACCCGATTGGCGGGCGGCTGGCGTTCGACCTACGGCATGCTTGATGCGAGATTCGATGCCCGCTACATCATCGATCTTCTTTATCCCGCGGCAAGCTGACTGGCAGCGATCATCACCAGCGGGATGGTGAAGAACGAGGCGACCGTCTGCACCGTTGCGGTGGCGGCATAAAGGTCCGCGTCGCCGCCCATCTTCTTGGCGAGCAGATATCCGTTCATGGCCGTCGGCACACTTGCGCTCAAGGCGAGCAGCACGAGCGTTTCGCCGCCGACATGGCAAAGAATTGCCAAGCCGACCATGACTGCCGGGAACATCAAGAGCTTCAGCGCGGTGCCGAGCATCACCATGGCGCCTGGCTTGAGGGCATCGGCGATCCGCAGACCGGCGCCGACGGCGATCAGGCCAAGGCTTAGTGATGCCTGCGAGACGAGCCCGACCGTCACCATCAACGGCTGATAGATCGGGATGTGCAGAAGATTGACGACGATGCCGGCAACGCTGCTGAAAATCAGCGGATTGGTCACGATGCGAAGGGCAAATATCCGATATCCCTGCCATCGACCGGAAAACCAGAGCAGCACCGAGACGTTGATCAGGTTGATGGGCACGATGATCGCTGCCATGATGACAGCGATTATCGCAATCCCCTCAGTTCCAAAAACTTTCTGACCGATTGCAAGAGCGACAAACGCATTCCAGCGGGTCGAGCACTGGAAAAGCGAACTGAAGGCCGGCGCGCCAACGCCGGCTCGGCGAAGGACTGGCCAAAGAGCCAGAACCAGGCCCGCCATCAGTATCACCGCGCCGTTCGATACCGCGCCGATCAATCCTATATCGATTTTCGTGAAGTCTGCGGTCGCCAGCGTATAAAAAAGCAGGGCCGGAAACAGGACGTAGTAGCCCAGTTGCTCAAGCCCGTCCCAAAGCGTCGCATTGATGAAGGAACTTCGCTTCAAGGCCGCACCGAGTAACACCAGAAGGAAGATCGGCAGGATACTTTCGAATATCAGGAGCATTTGCCAGTAAGGGATCGAGGAGGTGTTCCCCTCGTTAGTCCCTCGCAAGCCCTTGTGCAATCAGACAGTTGCTGAACGGCATATCATAATGCGCCGCAATCTTGTGCATGGCTCTTCGGACGGCTTGCAGTGCCCGGAGCCCCGCTTTATCGCGATGACAAGCTCAATTGGTACAGGCGACAGATGCTCCAGATCCCCGAAGTCACGGCGCAGGCAAGTCCGGCTGCAAAAGTGCGCAATCGCGCCAGCACGGAACGCGCGATCTTTCTCGCTGCGCGTGATCTTCTGGCGGAACAGGGATTCCAGGGCTTCGGCATCAATGCCATCGCCCGCAAGGCCGGTTGCGACAAACAACTTATCTACCGCTACTACGGCGGCCTCGAAGGTTTGATCGAGGCAATCGGCGCTGATCTCGGCACCTGGGTCAAGGAACGGATACCGGAAGACACCGGCGGCATGTTCCTGCTGACCTATGGCGACCTGATGGAGAAGCTTGCGATCTATTTCATGGAGGCGCTGCGCGACGATCCACTCGTCTGCAAGATCGTTGCCTGGGAGGTCTCGCAGGACACGCCGCAGGTCCGCCGCCTCTCGGAAGCCCGAACGAAGGCTCTCGGCAAATGGCTGGACCGGATGCGGGGATCGCTGACACCGCCAAAGGGTGTCGACGCCACGACCACCAACGCGATCCTGTTTGCCGCAATCCAGCATCTTGTGATTTCGGCCGCCGTGAGCGGGCAGTTCGCCGGCGTTGCGCTGCGCACCAACAAGGATTGGGACAAGGTCGCGGGCGCCATCTCCCGCCTGGTCCGCGCCATCTATGGCTGATCGACTTTTCCACAGTCCCGCCTCTTCGAATTAACCATGCGCCGCGGTTTCCGTTGCGGTAAATCTCTGGCCCTCTAAGTTTGACGTTAACGCATCATTAACCAAAGATGATCGGGACGCGGACGACATGGGAACTGCAGTAAGGGGTAAGGCATTGCTGGTCGCCATGACCGCAATCTTCGCCATGCTGGCACTGAATATTGCCGTTCCGGCTGTGGTTTTGAGTGTCATGGCGCTAACGAGATGGCTCATGGCGCCGGAGATGTATCCGGTCGAGCCGAGGGGGAGGACCGCATGAAGTGGTTCCTGATTTTATGGGCCGGGCCTGTCTTGCTGCTGACCAGCTGGTACGGGCTCTCCTACTACGACATGAGCTTCGGCTTCTTCATGCTGACGCGTCAGACGCATGATCTGGTCTTTCAGATATACGGGCATGTCCTGGGCATACCGCCGGAGACCATTCCCCCGCTGGTGGCCCGTGCCATCGCATTCGACAGTCTGATCGTTTTTGCGATCATCGGGTTCCGCAAGCGCCGGCAGATTGCTGCCTGGTGGCGTCAGCGTCAGACGTCACGGGAGGAGATTTCCCTGCCGAGCGAGGAAAGTCTGTCGAGAGCTCCCTGAAGAATGAAGCTTGCCGCAGCGGAATCGATCCGCTCGGCCCGCTTTGCCCGGGAAACATCCATTTCAAGAAGCGCCCGCTCGGCCGCGACGGTGGAAAGCCGTTCGTCCCAGAAGACAAAGGGAATGGGGGTCTTTTCGCCCATGGAACGCACGAAGGCCCGGGTTGCCTGGACGCGAGGCCCGGACGAACCGTCCATGTTTACCGGCAGGCCGATGATGAAAGCCGCCACCTTTTCCTTTTCCGCGAAATTCAGCATCAGTTCCGCGTCCTTGGTGAATTTCACCCGCCTGATGACCGGGCGAGGAGAGGCGAAACGCCGGCCGATGTCCGACATGGCAAGCCCGATCGTCTTGGTGCCGAGATCGATGCCGGCGATTGCCTGTGCGGGCTCGAGGGCTTCGGCCAGTTCCTCGATCGTCATCACTGCCATTTGCTCTCCGTTCCCTGTGGTGAAGCGGCCGCTGGTTCCTCGCGCCGCCCCTTTCCTTTAGCTCCATATCAGCTATCTGTCGTTACCATGTTGACCCGTATAGCAGGAGTAATTTCATGAAGCTGACCTGGCTCGGCCATTCCGCCTTTCGCCTAGAAACCGCAAAGGCGAAGATACTGATCGACCCATTTTTCACAGGGAATCCCGCCTTTAGCGGGCAGGATGCAAAAGCCGCGGCAGAGGGAGTGACCCATATTCTGCTGACCCACGGCCATGGCGATCACGTCGGCGATACCGTCAGGATTGCTAAGGAAACCGGCGCAACGGTTCTCGCCAATGCCGACCTTGCCGCATGGCTCGGTAGCAAGGGCGTCGAAAAGCTTGAAATGGGCAATACCGGTGGAACGGTGGCCTTTGACGGCTTTACCGCCACCTTCACTCAGGCGCACCATTCTTCTGCGCAGATCACCGAGGACGGCGTTTCCCATAGCCTCGGCAATGCAAATGGACTGATGCTGCATTTTGACGACGAACCGTCCGTGCTGCATATGGGCGATACCGACATTTTCACCGATATGGGGCTGATCAACGAACTGCACCAGCCGGATATCGGCATCGTGCCGATCGGAGACCGGTTCACCATGGGCGGAGCCGTCGCCGCGCTTGCCTGCCAACGCTTCTTCGATTTCAAGCACGCCATTCCCTGCCACTACGGAAGCTTCCCCATCATCGACCAGACGCCGGAAAAATTCGTCAAAGGCATGGAAGGCACCCGCACCCGCGTGGAAACGCCGTCCGTGGGGGGCAGCCTGAGCTACTGAGGCTTGGTCGAGCGGGGAGGGGCTGCGCGTTGAGCTGGGGCGCGTTATCCTGTTGCGAAGGGCGGGCGTGGCCATTATAGCGGGGAGGATTTTTCTTGCCCGGAGTTATGCCATGTCCGTCGATCTCGCCACTGTGAAGCGCGTTGCGCGCCTTGCCCGCATTGCGGTCACCGAGGAAGATGCCAATCGCATGGTCGGCGAGCTGAACGGTATCCTCGGCTTTGTCGAGCAGCTCGGCGAAGTCGACGTCGCCGGTGTCGAGCCGATGACTTCCGTGACCCCGATGGACATGCGCAAGCGCACCGACAATGTCACAGATGGCGACAAGGCGGACGACATCGTGGCCAATGCGCCGTCCACCGACTACAATTTCTTCCTGGTGCCGAAGGTCGTCGAGTGAGCGCGGACAGCGCCGCTTCTCTCCTTTTCACGTATTCGAACATTTTGAAGAGACCATGACCGAACTCACCAGCCTCACCATTGCCGAAGCCCGCGAAAAACTGAAGGCCAAGGAATTGACGTCCGTCGAGCTGACGAAGGCTTATCTCGATGCGATTGAAGCGGCAAACGGCGTGCTGAACGCCTATGTGGCCGTCACGCCGGAAAAGGCCCTGGATATGGCCAAGGCTTCGGATGAGCGCCGAGCTGCCGGCCAGGTCGGCGCTCTGGAGGGCATTCCGCTCGGCATCAAGGATCTTTTCGCCACCCGCGACGTCCATACTCAAGCCTGCTCGCATATCCTCGACGGTTTCAAACCGAAATATGAATCGACCGTGTCTCAGAACCTCTGGGACGATGGCGCCGTCATGCTGGGCAAGCTCAACATGGACGAGTTCGCCATGGGCTCCTCCAACGAGACGTCGCATTACGGTGCGGTGATCAACCCATGGAAGGCCGAGGGCTCCAATCAGCAGCTGGTGCCGGGCGGCTCGTCCGGTGGTTCGGCCGCGGCCGTTGCGGCACATCTTTGCGCCGGCGCGACGGCGACCGATACCGGCGGCTCGATCCGCCAGCCGGCAGCCTTCACCGGCACCGTGGGCATCAAGCCCACCTATGGCCGCTGCTCCCGCTGGGGTATCGTCGCTTTCGCCTCTTCACTGGATCAGGCAGGCCCCATTGCCCGTGACGTGCGGGATGCCGCGATCATGTTGAAATCCATGGCAAGCGTCGACGCCAAGGACACGACCTCGGTCGATCTGCCAGTGCCGGATTACGAGGCCGCGCTCGGCCAGTCGCTGAAGGGCATGAAGATCGGCATTCCCAGGGAATACCGTGTCGACGGCATGCCGGATGAAATCGAAAAGCTCTGGCAGCAGGGCATCGCCTGGCTGAAGGATGCCGGCGCCGAGATTGTCGACATTACCCTGCCGCACACCAAATACGCACTTCCGGCCTATTACATCGTGGCACCGGCGGAAGCCTCTTCGAACCTCGCTCGCTACGACGGCGTGCGCTACGGCCTGCGCGTCGACGGCAAGGACATCGTCGACATGTACGAAAAGACTCGCGCCGCCGGCTTCGGTACGGAAGTCAAGCGCCGCATCATGATCGGCACCTATGTTCTGTCTGCCGGTTACTACGATGCGTATTACCTGCAGGCGCAGAAGGTCCGCACCCTCATCAAGCGCGACTTCGAACTCGTCTTCGATGCCGGCGTCGATGCCATCTTGACGCCCGCTACCCCGTCCTCCGCTTTCGGTGTCGCCGACGAGGATCTGGCTTCCGATCCGGTGAAGATGTATCTGAATGACATCTTCACCGTGACCGTGAACATGGCTGGCCTGCCGGGCATTGCCGTTCCCGCCGGTCTGGACCACAAGGGCCTGCCGCTCGGTCTGCAGCTGATCGGCAAACCCTTTGAGGAAGAAACGCTGTTCCGCACTGCCCATGTCATCGAACAGGCCGCCGGTCGGTTCACGCCGGCAAAGTGGTGGTAAGCGGTCTTAAAATCCGGAAAATGATAATCGCCGATCACCACGTGGTCGGCGAAGTCGGTTTTGCGGCCTGGTCCGCCAGTGATGCGTTCGAGGAGAGTTATCTCGATCCCGAGGTAGTTGCCCGGGTAAAACATGAGTTCGCGATCTTTCCGTCAGAAGGTGGCGCCGAGATCCATGTCGCGGAGCTGGATGGAGAGATTGTCGGTTGGGGCGCGCGCGAAAACGCACCGAATTATGTGTCGGATCTTTGGGTTCGCCCGGATCGCCAGGGCCGCGGTGTCGGTCGGTCGCTGCTCCTTCATCTTTGCGACGTGATCGCAGCGGAAGGTCTTCGGACGGTTCGCCTCGATACCCATGCAAAGAATTTCGGCGCCATCCGTCTCTATGAGCGTTGCGGCTTTGCTATTGTCTGGCGCGGTTTTGAACATTCCAAAGCCATGGGCGTCGAGCTGGAAAAGGTGCATCTGGAAAAGATGCTTGGCCGCCCTTAACGGAGGAGGAAACGGTCATGGTGAACTCAGATTTGGCAAAATTGGTCGCGGCCTTCGACCGTCTTGCGGCTGCCGGCTTCACAATGGGCGCGGATTGGCAGGCGGTCCATGAAATCTGCCAGGCTCACGAGGGCGAAAAGCCCTTCGACTGGGGCCACGCGCTCTGCCATCGCATCGAAGGCGACGACTGGAATGCGGACTACTGGTATCGCCGCGCCGGTAAAGCACGTGTGGGAACGGTCGCCGAGGAATGGTCGGCGATGAAGGCGGATTTGCTGGCTTGATAGGCGGTGGGCCCAGATGCCGCCGTTATCTTCTCATCTATCCCAGCGGGAACGCGGACGGTCCCGGTCGTCGTCGCGGCGGTCGTTGCTGTCCGAGGACGTATCCCCCTGTAGCCGGTCAAGCACCTGCAGGAGGAGATCGGCGCAGTCTTTCGCCGGCTCTCCGTCTGGGCAGCGAAGATCGATGGTCGTACGGCCTGTCTCGATCCGGAAGCGCGCCCCTCTCTCACGGAGCGGAGGATGCATCCGCCATTCGCCTTTGACCGTATCCTGATCCTGTTCGGCCGGTGCTGCGGGCGGTGGCGCGTCGCGGGGAGGCGCATCCGCCTGGGGCGGGGAACTCGGTGGCGTCTCAGGGGTCTGTTGAGCATAGGGCACGCTCGCCGAAAAGGAGAGGGCGGCGGCTGTGGTGAGGGCAAGCAGTTTCATTTGGAGGCCTCCAGATCCAGATGCTCGATCAACACGACCGGGGTTGGTTTGTTCCCAGTCTTTCTGGGACGAGTTGCCGGTTCTTGGAGGGCGGTTGAGATGACGCCTTTTGTAGTGCAGGAATGGGTGGCGAACGAGAGCATGGTTAGGCCGCCGATGGCGGACCGGGACGCAGCTCGCAGTGGATATCCCGCGCCAATATCGACGCGGGATATCGGTTCCTGACTACCGGTTGTCCTGTTCGGCTCTCACCAGCACCAACCCCCTTTCGGTGATGCGGTAAGGCTTGCCAGCTTTGGATCGGATCGCCTTCTTCTGCTTGAGCTTGCGGAAAGTGATCAGATCGATGCGGGAGAAAACCCAGCCTTCGCGGGTAAAGAGCTGCAGCTTTTCGATCTTGCGGTTTTCGTCGCGGGTGATTTCGATCCTGCCGCCCTGGGCGAGCAGGTGGAGGATGCGCTGTTCGGCGCGGGAGATATCCATTGGTTTTGATGTCCGGATAGGCGCTCGCTCGCGAGCGCACAAAAACGTTGCCGGCGCTTTGGTTGGCGTCGGGGCTCTCGTTTTTGCCTGGGCCGGCGCGGCTTACGTCGCTGACCGGCCCTTCAGAAGGTCTCTACGGAAGAGAACATTAAAACTCCATCGGTACGAATTCGCTGCTAGCACGTTTTCCCCAAGCGTCAAGCTGCATTATGCAGTCCGGCCGATGTTCTGCTGGCAAAAGGCAAGACTCAGTGTTCTACTGGCGCAACAACAGGGGGTGCCATGGCCAGCATTCGCAATGCGCGTGAAGATGAAGTGGATACCCTTGCGGAAGTGGGATTTCGCGCTTGGGAAAAGGCCATGATCTCGATCGGCGAGATGACCGATATGCGGGAAAGCGCCTTTTCCGCCTTCCAGAATTTCACCCATTCCTCGTGGCTCACGATTACGATCGTAGAGCAGGGCGGCAATGTCGCCGGTTGGGCTGCGCGCGAGAAGCTGGACGAGTTGATTTCCGATTTCTGGATCGATCCGGCATTTCAGGGCCAGGGGCTCGGTAAGCTGCTTCTGGAAGAGATCGAGGCGCAGATCGTCCATCAGGGATTTGAGGTTGCGCGGGTCGAAACCCACGCCCGCAATACGGAGGCTGTCGGCTTCTTCGAAAAGCACGGCTATTCGGTCAACTGGCTGACTGTGGCCTATTCGCCCAAGATCGACCGGGATGTGCAATCGGTAGGGCTCTCCAAGCGTCTCGTGGTGGAAGCGCCAGATACCTATGGACCGAGCTTCTAAAGCTTGCGCCTCATCGCCATTTGCTCTACCTCCAGACAACATAATCGAGACCATTTCACGAGCATCAGATGACCATTGTTGACGTCCGCACGCCTGACCCGAAACGCTTCATTCCCGGTGCAACCGGCGACTGGGAGGTTATCATCGGCATGGAGGTGCACGCCCAGGTTCTGTCCAATTCCAAGCTCTTTTCGGGCGCCTCCACCGAATTCGGCAAGCCTGCCAATTCCAACGTATCGCTGGTCGATGCCGCCATGCCCGGCATGCTGCCGGTGATCAACGAAGAATGCGTCAAGCAGGCGGTACGCACCGGCCTCGGCCTCAAGGCGCAGATCAACAAGCGCTCCGTTTTCGACCGCAAGAACTATTTCTATCCGGACCTACCGCAAGGTTATCAGATCTCCCAGTACAAGGATCCGATTGTTGGCGAGGGCAAGATCGTCATCTCGCTTGGCCCGGACCGCCAGGGGCAATTCGAGGATATCGAGGTCGGCATCGAGCGCCTGCATCTGGAGCAGGACGCCGGCAAGTCGATGCATGACCAGCATCCGACCATGTCTTACGTGGACCTGAACCGTTCCGGCGTGGCGCTGATGGAAATTGTCTCCAAGCCCGACATGCGCTCGTCCGACGAAGCCAAGGCCTATATGACCAAGCTGCGCTCGATCGTGCGTTACCTCGGCACCTGCGACGGCAACATGGACGAGGGTTCGATGCGCGCCGATGTCAACGTTTCGGTCCGCCGTCCGGGCGCGGAATTCGGTACCCGTTGCGAGATCAAGAACGTCAACTCGATCCGCTTCATCGGCCAGGCGATCGAGTATGAAGCGCGCCGCCAGATTGCCATCCTCGAGGACGGTGGATCGATCGACCAGGAAACTCGCCTCTTCGATCCGGGTAAGGGCGAAACCCGCTCCATGCGCTCCAAGGAGGACGCACACGACTATCGTTACTTCCCCGATCCGGACCTGCTGCCGCTCGAATTCGACGACGCCTTCATTGCCGAATTGAAAGAGCATCTTCCCGAACTGCCGGACGATAAAAAGGCACGCTTCGTACGCGACCTCGGCTTGTCGATTTATGATGCCTCGGTTCTCGTTTCGGAAAAGGCGATCGCCGATTATTTCGAAGCCGTTGCCGAGGGCCGCGACGGCAAGATCGCCGCGAACTGGGTCATCAACGACTTGCTTGGCGCCTTGAACAAAGCCGGCAAAGACATTGATGAGACTCCGGTTTCGCCCGCTCAGCTCGGCGCGATCATCGATCTCATCAAGTCCGAAACTATCTCCGGCAAGATCGCCAAGGATCTCTTCGAGATCATCTGGAACGAGGGCGGGGATCCAGCCGAGATTGTCGAAGCCCGCGGCATGAAGCAGGTGACCGATACCGGCGCGATCGAAAAAGCTGTCGACGAGATCATTGCCGCCAACCCGGATCAGGTTGCCAAGGTGCAGGCAAAGCCGACGCTCGCCGGCTGGTTCGTCGGCCAGGTCATGAAGGCGACCGGCGGCAAGGCCAACCCGCAGGCTGTCCAAGCCCTCGTAAAAGCCAAACTGGGCATAGAAGAATAGACCCATGGTCTACTTCGTACGCACCGCCGGAGAACGGGATGTGGAGCAAATCCGCAGCTTGTTGGCGGAAACGTTTCATGCCACCTACGATCCATTTTACGGGTCCGAACGGGTGCAGAAGATGATTGATGGCTGGCATTCCCTTGCCGCCATTCGATCGCGAATTCAAAAAAGAGAAGGCGAATTCCTGGTTGCCGACAACGGCAAGGGCATCGGCGGCATCGGTTACGCCGCCGTGTATCCGAAGATGGCCAAGACGGCGATGCTTCACCAGCTTTACGTCAGGCCCTCCTGCCAGAGCGAAGGCATCGGGCGCGATATCTTTGCCGAACTCGAAACCTGTTTTCCGGATGCGGAGATCATGCGCGTCGAGGTGGCGCTGCAAAACGTCCGTGCGATTTCTTTTTACACCAGGCTCGGATTTTCCGAGGTCGACCGCATGGAGGAGTGGGGAGCTCCCAATTCCGGTCTGCCGGCGGTCATCCTGGAGAAGCGCCTGCCAGCCTAAAAAATCGGCTCACTCGGCGGGAGGCTCGAGTGCCTTGCCGTCCTCGTTGTAGATCGTGACTACACTGCATTCGATGAGATCTTTGCGCCGTTTGCGATCACAGACGGATTTGGAAGCCTGCAGTGCTGTTTCCTTGCTGTCGAAACCGCAGTGCACTTCATGCCAATGCGGTCCATCTTTCTGTTGTACGAAGATGTCGATGCTCCAACCGGCGGGAAAACAAGCGGTCGTTTCGAGACAATCCTCCGCCGTGCCGCCACCGTCGACGCATTGCTTCTTTGCGCAGTCCAGCGCTTTGCGGATCGACTTGCCGACGCAGGTGCCGCTGCTCATTTCAGGCGCCTGGGAAAAGGCGATCGCGTTGCGGGCCTGAGCGTTGGTGATTGTGAACGCGGCTACTCCCAGTAAGAATAATACCGCCGCAAGCCTTTGTCCCATTACCCGATCCCTCTATGGTCCCCGTACCGATCATTGCTGATTCTTGTCGGAAAGGAAAACAGGTGACGGATAATCTGCTGATCCGCCGGGCACGGGAAACGGATCTTGCCGCACTCATTGCCCTCTTTGCCGCAGACGCTATCGGCGGCCACGCAGACACGACGGCGGACGAGGCTTTCGAGGACTATCTGCGCGCTTTCCACATGATCGACGCCTCCCAGAACGAGCAGCTTTTCGTGGCTGAACGTGGGGGCGAAGTGGTGGGTACCTTTCAGGTCCTCTTCAACCGCACCCTGACGGGCAGGGGATCGCTTTCGATGATTATAGAAGCCGTGCAGACGCGAGCCGACATGCGCGGCCAAGGGATCGGTGCGCAGATGATCGGCTACGCGATCGAAGAGGCCAGGCGCCGCGACTGCCGGTCCGTCCAGCTCACCTCCAATATGGCGCGCGTCGATGCGCACCGTTTTTACGAGCGCCTCGGCTTCGCCAAGAGCCATTTCGGCTTCAAGATGCGGCTCAAATGAGGGCTGCGACAACGGGAATCACTGGACATCCCTAAGATCAAGCGGCATAAGCGGATCAGCCATGTCTATGGTACCTCACTTGTTTGCCAAGCCGACGGAATATTCATGAAAAACCTCCTGTTGCAGATTTTCACCTGGTGGAATGGACAGACGATCGGGACGCGGTTCTTCACCTGGCGTCACGGCAAGAAGGTTGGTGAAGACGAGTTGGGCAACGTTTATTACGAAGGCCCTCTGACATCCTGGGGGCCTCCCAAGCGCTGGGTTATCTACAAGAACTATGCCGAAGCCTCCGCCATTCCGCCGGGGTGGCACGGTTGGATGCACTATCGCACCGACATTGCCCCATCGCAGGAAGACTACAAGGCGCGTGACTGGCAAAAGTCCCACAAGCCGAACATGACCGGTACGCCGCTCGCATATCGTCCCAAGGGCTCGCTTGCTGCGACCGGCGAACGTCCCCGCGTGACCGGCGACTATGACGCCTGGACCCCCGGCAACTGACACCTGTTTTGGCCATAATCGGGCCTTAGGCGTCGACTCTGACATGTTGTCGAGACGGGACACGGAATGACACGGATGAAGCTTTCCCCACGAAAAGTGATCGCCGGCACGGTGATGGCGGCAGTCTCCGTTTTTGCGGGGGAAGCGGCTTTTGCTGCGCGTATCTCCAATCCTGTGGCCGTATTCAAGGGCATCGACAAGATTACCGGCCGCATCACGACCTTCGACGTCTATGTCGACGAGACCGTGCAGTATGGCGCGCTTCAGGTGACGCCGAAGGTTTGTTATTCGCGCGACGATACGGAAGCACAGAAGATAGACGGCTTTATAGAAGTCGATGAGATCACGCTAGACCGCAAGATCCGGCGCATCTTCACCGGCTGGATGTTTGCCGACAGCCCCGGCCTGAATGCCGTCGAGCACCCGATCTATGACGTTTGGCTGACCGGCTGCAAGCCGAGCTCGGACGTGCCGCCGCCCAAGGCGACGAACTAGGCGTCAAAACTCTTTGTCCGGCACATCGACCGCTTTCTTGAGAAGCTTGAGATACTCATCCTTGGGGATGTCGATCGCACCGAAAGTCTTCAGGTGTTCGGTGGTGAACTGCGTGTCGAGCAGCGTAAAGCCCTTTGCTCTCAAACGTTCGACAAGATGAACAAGGCAGATCTTCGAGGCGTTGGTGCGCCTGGAAAACATGCTTTCCCCGAAAAAGGCTGAACCTAGCGATACGCCGTAGAGACCACCCACCAGCTCCTCGTCTTCCCACGCCTCGACACTGTGCGCATGCCCCATCCGATGAAGCTCCGTGTAGAGTTTGCGAATGGTGGTGTTGATCCAGGTGCTTGGTCGATCTTCAGCGGGTTCGGCGCAGTAGGCGATCACCCGCTCGAAGGCCGTGTCGAAGCGAATATCGAACGGCCTCTTTCGGACCGTTTTGGCAAGGCTTTTCGAGATATGAAAACCGTCAAGGGGCAGGATGCCGCGCATTTCCGGTTCGACCCAGAAGATTTCCGGGACGTCGGAGGATTCGGCCATCGGAAAAAGGCCGATGGAATAGGCACGCAGCAGTATGTCCGGAGTGATCGCCGGGTAATATCTGCCGCGCCGCCCTGCCATTCAGGTCTTTCTCTAGTGCGCTTTGTCCCCGGCCAGATAATCCTCCAGCCAGTGGATGTCGTAATCGCCGTTGGCTATGTCCGGGTTTGAAACGAGGTCCTGGAACAACGGCAGGGTTGTCTTGATGCCGTCCACAACGAACTCGTCCAGAACGCGGCGCAGACGCATCATGCATTCGACGCGGGTTCGCCCGTGCACGATGAGCTTGCCGATCAGGCTGTCGTAGTATGGTGGGATACGGTAGCCCGCATAGGCGCCGGAATCGACGCGCACGCCGAGGCCCCCGGGGGCATGGAAATGGGTGATCGTCCCGGGTGACGGTACGAAGGTACGCGGGTCTTCGGCATTGATGCGGCATTCGATGGCATGACCGGAGAAGACGATGTCTTCCTGCTTTACCGATAGTCCGCCGCCCGATGCCACTCGGATCTGTTCATGGACGAGATCGATCCCGGTGATGGCTTCCGTGATCGGATGCTCCACCTGCAGGCGGGTGTTCATCTCGATGAAATAGAACTCGCCGTTCTCGTAGAGGAATTCGATGGTGCCGGCGCCGCGGTATTTCAGCTTTTTCATCGCATCGGCGCAAATCTGCCCGATTTTCATCCGCTGTTCGACATTGAGGGCAGGCGAGTTAGCCTCTTCCCAAACCTTCTGGTGCCGGCGCTGCAGCGAGCAATCCCGTTCGCCGAGATGGATCGCATTGCCTTCGCCGTCGCCGACCACCTGGATTTCGATATGGCGCGGCTTGCCGAGATACTTCTCCATATAGACCGCGTCATTGCCGAACGCGGCCAAAGCTTCGGAGCGTGCCGTGGAGACGGCTTCTTCGAGATCCGCTTCCGTCTTGGCGACCTTCATGCCGCGACCGCCGCCGCCGGCTGTGGCCTTGATAAGCACGGGGAAACCGATCTTGCGGGCGATCTCCAGAGCGTTCTCCGGCTTGACCTCGCCATCGGAACCCGGAACGACGGGAATGCCAAGTTCCTGCGCGGTCAGCTTGGCGGTGATCTTGTCACCCATGATGCGGATGTGCTCGGCTGTCGGGCCGATGAATGTGATGCCGTGCGCGTCGAGGATATCGGCGAACTTGGCGTTTTCCGACAGAAAACCGTAGCCCGGATGAACGGCGTCGGCGCCGGTGATTTCGCAGGCCGCAACGATCTGATGGATGTTCAGATAGCTCTCTCGCGACGGCGGCGGGCCGATGCAGACGCTTTCGTCGGCAAGCCGCACATGCATGGCGTCTGCGTCTGCGGTGGAGTGGACCGCGACGGTGGCGATGCCCAGTTCCTTACAGGCGCGAAGCACGCGAAGTGCAATCTCACCGCGGTTGGCTATGAGGATCTTGGAAATCATGGACCGGGCCTTACTCGATGATCACGAGTGGCTGGCCATACTCGACAGGCTGCGAGTCGTTGACCAGGATCTCCGTGATTTTGCCGGAGCGCGGCGATGGGATCTGGTTCATCGTCTTCATGGCCTCGATGATCAGCAGCGTCTGGCCTTCCTTGATGGTAGCGCCCACTTCGATGAAGGCGCGGGCGCCCGGGGCGGCTGCGAGATAGACGGTGCCTACCATCGGCGCCGTCACGGCGTTTTTGTTGTCCTGCGGTGCCGGAGCTGCAGGGGTCGGCGCTGCGGCGACGGCCGAAGGAGCAAATGCCGGAGCGGATGCGATTGGTGCCTGAACATACTGTGTCGTTCCGGCGCGCGAGACCCGGATGCGCAGGTCCTCCTGCTCGACTTCGATTTCGGTCAGGTCGGTCTCGTTGAGGATGTTCGCGAGGTCGCGGATCAATCCTTTGTCGATCCCATTCTTCTTCTCAGACATGGCAAACCCTATTGTTCTGTTTATCTTGTCAGGCGGTAATGGATTTCAAGGCGTGAAGCGCAAGAATGTAGCTTGCGGTACCAAAGCCGCAGATCACGCCCTTTACAGCCGGTGCGATCATCGAATGGTGACGGAATTCCTCCCGTGCATGCACATTCGAAATATGAAGTTCCACCACGGGAACGGAAATGGCCTTGATCGCATCATGCAACGCAATCGAAGTGTGGGTATAGGCGCCCGCGTTTATCGCGACGCCCACGGCCTTCTCGCCGGCTTCGTGGATCCAGCCGATGAGGTCGCCTTCATGATTGCTCTGGCGAAAATCGACATCGAAACCCAGATCCCGACCAGCCGCGATGCAGTCGTTTTCAACATCCGTGAGTGTCTTGCCGCCGTAGATGCCGGGCTCGCGCTTTCCCAGCATGTTGAGGTTGGGGCCGTTGAGGACGAAGACCGTCTTGCTCATCAGTGATCTGTTGTTCCATCCAGAAATTCAGGGCCACCTATAGACCGGCAAGCGCGCAAGGAAAAGCCCCCGGCATGCCGAAAGCCGGGGCGTCCACTGCGACGCAACATTTGATGAGTAATATGGCGCGCGCTCAGCAGGTTGCCTTGCCGCAGGCGCGGACGTTGGCGACTTTTTCCTCGATCACTTCGGAGCCGACGGCACCGAAGACAGCCTCGTCGCCGAGGATATAGGTCGGGGTGCCGGTAATGCCGATGCTGTTGGCGAGCTGGTAGGCTTGCCGCACGATATCGTCGTTCGGCGTCTCTGTCATGGATTTGCGGATTGCCGCCTCGTTCAATCCGAGGGAGGTGGCGACCGCAATTGCGGTGGCTTCCGACGCGTGCTCTTCGCCGCCGAGCAGCGTGCGATGGAACTGGGCATATTTTTCCGGTGCGAGAAGGCGCACCGCATTGGCCACACGGTGCGCGGCAAGTGAATCCGGTCCAAGAATCGGGAATTCCTTCAGGATGAAGCGGACATTTTTATCCTTGGCAAGAATGTCATCCATGTCGCTGAGCGCACGCTTGCAGTAGCCGCAATTGTAGTCGAAGAACTCAACGACCGTGACATCGCCCTTTGGATTGCCGAGTGTGATGTCGCTCGGGGAGGAAAAAATCTGCTGGCGGTTGTCGGCAATGCCCCTCATGGACTGCTCGACGCGCTTCGACTGCTGTTTCGCTTCCAGCGCGTTCTGCGCCTCAATGAGAATCTCGGGATTCTCAATGAGGTATTCGCGGATGAAAGCGCCCATCTCCTTTTTCTGCTGCTCATCCAATGCGACGGCCGGCGCGGCAGAAAAAACAGCCAATGCCAGCATCGAACTGGTGGCGAGCGTTTTCAAGGTGTGGGTCATCCTTATCCTCATTGGTCGGCGCAAGCGAATCCTGCGACCATTGTTTCGGTTTGCGCCCAAAATAAGCCAGGCGTACCTTTCGAAAAGCCGCAAAATCACATCTCGGCAATTTGGACTCATCACAACTGCGTATAGGCGGGCTTCTCGAAGCCGGAAAATTGATTCGTCTTCAACACGATAGCGAGTTTTTCGGAATCGATCCCTTATCCGGTTGATTCAGTTTCTCATGCGCGATTCGGACGCCGCCAACGCAAAACGGCCGCGTCTGGCGCGGCCGTTGTCTTCAAAAGTTATCACTCTGGCAGATCAGAAGAAGCCGCGGCGCTGCCACCAGCCGGCCTTCTTCGGCTTTGCGGCGTCGCCATCGGTTTCCTGCGCGGCGGCCGGATCCGAACTCTTCACGACAGCTTCGGACGAGGAGGAGATATTCGATGCGCGGTTAGCCCGCACCGGCTTTGCGTCGTCGGCATCCGCTTGCTCTACCTCGTCAGGCGCGATGTCCTGCACGGCTGTTGCCGCAGGTGCCGGAGGCTCTTCGCCAAGCGCGGCTTCGACCTGTTCCACCATAGTCTCGACCGGCGGCGATACGTCCTCGATAGCCGGAGCGTCTACCACGGTCGCTTTTCCACGACGCGACCGCCGGGGTTTTGTCGGGGTTTCAAGAGCCGGAGCTGCTTCCGGTTCGGCGGCGACGGTGACCGCCTCAGCCGGCGCCTCTTCAGAGACTTCGACGGCAACTGCCGTTTCGTCGCTCTCAACTTCATCCGTATCGCCGGCATCGTCGGCGCTCAATTCACTGCCTTCGTCGTCGCCATTGCGGTTGCGACGACCGCCACGCTTGCCGCGGCGGCGGCGCTTGCGGCGGTTGTTTTCATCGGTGTCCGCGGCAGCATCGACTTCGGAGACTTCCGCGACGTCGTCTTCGCCTTCGTCGCCATCTTCGTCGTCGCCAATGACATTCTCGCTGCCGCCCTGTGCTGCCTGGGCGTCCGTGCTCCGTTCGCCATTGCGGTTGCGGCGGCGGCGGCGGCGCTTGCGCTTGCGGCCATTCTGGTCGTCGCCCTGCGGAGTACGCTCGGCGCTGGCGGCAGCAGGCTGCGAGGCCGAGGCCGCGATCTCTTCCTCTTCGTCCTCGTCGGCTTCGATGATGACGTCGTCATCATCCTCTTCGACGGGGATGGCGGCGAACTGCATCAGGCTTTCGATCTTGACCGGGTTCTCCACGGGCTCGCCGCGGTCGATCGCGAAATGGTTCGAGCCGATGCTGACATCCGACTCGATGAAGATCGAGACGCCGAAGCGGTTCTCGTAATCGACGACTGTGCCGCGCTTGTGATTCAGGAGATAGAGCGCGATGTCCGGCGTCGTGCGGACGTTGATGTCATGCGTGGTATTCTTGAGGAGATATTCCTCGACGCCACGCAGCACATGCAGCGCGACCGACGACTGTGAGCGCACGTGGCCGGTGCCGCCGCAATGCGAGCAGATCTGGGTCGTCGATTCCAACACCGAGGCGCGGATGCGCTGGCGCGACATTTCGAGCAGGCCGAAATGGGAGATGCGGCCGACCTGAATGCGGGCGCGGTCGTTCTTCAGGCAATCTTTCAGCTTCTTCTCGACAGCGCGGTTGTTGCGCTTTTCTTCCATGTCGATGAAGTCGATGACGATCAGGCCGGCAAGGTCGCGCAGGCGAAGCTGGCGCGCCACTTCTTCGGCGGCTTCGAGGTTCGTCTGGAGCGCCGTTTCCTCGATGGAATGTTCGCGGGTCGAGCGGCCGGAGTTGACGTCGATGGCGACCAGCGCCTCCGTCTGGTTCATGATCAGGTAGCCGCCGGACTTCAGCGTCACCTGCGGCTGCAGCATGCGATCAAGCTGCGCCTCGATGCCGGAGCGCGAGAAGATCGGATGCAGGTCGCGATAGGGCTGGACCACCTTGGCATGGCTCGGCATCAGCATCTTCATGAAGTCTTTCGCTTCACGATAACCTTCTTCGCCGGACACGATGATCTCAGAAATGTCCTTGTTGTAGAGGTCGCGGATCGAGCGCTTGATCAGCGAACCTTCTTCATAAACGAGGCAGGGTGCGGTCGAGTTCAATGTCAGCGTGCGGACGTTTTCCCACAGGCGCATCAGGTACTCGAAGTCGCGCTTGACCTCGACGCGGGTGCGGTTGGCGCCGGCGGTGCGCAGGATGACGCCCATGCCCTGCGGCACGTCGAGTTCGCGGGCGATTTCCTTGAGGCGCTTGCGGTCCTGCGGCTGGGTGATCTTGCGGGAAATGCCGCCGCCGCGCGCCGTGTTCGGCATCAGCACCGAATAGCGGCCGGCGAGCGAAAGATAAGTCGTAAGGGCGGCACCCTTGTTGCCGCGTTCTTCCTTGGCGACCTGCACAAGCAGGATCTGGCGGCGCTTGATGACTTCCTGGATGCGGTACTGCTTGCGCGGCTTGCGGACGATCCGGTCCGGAACTTCTTCCATCGCGTCTTCGGCGCCGACCGATTCGATAACTTCCTTCTCACCGTGATCGTCGTCATCGTCGTCGTCCACGTCGTCGCGGCCGCGACGGATATCGACATCTTCCGAAATCGAATCGGTATCGACCATCGCAGCCATTTCGCCAGGCGTGGATCCTTCGTCGTCGCCGCCGGTCTCGCTGGACGAGGGGACGTTACCTTCGCTCGGCGCATCCTCGGAGGCTGTTTGAGTTTCCTCCGCAGCGGCTTCGACCGGCTTCTTGCGGGAGCGACTGCGCTTCGGCTTGGCTTTCGGCTTTTCGCTCTCTTGTTCCGCGGCCGCTTCGTTCGGGCTGGCTTCGGTTGCTTCCGATCCGGCTTCGCTGACAGGTTCATCCGCCGGGGGCGGAGCGGAAGCAATGCCGATATCCGGCTGCTCCTGTTGGGCGAGATCGGTCGCCGGGTCGGCTGCCTCGGCTTCTGCAATCCTGCGCTGGTCTTCCGCCTCCTGCTGCATCAGGGCCTGACGGTCGGCAAGCGGGATCTGGTAATAGTCCGGATGGATTTCCGCGAAGGCCAGGAAGCCGTGGCGATTGCCGCCATAATCGACAAAGGCGGCCTGCAATGAGGGTTCGACCCTCGTTACCTTTGCCAGATAGATGTTGCCGCGTATCTGCTTCTTATGCTGCGATTCGAAATCGAATTCCTCGATCCGGTTGCCGCGAACGACGACTACGCGCGTCTCCTCTTCGTGAGACGCATCGATAAGCATTTTGTCTGCCATTGAAATTCTGCTCCTCGGCGCCGCCGGGAGGGTGCAGTAGAGCCTGCCGCGAGGACTGGGCCGTCATGCAGTACGGTCGTTGCGCCGGATAAATATGCTCCCGTCAGGCGCGGCTGTGACGGCAACCGGAAAGATGACGGGGCTCCTCGCTCCCTCAGTCCTTCCAGGTTCTGAAATTTGTGCCGTGACATCAAAGACCAAACGAGAATGACGATACTATAGGCCTGAAAAGGCCCGATGAATGTGCTCCGTATGAGCGGTGGGTGGCATGCCACCCGGGATTGTTCCGGCCACCGCCGGATGGATCGAGTATCAGGACAAAGTGTAACGACGGCGGATGACTGCCGGTCTTCGGCGCCAGTTTCCACTGTGGCTGGCGGCCTATCGACAGACTATCCCGTCAACACTTTAACCCTCATTCGCGTTGTATGGTTTATCTGTCACAATAGCAAGGGAAAAGCCAAGTTTGCCATATTCTGGATGGAATTAGCGCTCTTATGGGTGGCATGGAACGGGTGAATGATTCGCGTGTCCGGAGGGGTAAACTCCTTCCGAAGCGGGCGCTTGGCGGCGGATCTTATCGGCAGGTGGCGGGTCTTTGATGCGGGTTTCGAGTTGAGGGCGAGTGTGAAGCCAAGGGCGGTCGTAGCCTATAACGGTCGGCCGAAGCGGGCGTTGGCGCGAATCATTCCTGCACTGCTCTTTCTAATGGTCGTTGCAGTCGCCTTGCCGTTGCTGCCGGCGCATGCCTCGACGCAGACCCTTCTGGCGTTCAGCGCACGGGTCGCAGGTGACGACGCGCGCACCCGCATCGTAATCGATTTCGAGAAGAAACCGGAATTTTCCGTTCATTATGTCGCTGCACCCGAGCGGGTGATCGTCGAGTTGCCCGCAACAGCGTTCGGCTTTCCCGCCGAGGATCTTTCCGCCCGTGGGCTCTTCAGGGACATTCGCTACGGTACGATGGACGAATCGAGCGCCCGCATCGTGCTGACGGCGAAGAAGCCGGTTAAGCTGGTGCTCGCCGAAACGCAGCCGAATGAAAACGGCACCTTTCGTCTGGTGCTGGACGCGGAGATGACCTCGAAGGAGATCTTCAGCGACCTCGTGAAGACGCAGGATTGGCAGATGCCGGTCGAACCTGCGCCGAACGCCTTGGCCACGGGTGAACAGGACAATGTTTTCACGGTTGCAGTCGATGCCGGACATGGCGGAATCGACGCCGGCGCGACCGGGGCGGCGACCAAGACGTCGGAAAAGACGATCACGTTGGCTTTCGCCAGGATGCTTTCCGAGCGGCTGAACAAGATAGCGGGCATCAAGGCATTCCTGACCCGCGACGACGACACCTTCCTGTCGTTGTCCGAGCGCGTTACGCTCGCTCGCCAGGGACATGCGGACCTTTTTGTTTCACTGCATGCCGATACGCTGGCGCAGAAGGATATCCGCGGCGCAACCGTATATACTTTGTCCGACCGGGCCTCCGACCGCATGGCCGAAAATCTCGCGGCGCGCGAAAACCTCTCGGACGAACTCGCAGGTTTCAGCATCCACAGCGGTCCGCCGGAAGTGGCCGACATTCTGCTCGATCTGGCGCGGCGCGAGACGCAGGCCTTTTCCGTCGCGCTCGCCTCGAATGTCGTTGAATCCTTCGAAGGTCAGATCGGTTTGATCAACAATCCGCATCGCTATGCCGGTTTTCAGGTTTTGCGCGCCCCCGATATTCCCTCCGTCCTGCTCGAGCTGGGCTTTCTTTCCAATACCGAAGACGAGAAGCTCCTGCTCGATGAAGCCTGGCGTACAAAGGTCACCGATCGCCTTGCCGAGGCTGTGCGACGCTATCGGGACCGGGCGCTGGCAAACGGCGGTTGAGACAGGCTGTTCCGTGGCCTGCCTGCCACAGGACCCTGGCGAATGTCTGCGGAACCGCACGGCCTGATCCAAAACGGATGTCGGAGCCCTATTTTACTCACATTCCGGCGATTATTCGGTAGGTGTGAGAATGCAATTTATGACGGACGTTTGATCCGCTTCCACCTTGCGTTGCCGCAATCACCGTGCAAAACGCGTCAAACCATGCGATGGTGCGTTTCGTGCGCCGAATGAAAGCTGAACGGTAGCTTCGATATGATCAGATTGATTGGTTATCTCTTTGGATTGGCTTGCGTCCTGTTTTTGGTCGTAGCCGCCGGTGTGGGTATCTACCTCACAGGAATGACCAAGGGATTGCCGAATTACGAGGTGCTGGCGTCCTACGAGCCGCCGGTTGCAACGCGTGTTCACGCCGGCAATGGCGCGTTGATGGCAGAATATGCACGAGAGCGACGGTTGTTTTTGCCCATCCAGGCGGTTCCCGATCGCGTGAAGGCGGCGTTTCTCTCGGCGGAAGACAAGAATTTTTACAACCACCCGGGCATCGATATTACCGGCCTCGGCCGTGCGATCCTGACCAACCTCCAGAATTTCGGTTCGGGCAGGCGCCCAGAGGGTGCTTCCACAATCACCCAGCAGGTCGCGAAGAACTTTCTTCTGACTGCCGACCAGACCATCGACCGCAAGGTCAAGGAAGCCATTCTATCGTTCCGCATCGAGCAGACCTATTCGAAGGACAAGATTCTCGAGCTTTATTTGAACGAAATCTTCTTCGGCCTTAACTCATACGGCATTGCCGGCGCCGCACTGACCTATTTCGACAAATCGGTAACGGAATTGACCACGGCGGAGGCGGCCTATCTTGCCGCGCTTCCCAAAGGGCCTGCCAACTATCACCCGTTCCGCCGCGAAAAGCAGGCGCTCGAACGCCGCAACTGGGTCATCGATCGTATGGCGGAGAATGGTTACATCACCCAGGCCGATGCGGACGATGCCAAGAAGCAGCCGCTTGGCGTCAAGCAGCGGCGTACGGGCACGCATCTCTTCGCATCCGATTATTTCTCTGAAGAGGTTCGCCGCCAGATCATTGAGCGTTACGGCGATAAGTCGCTTTACGAAGGCGGTCTGTCGGTGCGCACCTCGCTTGATCCCGATCTTCAGGTCATCGCGCGTCGGGTCCTCCAGGAGGGTCTCCTGGATTATGACGAACGTCGCGGTTTCCATGGCCCTGCCGCTCAGATCAGCGTGACGGGCGACTGGGGACCTGAACTCGCCAAGCTGCCGACGCTGCGCGATGTGCCGGAATGGAAGCTTGCCGTCGTCACCGAGGTTTCAGCCAAATCGGTGTCGATCGGGCTACAGCCTTCGACTGATGCCGGCGGCAAGGTTGATCCTGCCCGCGAGACCGGCGTGATCGCGGCAGACGATATGAAGTGGGCGTTTCGCGATGCCTCCGGCACCCGCAAGACGGCGAAGTCGCCGGAGGGTGTGCTGAAGCCGGGCGATGTCGTTTACGTCGAACCGATCAACGAGGCATCGAAGACCTACCGGTTGCGTCAGCCGCCGAAAGTGCAGGGCGGTCTGGTCGCGATGGACCCGAATACGGGCCGCGTGCTCGCCATGGTCGGCGGATTTTCCTATTCCCAATCCGAGTTCAACCGCGCCACCCAGGCGATGCGCCAGCCGGGCTCCTCGTTCAAGCCTTTCGTTTATGCAGCGGCGCTCGACAACGGTTATACGCCCGCGTCGGTCATCATGGACGCTCCGATTGAAATCGTCTCTGGCGGCCAGGTCTGGCGGCCGGAAAACTACGGCGGCGAATCCGCCGGCCCCTCAACGCTGCGCACGGGCATCGAAAAGTCGCGAAACCAGATGACGGTGCGCCTGGCGCAGGACATGGGTATGGAGCTCGTTGCCGAATATGCCGAGCGCTTCGGCATTTATGACAAAATGATGCCCGTCCTGGCCATGTCCCTAGGCTCCGGCGAAACGACCGTGATGCGGATGGTTTCCGCCTATGCCGTGTTTGCCAATGGCGGAAAGCAGATCAAGCCGACCGTGATCGACCGCATCCAGGACCGTTACGGCAAGACGATCTTCCGCCACGAAGAGCGCACCTGCGAAGGCTGCAACGCCAATGATTGGGCGAACCAGGAGGAGCCGACCGTGGTGGATAACCGCGAACAGGTTCTCGACCCGATGACCGCCTATCAGATCACTTCGATGATGGAGGGCGTGGTTACACGTGGTACGGCCGCCGGCAAGATCCCGGTCAAGGATCGCCCGGTTGCCGGCAAGACCGGCACCACCAATGACGAGAAGGATGCCTGGTTCGTCGGTTACACGCCGAACCTGGTCGCCGGCCTCTATCTCGGCTTCGACACGCCGGCCCCTCTCGGCAGGGGCGGCACAGGCGGGTCTCTATCCGCTCCGATCTTCGGCAAGTTCCTGGCCGAAGCCGCCAAGCTGACGCCGGCCGAAAAGTTCCATGTTCCGGAAGGCATGCAGTTCGTCGCCGTGAACCGCAAGACCGGCATGGCTGCAATGGAAGGCGAACCCGATACGATCGTCGAGGGCTTCAAGCCCGGCACTGGCCCGGCTGACGTCTTCCAGGTCATCGGCGAAGGGGAATACCTGACCCAGGACCAGATCTTCAACAACTCGCCCCAGGCTCAGCAGGCCGTGACTTCGGGCATGCCGGGTCTCTTCTGACCCGTCGATGACGGATAGCGATCGGGCCCGGGCTTTACATCCGGGTCCGGTGCAACTATGTCCTCGTCACCGAGAAACACCCAAAATGAAGAGTGAAAAGCAAGCGCCATGCGTGCGGAAATCATCAATATAGTCGACGAAATCAAGCAGGCCATAAGCCTGCTGAGGAGGCATCTTTGACTGGGATCAGGCGGTAAGACGACTGGACTGGTTGAACAACAAGGCTGAGGATCCCAACCTCTGGAACGATGCGGCGGAAGCGCAGAAGCTGATGCGCGAGCGTCAGCAGCTCGATGACGGCATCAACGGAGTGAAGGCTCTCGACCAGCAGCTTAACGACAATATCGAGCTCATCGAACTCGGCGAGGAAGAGGGCGACGAGGCGATCGTCAAGGAAGCCGAAGATGCGCTGAAGGCATTGAAAGTCGAAGCCGGACGCCGTCAGGTGGAGGCAATGCTTTCCGGCGAGGCGGACGGCAACGACACCTATCTCGAAGTCCATTCCGGCGCCGGCGGCACCGAGAGCCAGGATTGGGCGAACATGCTGCTTCGCATGTACACCCGCTGGGCCGAACGTCAGCGCTTCAAGGTCGAACTTCTGGAAGTGCATGACGGCGAAGAGGCCGGCATCAAGTCCGCGACGATCCTCGTCAAGGGCCACAATGCCTATGGCTGGCTGAAGACCGAATCGGGCGTTCACCGCCTGGTCCGCATTTCGCCCTATGACAGCAATGCGCGCCGCCACACATCCTTCTCCTCGATCTGGGTTTACCCGGTGGTCGACGACTCGATCAACATCGATATCAACGAGAGCGATTGCCGCATCGATACCTATCGTTCCTCCGGTGCAGGCGGCCAGCACGTCAACACCACCGACTCCGCCGTGCGCATCACGCATATTCCCTCCGGCATCGTCGTTCAGTGCCAGCAGGAGCGGTCACAGCACAAGAACCGTGCCAAGGCCTGGGACATGCTGCGGGCCCGCCTCTACGAAGCGGAGCTGAAGAAGCGGGAAGAGGCTGCGAACGCGGAAGCCGCGTCAAAGACGGATATCGGCTGGGGGCATCAGATTCGCTCTTACGTGCTTCAGCCCTATCAGCTGGTGAAGGATCTGCGCACAGGCGTGGAAAGCACGGCGCCCGGCGATGTGCTGGATGGCGATTTGAACGAGTTCATGGAGGCAGCGCTCGCACACCGCATCAGCGGCAAGGCGGATGTGGAAGTGGCCGACGTCGACTGACGGTTCGTCTTCACGAGACAAAAAAGCGGCCGGGCTTCAAAACCCGGCCGCTTTCGTTGTGCGCCCAGCATGGGCGCATTCTTGTGGGTGGAAGTCCCACCGTAAGCTGGTCATGGCGAGCGAAGTGAAGCGCAACTGCGGAAGGGCGACCGACCGTGGGGAGGAAGCGTGGATCGAACCT
>NZ_PVBM01000079.1 GCF_002968575.1 Neorhizobium huautlense | reverse complement strand
CCGCTTAGCTCCATACCGGCCAGCAGTAAATTCCAGACTGCATCAAAGGCCTGATACATGACCGCATCCAATCACACGTTCAAACCGCTCAAAGAAAAACTTGCATGAACGGGGGCATCCATACATGAGCCGGTTATGGAGTGAACCCCTCGGGCTGGACCACGGGACACGGACAAACTGATACACTCTACGGGCCTCGATCGGAGAAGGCTCATGAAGTCCCGAGGTCCAGCGCGAGGGGTTCACTCCAATTACCCCGCCAAGGGGGTCAAGTTTGCACGCCGGAACACATCGAGACTTGCAAACTCAATGCTGTCGATCCGCTGGCCTATTTGACCACGACGCTCACCGCTATCATAAATGGCCACAAGCAGAGCCGGATCGATGAGCTCTTGCCTTGGAATTTCCCGTTGCACAAATAAGTGCTCGCAGGAATCTTTCGAGCTATGGGATGCTGCGAACGGTCGTCAGGTTCTTTGCAACGCGACATGCAAACCAAGGCCAACAAGGATGGTACCACCCAGTCGCTGGACCAGCTTCTGTGTACGGCTCGACTGCTTAACCTTCTCTATGATCAGCCCAGCGAGGAACACGCAAACAACGTCAGCGAACGTGAATATGGTGTTCACGATTGCCCCCAAGATTGCGAGCTGTGCCCACAGCGGCAGGCTCGCATTGGCGTCAACGAACTGGGGGAGAAACGCCAGAAAGAAAATGGCGGTCTTCGGATTTAACACCTCGACTGCCACGCTCTCGAAAAAAGCCTTTCTTGCCGACTTCGGCATGGCGACAGTCGAAGGTTCGGGGCCAGTTTCTCTGCTGCGGAAGAGCGAGATACCCAGCCAGACAAGATAGAGTGCGCCGACCAGCTTGACTATCGTGTAAGCCACTGGGACTGCGTTGAACAACGCGGACAATCCTGCAGCGGCGGCAATGACATGCACATAGGCCCCGATGTTGATGCCCAAAACTGCCATCAAGCCAGCACGTCGACCGCCTGCCATAGTACGTGCTGCCGCGTATAGCATCGCAGGTCCTGGTATGAAGGCGAACAGCGCTGTGGTGACCGCAAATGCGATCAAGACGTCAATTGTAGGCATGGAAGGGTATCCCTTTGCGGCGTGACGGTCGAACACTAGAGGCTTTTACCGCCAGCGCAATAACTGGATGGACGGCGGCATGTAACGCGACACCAGCCTCCCCAATGCAGACGTTCAAGATGGGGACGGGACACCGCTTACAGACTACGTCGTCCGCGACTACAAGGATGCTCTTTCGGCGCTGAAGGATCGCGCGGGGCGTGATCGATCTGCCGATCGGCGGCGATTATCCGGCGCCGGCACCATCCGAAACCGGCCGCGTCAGTGTGTCCGGCCCCGATCCGGTATTCACGGCCGAGAACCTCAAAGGGTGGCTCGGATGATGTAAGCGGCAAGCTGAGGCCATTCAGCGGGCGTAGTTCCACGGCATGAGCGCGTCGATTTCGCTGCTCGGCCAGCCGTTGGCAATGCGCTCGAGGGTCTGAGTGAGCCAGGCAAGCGGATCGATATTGTTCATCTTCGCTGTCTGCAGCAGCGTCGCGATGGTTGCCCAGGTCCGTCCCCTGCCGTCGCTGCCGGCGAAGAGTGAGTTCTTTCTCGTAATGCCCATGCCCCGTTCATTCTGCCCATGTCGACGATGAAGTTGAGGTTCTTTATCGTTGGCATCCGTATATCGGCCAAAAGGTTTCCATTTGTCGCGTGGAAGAACGAGCAACAGGTCGGTTTCTGAAGGTCTTGTCCTGCTGCCAACGTAGCCGCAGGGCTGGTGCCCAACCGATGAAGGCCCTTCAGTCCTACAACGCAAAAGAGGCAGACAGAAGCTTTGCCGGTATTGCAGGGTCGTCCGCGTCAGTAACGAGTAGCAGGTCCAGCGTATCATTTACAATG
>NZ_PVBM01000078.1 GCF_002968575.1 Neorhizobium huautlense | reverse complement strand
GGCGCCCCTTTCGCGCTATCGCAGCTCGGAGGGCCTCAGAGTTGAGGTCGCTGGCGCGGATTTGATACGGGGCGCCGGGAACTACCTGCTCGGCAGACAACACGTTCGTCTTGATCAGATGTCGAATCCGATGATTGGTCACGCCCAATACCGCCGCAGCCTCGGTCATGGTCAGCCATTCGCCGTCTTTGTCGGCTGATTTGTATGCGTGAATGGCGCGTACCCGCCTCACCGAAGCGACACGGTGCGCGGTCCAGGTTTTCCCTTGCCCCGTCGGCATGCCCATTCGATTGAGCGACGCGGCGATATGTTCATCGGACCAGCGGCCAGCCATGCTCCGCATCACCGCCAGAGCATCCTCTGCGGTGGCGCATCCGTGTTCGCCACTCTGAGGTTTGCGGACCCTGAGATCTGAATGCTGACCACCCTTCCAATGGATCGTCAGCACCACGTCACGCACCGCATCGTCGACATCAACGACAATGTCGGCGATGAGCGTACGCAGCAGTTGCTGGCGCACGCGCATAGTCACATCCGGCGAATCCCAGGCCGACTGCAGGTTGTCAGCTAAATTCGCGAAGGTGGCTGGGTCGACCTCGATGGTCGAAGGACTTTCGGCAGGCTTACACCCTTCCAGATCCCGCACACGGCGGAGCGCCGTTTCCCAATTCTTCTCAAGCTGCGCGGCAATGAGACGGTTGTCGGGAACGCATGCCGCATAACGCCGCTCGGCAAGGCTTGCCTCGTAGCGGGCCTGCCGCAGTTCCAGGTCGTGGATGTGGCGCTGTTCTTCCTGTCGCTCCCGGTGCATTCGCTCCGCTTCAAAAGTCGCCTCGATCGCCAATGGTTCTACCGCGCGCAACAACTCGCGCGCAACCGCCGCATCGATCCGCGGACCGCCGAACGTCATGCATCGAGGCAAGCCCATCATCAGGTTTGGCTTGTCGCAGCGATAGACGGGCCGGCTTTGCGGATTCCCCGTATAGGCAACACTCAGTCGCCGTCCACATCGACCGCAAGTCAGGAGGCCCGATAACAATGCTCTGCCGCCGCGGCCCGATTTGGTCCCGCCCGAGCGGCCATAATTGTTCAGCGCGAGTTGCTGTTGGTTACGCTCGTATTCGTCCCAACTGATGTAACCTTCGTGATGGTCCCTGATCATCACTTCCCATGTGCTCGCCGGCTTGCCGTGCCCGTAGCTGCGCCGCGCCCTCCCATCAACGATGGCAGTCCGCTTCTCGCTCTTTCCATAGACGTAGACGCCGGCATAGAAGGGGTTCTTCAGGATGCCGATCACATTCCGGTAACGGACTGGGGTCCAGACAAAGCTGGTCATGCGACCTTCGTCCGACGGTCGCGGGAAATGGATATTGTCCCGTGTCATCGACAATAGTACCTGGCGTGCGCTTCCAAGCTCATGGAAGCGGGCGAAGATCGACCGGATCACCTCCTGCAATCGCAGATCGGGATCAAGCCCGAGCCCCGCTTCTCGATGCCAGATGTAACCGAATGGAACGGAAAGTCGCAATTCTCCACGGCGCGCCTTCGATCTGGCGGCGTCGAGCATGCGGGCTCTGAGCACGCCGAGTTCGAACTCGCTTATACTGCCCTTCATTCCCAGCAGGAGCCGATCATTGGGTCGACACGGATTGTAGACGCCGTCATGGTCAATGACACGGGCTTCGACCAGGCCGCATAATTCGAGCAGGTGATGCCAATCGCGGCCGTTGCGGGCGAGCCGAGAGGCATCGAAGCATAAAACGGCGCCAACCTTGCCGGCGCACAACAGCGCGACAAGACGGTCGAAGCCGGGACGCGCGACCGTTCCGCTCGCAGAGCGTCCGAGATCGTCGTCTATGGTCTCGATGTCGCTGAAGCCGTGTTGTCGCGCAACGTCAACAAGATCATACTGCCTTCGCTGGCTTTCCAGATTGGTCATCACCTGCGACTGAGAGGATTGCCGGACATAGACGACGGCTTTGCGCGAGAGCAGCGCGGTCGGAATCATATCATTGCTGGTCATCGTTGAACTCCTCGACGACGAGACCTGCGGCCTGCATCAGCAGGCAAGCCAGCGTTAATATCGCCTTCTTGCGATCCTTGTCGCTCAGTCCGTCCAGCGTCCGGCTTTGGAATACCAGGTCGAGCTGCCGGCCCGACGCCGGTATCAGCGTATTGCGGGTTCTCATGATGGTCCTC
>NZ_PVBM01000077.1 GCF_002968575.1 Neorhizobium huautlense | reverse complement strand
AACAACGTCGACCCGCAAGCCTGGCTCACCCAAACCCTCGGCCCCATAGCTAAAGGCCGGGCCAGCAGCGATCTCGACGCACTCATGCCGTGGAGTTACGCGGGCTGAACGGCCTCAGCTTGCCGCTTATCATAGATGTCTTGCCCCCTCTAGCTGCGGTGGTAAACCCGCAGTCGTTTCTATACTTCCCTGAACGCTAGAACTGCGTTCAGCCCACCCATGGCAAAGGCGTTGCTTAGCGCTATTCGAACCTTCCGTTCACGTGCCACATTTGGCGTGATGTCGAGATCACAATTGGGATCGCGTTCATTGTAATTTGCCGTGGGTGGGACGATCCCTTCACGGATCGCCATCACGCACGCGATCATTTCGAGCGCACTTGCAGCCCCGAGACAATGTGCGTGCACAGACTTGGTGGACGAGATCGATATCGAATAGGCGTGCTCTCTAAAGACTCGCTTAACCGCAACTGTCTCGATCTGGTCGTTGGCTTTGGTGCCAGTGCCGTGCGCATTGAGATAATCGACATCCTCAATATTCAACCGCGCGTCTTCAAGACAGGCGCGCATCGCTGCTTCGGGACCGTCACTAGCCGGCGCAACAATGTCGAAGGCATCTGCAGACAGACCAATCCCAATGATCTCGGCAAGGATAGGAGCACCACGTCTTGAAGCATGCTGGTAGCTTTCCAGCACGGCCATGCCTGCACCCTCTCCGAGCACTACCCCCTTGCGATCCGCGGAGAATGGACGACAAGTATCCGGAGCAAGTATGCGCAGCGCCTCCCATGATTTCAGCACGCCCCACACAAGCGGCGCATCGCTGCCGCCGGCAAGCATGATGTCGGCCCGTCCGAGCCTGATCTGATCTACGGCCAAAGCGATCGCGTGATTAGCAGACGCACAGGCGGACGTGGCACCAAAAACTGGACCGCGCAGACCAAAATGCATGCTGACCTGACCCGCAGCTGCGCAAGGCATCACCCTTGGCGCCGTAAGGACTTCAGCCCGTTGCGCGCCGTTCAACAGGAGTGCGCGGTAATTCTTTTCGATCGCGTCCCAGCCGCAGACACCGACGCCCACAGCGGCACCAAAGCGGTACGGATTTCCTTCATCACCGGAGAGCCCGGCCTGCCGCATCGCTTCACGCGCGGCGAGCACTGCAAGAAGGCTGAATCGGTCCATGGAGGCGAGCTGCTTTCGACTGATGTCGTGTTCGGGCAGCGTCTTGATCTCTGAGGCAATCACGCCCGCTAGCCCGTGGAGTTCAGGATTGGCGATCGGCCCGATGGCAGAAACGCCTGCGCACATCTCACGCCAGGTAGAGGCGACATCGGTACCGAGCCCGCACAACCCACCAATTCCGGTGATAACAACGCGTCCATCCATTCAAGCCTCCTTAGCCAGCAAGCTTCGGACAGCCAAGACCACATCGCCTACCGTCTGTAGGTTCGACCAAGCATCCGCTGTATTCATCTCGATCTTGATGTTGTAGGCTTGCTCAAGGTCCCAGAGGATATCAGCGAACGCAAGAGAATCTAGGCCGAGCGAGGTTAACTCCGTTGCCATGGTCAATTCTGCGCTAGGGGCCGCCGTTGTCGGCTCACCCCGTTCCGCTAGCGCGCGATTGTTGATTGTGGCGATAACCTCGCTAACAAGTTGATCAGACATACTGTTCCTTTCATTATGGTTTCAATTTAGACGCCACCTGATCCTGAACTCGTTGCTGAATTGCACCCTGCAAGCCTGTGCCGCCGATCAAGCCGATTGTGAATGGCACTCGTATGAGAGGCGGCCGATATTGGGTCAAGCATCGAGAACTCGGAAGTTGCCATCGTCCTAGGCATTAGTTGGTATTGGTATGCAGTATTGGTTAGGATCAGAAAAATTCATTGTTTCTATGACAGCCATCCAGGCCTTGGATGAAAGGAGTTCTTGTTGAGGCGGATGAAGCGGATGCGTGCATGCTAATAGTCGCTCGGTTTGGATCTGAACTGCACCCTATTTTGACAGGATACAGAAAGGCTCGAGCACAGGCTTGGGTATAGGCTTAAGTCTAACAATTATCGGCATGTTGAATTGCTGACTGTTGATGTCCGCCGCAGGCGGTGGACAATAGGTAAGCGGCAAGCTGAGGCCGTTCAGCGCGCGTAATTCCACGGCATGAGTGCATCGAGATCGCTGCTGGGCCAGCCGTTGGCGATGCGCTCGAGGGTGTGGGTGAGCCAGGCCTGCGGATTGACGT
>NZ_PVBM01000076.1 GCF_002968575.1 Neorhizobium huautlense | reverse complement strand
GATATGTAGCCCCGTTCGGCTCCTATTGGTGCGAAACGGAAAGCGAACGTCGGCCCTCAGCAGACGCTTGTTCCTCTGAGTCTAGCTGGCGAAGGTATTCATCGCCGCTGATCGTCGTCCACCCCTCCCTTGGGAATCGCTGAACTTCAACGTCTTCCAGTGAGAAGTAGGCTCCAAAGAAGTCACAATTCGGATCAAGTAAGGCAATTCTCCTATCTAGCTCATTGCCGCTCCGTGAAAGTTGATCTTCAAGTGCATCTTCTCTCTTACCGGTTCTTTAGGCATGTCGACTTTCCAATAGCTCGCGAGAACATTTCCCTCGCCGTCCCTGATATCTCCTGTTGGCACATCAGCGCCTTAACGCCTCTCGGCCCGAAGTCGTCGTTGCTCGCCAACGGTACTGGAGTTAGATAAACTACTGCCACCGATCACGAAACGTCCATGAACAGCATTAGCGTCGCAAACATTGCAAATCGTGCCAATGGCCTGGAGCCAGGGCCTATTTCACCAGAAGAGGTCGAACTCGCCCGGAACATTCTCCGAGGACGCGACGGAGGCGTCGTTGATGCAATCCATATCGTCGGGCTTTGTGGCGGCGCTAGCGACGCACCACTGTTGGAAGCCTATCTGCAGGGTGAGGAGAACAACGTCTACGCGGAGTACGCACTCAAAGCGTTATGTCGCTATCTTGGTCTGGTCGAACGATATCGACCTTTGTTGCGCCAATGGATGAAAAACAAGGACGATGGCTTCAGGAGAATGCCTGCAATTCACCTCGCGAACGAATATTTTCGCGATTTCGAGGACAAAGAGCTGGGCCGGTACCTCACGCGCGGCACCTTTCGGATCGAGAGCCGGGCTCAGATGGCCATGCTGCCCCGTTTGAAGCCGCGCACCTACTACGATTTCGTGATTCAGGTGGCGATCGTTCGGCCGGGACCGATCCAGGGCGATATGGTCAATCCTTATCTGCGCCGCCGCGAGGGCAAGGAGCCGGTCGAATATCTCCATTGGCGGCCGGAAACACTGGCTTTGGCGAGCCGTCGATCAGGACGGATATTCTCGACGAAATCGTGCAGGCTCGTCGCGACACGAAGGCTGCCAAGCGATTGCTGGGCAGGCTGCTGAAGAAGCAAGGACTCACGTCGAAGGGGATCATCAGCGACAAGCTGCGCTCATATGGAGCGGCAAACCGGGATGTGATGCCTTCTGTCGAACATCAATCGCATAAAGGCTGAACAATCGCGCGGAAAATTCACACCTGCCGCTGCGAAAGCGAGAAGGGATGATGCAAGGCTTCCGACCCTCCGGCGGATTGCAACGATTCACCGCGGTCTTTTCGGCAATCAGAAATCACTTTGTCCCGTCCTACTATAAGGACACCGCCCTCGCCACCCACATTCATCGAATCAGCGCAATGGCGCAGTGGAGGGCCGTAACCGACGCAGCTGCCTGAGTTCAACGGCAAGCCATTCGCCCGGCTTCAGTCAAACAACATGACATCACCCCGCAAGGATAGGCAGCTCAGACTTCCATTGGCTGTGAAGCTTCGAGGCGGATGAGCGCTTCTGCGAGTTCGCCGGCGCCAGTTGCCACGAAAGCGGCACCCGCTTGCCTGAGGACCAGCGCGCGGTCTGGACGCGGGTCGGCCGGGTCGACAAAACCGATCGCCGTCATGCCAGCCGCCCTCGCCCCCATTATGCCATGGGCGCTGTCATCGATCACCACGCAATGCGCGGGATCGACCCCGACGGTTTCAGCACAGAGATGGAAGAGATCCGGCGCTGGTTTCGGTCGCGCTACCATATCGGCGCTAAAGACGGACGGGGCGAAGGCGTGCCAGAGATCCAACAGGCCGAGACTCTTCGACAGCCGCTCCGTCGAACTGTTCGAGGCAACGCATTTTCGGTGCGGCAACGACCGCACCAGCTTTTCCATGCCGGGCATCGGTTCCAGACAACGGGCGAATTCCGGATAGATATCGAGATGCCAGGCGTCGAAGACCGGATCCAGATCGCCGATGCCGAGCTCTTCCGTGCAGATGCGGCGGATAGCGGTGGCGGAATTGCCGGTGAACCGGACCAGAACCTCTTCGGCGGTTATCGCCGCGCCGGCATCCTGGAGAGCCTTGGCAAGCGTACGGCTGGCGATCGGCTCGCTGTTGATCAGCACGCCGTCACAATCGAAAATCAGAAGATCTATCTGCATAAAAGTCCAATTCCAATGAGGCGTCAAAGCCGATTGACGCCGGCAGCACCGTCAGTGACGGCGAAGCGCTGGAAAACGGCAGCAGGTGAATTCCGCTGCTTGCGGTCGGCAATGCCGATGAAATCCACCTCCGCAGACCGCTCGCTGAGACGCATGATCGCATAACCATGTTTG
>NZ_PVBM01000075.1 GCF_002968575.1 Neorhizobium huautlense | reverse complement strand
TGTAGAGGCTATTTAGTAATGCGACAGTTGGGCCAGTTAGAGATGCGACAGTCTCGCCTCTCGACGCACTGGTCAAAGCCAACGTTGGGAGCAAGGATGACGATCTTCAGCCTGGTCGAGACCATGAGCGGTCGGAGTCGTCATGTCCTGTTTGATCACCATGTCGCAGAAAGAATTGCATCGCCTCGAACTCATCCAGAAGATCCGTGACGAGCGCTTAAGCGTCGTCGAGGCTGCCGAACGGCTCGACCTCAGTCGAAGTCAGGTCCATCGGCTGCTGCAGGCCTATGACCGAGATGGCCCTGCCGGCCTTGTTTCAAAGAAGCGATCACGGCCGAGCAATCGGCGTCACAGCGAGGAATTTCGCAATGCGGCTCTGGATCTGATCCGCGAACGGTACCCGGATTTCGGCCCGACACTGGCACGCGAGAAGCTGATCGAGGTGCACCGGATCTCGGTCGCCAAGGAAACGCTGCGGCAATGGATGACCGAGGCCGGCATCTGGATCTCGCGTCGCGAGCGCAAGAAGCGGGTTTTCCAGCCACGCGGCCGGCGCGACTGCTTTGGCGAGCTGGTGCAGATCGACGGGTCGCATCACTGGTGGTTCGAGAACCGTGGCCCCAAATGCGCCCTGCTCGTCTATATCGACGATGCCACCGGCAAGCTCTTGCATCTTCGCTTTGCCGGATCGGAGAATACGTTCGACTATCTGCACGCGACCAAGGCCTATCTGCAGCAATGGGGCAAGCCGCTGGCGTTCTACAGCGATAAGCATGGCGTTTTCCGCAGCACGCATGCGTCGGAGAAAGACCGGACGAGCGGCCTGACACAGTTCGGTCGGGCGCTTTATGAGCTGAACATCGACATCATCTGCGCCAACACCCCGCAGGCCAAAGGCCGTGTGGAGCGCGCCAATCAGACATTACAAGATCGTCTGGTGAAGGAGATGCGGCTTCGCGGCATCGACACGATCGAGGCTGCCAATGCCTATGCGCCTGATTTTATTGCGGATTTCAACGCACGTTTCGGCAAGCAGCCGCGCAATCCGAAGGACATGCACCGGCCGTTGGCCGATCACGAGAACCTTGATGGCGCCATGTGCCGCAAGGAAGTTCGCACGCTGTCGCAGGCTTTGACGCTGCGCTACGACAAGGTGCTGTTCATTCTCGATCCGACCGACATTTCCAGACCCTTGGCGGGGCAAAAGGTGATCGTTTGCGACTATCCGGACGGGCGGCTCGAGATCATGCACGAGAGCTTTGCCCTACCCTACAGAACCTTCGACAAGTTGCGGTCGGTGCATCGGCCGGAAGTCGTCGAGAACAAGCGTCTGGACGACATGCTGTCGATCGTTGCGGAGATGCAGGTTGGACGAGAACAGCAACGTAGCAAAAGCGGCCCTCGCCGCACTGGCCAGGCGGATCATATGTTCGGCATTCGGGACGGCAGCACAGCCAACGGCTATCAGAAGCGAGGACGCAAGCCGAGGACAGATTACATGAACGATCCGGCGGGGATTGCGCGGCGAGAGAAAGCGTTATCGAGGCAACCAGCGGCGGAATAAAAATCGTCAGTGCACGCCGATATCGCTCTGCGTATCCGATTCCAATTGCAGGCAGGCGGACCAAAGCGGCGTCTTGTGGAAGGATCCATCCTGGAAGAGTGTGAGCCCCTCTCGTGCTTCATAGAGCAAACCAAGCCAGCACAAGCGCCGTAGGACGCCATATTGGATATCGGACTTTAACTCCCAGGCTTCCAGGGTCATTTCGGTGTCGGACAGAGGCGCGAAGTCTGGATAGAGGATCTTCACAATCTCCAGTGGCGTGCACCCTTTTCTAGCTTTGATATTGAGAAGATTGAGGAACATGCGCCACCAGCGTAACCGCGCCTGAACGTCCTCTTGCCGATCGGTCACATGGACATATGAATAGAGATAATCCGTGGCGACCAGATCGAAGAAGGCTTGTGGGTTTGCCAGAAACTCGCGGCCCCGTTTGGTTGGCAGCAGCACGTCCTTTTTCCGGCGAAGTAGCTTCAGATGACGGGTCATGTCTCGCACGACCCAGAGCGGCGGCATGTCGCGTTCGTTCAGCACTTTGTTCATGCTGTAGAGGTCTTCGGCTGTGAACCCTGGCCAAAGAAAGTGTACGGCGGCCCAATGCACGAACTTGCGGTTCATGGCGCCGGTCGCGGTCAATCCTATGCCACCATCACCGTCAGCATAGGCCACGGAAAGAAGCATGCCGCGAAGAAGTGGCGACAGCGCGGCAACATCGACATCACCCTGCAGTTTGATTTCCGGAAGCATCGTGCCGCTTTGAACCCTACCCCGCCCCATGCAGGTGAGCCAAGTATCAACCGGCGACGGAATAATTGCTATCGAGAAAGCTAAAGCCGAAGGGGGTGCCCCTCACCCGCCCCCGCTCCGCCCTTTCAACCCGGCCCAGCCGG
>NZ_PVBM01000074.1 GCF_002968575.1 Neorhizobium huautlense | reverse complement strand
GAGAACATGTCTCGGCAGGCGGACACGCGTCGTCGTGAAGTTTGGAGGAAGCTGCATGACGACGAGGCTTCCTGGTCAACGCGCAGCCGTCATCAGCTGGTGGCTGATTCCGGACACTATATCCAGTGCACTCGGCCCGATGTGGTCATTGCCGCCATTCTCGAGGTTGTGGATACAGTGCGGGTGGAAAACAACGGTGTTAGCGATTTTCGTTGATGGAAGGTGTCCTGTTGGGCCTCGCATTCTCAAACAAACAAACAAAGGACCAGGATAATATGTCAGTTAAACTTCTTCCGGTTTTCGCACTGCTTGCAGCATGGCCTCCAGCGGCGGTCGCCGCTGACGACTTTCCAAAGCGTCAGACAGGTTTGTGGGTATTCGACTCGCCAGATAATCGCTTGGTAAAAGGGAGTTTGTGCGTCGATGACACCCATACCAACTTCATCGAGACGGATGTCTGGTCGACTTTCGCGCAGGAGTGTGTGGTATCCAACAGGGTGGGTACGCTCGGGTCCCGGAAAATCGAGGCGAACTGCCAATCCTCGATGACGGGCAAGGTAAAGCTTACTGTCACCTATGAAGGAGATTTCACATCCCGTTACCACTTTGTTTCCGCCAGTTTGTTCGAGGGAATAGGCGGGAAAGGAGACAAGCTGATTTCGACGGTCGAGGCCGTGTATCAAGGACGATGCCCGGACGGCATGAAGCCAGGCATGCGAAGACCTCGCGGCTGAGGATCTCTTAAAGCCCGGCAGGTCTCTTCGCTGGGTATCTCTATAAATGTATATGACCACATGACATATTCCATCAGCTTCCGCGAACGCATTATCCTCTATGCCCTTCTGACCTCGTTGACCTCGCTGAGCATCGATGCGCTCCTGCCGGCATTACGCCAGATCGGAGAAGAGGTTGGTGTCGCGCCGCCGCTATCCACGCAGCACGTCATATCGCTATTCATCTTCGGCATGGTGTTCGGGGAATTGCTGTTAGGGCCGTTGTCCGATGCGATAGGGCGCAAGAAGGCGCTCGTGCTCGGCCTTTGCCTCTATGCGATCGGGACCGTCACGTCGATGCTGGCAGGCTCGCTCGAAATAGTGATCCTGGGCCGGTTCCTTCAGGGTGTAGGCGTGTCCGGGCCGAAGATCGCGACACGCGCGATGATCCGCGATCAGTTCGAAGGCGACGCGATGGCGCGCGTTATGTCCTTCATGTTCACGCTCTTTATTCTCGTGCCGATGCTGGCTCCTGCCCTGGGTCAGGGTGTGATCTCGCTTGCCGGTTGGCGCAGCGTCTTCGGTATCTGTCTCTTGATCACGGTCCTGCTTGGCATTTGGCTGGAAATGCGACACCCGGAAACATTGCCGGTCGCTAAACGTATAGAATTCCGGCCGAAACTGTTGGTTCGGAACAGCGGGCGGATCCTGTCGAAGCGCCGTGTGGCCCTGCTGATCATCGCAACCGGGATCGTGTTCGGCGCGCAGCTCCTCTACCTAAGTACGGCGGCCGATTTGTTCTACGACGCCTATGGGATCAAGGAAACCTTCCCGTTTTATTTCGCGGTCCTAGCCACTGGAATAGGCTTGGCATCGTATGTCAATGCAAGGCTCGTACAGATATTCGGCACGGATGCTATGGCTCGCGCGGCCTTTATGGGGCTTGCATGCGTCGGTCTTCTGATGCTGCTCGCTTTGATGCTCTGGGGCGGTCACCTGCCTCTTGTCGCTCTGATGGTGTTCGGGTTTTCGGCTTTCTTCGCCATTGGGATATTGTTCGGCAATCTCAATGCCATGGCGATGCGTTCTCTGGGCCAGGTCGCCGGCCTGGGCGCATCCCTGATCGCATCGGGATCGAGTTTCGTTGCGACCCTGTACGCCATCGGCATAGGAAGTTTCTATGACGGTACCGCCATGAATCTGGCAGTCGGTTTCTTTGTCGCAGGGGTCAGTTCCCTTGTCCTGGCGGAAATGGCGGCAGGGGGTGACGTCTCGCCAGTCAAAGCGGCTCAATAAAGCAGAAGCAAAGCTAGGAAGTCGTGAACGCCGGACGAATGCCTGTCCGTCCGGCTTCTGGAAGCGGCCTTAGGTCACTTGGCCCACGTCGATGCGATTCCCGTCCGGGTCCTCAAACACAAATGCTCGCAGGCCGTAGTCCTTGTTCTGAAGGCTCTTGATAATTCTTACACCGTATCGCTGGCACACGGTCTCCGCGCAGAACTGATGGAGTGGATGCCCCCTCCCGATGGCATCGCGATGTGCCAAAGTGATGTTTGCAACAACGTCACTCAGAGGAGAGAGCATCCATGAAGGAAGTTAGCATTGTAGGCCTTGACCTCGCAAAGCGGGTATTCCAGCTCCATGCTGCCAGCGCCGATGGCGGTTTGGTATTTCGTAGGAAGCTATCTCGCGTTCATGTCTTGGCTTTCTTCTCGGAATTGCCGAGGTGTGTCGTTGCGATGGAAG
>NZ_PVBM01000073.1 GCF_002968575.1 Neorhizobium huautlense | reverse complement strand
CACAGTGCGCTTCATAATGCATCCCTCCATCAAATTCCGGGCAACCGGACGACTTTATCGTATTGATAATCTTCATAAAACTTGGGGCGCCGATCGACGACACCCTGCACCCCTATCCGGACGGCTTCCGAGGTTAACGCATCTACCGGAACCATCCACGGCGAGCCGGGAAGGATTTGCGTTGCAGGAAGAATTCCTCTCTGCACCAGGCTTTTGGCCGATCCCACGCAAATACCGAGTTTTTCCGCCGCTTTCATCAAGCTGATCATCGGTATCTCCACTTTGGTGGCATCATATTCGGGAATTCCCAGACGCTCGCGCATGTCACGAACACGCACGGCCGTCCAGCTCTCGCCATCACCTGTCTTGCAAAGCATTCGATTGAGGGAGACCGCGAGTTCCCGATCTGGCCAATGTCCGCCCAGTTTGCGCAGTGCTTCGACGGCCGATGGTGCGAGCTCAGCAGGATATCTTCCGGTCTTGACGCGCGCCACACGCACCTCTGTGTGCCGACCTCCGGTCCAATGGATCAACAGCACCGCCTCGTTGGTCGCATCGTCGAGATCGCAAATAATCTCCTGAACCAGGATGTGAATGAGCCGCTGCTTTGTTCTCGTCTCAGTGGAGGGCGCATTCCAGACGGTCGGGAGATCCTGAGCAAGCTGCAGGAGTCGGCCACGATCGATGACGGGGCGCGCCGCTGACAGCGCGGACAGGTCCTTGATCTTGCGCTCAAGCACGCCCACTCGTTCCAGGGCATCATTCCATCGGGCCTCCAGTTCGCGTGCAACATGCCGCTTGGCCGGGTCCACAAGCTCATACCTGCGACTAGCCAACAGCGCTTCGTAGCGTGAGCCTTCGAGGTCCCGCTCGAGTGCCGCAATGACATCTCTTCGAGACCGCTCGACTTGATCCGAGGCGAAGATTGCCGCTTCGACGGCACGATCAGACACCGCTTCCAGAATCTGGACCGCAACGGCGCGATCGACCCTGACGCCGCCAATGCCGATACAAAGGCCGACACCCACGTGTGCATCGTCGCCGCGGCACTGATAGCGATGCGCGTTGCCCTTCGCGCTGCCGTAGAAGACGCGCATCATTCGGCCACAGCGACCGCATCGCATCAGCCCGGTCAAAAGGGCACGGCCACCACGCGCTGACTTGCGATCGCAGTTCTTCTTCATGTGCGCGTTCTCGGCCAGGAGCTTGTGGTTCTCCTCGTATTCCCGCCAACTGATGTAACCTTGATGATTGTCGCGCAGCAACACGCTCCATTCATCCCGGGGTTTGCGCACCCCAGTGGCCTTGCGAGCGCGACCATCGATGATCCGCGTTCGCTGCGCGCGTCTTCCGAAGGCGTAGGCGCCTGCATAGAGTGGGTTGTGGAGAATCTGCATGACACTGTGGTACGCCGGCGCTTTCCAGACGAGCTTGCAGACGTCGACATTGCGCAGAACGACCGGCATCTTGATATCGGCCGACCGCAGCCACAAAAAGACCTGTCGTCCACTTCCCAGCTCCCGGAATTTGGCAAAGACAAGCCTGATCGTCTCAGCCACATGCTCGTCCGGGTCGATCTCGATCTTGCCCACTTCGCTCCAGCACAAGCCCGGCGGCAACATGAACCGCAGTTCCCCGCGTCCAGCCTTGGAATCGCGTGCTGCGATGCCGCGCTGACGCATCAAGCTAAGCTCATACTCCGACATCGTGCCTTTCAATCCAAGCAGCAGACGATCGTTGACGAGCCGCGGGTCATAGGCACCATCCGGATCGATGACCAGCGTACCGGCAAGTGCGCAAAGGTCGATCAGATGATGCCAGTCCCTGCCATTGCGCGCCAGGCGGGATGCCTCGATGCAATAGACCGCTCCCACATCGCCGGAGCAGACCTGTGCCACAAGCCGTTCGAATCCAGGCCGTTCCATGCTGCCTGAGCCGGAGCGGCCGAGATCGTCATCGATTACGGTCACCGATGCAAAGCCGGTCGTTGCGGCAGCTCCAGCCAGATCATACTGCCGGCGCTGACTTTCCAGATTGCCGGTGACCTGAGTCATTGTGGACTGGCGGACATAGACCACAGCGGCGCGGCCAAGATGGTCAGGCGTGATCTTCGTGTTCATCAACGCCTCCCGTCTTCGTCATTCTGTTCGCGTCCAAAGCTTCCAGCAGAAGATCCGCCAGCGCTTCCACCAACCCTTTGACGTTCTTGACCGCCGGAACCTGAAGATTTTGGCGCTCCAACTGCAGAACGAGTTGGTCGCGATTTTGATGTCGCCTGCTTCGCATCATCCTTCTCCTTCTTCCTCGAAGGACGGGATTTTGCTCCTCTTGCGTGAGTCGCGCCGAACGATGCCAGCGCCGCTGCCAATTCGTTGAGACTGGCAATGCTGATCTCAGGCAGCCCTAGCGCCATGGTAGTGCAATAGCTTTGATCGAACATCCAATTCGGCAACTCGCGGCACAGATCTGGACGCTCATCCGTGTAGATGCAGATTAAACTTTTGCCACGCCTGAACGGTGAGACCTGCACTTTCTTCCCGAACAGCGGGTGCCAAGGATAGGCAATCGTCGAATAACGGGAAACGTATGCAGAATGTCGGTAGTTGTGC
>NZ_PVBM01000072.1 GCF_002968575.1 Neorhizobium huautlense | reverse complement strand
ATCACCAATGATTTCATGATGCCTGTTTCCTCGATCGTCTATTGCGTTGAGCGCGAGCGCGCAGGATGCCGATCTGGTCCTGCGTCAATTCGATCTGCCATGGCTGGCCCTTGGCGAGTTGGTGTCCCTTGAGCCATCCGCGGGCGAGATAATCGAAGATGACCTGTGGTGTGATGCCCAAGGCCGCGGCGGCCCCTTGAACGGAATAGGTTCCGTCCGGCCACCTGACGGGATTGGAGCTCGTGCCGTTGATTTTGACGGTTGGAATGCCCCAACGCCTGCGCAAGAGCCAGACATTCTCACCCTTGAAGGCGCAATTCCGTGCCGCAAGAAAGCCTTCCGAGTTTAGCGATGAGGCGATTTCCTTATCCATTTTGCCAGCAGCGTTCAGCTCCGCCACGCGCGCTCGTAATTTGTCGACATCGATATAGTCGCCATAGGTATGAATGCGCCTTTGGACAGAGTGCTCGCTTGTCGCTCCCGTTTGCCACAGGATCTTGATCCAGACCTGTCCTTGCAGCCGTTTCTGGTCGAGAACGACCTCGCAGATGATGAGGCGCAGGATGCTCTTTCGCTCGGCCGCCGTGGTCGATGGGGCATGCCAGATGCCAGGCAGGTTCTCCCCGAGCGCCAGTAACCCGTCGCGATCTGCCTCGCTCAGGACGAGGGGCTCGTCGGAGCGCCACCGTTCATAGTCCTGCTCGATGGCCTCGGCTGTACGCAGCTTCTCTTCCCATGCTCGCTCCAGCGACCGGGCCACCAGGCGGTTCTCGGGTTCGACTGCGTCGTATTGGCGTCGGGCTCTTTCTGCCTCGTAGCGCGCCCGTTCACGCCGCAATGCCCATTGACGCTCAAGCTGGCGTGCTTCCTCTTCGATCTGACCCAGTGCGGCGATGGCAATAGCGATCCTGTCCGGGGCCAGAGCCTCGAGTAGAATGCCTTCGATGCGTGCGTCGACGGGCAGAGCGCGTACCTCCTGACATAACGGCCCTCCGTCGTGACCGCGATCGGCACGGCATGTGTAGACGGGATAGTTCGCTGCAGGGCCGCTATAGCGCAAACTCATCCGCCGACCGCACCGCCCGCAAACAGCGATGCCCTGCAGCAGTGCGGCGCCCTTGCGTGGCGCTCCCGTATGGCCGGCTTCGTAGCGGTTGATGTTGTTCTCCAGTCGCCGTTGGTTGTCCATGAACTCCTCCCAGCCGATGTAACCAGGATGGGCCGCTTGCAAACAGACCTCCCAGTCTTCGATGGGCACCTTGGCCGTCCGCGGCCGATACACGTCCTGACGAATGCGCCCGCCAGTTTGCCGCCGCCGACCATAGACATAGGCTCCAGCATAGCCGGGATTATGGAGAATGCTGAGCACGCGTGGGTTGGTGGCCTCTTGCCACACGACTTCGTGCGGCGCCGGACCACGCAGCGGGCGTATTGGTAGCGGCAAATTCTCCTTTCGCAGATAGCGCATCACAGCCCGCGCGCTTCCTAATTCGCGGAACTTGCTGAAGACGAGGTCGAGCCTTGCCTGCACTTCCTCGTCGGGATTGAGAGTGATCTGGCCCGAGCGGTCATGAGCCAATCCAGCAGGAAGGCAAAGCCGCAATTCGCCGCGTGCCGCTTTCTGGCGCTCACCCTTATGAAGGCGCTGCCTGATCTGGTGCAACTCCGCTTCGCTCATGATGCCAGATAGGCCGAGCAACAGGCGGTCGTGGTAAGCGCAAGGGTCGTAGAGCCGTTCGCCGTCGGCGATAATAACGCCGAACAATGCGCACAGATCAAGGAGTTGATGCCAATCACGATTGTTGCGGGCGAGCCGGGAGGCGTCGAGGCTGATGACAAGCCCAGCATTGCCCAGCCCGATCTCCGCGATCAACTTCTTGAAGCCCTCTCGCTCAACGCTGCCCGAACCGGATTTGCCCAGATCGTCATCGATGACGTGCACGCGTTCATGTGGCCAGCCAAGGCCGACGGCACGATCGACGAGACGATACTGAAGCTGCGTGCTTTCCTGATGATGCCGCACCTGATTTACAGAAGACTGGCGGACATAAATGTAGGCGAGCTTGCCGCGATGCTCGGCAGTGATACGCTCGTCCGGGCTATTCGTCGCTCTCAGCATGTCGATCCACCTTTGCCGGCGCGCGGATCGACCGCATCCGCATCAACAGGGGTGCAAACTTTTGAACGATTTGTTTCTGCGTCTCTGGCGGCAGATCGGGCCACGGACGCGGGAGTGTCGTATTGGGGGTCAGAAGCTTTACGAGGGACTGAGACGCTACACGATACCGGTACGGATTCGATTGCACGGTCATCGCGAATCACCTCCTTGGAACGGGAGGTAACCATGCTGTCTAAATGGCGCATCAATGTGAGCAGGGTTCGAACGCTGATGCGAGGCGCCGACTTCAGCTCGCTCCGCGCTTCAGGCGAAGCGGTTACAAGGTCGGTGACCGACCGGCGAATGGAACGGTGGCGTCCGTCAGGTAATCGCACAACAACAAATGCCGCCCCGCGTCCGGACTGGACTGACACCAGCTCAAGACGCTGACCCGCAAGGCCGTGGCGCGGGTCAATGATGGTTACATAATGCACCACCCCGTCGATAATAGCGGCAGTCTGCGATGCTTGGCTCGCC
>NZ_PVBM01000071.1 GCF_002968575.1 Neorhizobium huautlense | reverse complement strand
CTGCCACGGCATCGGCGTGCTGCGACGTGAACTTCGGCTCGCTCCACATAATTCCGGCGCGATCATAGGCACAAGCGCGGGTAAGGCGTGCGACGCTGTCATGTACCTTTGCCCACGAAAGCGTCCCGTAATTGTCCAGTCCCGCTTCAAGAATGACGGTCGGCGATCCTTGGCCATGGCAATCAAGGTGGATATTACGTCCTCCAACGTCAATCAGTCTGCCCGGAGGCGGGTATTTTGCCCTGGCCCAATGCCGCGACAACACCTCGTAGGCGCTACCCACCGCAACCGGCAGAACGACCAGTGCAACCAGGCAGAAGGAAACAAGCTTGAGCAAGAGCTTCATATGAACCGGCGGGAGGGTCGAGAGAGCTTCAGGGCCATTATACGGCTCCGTAAGAGAGGACATACTATTGCGAAGACGTTCATAGTTCAGGTCTCGGAACGCGCCGGCATCGGGCATAGCTGGAATGGATAGCCTATAAGGGTTTGACCATCCGACTAGATTCGGCCACGAAACCCTGAGGCGCGCAAAAGTTGATAGCGCGCCTGTTCCCTCGGCTTCCTCAACAACGTCGATGATGGCGACGTGGCCGCAGGCTTCATCAGTTACTCCATCGCGGCGCGGGATCAGATGCATCCAAGCGCTCGGTCTTCATCTGTTACAGCAAGGAGGGTCAGAGAGCCCGGAGCGGCCTCCTCCAAGGTTGAGGCCACGAATCTCTCCTGGAAGTCTTTCATTGACCTACCGTGGCTTGCAGAATTTTACGATGACCTTCGCAGGCGGCTCACCCCACTGGCATGCCTTCGGAAGGACCGCTCCTGGCGCATTCACCGTGATTGTGTATGTCGTAAGCCTGCAAGAAGCTTAATGGAAAGAGCGTTGAACTGATGTTGCTCGGCCATTGTTAATCCTGCCAGCGCCAGGCGCTCGTTTTCGACATGCTTCGCAAGGATCCCGTCGATCAACGAGACACCTTTGGGGGTCAAAGCCACCAGTGTACCGCGTCGATCGGTCGGATGGTTTCGTCGCTCCACCAAACCCTCTCGTTCAAGGCGATCTATACGAGCCGTCATTCCACCTGAAGAGAGCATTGCGGATTCATAAAGCCGGGTGGGGGTGAGTTCGTAGGGTGCGCCCGAGCGCCGCAATGTTGCCAAGACGTCGAACTCCCCGCTTTGTAGGCCATGCTCCGCAAAAAACGGAGTGAGACGATCGCGCATGATGATCAGCGTGATCTCTCCGAGACGGCCGAGCACCTCCATCGGAAAGGGATCAATGTCAGGACGCTCCCTCCGCCATTGTTCTGCTGCAGCAGCTGCGGGATCCAAGCTGTTAATAGGCTCACTCATATTCGTGCCTCGATTCTACGAATGTTCGCGATGATTCAGCCGTGTAGGGGCCGGTGTTGTCATGGCCGGTCGCGGATCCACCTGTGGCATGTCGGGCTTTCTGTTCTCGGAGCATCGGTTCAGTCCGTTGGTTTTTAATCCTGCGCAAGCACGCAACTCATCGACGCCGTCGTATAAAACTGTTGATGCTTTCAACCATGTCATTTATCTCGATGTCAAGATTCTTAATAGCAAGAGATATAGAACGTGCTCCAACATCAAGATGTGCAACCCAAAAGCTATGAAACATCCTCCGCTTCGAACACCCTTTCGATAATCGCCGTTGTCGCCGTTGCGCTGAACTTGCGGCCGGCACTTGCGGCTTTGGGCCCCGTTCTCGACCGGATCGAAGCAGGATCGGGCCTGACATCGACTGGCGCTGGGGCGCTGACGACGCTTCCGGTTTTTCTAATGGGATTGGGCGCCCTCGCCGGCTCTCCCCTGCAGCAATCGATCGGGGATAGACGCGGCATTGCCCTGGGAGTAGCGATCATTGCGCTTGCCTGCATTTCGCGGCTCCTCTGGTTTTCCAGTGCCGGGCTTCTTGCCAGTGCAGCAGTATACGGTCTCGGCATTGCTGCCGTTCAAGCGTTGATGCCCGGATTCATCAAGCGGGTATTCCCGTTGGACGCAGGGCGCGTCATGGGATTGTACTCAACCGGCATCATGGGGGGCGCAACCATGGCAGCCGCGACTGCGGCTGGTTTGTCCCGTTTCGTAGGTTGGGAAGCGATGCTGGGGCTGTGGGGGCTGCCTGCTCTCCTTGCCCTTGTTCTGTGGAAAGGAGCATCCTCTTCGGATGCCTGCGTGAAACAAACGGCATCCCGTCAAACCGTGGGTCGATCACCGTTGAAAAGCGGCAAAGCCTGGCTCCTGCTTATCTTCTTTGGCGTCGGTACGGGCGCCTATACGCTTGTCCTGGCATGGCTACCACCTTTCTATATTCAACTGGGGCGCAGCGAAGATATTGCCGGCTATATGCTCGCGGGTCTTACGCTGATGGAGGTTGTCGCCGGTCTTGCTGTATCGGCTTTAATCAACCGCTTTCCTGATCGGCGGGGACCGCTGGCCACCGCACTTTTCGCCATTCTCGCCGGCCTGATCTGCCTCATCACCATGCCACTGACTATGGCACTTCCCGCAATGATCCTGCTTGGACTGGGGATCGGCGCGCTGTTTCCTCTGTCGCTGATCGTGACGCTCGACCACGCCGACGAACCGGCGAGTGCCGGCCGCCTCTCGGCCTTCGTCCAAGGAGGCGGCTATATTATCGCAAGCGTCATGCCCTTTGCGGCCGGCTGGCTGCGCGGCCATTCAGATGATTTGTCACAAGCATGGGTCATGATGGCTCTCGGGATCGGTCTGCTTATCTTGCTCGCGATGCGTTTCGCTCCCGAAGAGCGCATCGTTTGACTGCGTCCGCGGCAAGGCAGCAGGCAGCGCTCTACATTGCAGAAGCCATTTCCTGGAACGATGATCGTTCCGGCCTGATGCAGATCGAATTTAATGCCTGTCGCTGTGACCGTCAGGCCACCGCAGGCATGAAGAACCCGATCCTCGGGAAGGCATCGAAGCGAAAGCAGTAGTCAATGTCGGCCTGCTCAAAAGCGCGGTTTCCGCCGTCAAGACCATGCTGTCAACGCGGGAGTGTGGGGTGGAGGAAAGCTGGAGATCGATTGCCAGTTGGTGCAAAAGGTGGTCATTGCGCCATCGGCAGATGGCAAGACGGCGGAATCATTCACGGCCTCCTTGCCGCTATTCTGGCTGCCCAGGAAGCGTGGCGCGAGGTTTCGCGGGAACTGCGGGATCAGCAAGCGGCGGAGTTTGTCCGTAGACGTTCCGTTGGGGAGTTCAAGTCACTAGCGGACAAGACAAAATTCCTGCGCCGCTGCGAAGCCTTGCTGGCCGAGCGTGAGCAGGAATGGATGCTGTTACAAGTCTCAGTGGTTGCGGGGGCAGGATTTGAACCTGCGGCCTTCAGGTTATGAGCCTGACGAGCTACCGGGCTGCTCCACCCCGCGTCACCAAGAATACGGACCTTTGAGGCCCGGAAGCAAGTCAGGCGCGAGCC
>NZ_PVBM01000070.1 GCF_002968575.1 Neorhizobium huautlense | reverse complement strand
GTATCCATCCGAGGTGGGCCGCAGGACTTGAAGTCTCGCGCGTGATATCATGACAGAATGGAGATCGATGAGGACAAAATCGATGACGCGGTCCTGGCCCTGTTATGGCTGACGCTCCACAACGAACGTTGCGCCTGGAAGGGATTTGACTGGGCGACGACGGACCGGTTGCATGAGAAGGGACTGATCTGTGATCCGGTGAACAAGTCGAAGTCGCTGGTCCTGACGGACGAAGGTCTACGGCGTTCGGAAGAACTGTTCCGCCGGTTGTTTACACGGTAAAATCCAGTTTCGGCCTTCACCCACAGCCCGGCGTTCAGGTTTTGCGTCGCGCTTTTCGGGCCCATTTTGCAGCCAGGTCATCGACGGCTTTGTTGAGCTGCGAGAAGTTGGCGGCGGCGGGATGATAATCGCTGCTGCCCCACCATTCGAGGATTTCGGCATGTCGCTCGTGCGCCGGGTCCGCAAGCGCCTCGCGGAACTCTTGATAACCCCATGGACCACCCACGTCTTCGGGTGGGCAGTGTCCCGTTGCTTCGAGGAGCATCGGTCCTTCCGTGCCGACTGCCGGAAAGGTGCGCTCGATCTTGATGCTGTGTTCCCAACCGTCACCAAAGTCATAGAGGTACTTGAACGATTTCGCGCCGGTGTCCTGGACTGCCGACAGCAGCGAGACCCTGCGGGCATCGATCGGACCATCCCCCCATTCCTCGTCAGGCAACCCAAAGCCGACGTCACGCATGCGGAATTCGTAAAGGTGGCTGTTGGTCCAGCCCATCGCCGCTTGCAATACCTCGTGCAGCCGACTGAGCCTGATAGTGAACGGCACGACAACGCGCCGCATCACTATCGGCTCGACACGATCGAGGGTGACCTTCAGGCGGACGACGCAAGCCACCATCGTCAGGCCGCCAGCATGATGGTTGCCGCCGATGCACGTTTCCACTCCCAGGGCAGCAGTTCATGCAGGCGCGTGACAGGATGGTCGGCGATGCGAGCCAGGACATCGGCAAGCCACGCCTTTGGGTCGATATCGTTGAGGCGGCAGGTGGTGATGACGGTCAGCATGACAGCGGCACGATCGGCCCCACGCTGCGAACCGGCGAAGGTCCAGTTCCGTCTTCCCAATGCGACACTTCTCAGCGCCCGCTCGGCTGCGTTATTCGTGAGACAAACTCTCCCGTCTTCTAGGAAGAGGGCAAAGCCCTCCCAGCGCTTCAGCATGTAATCGATCGGCTCGATGACCTCAGACGATCTACTGAGCGTGGCGCGTTCTTTCGTCAACCACTCGTGCATGTCATCGAACAGCGGCTTGCTCTTCTCCTGTCGCACAGCCAGGCGTTCTTCGGCGCTCAATCCGTTGATCTGGCGCTCGATCTCGAACAATTCGTCGTAGCGCTTGACGGCTTCCAATGCGATCGGCGAGATCGGCTTGCCCTTGCGTTTGCGATCTCGCGCACTTTTCTGGATATCGGCCAGCTCAAAGAATTTGCGCCGCGCATGCGCATGGCAAAAGGCGAAGGTGATCGGCACCTCTTTCGTTGCGGCAACAGCGATCGGCTCGAAGCCATTGTAGCAATCGCTCTGTAGAATGCCGCCGTATCTGGCCAGGTGCTTCTGCGGATGTTCGCCGCGCCGGTCGCTCGACGCATAATAGATTGCGGCTGGCGGCGCCGTTCCCCCGAATGGCCGGTCATCGCACACGTAAGTCCATATGCGTCCGGTCGTGCATTTGTCCCTGGCCTGAATGGGAATGGTGGTGTCATCACCGTGAAGACGCTCGGCCGCAAAGACATGCGCCTCGATCAGATCGAAGACGGGCATAACAGCGGCTGTTGCGTACCCGACCTGGTCGGCCAGCGTCGAGGTCGAAAGATCGATCCCCTCGCATTTAAACCGGGCACTTTGCCGGTTGAGCGGGCTGTGCATGCCGAACTTGTCGAACAGGATCGTCGCCAAAAGATGAGGACCTATGAAGCCGCGCGGCGTGGCATGGAAGGGTGCCGGCGGCTGGCTGATGCCTTCACAGTCACGACACGTGAACTTTTCCCGAACCGTCTCGATCACCTTGAACCGACGCGGAATCTCCTCGAGCGTCTCGGTGACGTCCTCGCCCAGCTTCGACAGGCGCGAACCGCCACAGCAGGCGCAAGTCGTCGGCGGCTCGATGACAACACGTTCGCGCTCGATATCGACCGGCCATGGCTTGCGCACCGGCCGTTTGCGCGTGAACGAACGTACGCTCGAGGTTCTGGCGCTTGCTGCTTTCGCCGCGACCTCATCCTCCGTCGCCGCCGTCACGAGTTCCTCGAGCTGCAGTTCCAACTGGTCGAGCAGGCGCGCCGTGCGCTCAGAGCGCTGGCCTCGCAACTCGCGCCTGAGCTTCTCGATCTTCAATTCCAGAGCAACGATCAGTGCCTCGTTGTCAGAGAGCATCGCCTGCGCATTGGCCGCTTCCGCAACTGCGATAGCGTGTTTAGCCTGCAAGGCTTCATGCTCGCCAAGCAGCGCCAGGTAAGCGCCAACAACATCCGCAGGAAGATCGAAAGGCTTCGAGATCATGACGCCATTCGATCAGATTTACCCTGTATTTTCAATTGAATAATGCTAGCCAACCTTCGTCGGACGCCAGGTTTCCTGCGGATGGCGCCAATCAATTCCGGACAGAAGATAACTGAGCTGCGCAGGCGATATCGCGATCGCGCCGCCTTCCGCAGACGGCCAGACGAACCGGCCGCGCTCCAACTTTTTTGTAAAAAGGCAGCTCCCCTGACCGTCACTCCAGATCACTTTTATCAGTGATCCACTGCGACCGCGAAACACAAAAAGATTGCCGTCCAGAGGGTTCTGTTTCAGCACCTCCTGCACCCGCAACGCAAGGGATGGAAACCCACACCGCATGTCGGTATGGCCCGTTGCAATCCACACCCGCACATTTTGACCGGAAGGAAGCGTGATCACCGCAACGTCTCCAGCCCTCGCATGATCCGCAGCAGCGCCTCAACGTCGACGCTGCCGTCCACGACCACACGACGGCCGTTCGCCGCGACAATCTCCATGCGGCCGGAAGAAGGCGCCACCAGATGCTCCATCGCAGCAGGTGGAGTGAACTGCTTCACCGGCATAAAAGTTTCCGGCACGACGAGCGCCGGCACAAAACCATCGGTTTGTTTCTGACCGTGCAAACCCTGGCGAACCGACTTGCGCCAACGGTTCAACAAGGAGCGGCTGATGCCGTACTGACGCGCCGTGGCCGACGCCCGGCCTCTCCCCGCAAAGCTTTCTGCGACAATCCGCAGCTTCTCATCCTCACTAAAGCGACGCCGCCGACCGGTGTTGATCACCTCGATACGGCTCACCCGAGACCCGCTGTCTCCTCCCAAAATCTCCATCCGTCCAACTGTCCTTATGCATGGGAATAAGGACAGGGTCTGAACTGTTTTACTCAATATTCACAGGCGGTCTCGCTCGGACGGATAC
>NZ_PVBM01000006.1 GCF_002968575.1 Neorhizobium huautlense | reverse complement strand
GATATGTAGCCCCGTTCGGCTCCTATTGGTGCGAAACGGAAAGCGAACGTCGGCCCTCAGCAGACGCTTGTTCCTCTGAGTCTAGCTGGCGAAGGTATTCATCGCCGCTGATCGTCGTCCACCCCTCACTTGGGAATCGCTGAACTTCAACGTTTTCAAGTGAGAAGTAGGCTCCAAAGAAGTCACAATTCGGATCAAGTAAGGCAATTCTCCTATCTAGCTCATTGCCGCTCCGTAAAAGTTGATCTTCAAGTGCATCCTCTCGCTCCGAACTCATCAGGAAAGGTATCCGTAGGCCTCCTATACAAATATCGAGTACCGGGTAGTTCGGTTCGGCACAGATGCCGACTTTCACTTTTTCTAAGTCCCATAAACCACTTCGCAGGAAGTCAGAGACCGAGGAAACGATCATCGGAAAGTCGTTGCGCATCCGAACATAGTAACTGAAGTTGGTCATCCTCCCTTTATGTCTCCCTACGGGCGAAAGTTTGAATGCAGTCAATCGGTAAGGCGGTTCCGGTTCAAAAGATAATTCCAGACCGCCCGGATAGACCCAATACAAGGGTACCGGCTCGTCATATGCGTTGGTTATCCATCCTTTCGGCGGTCCCAGCGTGTCTGCGATTTGTAGGAGCGGTGTACCAAACTGTAGGAAACTGACTCTCAGTGAACGCAAGCTCTCTTTGAGCGAGATGATTACCGGTTCTTTAGGCATGTCGACTTTCCGATTCGCGAGGAGGTACCCCGCCGAATTGAACTACCGGATTTCTCCAACTGGTCCCGAAGCGGACGTTCCGGGGCCGCTAAAATCTGTCAATCTGAACTCGATCCGATTAGGATCATGGCTCCCGCATTTTTCCGTACCAGAAAGGAAAAGTCCCAGTACACGGGATAGTCCGGGTGGCCGTCTCGTAACCAGAAAACTTCAATTCCTGTCGCCTCAGCAACCAGGCCGTCGATTTGGTTTCTCGTTCTGGCTAACGCTGTTTGGAAAACTTCAGACGAAAACACCGCTGAAGAAGGTCCTGCGTTGTGGTCACCGGTAAAGGTCAATGCTGCTTCTATAGTGGGCCAGACGGACGCGCCTTGAACTTGTTTGATTTCTCCCACTATGGTCTCCGCCCCCAGCGCTTCTCTGATCAGAATTTCAGATGCCTCCGGGGCGGTCGGGTCGACCTCGAAGGACCTCAGAAAGACAGTATAGTTAGTTGCCCCCTCATTCAAAATCGCAGCAAGGTCGTTGAGGATAGTTTGCAAGATCATGATTCTTTCAGCATCGAAGCAGCGTATTCGGGAAGCAAGATTTGCGACATGGCTCCTCCTGGCGCGCAACTACTAAAACTTGCCAAAACTTCAATTCCCGTCTTGGCGCGACGCGGAAGGCGCTTCTCGGCCCAAATCGATCATGGTCGAAAGTCACAAGCTACCGCTTGAGCGGCTTTAACAGCGGTAGAAGCTGATCTGGAAGCTGACCGAGCTTTTCGACAACGACGTGTTGAATGGCTGTTGGCACCGGAGAAAAATCGTAGATTTCAAAACGATCTTCGAAAACCTCGATCTGCTTCTGGAGATTGTCCCAATCGATCACGGCTGACGGGTAATACCCTTTTCCGACAGTTGACGGCGGCAGCAACTCTGCCTCTCCATACCTCACAAGAGCCGCGAGATTTTGCAATGTATGATCGTCGATAGATGCTCCTTTCGGATCATCGTCGACCGCTTGTAAGACCTTTTCCCACTCCATCGGATGAGCCTATTCAACAGCTTGTCGCGATACAAGTGGAGGGTGGTGCGTAAACGCCTTTGATGGCGCATCAGCGTCATGACGGGCAGTCACGGTTCTCTCTTGAACGACCAGTCTGCTGCCAGACATTGGACGGTCTCGTCACGCGGGTAGAACAGGAAATTTCTGCTGCGTTCACTAGTGACCGAATCAACGCCTGTTCCGGGTCATTGACCAATCGGTTGAATAGCCCCGAGGCTCGTGAGCCGCATTCACATAGACAGCCTCGTAAGGATTATACCTGAAATCGTCTTCGTCATGCGACTGTCCGGAGTCTCTTGGGAATAGGCCTGGTCGATCCCGAACTCATGAGCGTAATCGTCAACTGCTGACCCAATTGAATCACCAAGTGGAGAGTAGGTGCCGGCCGGCCCCAGAAAGCAAAGGACGTGACGAGGTTGGGCGTCAGAAAAGCGCATGGAAGCGGTCGCTAATCATCTTACCTGATACAGAGTTGTAATGGGTCTACGATAGCGCGACAAGCTGCCGACGTTGTCCCTCCGTCCTTAGCGTCGTTGCTCGCCAACGGTGCTGGCGTTAAATAAACTACTGTCGCCGACCACGGGATGTTCATGAACAGCATTAGCGTCGCAAACATTGCAAATCGTGCCAAGGGCTTGGAGTCAGGGCCTATTTCACCAGAAGAGGTCGAACTCGCCCGGAACATCCTCCGAGGACGCGACGGAGGCGTCGTTGATGCAATCCAAATCGTCGGGCTTTGTGGCGGCGCTAGCGACGCACCACTGTTGGAAGCCTATCTGCATGGTGAGGAGAACAACGTCTACGCGGAGTACGCAATCAAAGCGTTATGTCGCTATCTTGGTCTGGTCGAACGATATCGACCTTTGTTGCGCCAATGGATGAAAAACAAGGACGATGGCTTCAGGAGAATGCCTGCGATCCACCTCGCGAAGGAATATTTTCGCGATTTCGAGGACAAAGAGCTGGGCCGGTACCTCATCGACGTGCTGTGCGACATGGAAGACGGTTGTCGAAGCGCGGTGCGCGGTGCGTTCGTGGATATCTTCAAATTGAAGGACCGGCTTGGTGACCCCTTTGGTTTATATTTCGATGATTGGGACAAGGACACCACTTTGATAGTCAATGTGGCTGCATCAGAGTTTGGTCATCCAGGGCCGACAGTTCTGCATGGACGCGCCGGACATTGAGTGGCAACCACACAGCCAGAGGTGGCTGGGGTGCCGGTGACCGAGATCGGCCCCGACGCGGCCATTGACGCTGCAACAGGCATTCATCCGTAAGGCATCGGGACGCTACAAAAGGACGAGAGCCATATCAGAGTTCCTACAGTTCGCGATCAGCATATGCCCGGACCGCCTCACACTTGATGATGTCGTCCGATGGGCAGGTGGTTTCAACAACCATGACTTCTACAATACCGCCGCTGTGGAAATCGCAGTAGGCTATCATCGTAATGAGTTGGGCTACACCTTCTGTGACGGCCTGATGAATGATCTGTGGCGGGCGGTGCTGGAGGGTTTCGGGCCCGGCACCAATCAAGTTCCTGAACCTTTTTATGAAATCTACATCGCGTTCGACGCTGGAGAATACCATCGCAGGCCCGACAAGAGCGATGATCCTGTTGCTGAATTCACGAATCCCGACATTGCGGAGCTGGTGACGCGTCTCAGGCTCTAGCGTGACAAAAGAACGTCCCCCTAATTGCCAGCCATCAACTCATACTTGCAAGAGGCATCCGTTTCGGCAGGTTTCCGAGTTCACTCTGACGAGATTATGGCCTGACCCCATGACACGCTCGCTAACAAAATTCGCTTGCCTCGACTGCCATCGGGTTTTCAAACGCCCTGCCGATGCGACGCAAAGGACCTGTCCGCGTTGCGCGGGGATCGCATACAGGACTGGATCGGATTTCCGTCCGCCGTCGCCGTGACACAGTCCGACAGCCAATCTCTGATGAAGCTGTGGGTTCGGTCTTCTGATAACACAAACTCGGCGTCAGCCACCGGCTCTCTCCAATCATCCGTCTGCAACGTTTAGCTGCTATACTGATCGTTAGACCCGTTGCGGTCTCTGTGCACTACATCTATCACTTCTGCCGCGCGATTGAAGCGGCGCTTAGACATGGCGGGCAACGGTGATCAGCTATCGACCAATCCAATTCGACCTAGGAGCTGGAGCGACGGCAGCCGAACTCGGCCGTCTTGAGATGACCTGCCGCAAGGACGTCGGAGCCAATGAATTGGAAGCCTACTTCACGGTCAGCGGAGAAGACCACTTATTGAGAGTATTCTTTCATCACGTCGACATCTTCCGCGTCATCGATGACGTCCATCTGCCGCTGGAGGAGCACGGGCAAAAGACGGTTGGACATGTGCCCAACTACTTCGCTCATCGGGTGGAGGGGAGCCCATTCTGGGCAGCGCAGCGCGAGGTTCTCGCAGTCGTGCGGCCAGGATCGACACATTATCGATTTGTCACCGGAGGAAACTGCCTCGACGTCATTTCGCCTGACGAACCTTCCTTCTCCTGGGTTTCTTAGACGTATGGTTGAGGCGTGAGGCGTGTCTAGCCCGCCCTGGGACCGATCCCTGCCTGGGGCTGCAACGGGGCTTCGACATACCGGTGAGCAAATCACTTCAATAAGCGGTTCTTCCTCGCACAAGTTTCGCGCGCCAGAATGTATTCTTTGCCCCAAACGTCGATGGAATCGGAGCCGGTGTCCAGCATGATCTGGAGCCTTGGATCGCGGTCGACTTGCTCCATCCGATCATTTTGATTGCGAGGAAATTGCTCCCCGAATCCCTCGATGATCTGCCCGATGATATCCGCGTATTCGGGCAAGAGCATTTCTTGCAGGGCATCACGAACAGTCGGAGCCAGAGCACCGGAGGAATTATCGAAGAACTGCTGGAGGCCGCCGTTTGCAACCTCACCATCGAACATAACGGTGGCGTAGAGATATACATGAGGCTGGCCGAGGCGAAGAACCGTCTGCGGGATGAGCTGATCTTCTATGGAAATCCCATGCTCGGCCTGTTCTATGGCTTGCCGTAAAAGCCAATCATCGAGTGAACCAAGATCATCGTAGGTCGTTGTCATCGTGCTTCCAGAAAACGGGTTCCCATCATTAAACTCTATGCGAAAAATATCCCGCCACACCTGACCCCAAGCTGCCCCCACATGCATCTGAAGCGCGGGATTAGACCTGTTCCAAATCTCCGGTAGCCTCAAGATACCAAACGAAGCACATTGCGTCGCGTGGATCGCCGCCGCCGGCTCTGTAAGAATCCAGGTGTTGACCGAAGGTGCACTGGCCTTCGGCAAGGAAATCGTGGCCCTTCTGCAGCGCTCGAAACTGCGACAGAGCGACCACTGCTGTTTGCTCGACCCGTTCACGCCATGGGAGGTCAGATGAAACGAATGGGAAGGTGTCGACCTCTATCCAATAAAGCTCACAAGTCGCCTCGGGGAATCGGAACTGCAATTGCCCACCAATGCTCACCAAGCCAGCGAGCCGCGCTGCTTCGATAACCGCAGGGATGTCACAAACTGGCCAAGCCCACTCATTTCCGCGCAAGCGGCCATTTTCCCGTAGTTTTTCGGGCAGTGATATCTCAGGCGATCTCGTCATCAAGCTAGCATCACATATTGGCGGAAAGGGTGTAAAGGGCAGCAGCCACCGCCTCTGTATCTTGAATGCTTCAGCCCCGAAACACTCACGCTCAGCTTTCGGAGCTGTTGGTTACTGGGATAGGCATCCGCTATTCTGCTTGCTAAGGAACCCGAATGATCGACCTGGAATTGTCCGATAATTTTTACGTCGAATGGTCGGCCAACGAGGACTTCAGTTCGGGCCGCATCTACCATATCAAGAGAAACAAGCATGGGGGCTCTTTGTCGAAGGGGGGTGCCCGATTCTTCGTCACCCAAGCGAGAATTCCACCCGAAGGATACTTTCCCCACCGGAGGCTAGATTGCTTCGTGAGTGATAGTGACCTCGTTCCCAAACCAGAGGAACTGGCGCGAGATATTTTTCGAGCGTTGACAGCTCGGGGTTTGATAGAAGAGCCCACGTGGTTGGGTTGGCATGTCGCCGAGGAGCGCGGCGGTGCCGCCTGTGGCGAGGTTTACGACTGGGACTGATGACTGCAAATGGCTCATAGGACATCCGCCTTGCCGAGCCTTCTTTTGTCATGCACATTGCTTTGATATGAGCGTTCATACACCAGAACTGCAGTGCATCTCGCGCCGAGCTAGGCGCGAGTTTTCTGTCGCCTTGATGTCAGACACCAAATGGCGGAAGGTGTTCGAAGCGTGGGCCAAACTGCCAGTGGCAGAAACCCAGATGCTTGTGAAGTTTCTGGATGTTCCAGAAGCCCGTGTGATGCGGCTTCCGGACCACGGAGCGTTGTGGTGTCCGACGCCCTACATAGACAGTCGTGAATACGGTCCGGTGGAGCTACGCGCCATAGAATGGCTTGAGATACCGGCTGTCGCCTCTTGGCCAAGACCAAACAAGCTACCCGCACGCCAGGTTGTCCAAGAGCTAGATGCATTCCGTACAGCTATAGCTCTACTAGGCCAATTCCCTCTCATCGAAACCGAGCGGGGAATAAGGGTTGAAGGGTTTAGACCGTAGTCCGGTCTCCTAGTCGGAAGAAGGAGGAAATTCAAACCCTCCCCATTCAATTCTCTCCTGCCAGGTTGGAAGTCCAGCGGATCGAATACGCTCGACCTGTCTACGCTGCTGGGCGATCCGCTGGGCACCTTCTCCGCTAATTTTCATGCTACGCAGTTGCTCGCGAGCCGACCAAAGTGCATCACGCCAAACTTGCTCTGACTGCCATTTGCTACTCATCGCGCTACACCTTTTGCTTTTAGCTGCGCACTAACAACAAGACCGCAATGCCAGGTAGTGGCGAAATTCGGCAGAAGTCTCTCGTCCACATCCAAGCTGGTCATGAACGCGGCCACCATACCACCTGTTTAGCTTCTGCAAGCGCGCTTGGCCTGCTGCCGGTTTTGGGACACCGAGCTAAGCTGATCCCACCTTGTTTTCAATCCATCGGGCTGAGATAACCGAGTGTCGAAAAGCCGACACGTCGGATGTAGAAGCGCTCAATGTAATCGAACACGTCGGCCTTTTTCATTGTCTCGGGCCCTGTAGACCCTGCATGCCGTCCTTTCTGTTTGAGCGATGGGACGAGCTTTCCATCGGGGCATTGTCCACACCGGCGCAAAGTTTCCGCCTGCTTTGGACTTAGTCACTGGCTCGTTCCGGGTCTAAAGCCCAATTCACGCCTCTTGCTCCCGATCTAGCCTTTGCTTACGCTCCAACGATCAGGGAGCAAGCCGTGGATCAAGATCAAGTTGAGGTATGTCTACGCCACAATGTCGAATTTAGCGTTGCTGAACCGTCTTCGAAACTGGGCATCTCTGAAGGCGCACTGCAGGGCGAGCAGCCGCTAAACGGCCTGAGGCAGCCGCCGGAGAATGGCACCTGCGGCTGGTACATTTGGGGCGGGCGAGATTTTCCTCCTGAGGACGCGGATTTCTTCAAGCCGATGCATGTGTCTCATTTGTCAGTGAGTTGCCCGGCTGTTGTGCCTTATCTAGGGCTTCCTCCTGGATGGCGGTTTCTAATCGCACCAGGTTATGAAGACGTGTGGTTCGACGCCAGTTTGCTGGACATATAGAGACAAGACCGCTTGCCGGTTCGAAACTTGGGGTGAAGCTTGCTTGGGCCACTTTTGATTTTTGTTCTACTTTCCACAGACCTAAACTCGGATCGCTTCTCCCTCTCGAAAGATTTGCTTCCGTTCGGCGTGCCATCCGAGTTTGCTGACGGTCGGTCGCAGGTTCTTACACCGGAAGAGCTGCTGGCCTGCTTCAATAGATACGCTGCGGTTGAAAGGCAGCGCCTGCATCTGGGCCTGGGCGGTCCCGCACGTCAATCTCGCAAGCCTGCATACTTTGGCAAGATTGCTGAAGGACGCTGATGGCTCATCGCAATCTTCGGTAATGGGCGCAGCATTGGTCTCTCACGAAACGAGTCGGAGAGATGTTCATGCCTCGCCAGCCGTGACAGTCGATACCCTCGACAACTGAGATCAACAGGACATGCTCTACCCAAAATCGCTAGTTCCAGTAAAGTGGAAGTTGATTTTAATTATGGGGGCTCAGTGGGAGAGAAGTTTCTTGCGCAGAAGCCTTTCCATCAACAAGCCTATGCAAAGGCACAGGATTCCGAAGCCAATTAAGTAGAGTTTATCCAGCGCCTGGGTTGGATAACCTAGGTAGTATGCGCTACGCATCCAAGTAACCGCGTGAAAAACGGGGTTGAACGTGCAATAATAGATTAACTCATTCGGAAATATATACAGGTAAATTGGTCCGCCGGAGGTGAGATATATTATAGCCACAAAGAGGGAGTAGAATCTCGCAAAAAACGGATATATCGCCGAAATAACGCTGATTATAATACCGACGCCGATGGCAAGAAGCGCAGTGCTCAGCATTGCCAAAAGAGCTTGGTCCGGTTGCCGGGGGTAGGGGTCCGAGCCAATTGATAATAAAATGATAAACATTACAAAAACTGAGATTACAATCCCGATGAGTTCGAGAGCGCAGCGCGCTAGAATAATATCGAGCAAATGAATTGCAGGAAAGGCCAACATATTCTTATTCGTTAGAAGAGATGCTGCCATAAATCTTGAAATATACGAGAAAGTCAAAGCCGGTATAAGGCCAGTGGCAAAAAATAAAAATAAGTCGTCACCAAAAATCGCCGTTCGGCTTGTAAGTGTGTAGATTAGTAGCAGAATTAGAGCATGTGCTATTGGCATCAATGGCGGAATTAAGGCGCCTAGGCCGTTGTTGAAAAAGCGGCTTCGGATGTCACGCAGTATCACTGCGTGCATGACGTTAAGTATCCTTTGCAGGGCGATTGCAGAGGAGGCTGTCGCCGGCTTCGTTCGTTGGTCCAGAGTTTTTGTTTCTACCATCTTACTCAAACTGCAATCCACCACTGCCACATCTATGACACCACCATTTGGGTCGCAATACGGCGAAACCTAACGCCGTGGGGTGCCAGGATCTTGCACTTAGTGACTAGGGAGACTCCTTGATCTCAAGTGAGCTTTAGGCCTTCTTTAGCAGCGATATACAATCGAGGTTAGGCACGCCCCAATCGTGAAACGTCTGTTCGACAACCGTAAAACCTGCGGCCCGGGCCAGGTCCGCGAAGATCTCGGCCGACATGTAGTTCCGCCAATGAGGGTTTTGGCGGAAATCTTTCTTTGGCCCAGCCTGGGTGTAGTTTGAATGATGAATGAACGCGTAGCCGCTCGGGGACATCACACGGTAAAACTCGGGAAGGTAGGATTTCACGATTTCCGGAGGGAAATGCACCATGCTGTCGAACGTGTAGAAGAAAGTGCACGTTTCACTGGCGACGTTGCGTAGATCATATCCATTGCATTCCGTGATGCTGGTCCTCGGATTGCCTGCATATTTTTTTTGGCAGTGTTCAATATTTTCTTGATTTACGTCAATCATGGTCACATGATCTGCGAGTTCAAGCAGCTTGTCCGTATTTCGACCGTAGCCGCATGCAAAGTCGATGCTCCTCGTGAAATTGATTGGATGTCGATCAAGCACTGGTTGTACAAAGACGCTCCAGTGAGCATTCATGTCTCTCGACGCGGCGCCGTGATAAGCATCGGCAACGTCCTTCCCCCAAAGAAGGCTGTTCTTTTTTACGAGCGTTTTCAGGCTGTGGAAAAACACGATCTTACTCTCATCTAGATAGGTGCTTCGAATGGACGTGGCGCTCAGTTAATTCAACCTCATTGCGCGCGGGCTTCTGCCTTCTGGATGAAATGATACAGGATCAAGTCAGCCTCAAGCAAATGCTCAATGCGGCCTATTTTCTTCAAGATATCAGCTAGTTGATGGACCGATTCAAGCTGGCCTCTCGTGCGCACGCTGCTTTCCGGTATGCCGAGCAGCTCAGCAATATGCCTCGGGTAGGTCCGATCGTCGCGGCCCGCGTCGAACAAGGTGAACTGTGAAAGTATATCAAGGGCTTGCGAGACATCATCAAGTGTCGCGGTGTCCGACGGATTGTCCGCGACGAGCTGCTGTGTAAATGGCGATGCCAGAAGTTTCAGTGTGTCATTGGGTGCGCTCCGGATTGCCTTCGAAATTGCAGCCTCGTCCTGCAGGGCAAGATCGTCGAACCAGTCCATAACCGGCTTAAATAAGAGTATATCGCGGGGAGCGACAAATGGAAACTTCTGTTTGTTGTATCGGCTGAAAATGATCAGCCGCAGGGCAAGTTCATAAAACGGATCTCGCAGAGAAATCATCGTCACATCAATGTTGTAGTCGATATAGATGCGATAATTTTTCAGGAGGATACGACCCGAAACGTAGACGGACGGCTGATGCAAAATCTCGAGCATTTGGCGCACCGTCTCAAAACCATAATGCTCGACGCGGTGTTCATAAAACTGGAAGAACGGCTTTAGGCAAAGGTCGAGATCGGTCTGAGGAAAATATGCGGTCTCGACACGCAGGACTTTCTTGGGAATATATTCTGGCTGCGCTCGCCGATAGATGATCATACCTGTTTCAGAGTCAGATATCTCGACCTTGGAAGCTGTGCTGACGCCCGGAACGTTTTTCTCGTTCAGTATGAAACCGACATTTCCGGTCTCGTGCAGTCCTTGGGCGTGTGCTCCCTCGATAAAAATCCAGGTATTGACCTCGGTAATTTTGCTGTCGTCGTTGATCCTGACCAATACTTTCGGCTTTGTAGAATATCCGTCCGGTACAAGGTAACCGTGGATTTCCTTGCCTATGTCTTTGTAAACGCAGAAATTCATTGAGCTACAGCGAGTCGATCCCGATCTAGAGAGGATATATGGGTTAATATCCTCTTTTGCACAAGCGCTCCATTTCAAGAAGGAGAGAGCTCAAGGATTCATCAGCCGTGTTGACCCTCTAACAGCAAATCTGAAAGCTCGGACCACGCCATCTCGGGTGACGGGGATGAATCGGCCTTCTCCAGTACGACATTAACTTTGGCAATCCATCTTAGCTGTGATAATTAGAGTTTTATCTATCGTTGGGAAGCCCATATGAAACAGACCGCAAAGCCGGCCTCAAAGGTGGTTGACGGTGATGGCACGATACTTGAAGAGGATCGCCAGCTGACGCAGCTTCTCCTGAGAAACGCTGTTCAGCTACCCCAAAATACCGGCGCAACCGATGCTCGCCGCAGAGTTACGGTGAAGGAATTGCTTCTCCTGATCTGTGGCCTGCCGATATTGTGGTTGCAGGCCATTGCGCTCGGTCGCGTCGGGCGCGAATACGACGAACTATAGACGGCGACGTTGACTTTACTGAGTCTATCCCGAGGTTGAAACTGGCCTGGCGCGTCATTGGAACGGCCAGCTGATAAAGCCTCAGTGCCGAAGCGCGGATCATGGCGAAACCACCCGGGATCGCAGTCGCGCTGAGCTCGATGCCGGGCGGCATGACCTAGCTGTCTCAACGCTTTGCATGCGGGAGGGAACTGGTCAAGATGAGACTAAGCAAGTGGGCGTAACCAAGTGCATCGTCCAGGGCGAAATGACTATGGGCGTGGCCTCCGAGCCATTCTGCGGGATAGTGTTCCCGGTTGCAATGACGGTAATCCCAGCCCGTCGTACCCATGATAAGTGAGGGAATATCGACGCCTGAGCCCATGCAGAGACTGGAATCTCGCGGGTGTTTGAAGAGGCGGCGTCCGACGAACTTCTGCAAGTACAAATCTACCCAGGGTCCGTCGAAGCATAAGGGATGGGCGGCAAAGACGGGATCGCCAGGACGGCTTTCAACCCAATCTGCCCAAGCGCGCATTCCCTCTTTTGGATCTTGTTGATTAACGGTGGCCCCTCGCCAAGCAAGCGGCTGTGAGTGCCACCACAGCATCGTTTCGCGGTCTGTCGTGGCGTCGGGGAGCTGTTTCAGGTTTATGCTGAAGGTCCCGTGGGATGCTCCGTCTTCGCCGATTGCAACGGAGGCAAGACTTATCATCGAGTGGGTGCCCGGTACGTGGCCGTCTGTTTCGATGTCCGTCACGATAAAAGAAATCATTAGTACAGGCCTGTTGAAGGTTTCATGTCAATCGCGCTCTTCGCGGACCAATCTGCTGGTGAACATCGGCTGTGATTTGCTTACTTCAAACCTGCCGGGTTATTGGAAAACGGAGCACGCTCAGGAGATTATTGATCAATTTGAAGGGTTATTTGCGGATCACGTGTCTCGATCACGTGCTTGATGTAATCGCCCGGATGCGAAATCGCATCGGCCTTCAACGTCATGCGAGAAAGCGATCGTAACCGTCTGCGGATGGCATGTCCGGTTTTCGGCACGACTTTGTGGAGAAGGCCGGCGCTGATTGTGTTCATGTTCCAGCTCCAATCTTCGAAGCCGATGCCCTCCCGCAGGTCTGTTGGCGGATATGGATTTTGGCTATAAATTTCGCGGGCGGCAAAGCTCAACGCTGTCCAATAATTGTCCAATGCCAATCCAGTTGGCTCGAATCGCGGGTCTTCCATGTCTATGTGATAGAAGGCCAGTTTCGCATCTCCGAAGTAAATGGAAACTTCCGGATGCCAGATGGCCGAAGCTTCACGCGTCTGAGCCATGTCGGCGGCCCGGATCAGCCAGTCAGCTCCCCAAAGATCGTCCGCATCTAAAAAGCCTAGAAAGTCACCCGTGGCGACATTGACGGCATGATTTCGAGCGAGACCAGCGTCGCCAAAATCAGTTTCGATGAGGGTGACATCCTTTCGGAAGCGGCTTTCGATAACGCTTTTGGTCAATGGATCGGACCGGTCCATTATCCCGAGGATTTCTACTTCATAACCAGCATCGAGCAGACGGTCGGTGTTGCGATAGATGCTTGCTATCGCCGGCACGGCAAGTAGGCCTTCGCGATGGACATTCAGGATCGCCGTGATTTTTGATTTAGCCATGGAGCAAGCCTCCAGTTGCCGATGGCTGCTGGGTGAGCACCGTCTTGTAAGACTTCCAGTTGTGATGCTCGATAAGCCTGCGCTGCATCGCAGTCGCGCGCAAATAGGCCGTTTCCGGGTTGTCGGTCGCCTCCCGCAGGGCGGCGATGAAACCAGGGGCCTGATGAGATGGAGGGACCAGCCATCCGGTTGTATCGTTGACCAATTCAGCAATTCCGCCGCTCTCCGACGCGACGATAGGAAGACCACAGGCAGCTGCTTCCAGAAGCACATTCGGAAGCCCATCCCAGAGCGAGGTGTAGAGAAAGACATCGTAGGAGGGCAAGGGGAGGTCTTCGAAGCGATCAAATTTCCCATTCAAGAAGACGTAGTCCCTAGACCGTGCAACATCGTCAAGCGCAGCCATAAGTGTAGGATCGTCGGTATCGCCCCAGATATGGAAATCGAATTGCCGGGCGTTCTGGAGAATTTCCAAGAGAAGTCGGATATTTTTCTGACGAGTGATCCGACCTGCCCACAATATGTTCGGGCGCCTGGTGTCGCCATCCTCTCTCAAGCGTGGAGGAATGAGAGGCGGCGCGGGTTGCAGGAGGCAGACGAGGCGATCTTGTAGATCCGGCGGTATTGCGAATTGTTCCTTTAGGTCCTCCAGATGGGTCGTATTGTCAAAGTAGACGCCGGCCAAGAACTGAAGACAGGGGCGCAGAAACTCGTACGAATAGCCGAAGCGGCGACCTTGAGAATCATAATCGGGACAGAAGAGCATCGCGTAAAGCCGAGCGAATTGTACCATCCTATGGCCATGACGCCGGATCGCCTCCCAGCATTGCCGGCTGTTTACGTTGATGATCGCGCTCGGCTGCAGGCTGCGGACCAAGGCTTCAACGAGTTCTACCCGGGCCGACTCGTCGAGATCCGGTGCAATGGCCGAAAATGAAACAACGTTAACACCATCAGGCAAGCGATGCTCGCCGGACCGGTCATCATTGTCTGTGAGAACCACCAGAACCGAGTGGAGCCCGAAGGTTTCTACGCATGCACGGGCAACATGGCAGGCGAGCAAATCAGCACCGCCACGCTTCAGCCATGGTACGAAAACGATAATCTTAGGCGGTGCATTCAGCCGAGATATGATCTTCTCAAACACAAGCGCGATGCGATGGCGCGGCATGCTCGTGGAGATTTCCAGATTGGCGATATCCTGACCATAGTTTGCCGCGTAGAGTTCGGGGTCTAGATCCTCAACCTCCTCAATGACTTTCCGGGCGCTGTCCAAATCGACGGTAGGCCGCGTAGCTAAATATCCTTGGCCCCGCCCGTGCTTGATGAAATGGAGGAGCGGGTTCTGGCCGATGACGTGGGGATATCGGTTCAAATACCATGTCGAGTTGAACTCAGGTCCGGGAGAGCGGTTTTCGCGCCAGCCGAAAGTAATGAAATGCCTAAGGGCGGGTATTCTGGATGCGAGCACATCCGGATAGGCCGCGTAATACCAGTCGTCATTGAAAAATCCGGAGTCTCGGATGACATCAGCGTCGCTGGGTTCCGCAGGCTCTATCTGAAACCCACGCCAGCGACCGATCAGCAGGTAGTGAAGAAGAGGGACGGGAGAGGATGGGTAGTTGGCAAGATAGCGATTCTGATAGGCTTGTGAATCGAAAAGGCGACTAGGATTGTAGCCGAGGGCAGCGCCTTTCGTAAGATAGTGATGGATTGAATCCCTTTTCGTTAGGGCAGGGTAGGCGAGTTCGTACCACTGGGCATCGAATAGACTTGACCGACGAAACAAAATGCTAGCGATCAGATAATAGGAAGCGTCCAGAACTTTCGTGACCATACTTCGCCCGGATCTTTCTATTGCCACTATGGGCACGTGGCTACGTCATCAATACGCTAAGGTACTCCGCAATCCGGATGTCCTAGTCCGCTATACGTCTATGGCGATCAATGATCAACCTTATGGCGCTGTTGGAGCGGCCCCTTGCCGCACCCGACTTCAAGTACCTCGCGATTGGACAAACGCCTTCACTCGTTGAAAGTGTTGAAGAAGCGGATCCTCATCAGGCAACGTCGCGAGAGCCATTTCTACTCTGGTTGAAAGCTCTTTATCCTGCAAGCGAGCGAAACCGTTGGCCGAGTCAAGCAGAAGTTCTGATGCGAGGTTGCGGAGGAAGGCGCTTCCTTCGTGTGCGATTGGAGCGACGGTCGGAGCAGCTTCCTGAGAGCCGCGCGATGAAAAGCCCGGAAAGATTCGTTCTTTCCTTTTCCCGCCAGTACGGGGATCGCGCAGTAGTGTCTCGTAGTCGACCCTGTCAAAAACCTCCAGCTTGCCCCCGATTGTGGTGTTATAAATCCTACGGCCCACCGCTTCATATGAAAGCTTCGCCTGCCGATAATTCAAGGCCACTCTATCGAGCTTCGGGTCCTTCCATGTCTTTCCCTTGCCAAAGTAATCCTTGTGGAAGTGGTTAGGGTCATCTGTATCGGATAGAAGAATATCACCGGTGCGCCTATGGCTTTCGGGAATGACGTAATCGAAATCCATTCCGATGAGGTGAACCTCCGTAAACCCCATGAAGAAGGCCAACTGGAGATTGATGTAGGTTACTGACTGTCCGCAATAAAGAACCTTTGAGGCATCGGTTGAAAACCGCGGCACCACATAGTTTGGCGAACTCTTTTCATAAAAGCTTCTGTTCATCTCGAAGAAGAACGTATTCGGTGTCTTAGGCACAAAACGCCGGTAAATTGTCGGAAAGAACTTAAAGGGCGCATCGAAGGCGCGAATTTCTTCCACATTTTCCTTCATTACCGAACTATCTTCGACAACATAAAACGTCGGCACGAAGCCCGTTTCGCGGGTCTTGTAATAGAAGGAGTTCACTCCAAAAGAAAACTCCCCCTCGAGTAGAGAAAGATCATGACGGTTCAGTGAGGGGCCGTTACCGATGATGAAGCAACGCTCGCCTTTATAGCGGTTATAGAAGCAAGTAAGTTCTTCCGAATCGGGAGGTTGAGATCCTGGATAGACTTCACGTTCGGGATAATCGGAAAGGTTCGTGAAGTTCGGTGGGAAAATCAGATCGCCTGCAACCTCGCCGACCGTATGATGCGTCAAAGGAGCGGTGCGCCGACGTCGACCGTTCACCGTCAAGGGCGCGCCAGATCGATAGAGCTCGAGATCACCGAAATCGATGGCCCGCTCAATCATCAGCGCCGTTGTCTGCTCTTTTGACGCGTGATGGCAGAGGCGGTGAATAAACTCGAAGGGCTTAATTTCCTCGTGATATCGGCAACTGTAATTTTCCTGCAGGTGTGTGATTATCTGATCGACATTGACTCGAGATGCTTGGTCGCTGGGATGGAAGAGATGAACATAGATCTCGGGCAGTATCTTAATCCGGTTCGGATCAAGATGATTTAGTAAAGTTACGTCCAGTGCCCGATCCTCACAGGAATAGCCGATATACTGCTCGAAGCCCTTTAGTGCTAGGAAAATTGAGCGGCGGAAAATAACGATGCCACCGCAAATTGTAACGGGATTTTTTACATTTGCTGGATTTGTCAGGTGTTCGAGTGTGCCGGTGGAAAGAATTGTTTGAGCCTCAGCGGCCGTGGAATAATAAACATTCACATATGGGGAGCAGACGTCTGCATTTTCGTAGCAGGAGATCACGCCCGAGACGAAACCGGGACCGGTTAAAACGTCGGTGTCCATCAGGGCTACAACGACGGAATCCTCACAAAAATGTCGTACGGCAACGTTGTAACCCCAGCCGCGATTGAATTCCCTATCGTTGAAAATGAACTCGTGACGGACGTAGGACTTGGCTCCTAGATCGGAGAGTTTCAACCTCGGCTGGGCATCCTGTTCGACAAGCAGAACGTCGAAGAGATCGGCATAATGCTTGTCGATCCAATCCAGCAGCGCGCGAAGGTTCGTTAACCGCTCCGGGGCGTTGTCCACTAGCCGAAGCCCTATTATCAATGTCGCAAGCGTCTGGCCTTGCCGACCAACGCGGTTGGTCACAGCTGCGATTTCGCTTGGAGTCATTCGCTCCACCGGCGCAAAAGGATGGAATGTGATCTCGGGCCATTTAATTTGTGTGTTAGAAACCGCCGCCGTCTTTGAAGACGCCGATTGCGGGGAAGAAGCGGGAGCGGTAGAGCTTGATTTGGCCTGTGGTTGCATCTGTAGTCGTTCCATCAGCTTCTCATAGATCCAGTCACTTCCGGCTTCAGTCAAATGCAGATTGTCACAGGTGTAGCGTTGAACTTCGGCGTCGCCCCACTCCATGAGATCAACTATCCTTTCGGAGGGGAATTTAGCTGCAAACCGGCTAGAATAGTCATGAATGATTGACATATTGGTCGGACGCTCGCGCGGATAGTCACCGCGCCAGCCCGGAACGATCCGGTTCGCGTTAATGAAGATTAGATTGGGAATCGCGGCTAGCCTCGAACCGAGTTGCTCGACACCATCCTCCAGCGGATACATATTAATAGTGCGTTCGCCCTCGTAAACGATGCCAAAGGGATTTGCGAAATGGCGTGTCATCACGTCCGCCCCAAAGATTTCGTCGAATTTGGCTTTCTTGGAGTTGATTACCTTCTTCGAGTAATCGCGAGTATTCAAGCCAAGATTGGCGAGGTTTTCTGCAGCCGTTCGATCATATAGATCCTCCATCGCATTAGACAGCTTTCGCGGAGACCAATCGACAATCCCGGTATACAGGATAACATGATCGTAGCGCGCCAATTGATCCGGAGTGAACAACATCAAGAAGTCCAACGACGTCGTCCATTTCATCGGGCAAAGGTAGCTCTCGACCTCGAGGCGCGGGTCCTTGGCCATGCGTTCGGCAAAGACGTCATGGTGGCAACCGCGCGGCTTGTGTTGTCCGCGGCTGTCAGTGAAAATCAACACGCGCCTAGGCGGCGGAGTTACGACCATGCTTGCCTTAGCTGATGAAGCTTCGGGCTGAGAATCCTTACCTAATTGCAGATAATCAACCAGAGCCGCGAGCGGTGATTTAATTCCTAATCTTATATCGAGGTCGCCCGCAAACCGGAGCTGCGAAAGCACCATGGGTAGCCAGGTTGTCGAAAAGGAAAGCCGTGGGGAAGGGTAAAGATCTTCATTCGAGAAGGCGCCGTAATCGTGCACTTTGGTTCGGCATTCGAAGTCAACGATGTTCAAGATTCCATCCCGAGCTGCATTAGCAAAATCGATGCGGAAGCTAGCATCGATTTTGTAAAGGATATCGTCAGATAGCACGTCCATTGCGAACATATAGTCGTTTCTTTCATCTCTGCGACGGACGTGCAGTGAGAGGTCAAAGTAGCGCGACGGCAATACTTCATTTTCAACTATCTCTTGGATATGGCAGTCATAGGCGTGGAGGCTAAACTGCCCACCGCCAGTGTTGAACAAGTTTCCCGCTTTAGTTACACGTCGGCCGACTAAAGCTACGTTTTGGTCAAGAGGTATGGCTACGGATTCTAGCGTTTGTCGCCCTGGCGCCAATAGATCGGTTAGACCATTGAAAGCCGAGGTTCCATCGCGCTTTGCAGCATGGAGAAGTCCTCGGAAGAACTCGAACCCGTATGAGGCCAGCGCTGAAGGGAGGAGCTTCTTGATTGCCGATTCTTCAGCCGGATTCTCACTTAAGTGGCGCTGGAAGCTTGTTATTAGAGTGCGAAGGCCGAAGAAGAGACTTTGACGCAGAGCGAAATGACGCTGGGTGTCTGTTAGGCCACCACCACCGGCCTCAACACCCCGCAAGAGCCCGATCCGCGCCGCATAAAGTAGGCTCCGGGCCTGACCACTAACAAAAATGTCGTGAATAGCGGTAATGCTCGGTACCAGATAGTGATGAAAACCGGCTGCCTGCGCGCGAAAACCAAATTCGGAGTCTTCAAACCCAAAAGGGTTGAAGATCTCATCGTATCCACCCACACTTTCATAAAGGCTACGGTGAAAGGCGCTGATGCCGCCAGCCGTAGCGCCGACTCGTACTGGCACACCCTCCGCCAGCACCGTCGCCAGCAGGCCCGAAGCGCTTCGGAGGGTGGGAAAACGGGTCCGAAAAGTTTCTAGAAATCCTGCTTCCAGATCGGGCGTATCTACATCGTTGCCGATCGACGCACCAAAATGGGCCGCCCAGACGTTGCTCACTCCAGAGTGCATAATCGCACCCAAGGCGAGGTCTTCGCCCAAAACATTACGGATTCTTGGCCAGAATGGTTGGTAAAGGCTAGTGTCTCCGCTCAAACGACCCTGCAGTTCGGACCAATCCCGAACACCATTCAACGCCTCAAAGCATCCCGACACTTTAGGGCCATCGAGTAGTAGAGGCTGAACCAGCCCGACGTTCGGGTCTTTTGCGCGGAGGGCTTGCCACGCCGCAGCGATACCTCGGAAATAGTGAGGCTCGAAGAGAATGTCTGTGTCGCAGGAAATTAGAAACTCCGCGCCTGCGTCCATCGCGGCGCGAATTAGATGGTTACGCCCCCCAGCGACTCCTAGATTCTGTCCCACGCAAAGGATCTGGATATGCTGGGAAACCGTAGCGGCAACCTTGCGGATGTCTGGACAATCTTGGTCATTGATTAGGAGCCACAGCCTCGCATCCGGACCGAGACAAGGACCAACGCGCGTCAGAAAGCAAGATGCCTTGGCAAACTCATGACGTTGGTAGAGGACGTAGACGGCAATCTGCATTTCAATTCCCCCACAGAGTGTCGAGGTCGATGCGGGAAAAGGTCTCGAGTTCTCCTCCGCTGGTTGCGTTCATAATTATCCGGCCTGCAATTTCAAACTCGAATTTGGCGCGAAGATAGCTACGCTGCACGCGGCCAAGACGAGGATCTTTCCAGGTTTTGCCCTTGCCGAAATAATCTTTGTGGAAATGGTTCGGATCGTCGCCTTCGGAGCGAATATGGTTTCCCTTCTGGTGATGGTCGCTGGGCTTTGAGTAGGAGAAGTCCATCCCAATTAGGTAAACTTCTGAAAAACCAAAATAATACGCAAGCTGCATGTTGATATACGTAACGGACTGTCCACAGTAGAACACGGGTTCCGATCCAATATTAAACTGCGGCGTGCCATAATTTGCTTTATCGGTGCGGTTGTAGAACGACGTGTCCATTTCGAAAATATGACAGCTATCACCAGATTTAAGTTGCTCAGCATAGCGCTGAGGGAGAATCTTAATCACTCCTTGGTAAGCGTCAATATCATCTTTATTCTCACTAAAAACGAGATTGTCTTCGACAACATAGAAGGTTGGCCTGAAGTTATTATTGCGCGTCATTAGAAAAATTGAATTTACTCCGAATGTAAATTCGTTTCGCATCCTAGCCATGTCAACTTTATTTAAGGATGGCCCATTTCCTAAAATAAAGCACCGTTTTCCATCATACTTTTTATAAAATTCTGTAACGGATGGCATAACTGAGCCTCGCGAAAGGTTGGGTGTCACGGATTGAAATGAGAGGGAAGGTTCACGTTAGTTTAAAGCAATCTGAACACTCGGGTCGATGCGGATTGTCGACCAATGCCCATGGTTCAATCCACTTGCCATAAGCGTTGCGACCTCCGTATGACTCAGTCACCAAAAGTTCGTTCAAATCCTACGTTTTCTCAGAGGCCTGATAACCGGCGGGATTTTCCGACTGCCACTTCCACGAACTCACACACATATCTTCGAGACTGTGAGTAGCTCGCCACCCCAGCATCTCCTCGGCTCTCGATGCGTCTGCATAGGAGGCGGCAACGTCACCTGAGCGACGGTCTAGCACCCGCGAGGGCAGATCGCGTCCACAGGCTCGAGAATAGGCCGCCAACATTTCCTTCACCGTAGTTCCCGTGCCAGTACCCACATTGAAGGTCATCGCACCTTGATGTCCGGCAGAAAAGTTCATTGCCGCAATATGCGCACGGGCAAGATCAACCACGTGGATGTAGTCCCGCAACCCACTGCCATCCCGCGTATCGTAGTCGTCTCCGAAGATTGCAAGACTTTCTCGTCGACCTACGGCCACTTGAGCGATGAATGGCATGAGATTGTTGGGGATCCCCTGGGGATCCTCGCCGATCAGACCACTTTTGTGGGCGCCGACCGGATTGAAATACCTCAACAGAATTGCAGACGTGCCAGAACTGGCCTGTGCCCAATCCGCCAAGATCTGCTCGGCGATATATTTTGTACGGCCGTAGACACTGGCGGGCCGGCAGGGATGTCTCTCGTCGAGCGGAAGGTATTCCGGCTCACCATAGACGGTGGCCGAAGAGGAAAAGATGATCCGTTTACAACCTGCGGCCGTCATCGCCGAGAGCAATGCCAGCGTCCCGGCGACATTCGTCTCGTAGTATTCGACAGGTCGAGCCTCACCTTCTCCGACGGACTTAAGCCCGGCGAAGTGGATCACAACATCGGGGCGGAAGGCGTCAAAGATTGCCGTCAGATGAACGCAATTGCGAACATCGGCCTCTTCTATTTGAAAAGGCCGATCGCAAAGTTCACGGACGCGGCGTAACGCCTCAGGAGAACTGTTGGCGTAGTTGTCAATAACGCATATCTCATGACCGAGCGGAAGCAGTTCCACCAATGTATGGCTACCAATATACCCCGCGCCGCCGGTCAAGACGATTCGCATTACCCAAGCTCCCGGAAAAAGCCGGCCAATCGGTCGATTGCCGTATGGCTTGCGCGGATGACACCGTCGATGGTGTTCGATCCATTGTGCGTGCCCAGGATCACTCGCTCCATGTGACGCAGGGGGCTGTCGGCCGGCAAAGGTTCGATTTCGAAAACATCGAGTGCCGCTGAATGTACATGGCCAGATTGGAGTGCTTCGATCAACGCTGCTTCATCGATTAGCGGACCGCGTGCCACATTGACGATGCGGACGCCAGGCTTGCAGCGCGCCAAAATTTTGGCGTCGAGCATGTGGAAATTGTGGGTATTTAACGAGCAGGTAAACACCAGGAAGTCCAGATCTTCCACAACGTCGGGCCAGGTGGCACGTTCCAGCCCTGGTATCCCCGTATCTCCTTGAACGCCCGGATCATAAGCGACAACCTTGAGTCCAAGCGCTTGAAGCCGTGTGACGGTGTGCCGTCCAATATCTCCGAGCCCGACCACGCCTGCACGGCGTCCATGGAGGCTGATGCCCGCAGGTTTAAGCCATTTACCGTCGCGGACGCCGCGATCGATAAGGAAAAGCTGGCGTGCGAGACCGATCACGAAGGCTGTTGCAACATCCGCAACTTCAGCCCCAAACATCTGGGGGGTATTGATGATCGGGATATTCAGGTCCTTGCAAGCCGCAAAATCAACGTTGTCGACGCCGATCCCCCACTTGACCGCCGCCCGGAGCCGTCCCCCTTTCGCAGTTTCGAAAACCGAGCGGGTTGCCGGATCGTCGCCGATGATCCAGCCGTCGTAGCCGGGGAGTAGGTCTTTGAGTTCGTCTTCGCTCAAAATCTGGGTGACTTGGGCAGGGTGCAATTTCAGCCCGCGCTCCGCGGCATAGTCCATAAATAGGCCGATCTGCCCCAGCATTGGCGGGCAGCTGACAAGAATATCCTTCATTTTCGCTTCCTTCATCGGGTTATCTGGCGGTGTAGCCGCGCAGAGAAGCCACTGCTTCAGCCAGAGCCCAGTCTTCTGGCGTGTCTATGTCGATAGCTTCCATCTTGTCCATGACATATAGCAGCGGCTTGCGCCCGATACGCGCATTCGTGCTGGTAAAACTGTCACGGGAAAATATGTACAGATTGGAATTTTCTTCGAACCATGGTTCCAGGTCTTGGGTCTGGATGAGGTTGTCCGGATCATGGTTCACCGCGCTTCCATCAGCTCGATAGAACCGGGTTTGAATTCTATTAACCGTAAAAAGCGAATCCGCGGTTCCCGCCGTGATGCCGTCTTTGTAGCGTTCCAGAGCGGCGTGAACGGTCTCAGCGCTCAGCAGCGGGTTCGTGGTATGGGTCATCACATAGGTGTCCGCACCTACTGTGGCTATATCATCAGCGAGGATGAGATTCATCGAGACCGTATCCCCGCACAACTCTGCCTTCCGATCTCGGATCAACACACGATCGCTATCAACCAGACCGTTTTCCGCCAGAATGGCGCGCGCGTCCGTATTGATAACGACTTGGTCGATCTCGGCGATCGCGAGAAGACTGTCCAAGATCCAGGAAAAAAGGGGTTTGCCGTGAAGTGGCCGGAAATTCTTGCCTTTAACCCTTTGACTATTGGCTTTCATGGGAAGAAGGGCGACGCAACGGCCTAAGCCACTCATCTTGATCTGCCTTTCGTGAAACTTGGGGATAGAAAAAACGCTCTTTCGCCTGTCGCGAAAGAATCTTGTGTTCGTGGTTGCCCTTATAGGATCCGCGATATTGGTTCCAGCGGTATCGGAGCATGTCTATTGGGGAAGTTGAGCTAATTCCGTTCCGGCGCGCGGAACGCCAATCTCCTACGGTGCTTGCAAGCACGAACCGCAGTACATCAAACCAGGAAAGATGAATCTCCGGCATTATCAAGCGCAACGCAATGGCCTCACGTTCGAAGCGCCGGCGGACCTGTGCCCAGGTCTCTTGATGATGATGGAAAACCGGAGCCTCTGCCACATAGCCGATCGGTTGCCCAGCCGCTAAAAGGCGCTTTGCCAGTTCCATGTCTTCGAGACCCGTCAGTTCCTCATCGAAACGGTGCGTCTCCCAGAAGGATCGCAAGATGGCCGAATTGGCATTGTTGCAGAAGAAACCTTCCTGCGGTAGGCGGGACTTCTCGGGGAAATACTTCGCAAATGTTCTACGTTCGCTGTAGTTGCTCTGATCGTCGCCAATCTGGCGGCCGTAGCTGTAGGCAACGGTGCCGTCGATCAAAGGCTGACACAGCGTTTGCAGCCAGAATCTGTCAACGGGCACGCAATGCCCCGAAATCATCACCAGGATATCACCCGTGGCAAATTCGCAGCCACGATTAAGTGAACGTCCGAACGAAAATTCCGATTTCGCTATCGTTGTAACCCTGACGCCATATCTTTTGGCGATCTCAATCGTTCCATCGGTGGAACCAGAGTCGACGAGAACCGTTTCGATCTCGAGCGCATCCGTAACTTGCCGCTCAATCATAACGAGCAGGTCGCCAAGATAGCGTGCCTCGTTCAAAGTTCTGATTATGATGCTGGCGCGCATTTTCAACTAGGAGTTAGGCAATACAAAGCGAATTGATGATGTCTGGCGGTAACAGAGGACTACCGGATAGAACCTGCAATGTCTATGTCCTTGTTGTCGAATTTCCTCGGTCTAAATGGCAAAAGCTCCGCCGGCGCGCAACTTCGATAATTTCAAACAGCTAGATAGGGCCTGGGATGACCAATTCCGGCAAATAACATGGCCGAAGCCTCCCATTGCTGACAAACGCGTAAAAATTAACAAACCACACTCCGTCGACCTATGTGCTGTTTGAGGATTGTTCCGCGGAACACCTATGAGAAGCTTTCGTTGGGTGCTCTACCTTCTTTGGCGCCATGGTTGATGTAATGCTTAAATGGATCGAGGCCAGCTTGAGCGACGTCCGGATAATTTTTTAGGTACCAATCGGGATCGATGAGGCCGCAATCGCGTACGATCCTGAGTTGCTCCGCTTTCCGCCAATTGATCGGCCAGCTCATTAGTCCTGAGCCATTAAGAACTCTGTGCATGATTTGACCGAATTCCTGCAGCAGTTGCTGCCGTTTCGCCGCCAGCTGATCGAGATTGGCTCTGTCTCGTGCGCTCTGAACGGTCAAGCCTTTTAACGTGGCTTCGAGGCCATCAACGCGGTCTTGAGCAGCCGTCAGCGCCAGATAGGTAGCAGAAAACTGCTGTTGTTTTGCGGCAAGGGCGCTCTCATGTTCCTGGATCGCCTGCTGCAGGTGTGTGATCTGGGCACGCAGCAGTGTGCATTCCGTCTCTAGATTCGGCGCATTGAGTTCGGACGCCGCGACATCGCAATCGTAATGAACCGCTGGCGTAGGCAGTGCAGCCGCCTCAAGTTCAAGGCTTAAACGCGTCGCCACAGGGTCACTGGCGACGATCTGACGTGCCAGTAAGCCCTGCAGCGCAGGCCATACGGGCTTCACTGGGCTGAGCTTGTCTTCAGAAAACTCCAGCTCCTTTAGGCGACTGCGAAGTTCTTTAACGAAATTAGCTGGTTCAGTGAGAACGGACCCAATCGAGGCAAGCGTTGCCTGTCGGCGGCGCCCGCGGTGCTGGGAAAGGAGAGTTGCGGCATCCGTTATCCATTTTGCCATTACCTTGCTGGGCAGAATTCCCCTCAGCAAGCCACGTGCAACTGCGTCTTCGGCAGTTTCGTAGAGAATCAATATCGGTGCTACTGTCTCTTCGGGAAAAGACAGGGCGCTTTCGCTGCCGTTTTCGGTGGGAACTGCGGAAATGATACGTAGGGTAGTACGTCCCAGGATATCGTGAAGTTTCGCGATAACCTCTGCGTACTGGCTGCCGATAGTCGTCGTCGCTGGAGTTGTCACGATAGCTCCGCTCCCACCCTCAAAAAGCATTTTTCCTCAATCTCCAAACCGCCCGCTTCTGAGCATCATTATGTGCGGGTTGAGCTGCAAGAGAGGGCTAAACGATCCCGACTTTAGCGTCAATCCCGTCCTAGGCGGACGGAAACCTCCGCTGTTCTGATGCGGAGAAGGGTCCGTGTGCCCGGCGCGGATTCGCAGCGAGTTGCGAGCAATTGACCCTCGACCGACGTTGAGCTGACGCGCTCGCCGACGAAATGTAGGCCTAGGTCCAAACGAGACGGCGGCTCCAGCGCATGCTTGCGGTGCATTTTAAAATTCTGTAGCCTCCAAAAACTAGTGACATGCAGTGTGGCGTGTCTTTCCAAGCCGTGTCGATTGGGAGCGACCAATTCGTTATGCATCCTGGCCCTCGGCAGCCTATTCCAAGAATCTCGCTCATACTCTGTGTCCCGGGCCATACCGATATCGGCACGCGTGCAATTGCATCCCTGCGCGAGCAAGCATTTCGAGACTTCGAGTGCATCGTCGTCAATTGCTCCCAGGTCGACCTTTCAAAAGAGGCCTTGAACGCCGCCGCGGATGGCGACCCCCGCTTCCGCATCATAAGTTTCCGTGCTCCAGCCTCCATTGGGGCGGCGCGTAACACCGGCCTTCGATTGGCCCAGGCGCGGTATGTCGCCCTGATTCAAGGTGAATATTCTTTGACCGATCTGTCGCGGCAGCTAGATCGATTGGATGCTTCGAAGCATGCAGGCTTATATGTCGGTCGGCTTGAGGGGAGGGCGCATGATGCCTGTAAACCCGTCGAGACACTGCGTATCGACCAGACAGTGGTGAGGGCCGACGCAGTGCGCGCGATTGGAGGTTTTGTCGAAACGGATGAGGTCGATGACGAGGCGCGCTTCTTCGCCAGACTTCTGGATGCCGGCTATACATTGGCGACTGGCCCCGCCGAAGCGGACACTATCGGTGCTAACGCTTCGAGCCGTGCAAGCTGCTCCACTAAAACCCAAAGGGACTTGCCCATACTGTTCATACCACACAAGGACTACCACGTGTGGACGATTGGCCTGCTCGCGCCGCAGCTACGGGCTTTGGGGGCGGAATTCTTGTCGCTCGACCTGACCCCGCAGTGGGGTGAGGCCGGTGTGCGAAGTAGCGCGCAACGTTATCAGGTTGAACTCTTGGGCTTAGGCGAGTTCGTGGTTGGGCGTTTCGCTCCGAGGGTAGTGGTTACGTTTAATGACTGGGACTACATCTCTCGGCCTTTGGTGTTAGCCGCGCGGGCTGCCGGTTTGGGTACCCTTGGTATAGTGGAAGGAATTCAGGATTACGACGACGTCGATACTCGGGCTGAAAGGAAAGCTTACCGGCTGGTCGAGAATGTAATCCTGCCCGGCGCGTTTGACTATCGGTATTTCGTCAACGCTTCTGGCCAGCGCGTATTCATCAGTGGAATACCTCGTATTCAGGCTATGCGGAATCAGCCTGAAACTGCTCCATCCCTCGCGATGGAGAGGCGCGTGTTGATCAATTCGAATTTTTCCTATGGGGTGCTCACCCAGCATCGCGACCAGTGGTTGGTTTCTGCCGTCCAAGCTGTGAGACGAGCGGGTTATGAGCCCGTTATCAGCAGACATCCTGCGGATATGGGCCGCCTATTCCCTGAACTTGTTTCAACGGAGGATTTCTATCGAACGCTGCAAACTTGTTGCGCTTCGGTACAGCGCTTCGCAAGTGGCATACTCGAAGCGATAGCGTACAATAAACCGGTTTTCTATTTCAATATCCATGGTGAAAAGGTGGACAAATTCACCTTCGATCCAATGGGGGCCTATCCGGTCAGCCGAAGCGAGGATGAGCTAGTGGGCGATTTGGGCGAGATACATGAGTGGCAAAGGAGAGTGAGGGCAAACGGGCCGGCATTCCTCGATCTTCACGCCGGGAGGCGGACACTCGACATCGTCACCAAGATGAGCGAGATCATCGCGGCTCTCAGTGCAGTTCCGGTCTCTGCTGAAGCCGCCGCGGAATTCTATGGATATTTGCGCACGATCGATGAGATGACGGATGCCTTGTGTGAACCGGACAAGGGGCCGCATGGTCCTTTCGCGCAATTGGATGGCGCGGTCGAGCGTCTTAGAACCGTGTCTCGGATGCGAAATGAAGGTACTCAATTTATAGTCGGTCAATAACCGATCTGGCAAGGTTTCTGTGCGGTGCGTCGGCCGGCAGCGAACTTCTGTCTGGAAGTGTTCTTCGGAAAAAACAGGTCAAAAGCAGAGACCATCGCCGAATGTTCGATTGGGGTGTGACAATATTCGTGTCCCCGGTGTTCATATTGCGGATTGGGTCCGATACTGTCAGTTTCCATTAGACCCGGAATGGTCAATTGACAAATCGGTGTGAGCAAAAGCAGTAGTAGGCTGGTTGGAGTGTTTCATGAGTGAGAGGCAAGGTGCCTATAGTCCAGAGAAGACCGTTCTCGCCGTCGTATGGGGTGTATACGATACCTTAAAATGGTGTTCTGAACGAAATCCGCATGGCCCCCCCCAGCGAGTTGTCCTTCTGGACCCGATCGGTAGCAAATCAGCGGCCCTTTCTAGCCTGTCGAAGAGCGATGTAGAGATCATCCATATCGCTGGCATACCATCAGACAAAGATGGCCAGACGGAGATTTTCTCCCATACGCATCCAAATATATTCAGTAGTGCGCGAATGACCACGGCGCTACAGTCGCTTTTTCCCGGCCTTCGCGTCAAGGGAGCCGTGGCGGCGGAATATATCTCGACGGAAGGCCTTTCATCGGTTCTTGGGCGTGAAGATGAGACGTTCGCCCTCGTCGTTGAAACGCCGGGAGCAGAGTTGTCCATTCTAAAATATCTTGAGGAGTCCGGATTTCTCGACAGGGTCACGACCATCCACCTCCGTTGCGGTAAAGACATATTCTTCGAGCATGCTTCCGATGAAGCCCAGATTCGCGAATGGTTGAAGGCGCATTTCTTTTATCTGTTGGATCGTCGCGGGGAGGATCCCGATTGGCCGCAATTGGCCTTCGCGGCAGACCTGAATGGCCGCCGAATTCCGGCGCTTGAAGCTCGAATCGAAGGCATGACAAAGGCGTTGGCTGAGCGTGACTCCGCGCTCAAGGATGCGCAAGCCAAATACGAACAGCTTGAAAAGTCTTTGAAAGCGGAGCAGGAGCGTGTCACCGCGCATAAGGCCGTGGCAAGCCATGCTCAGAGTTCGCTTCGCGAGAATGAAGAGGCGCTGGCCCGAGCTCGGGGGGATTCTGCCCGTGCCCGTCATGAGATGTCTCTAATGCTGGAGAGCTTGCGGGTAACTCAGGGCGACCTGAAGGACCTGCGTGGTCGCTATGCGAGCGTATTTGATGAGAAGCGTAAGCTTGAGGAGCTTATTCGAAAGCTGACTCCTCGCTTGCAGGAGGCAGCCGGGCAATTGCGGGAGCTGTTTGCTCCGGCGCCGAACGATGCAGCGCATACGGAGCCCGCCGCCGACCAGGGCTGATTACGAAAGCAAATGAAGCGTATCGGCCAAGTCGATGGGCCACTATCGAAGAAGAAACCATGCAAAGAAAAGTTCCGAATTCCGTCGTAACCTCCGATCCAATACGATTGGGCGAAACCGTCGCGCTTTTCGACGACATGATCAGAGTCCTTGAAAGTGGCTCCTATCCAAAACAGACGTTAGGAAGTCTTCCCAGCGAGCCGCTAACCAGCCTGTTGCAGCAGTGCGAAAAGATCGCGGCAACTCCGAAAACGGAAGCGCCGGCGCTTCTTCTCGCCTTCCCCGGCCTGCCTCCCCTCGATTTGGACTGGTGGCGTGGTCATGTGCCGGCCATGGAGTTTCGTCGATTGTCCGAGCCGGACGGATTGTACCTGTCCGAAGCGATGGTTCGAACGATGCAGCATGATCTCGCGCGCGAGGGACGTGAGCTTTTCCTGATCGCAACACCCTTTACTCTCCCTTCCGGCTTCGCCTTCAACCCATCACGAATGCGGTTGTTGGTCTGTCATCCTTGGCGGGCCTATGTGGCAGCTGGTCCGGCGTTAGGCCTTTCCCTCCAGGATTTCTGCGAAGTGCTTTCCGAACACCTGCAGGATCTTACAACGCATAACGTTTTGCGCTACGAAGACGCAGATAATCGTCAGGCGGTTTTGATAAAGATACTGCTGGGCCAGGAATCACCGCCGAGTCCTCCGGCACCAACTGTAGTAGAGCCGGTAGATTATTTCGGCGGAGCTCCAGCCTACGAACAACTTTGCGCCAGACTCAGCTACGATCCCTATCGCCTCATCGAAACCGATTGCTTGACCTACCGCGCCGAGTCCACATGGCTTGCCGCACCACAGGGCGGTTCGGCCCAGATCTCCTGGTTCTTGCCGCGAGTTTCCATGTTGCTTCCTGACACTAGCGTTCGCAACGTGCAGGCGCTCTTGCCGCAGATTGATTCGATCGTCACTGCGGAAGCTGTGCCGGAGGCTCTCGATGCCCTCCTTTCTTCGCTGGGTGGGGAGCAGCGGGCACTCGCCATGCTGCTTGTGGCTGCTCATTTCATTCGCAAAGGCGAGATGTTGCAGGCACTCAGTCTCGTAACCGAAGCGCTTGATGAAATCTCTTCGCAGGCTCAGGGGCTCACCGCACTGGCCTCGTCTCTCTATTTGGATATGAATAGAGGGGCGTTGGCCCTGGACGCGTTGACGTCCGGCCTCCGACAGTCGGGTCTTTTGGCTCCGCCTCAGATCGCAACGCTTGATGAGGCCCTTGCCGGTAGGCCCGCGAAGAAATCAACTGGCGATCATGGACACGCTTTATTGATGTCGCGGCTGCGGGATAGGCCTCCGGAGCCCATGTCACGGAAACGGTTGATGATCGAGATTGGCACCACACGGGAAGATGTTCCAGGGCAGGGATCGACCCGTAAGTTGGCACAGCTTTGCGCGGAACTGGGGATAGAGTTCATCACTGTCGATATGGACCCGTCGAACAGCCGCCGTGCGCGTCGTATGTTCAAACGCCTCGGATTGCCCTTTAAGGCGATCACTGCCAAAGGTGAGGATTTTCTTGCCTCTCACACCGCTCCAATCGATTACGTCTTCCTCGATGCGTACGATTTCGATCATGGAAATCACTCCGAGCAGCGTCAGGAGCGCTACGAACGCTACCTTGGCAATCGAATCAGCGACGCGGAATGCCACCAGATGCATCTTGATTGCGCACGGTCCCTCGTACGCACACTCGCCGACGACGGGTTAATTTGTTTCGACGATACATGGACTGATTTCGAGGGCAACTGGTCAGCAAAAGGAACAACCGCGATGCCGTTCCTACTCGAAAATGGCTTCGAAGTGATCGAGGCGCGCAATCGGGCTGCACTCCTTGGTCGCAAGAGATGATCCGGTCAAGGGGCTGAATGTCGCGAGGAACAAATACCCTGCGCGGATTGAGCGCATTCTTCGTGAAGTCTCAAATGTCGGGTCTCAAATACTAATGCAGTATGCTTCGGCGCCATGGGCTTCCGTTCCGTCTGGTCACGACAGTTTGCGGAGAGTTCTCTTACCATGGCCTGTTCTCTAGCTAATATCTCCGGTCTTAAGGCGGAGCAGAACTCCGCCTTCGCCATCCTTGATCGGAAAGACTTCAGATGTCGCTCGCTGCGTTCGAGAAAAGTTCGACAGCCTGCTTTGCCGTCAGTCTTCGGATTTCGGTCTCATCGCGGCGGTTGGCGAACAGCTCGCTTGCCATGATTTGCTCGGCAAGATCTGCCGGTAGCGACATCAGCACGCGCTGGCCCTCTGTGTGGATCCCACCGAGTTCGGCGCGTTTGGCCGTGATCATGCCGCCGGCAACAGTGTTTAACGTATCCGGATCGATCAGGATGAAGGCCCCGGTAGAGCGGTTCTGTTCGTAGGCGTCGAACACCGCTTGTTCCTCGAAGGAAAGTCGCACCTTGCCGATGGCGTTCATGGCAAGCGTCGAGGCATGCGGCCGCCATTTGCCGGTGGAGAGTTCGAGCTGGGAAATCGGCTCGACCGTCACGCGCTGGCGGCGCGATCCGCTCTTCAGCCAATAGCGTCTGCCCGGCTCGATGCCGCCCGGCTGCAGCGAGACGAGCTGCGCATCGAAGTGAAGGCCGGTCATCGGCTGGCCGTCGAGCGAAACGATCACGTCACCACGGGCCACATCCACCTGCCGATCGAGCACGAGGGTGATCGCATCCCCTGCCACGGCGGCATTGCGCACGAGATCGAAGGTGACGATCTGCTTGACGTTGGCGACGACACCGGAAGGAAGCACGACCACCGGATCGCCCGGCTTGATCGAGCCGCCGGCAACGGTGCCCTGATAGCCGCGGAAACTTTCGCCAGGACGCGCGACGCGCTGCACCGGTAGCCGGAAGCCACCCGCCTGAGCGGTGCGTACGGTCGCAAGTTCCAGCGTCTCGACCAGCGTCGGACCGTCATACCAGGGGATGGCGCTGTCGGCCGAATAGACGACGTTCTCGCCCTTCAGGGCCGACATCGGTATTGCGGTGATCTGGCGTACGCCGAGCGAAAGCGCGAATTCGCGGAACTCGTGGGAAATCTTCTCGAAAATCGCCTTATCGTAGTTGACGAGGTCGAACTTGTTGACCGCCAGCACGAACTGGCGGATTCCCATCAGCGCGGCGATCGTCGCATGCCTGCGGGTCTGCTCGAGTATGCCGGAGCGGGCGTCGGTCAGAAGAATGGCGAGATCGGCGGTCGATGCGCCGGTTGCCATATTGCGGGTATATTGCTCGTGGCCGGGGGTGTCGGCGACGATGAACGAGCGCCGGTCGGTCGAGAAATAGCGGTAGGCGACGTCGATGGTGATGCCCTGTTCGCGCTCCGCCTGCAGGCCGTCGAGCAGCAGTGCGAAGTCGGGCAGGCCAAGGTCGTTCTGCTTGCCGCTGTCGCGGGCAAGCGTTGCGGCCTGGTCTTCCTTGACCGCCTTGGTGTCCCAGAGGAGGCGGCCGATCAGCGTCGATTTGCCGTCGTCCACCGAACCGCAGGTGATGAGGCGCAGCGGGCGCGTGTCGCGCGCGGCCTTTACGGGTTCGGCAAAGGGCAGGATGGTCGCCGAAGCGGTTTGGGCTGGAGCGGTCATCTTAAAAATATCCTTCGCGCTTTTTCTTTTCCATGGAGCCGGACTGGTCGCGGTCGATCGCGCGGCCCTGGCGTTCGGAAACGGTGGCGATTTCAAGCTCGGCGATCACCTCGTCGAGGTTGGAAGCGGTCGAGCGGATGGCGCCGGTCAGCGGGAAGCAGCCAAGCGTGCGGAAACGGATCATGCCGCGCTGAACGGTTTCGCCGGGCAGAAGCTTAAGCCGCGGATCCTCGGCGAGGATCATCATCCCGTCGCGCTCAACATACGGGCGTTCGGCGGCGTAATAGAGCGGCACGAGCGGAATGTCCTCGGCCTGGATGTAGCGCCAGATATCGACTTCGGTCCAGTTGGAGAGCGGGAAGGCACGCACGCTCTCGCCTTTTTTGATCATGCCGTTATAGATATTCCAGAGTTCCGGACGCTGGTTGCGAGGATCCCATTTGTGATCGGGTGTACGGAAGGAATAGATCCGCTCCTTGGCGCGGGATGCTTCCTCGTCCCGGCGGGCGCCACCAAATGCTGCGTCGTAGCCGCCGGCGTCGAGAGCCTGCCGCAGCGCCTCGGTCTTCATGATGTCCGTATAGAGAGCCGAACCGTGGGAGAAAGGGGTAATGCCTTCTTCCGCGCCACGCGTATTGGTGTGCACGACGAGATCGAGATCGTATTTTGCGGCGATTTCGTCGCGGAATTCGATCATCTCGCGGAACTTCCATGTCGTGTCGACGTGGAGAAGCGGGAAGGGGACGCGACCCGGATGAAAGGCCTTGCGGGCAAGATGCAGGAGGACGGAACTGTCCTTGCCGATGGAATAGAGCATCACCGGCTTTTCGAATTCCGCTGCCACTTCCCGGAAGATGTGGATCGCTTCGTTTTCGAGGGCTTTGAGATGCGGATCAAGCGGCGGTCTGGAAACGGGCGGGTTCTTGACTTCCGTTTCCTGTACTGACAAAGGCATTTCGGTCTCCGGGCAGTCTATCGAAACAAACACAAAGGGTTCAGCGAGCGATCTGGCTCGCCTGCGGGATGGGCTGTGAGGCGGATTGCGATGCGCTTTCCGGCACATGCAGCCCGCATTCGCGCTTCTCGTCGTTTTCCCACCACCAGCGGCCAGCGCGCTCGGGCTCGCCGGGCTTGATGGCGCGCGTACAGGGTTCGCAGCCAATCGAGGGGTAGCCACGGGCATGCAGCGGATTGACCGGGATCGCCTCGGCCGCCACATGGGCACGGATCGCATCGATGTCCCAGTCCGCGAGCGGGTTGATCTTGATGAGGTTGCGCTCGGGATCGTATTCGGCAAACGGCGTCGTGGCGCGACTGCCGGACTGACCGCGGCGAAGCCCGGTGATCCAGACGTCCGCTCCTGCCAAAGCTCTGGCGAGAGGCTTCAGCTTGCGCACATGACAGCAGGCGTGGCGGGCTTCGACGCTGTCGTAGAAGCCATTCATGCCGTATTTCGCAGCATAGGCGTCGACATCCTCCAGTTCAGGCGCAAAGCGGCGGATCGAAATCGCATACCGCCCCTCCGTCTCTCCGATGAGATCCAACGTTTCCTTGAACAGGCGGCCGGTTTCCAGCGTCGAAACTTCGATCGGCAGGCGATGAATTCCGATTGCTGCTGATATCACCTGGTCTTCGATGCCGAGGCTCGTCGTAAAGACGGCATTGCCAAGCTCGGCGGCAAGCGCGAGACGACCTGCAAGATCGAGGTCTTGCAGCTGTGCGTCGAGGGTGGAAGCCAGTATCAGGCGATCCCGGCTGGCGGCATCATGAAGGGTCATGGGATATCATTCCGTGAGCATTTGCTGGATTATCCCGGCTCCGCGCGCGAAAGGACAGAAAAACCCGTCCCATCACAACAGGATGAGGAGCAAATATCTCTCCAAAGCGGCAAGCACACAGAAAACCTGCCGCCTTAACCAAACGTGACCATTTTTGCCGCTCTAATTACCCGCATTGGTTTGTAATTTCTCGGAATTTGAGCTAATCCCGAGACATGCCCGCAAGGCATGATTGCCACTTGCGGACATGCAGCCCCTGAGCGCCGTTTCCGGCGATCCCGTGGATGCCCTTGAAAGCTGTTTGAGCGGCGCTGTGAGGACTTTCGCCTCGCGGCGACGTTATCGTTTAATGGTTGCGTGATGATATCCCAGAAAGCGAAATACGCGCTGAGGGCGCTTGCCGCCCTCGCGCAGGCCGACCCGGACGTGCCGATGCTGATCTCCGAGATTGCCGTCCAGCAGAGCATTCCGAAGAAGTTCCTGGAGCAGATCCTCCTCGACCTCAAGCGCTCGGGCATCGTTGTCAGCCGCCGCGGCAAGCAGGGCGGATATCTGCTCCTGAAGTCGGCCGACGCGATCACGTTCGGCGAGGTGCTGCGCCTCGTGGATGGGCCGATTGCGCCGCTTCCCTGCCTGTCTCAGACCGCCTACCGCAAATGCGAGGATTGCGATGGCGAGCACCTCTGCGAGATCCGCCATGTCTTCGCCCGCGTGGCCGACGCAACCCGCGACGTGCTGTTCAGCACTACGATCGCCGATGCGGTCGAAGGTGCCGGCGACACCAAAACGCCGGTCAGGGAACTGCTGACGGCCTGAAAGTGCCGGGTCCCGCTATCGCCTGTAGAGCCGGGATTACGAAATCGCGGTTACTTCCAGCTCCTGGCCCCCTACATTCACGACATCCCCGATCGCTTTGCCGGTGAGAGCTCTTGCTACCGGCGATACGTAGGAAATCGATCCGGCCTTGGGGTCGGCCTCGTCTTCGCCGACGATCCGATACGTCTGCACCCGGCCGTCCTCGCGGCTGAAGGTGACAGTGTTTCCGAAGGCGACGGTATCGGCCGACGCGGGGTTTGGGACAACCTGCGCGGTGCGGACTCTGTCCGCGAAATAACGCAGATCGCGCAGCGGGCCGGCAGCCTGCCGGCGGCGTTCGTTCACGTCTTCGATCGTGGTCGTAGCCTCATAAGCCTCACGCGCCTGAGCCAGCTGCAGATCCAGTGCCTTCAATCCGTCCTCCGTCACCAGGTTCGGGTGAGGTGAAATCGGACGGTCGGGCAACAGGGTTTCCGCCGCGGTCTCGGCACTGTCTTCTTTGGTGAAAGCGACGCTCAATCTTTCAACTCCGTTCGGCGCGGGTGATCTTTGGATCGGCAGCAACGGTTTTGCATCCGTCGGATCATATATGGCCGCAACCGGTCATGTTGCGGAACAGGCGAAAAATCTTTCTTCGAATGCCTCAAAACCTCCCTTGCGGCTGGATTGTGATTTTCCCGAAGGCACTTTTCCCAATGCGCACGTTCTGCCGTTGCCAGAAAGATTAACCCATTCTTTGCCCCCCGAATACGGCGAGGGAAACAGTTTTGCCTTCTTTTTGCCTTCGATTGACTAAGTCGACTTACCCGATAGAGTTTTAGTAAACCACACAGGAGGGAACTGTATGCCTAGTTTTATCCGAGGACTTGGCCGGGGACTTGGAAGAAGATTGGGGGCCGTCGCACTCGGCCTTTCTCTGACGGTGGGAGTTTTCACGCCCGCCTTCGCCGATACCCAGCTTCTCAACGTCTCCTACGATCCGACCCGTGAACTCTACAAGGACGTCAATGCCGGCTTTGCCAAGTCCTGGAAGGCTCAGACGGGAGAAGACGTGTCGATCAGGCAATCGCATGGCGGCTCCGGCGCGCAGGCTCGCTCGGTGATCGATGGCCTTGAGGCGGATGTGGTGACGCTGGCGCTTGAAAGCGATATCAATGCGATCGAGAAGACCGGCAAGATCAAGGCCGGCTGGCGCGCACGCCTTCCCAACAATTCTGCGCCCTATACGTCGACCATCGTCTTCCTTGTCCGCAAGGGCAATCCGAAAGACATCAAGAACTGGGGCGACCTAGTGAAGGGCGACGTCCAGATCGTCACACCGAACCCGAAAACGTCAGGTGGTGCGCGCTGGAATTATCTCGCTGCCTGGGCCTGGGCCAACGAGGAATTCAAAGGCGACCAGGCAAAGATCAAGGGCTATATCGCCGATCTTTATAAACGGGCGCCCGTCCTCGATACCGGTGCGCGTGGCGCAACGGTCACCTTCGCTCAGCGCCAGATCGGCGATGTGCTGCTTGCCTGGGAAAACGAGGCTTATCTCGCCGGCGAGGAATTCGGCAAGGGCGCTTTTGATATCGTCGTGCCGCCGATTTCCATCCTCGCCGAACCGCCCGTCGCCGTCGTCGATGCCAATGTCGACGCCAAGGGCACCCGCAAGCAGGCCGAGGCTTATCTGCAATATCTCTATTCCGACGAGGGCCAGAACCTCGCCGCCAAGCACTTCTATCGTCCTTCGAAGCGTGATGTGGTAAAGCCGGATCTGCTGAAGGCTCTGCCGGACATCAAGCTCGTCACGATCGACGATCCGATCTTCGGCGGATGGAAGAAGGCGCAGCCGGAACACTTCGGTGACGGCGGCATCTTCGACCAGATCTATAAGCCCGGGAAGTAGTTCGGAATCCTTTATGACCCAAACCGCCACTGCCTCACCGGCGAAGTGGCGACTGAAGCAGCCGAGCATCATTCCGGGTTTCGGGTTGACGCTCGGCTTTTCGCTCGCCTACCTGTCGCTGATCATTCTCATCCCCGTTGCCGGCCTGCTCTGGCGCACCGCCGAGCTTGGCTGGAGCGGCTTTTTTTCCGTCTTTGCCGACCGACGCACGCTCGACGCTCTTTATATATCCTTCGGCACGGCCTTTCTGGCCGCGCTCGTCAATGTCGTCTTCGGCACGATCCTCGCCTGGGTGCTCACCCGCTACAACTTCCCCGGCCGGCAGCTGGTTGACGCCATGGTGGACCTGCCCTTCGCGTTGCCGACGGCTGTCGCAGGCATTGCGCTTGCCTCGCTCTACGCCCCGAACGGCTGGATCGGCTCACTCTTCATGCCCTTCCGCATCGCCTTCACGCCGCTTGGTATCGTCATCGCACTCGTCTTCATCGGGCTCCCTTTCGTGGTTCGCACCGTTCAGCCGATCATGGAAGAGATCGATCGGGAGGTTGAGGAGGCAGCTGCAACGCTCGGTGCCAACCGGTTCCAGACGATCTTGAGGGTCATCCTGCCCGGACTGACGCCGGCAATATTGACCGGCTTTGCGCTCGCCTTTGCCAGAGGCGTTGGTGAATACGGTTCGGTCATCTTCATTGCCGGCAATATTCCCTATGTTTCGGAGATCGCGCCGCTGCTGATCGTCATCCGGCTGGAGGAGTTCAACTATGCGGGCGCAACGGCGATCGCCACGATCATGCTGCTCATCTCCTTCCTGATGTTGCTTGTCATCAATCTCATTCAGGCCTGGAGCCGCAGGAGGTACGGTAATGTCTGACAAGGCTCGCACTTCCAACCCTGCCTTCCGCGATCCAGCAGACGAGGGGTTCGCGACGAAGGTCGCGCTGCTCCTGCTTTCGCTCGCTTTTCTCATCTTCTTTCTTTTCCTGCCGCTCCTTTCGGTCTTCGTGGAGGCTTTCCGCGAAGGCTGGGGCGCCTATTACGAAGCTTTGGCCGAGCCGGATGCGGCGGCGGCTATCCGGTTGACGCTTCTGGTCGCTGCTATCGCCGTGCCGCTCAATCTCGTCTTCGGGCTCTGTGCATCCTGGGCGATCGCGAAGTTCGAGTTCAAGGGGAAGGCCTTCCTGATCACCCTCATCGACCTGCCGTTTTCGATCTCCCCGGTAATTTCGGGTCTCGTCTACGTCCTGCTTTTCGGCTCGGGCAGCCTGCTCGGACCGCTTCTGAAAAGCTGGGGTATAGAGATCCTCTTCGCGGTGCCTGGAATCGTATTGGCGACCGTATTCGTGACGTTTCCCTTCGTGGCGCGCGAACTGATCCCGCTGATGCAGGACCAGGGAAGCGGCGACGAAGAGGCGGCACTGTCGCTTGGCGCATCCGGCTGGCAGACCTTCCGGTTTGTCACGCTCCCGAACATCAAATGGGGCCTGCTCTATGGGGTGTTGCTCTGCAATGCGCGCGCCATGGGCGAGTTCGGCGCCGTGTCGGTGGTTTCAGGCCGCATTCGCGGGCTCACCAACACCATGCCGCTGCATGTCGAGATACTTTATAATGAGTACAACATGGTAGCGGCCTTCGCGGTGGCATCGCTGCTTGCGCTGCTTGCACTCGTCACCCTTGCCCTCAAGACACTTCTCGAACTTCGGTTCGGTGCCGGCAATGCCGGCGGCAGGCATTGAAAGGTTTACGCATCGATGGAAGTCACCATCAACAATATCCGTAAGGAATTTGAACGCTTTCCGGCGCTGAACGACGTTTCGCTGAAAATCGCTTCCGGCGAACTGATCGCGCTTCTCGGGCCTTCCGGCTCCGGCAAGACGACGCTTCTGCGCCTGATCGCCGGTCTGGATTTTCCGACCGGGGGCCAGATCTTCTTCGGCGACGAGGACGCGTCCCACCATTCGGTTCAGGAGCGCAATGTCGGTTTCGTCTTTCAGCACTACGCGTTGTTCCGTCACATGACGGTCGCCGAGAACATCGGTTTCGGCCTGAAGGTCCGCCCGTCGTCATCCCGCCCGCCGAAATCCGAAATACGCCGCCGCGTCTCGGATTTGCTGGACATGGTTCAGCTTGGGGGTCTTGAGAAGCGTTACCCCAACCAGCTTTCCGGCGGTCAGCGCCAGCGCGTGGCGCTCGCCCGCGCTATGGCGATCGAGCCTCGCATTCTGCTGCTCGACGAACCGTTCGGCGCCCTCGATGCCAAGGTCCGCAAGGAGTTGCGGCGCTGGCTGCGGGAGTTTCACGACCGAACCGGCCATACCACGGTTTTCGTGACCCATGACCAGGAAGAGGCTCTCGAGCTTGCCGACCGGGTCGTGGTCATGAGCCAGGGCAAGATCGAGCAGGTGGGGTCCGCTGACGATGTCTACGACCGCCCCGGTTCGCCCTTCGTCTTTTCCTTCATCGGGGAATCCTCCCATTTGCCGGTCGAGGTGAAAGAGAAGACAGTCTTCTTCCAAGGGCAGCCTATCGGTATTTCAGAAGCAGCAGCGGGCGGGGGGGAACTCTTCTTCCGGCCGGAGGATATCTCACTTGTCGAAGCTCAGGATGCGCTCTTCGGAAAGGTTACCGCCTGCCGTCGGTTGGCAGGCACGCGCATCGCCGAGATCGACATTGCTAATGATGGGCATGCGCCCTATCACGTCGAGGTCGAGGTGCCGCTGCATGCGCCGGTGGCGCTCGGGAGCGAAGTGCGCTTTCGCCCGACGCGGTGGAAGGTTTTCGAAAACGCCTGACAATGCCTCTGGCTCGGTTATCTGCCCCGACTGCCGCATCGCGGCCGGCCTTGCAACGCCGTTCCCACCCACATTAAAAGCGCGAAAAAATTGATACATGTCATTTTCTGCTTCACGGAGTGCGGGTAAATAGCCGTCGTCGCAAGCTTCGGTCCATGCGCGACATCTAATGTGCCGCGCAATCTTTAATCCCGACAGGTATTCCATGGCAGAGACTGCCCAAATTGACGACACTTCCGAGCCGCATACGGGTTGGCCGGAAAGCCGGCCTGCTCCTCTCGCTGTATCGCTGGCGAAGGTGTTGATCCGCCGGCTTACCCCCGGCAGCGGTATCATCCTCTTCTTCAGCCTGATCCTCTTTACGATCGCATTCGCCGCCAATCTCTTTCTCGAGGAAAGCCTGGCGAGATTGGGTTGGACGCTGTTTCTTTCGGGCAACCCGATGCACGCGCCCTCCGGCCTTGCATTGACGCTTCTGATCGGCACGGTCGCCACCAACCGACTGCGGCGCGCGGCTCCCTGCCGCAAGCCCCCATCCGACGAGGAGATGAACCGGGCCGTGGAGATCCTCGCCACGCAGCCGAATGCGAGCGCGGGCCTGGTGCGCCTCGGCGACAAGAAGATCCTCTTCTCCAGCTGCGGCAAGGCCTTCATCATGTATGCCCAGCAAGGCCGCTCATGGGTGGCGTTGTTCGATCCGATCGGCTGCCGCAAGGCCTGGCCCGATCTGGTGCTGAAATTCATGGAGACGGCCCGAAAGGCAGGTTGCCGGGCGGTGTTCTATCAGGTCTCGCCGGAATTTCTGCCGCTGACCGTCGAGGCCGGGTTGAAGCCTTACAAGCTCGGCGAACAGGCGGTCGTCGATCTCACCAGGTTCGATCTCAAGGGCGGCGCTTGGCTGAAGCTCCGCCGTTCGATCAACCGGGCGGTCCGCGACGGGCTCGAGTTCTCGATGCTGAAGCCGGAGGAGGTGCCGGCCGTTCTTGATGAACTGCTTTCCGTTTCCCGCACATGGCTTGCCGCGCAGAATGCAGCGGAAAAAAGGTTTTCGCTCGGGACATTCCAGTCGCAATATGTCGCTGCCGGACCGGTGGCAGTCATCCGGTTGAAAGGCCGCATTGTTGCCTTTGCCAGCATTCTCTCCACGGCGTCCGGCGGCGATGCCTTCATCGACCTGATGCGGCATCTCCCCGAGACCCATCGCGGCATGATGGATCTTCTCTTCGTGCGTATCATGGAGCACATGAAGGCCGAGGGATATCAGACGCTGAACCTGGGCATGGCGCCGCTTGCCGGCCTTTCGACCCACAGCAAGGCTCCGCTCTGGAACCATGTCGGCGAGCGCATCTTCCGCAACGGCGAGCGTTTTTATAATTTTCGCGGGGTACAGGCTTTCAAGTCAAAATTCGATCCGGATTGGCATCCGCGCTATCTGGCGGTCTCCGGCACCGGCATGCCCGTCCTCTCGGTTTTCGACATCACCATGCTCATTGGGGGCGGCCTGAAGGGACTTTTGCGCCGATGAGGCTTTTGCCGATCATCGTCGCAAGCATCACGGCTGCTGCGACAGTCTTCCATCTCGTATCCGGTCCCGAACTTCAGACCAGAAGTCTGCCAACCAGCCGGATTTCCTATCCCGACAGCCCGGCAGCCGGCATCGTGGTATTGCTTTCCGATGGCGAAGGCTGGTCGGAGAGGGAAGCGGAGATTGCTGCCACCCTTACCAGGGAGGGCGCGCTGGTGGTGGGCGTCGATCTGCCGGAATATTACGCTGCACTGGAGGCGGAGCAGGATGACTGCCTCTATCTCGTCGCCGATATCGAGGATCTGAGCCGCCAACTGCATCGGTCGGCCGAGATTTCCGACTATCGCCCACCTGTGGTCGCCGGCATCGGCGACGGGGCGACGCTCGCACTGGCGATTGCAGCCCAGACGCCCGTCTCCACCATTGCCGAAACTATTTCAGTGGACCCCAAGACCACGATTCCGCTCTCCAAGGTGCTCTGCACTCCTGCGCCGAAGACGCCCGTCCCGGAGGGGGTCGTCTACGGATTGACGCCGGGCGATCTGCCCAATCCGGTGAGAATCCTCTTTACGCGAACCGCGGACGCGGCCGGCCGCGTGCATGCGGAAGCCCTGAAGGAAACACATCCGGCGGTCGAACTGCACGAGACGGCGGACAATGCCGCTGTGGCGCTGGCGCTCAACACCGCGTCGATCACGAAAGGGTTGGCCCGCTCCAGTTCCCCACTTAATCTACCGATCGTGCCAATCGAGGCGATACCCCGACACGACGCCATGGCGATCATCTATTCCGGCGACGGCGGCTGGCGCGATATCGATCAGCAACTGGGTGCCTATCTCAAGGCGGATGGCATCCCGGTCGTCGGCGTGGACGCGTTGCGCTATTTCTGGAGCGAAAAGACGCCGGAACAAACCGCCGCCGATCTTTCCCGGATCATCAGAGCTTATCGCAACCGCTGGCAGGTCGAAGACGTGCTGCTGATCGGCTATTCCTTCGGTGCGAACATTCTGCCGGCCACCTACCGGCTTCTGCCCGAGGCAGACAGGCAGGCGGTTTCGCTTGTCTCGCTGCTGGCATTGTCGCATCAGGCCGATTTTGAAATCGATGTCGCCGGCTGGCTCGGCTTTTCCGGCGCCGGCAAATATGGCGATCCGATCGATGACCTCCGGGCGATCGAGCCCTTCAAGATCCAGTGCATCTATGGTCTTGCGGAGGAAGACAGCGCCTGCCCCGCACTTGCGGAAATGCCGGGCGTTCAGGTTCTGGCGCGTCAGGGCGGCCACCATTTCGATGGTGATTACCACGCGCTCAGCCGGCTGATCCTTGATCGGGCGATTGCGGTGACGGCGGCGAACTGACCGGCGTCTCACCGGTCATTCAAGAAGAGGTGAAACCCTCTGGCCAATCGCGAGCACGCCCACATCTTTCCGGATGAATTCCGAAACCAGGAGGAGTGCTCCATGATCCGATACCCAAGCACAAGCATTTTTGCCGGAGCCGCCCTTGCCGCCGCCTTGGCGGGCTCGGCTGCGGCCCACCATGGCTGGTCCTGGGCCGAAGCCGACCAGATCGATCTTAAGGGCACGATCCAGTCGATTTCCTTCGCGCCGCCGCATCCTACTTTAGAGGTCAGGGCCGAAGATGGCGTCTGGCGTGTCGAACTCGGCAACCCAAATCAGACCCAGCGCTCCGGCTTTGTGGAGGGACAAGCAAAAGTCGGCGACGAGATCGTCGCCACCGGCAATCGTTCTGAAGACCGCAACGAAAAGCGCATGAAGGCGGTCCGGATCGTCGTCGCTGGCAAAACTTTCGACATTTATCCCGAGCGGATCAAGACCAATTGAGGCGGTATCCATGGAGTGGCTTGCGTCGCTTGCCGAGACACCGCTTGCACGGGCCCTGATTGCCTCTTCGACACTCTATCTCTTGGTCAACGCCGCACATATCCTCGGCATCGGTACGCTTTTCGGGGCGATCCTCGCGCTCGACCTGCGATTGCTGGGTTTTGCCCCGGCTGTCCCCTTGGCCGCGATTGCTCGCTATCTTTCGCGGATCGCTGCCGCAGGCGTCTTTCTCGCCGTCCTCACCGGTCTCTGTCTGTTTTCTGTCCGACCAACGGAATATGTGCGAAACACCGCCTTCCTGGCCAAGCTCGCTCTTGTCGCGCTCGCTCTTGTCAACGTTGCGGTCGTGCACCTGGGAAGCGGATGGCGAGCGGTGCTTTCGGGGGAGACGCCAGGCGTGGCCTTGCGTGTTGGTGCAACACTTTCGGTTCTTTTCTGGATCGGTGCCGTGATTGCTGGGCGCTGGATCGGGTTTTTATAGGTGGAGGATCGCTATCTGAAGGAGGTACTTCTTACGCGGCCCTATCTTTGGATGATGTCGAACTGGACGCGTGTGATCAGCTGTTTTGACGGACGATCGCGTCAGGGCATCGACATGTTCAACGTCTGATCACGAGCCGCCGCCGTGGCATCTGTCCCGCTGGAAGAGCCGTTCAGGTTGACCAAGGTCATCTGCAGAACTGGCGAGTCCGCGGCACGCAGACCATCGTCACTGACGTTGTCGGTATGTGCAACGAGTGGCGGGGAAAGCCTTTAGGTTGTATATCTTGACGAGTGAGCTATGTGCAATGATCAAGTGGTAGCCACGATTTCAAGCGCGGCTTGCTTCAGTAAATTTGCGAGGCCGCTGTACGACAATGGACACAGGTGTTGGTGTGACTGACAACGAGGCTTTAGGCCATCTTCCGGAGCGCAAGCGGCGGGAGCTTTCGCGCGCCCTAAAGATCATCTTCGAAGAGTTCGATGCCGCGCAGCAGTCAAAGCTTTCGGAAAAACAGAAGGCTGGCCGGATCCTGAAAGTGATCCTGTTCGGTTCGTATAGCCGCGGCGGCTGGGTGGAGGATCACAAGAGCGGTTACCGCTCCGACTACGATATTCTCGTTGTCGTCAACATGCACAGTGTCGGGGAAGAGAACGAGCTCTGGCACGACGTCTCCGATCATTTTTTGCGCGAGCTATTGGTGACGAAGACGATTGAGACGCCGGTGAACATCATCGTCCACACGTTGCAGGATGTGAACGACCAGCTGGCCCGCGGGCGTCCCTTCTTCATAGACATTATCCGTGATGGCATCATGCTCTATGAGAAGGAAGGGCATCCGTTTGTGCCGCCGAAGCCGCTAGATGAAGACGAGGCCTTGGAGGAGGCCAAGGGCTACTACGAGCGGTGGTTTCCAAGCGCACTGGCGTTCCGGGATTCAGCAGATTTCCTTCTGAGACGAGGCAACCCGACAGAAGCGGCGTTCAACTTCCATCAGGCCACAGAACGCCTCTACCACTGTGTTCTCCTCGTGCTCACGCTCTACAGCCCAAAATCGCACCGGTTGAAATCTCTTCGATCATCAGCAGAGCGGCTTGAGCCGCGGCTGATCGAGGCATGGCCGCGCGACATGAAGTTTGCGCGTCGGTGTTTTGAACGCCTCGATCGGGCTTATGTCGATGCACGCTATTCTCCCCACTACGAAATCACGGTGGAAGAACTGCAATGGCTGGTGGAGCGTATTCAGGTTCTTCAGGGGCTTGTCGAGCAAATCTGCAAGGAGGCACTAGCGACCAAGGCATCCTCGTAGGCGGGAGCTGAGCGGCGCGCCGAAGGACCGGCCCAGCACCGACAGGTTGCATTGTCGGGAAACGTTTGAGACAGAAATCCCGGATCGCTGCCGCAGACTTCTTTCTCGCCCCTGGCCTGAGCTGCTGACAGCCACCCGAAATTTTTTCGATAGTATTCATCTTATCTCGACAGACTGAGCGAGTGCCGGTGTTCATTCCATGTTGCTGGTCGCGCGAAAATCAACGGTTTCGGGCAAATCTTCCCAGAATTTGCATTCCCTATATTCTTGGCCAACTGACTACCGGTCGCTTACCGCGGCCCGTGGATTGACCCAGGGCTCCTGATTGCTGCGGGGCAGGGGCTGCTTGCCAAGAATATGGTCGGCGGCCTTCTCCCCCGTCATGATCGAAGGACCGTTGAGATTGCCGTAGGTGACATGCGGGAAGATCGAACTGTCGGCAACGCGTAATCGTTCCACGCCGATCACCCGGCATTCCGGGTCGACGACGGCAAGCGGATCGTCGGCGCGGCCCATGCGGCATGTGCCGCAGGGGTGGTAGGCGCTCTCCAGATGCTCGCGCAAGAAGGCGTCGATCTGCTCGTCGGTCCGGACGTGCTCGCCGGGCTGGATCTCCGGACCACGATACTGGTCGAAGGCCTTCTGGCCGAAGATTTCACGGGTCAACCGCACGCAGTGGCGGAATTTTTCCCAGTCTTCCGCATGGCTCATATAGTTGAACCGGATAACCGGATCCACCTTGGGGTCGGGCGAGCGAAGCGTCACGTTTCCACGTGATTTCGACAGATTATAGCCGACATGGACCTGGAAGCCGTGGCTTTTTGCTGCTGCCTTGCCGTCGTAGGAAATCGCCACTGGCAGGAAATGGTACTGGATGTCCGGCTGCTTCAAGCCGGGTGCCGAGCGCAGGAAGGCGCATGCCTCGAACTGGTTGGAAGCGCCGAGCCCTCCTTTGGAAAGCAGCCATTGCGCGCCTACCACTCCCTGCCAGAACCAGGGAAGCCAGGAATAAAGCGACACCGGCTTCGTGGAGACCTGTTGGAAATAAAATTCCATATGGTCCTGCAGGTTGGCACCGACGCCAGTCCGATCCGCCTTCACCTCGATACCCATAGCCTTCAGATGCTCCGCCGGACCGATGCCGGAAAGCATCAGCAGTTTCGGCGAATTGAAGGAGGAGGCCGAAATGATCACCTCGCGATCGGCCATGATGGTTTCGGCGCCCCCCCGGCGCTCGATCTCCACGCCCACCGCGCGGCCATTCTCGATGACGACCCTGTTGGCGAAGCCATAGACGATTTCGACATTCGGCCGTTTCAGCGCCGGCTTCAGATAGGCGTTGGCGGCAGACCAGCGCCGGCCATTGTGGATTGTTTGTTCCATCAGCCCGAAGCCTTCCTGCTTCGAGCCGTTGTAATCGTCGGTGAGCTCAAAGCCGGCCTGTTTTCCGGCTTCGATGAAGGCGTGGAAGAGCGGGTTCTTCACCGGCCCTCGCTTGACATGCAGCGGTCCGTCGGTGCCCCGCCAGCCTTCTTCGCCACCCTCGGACGTCTCCATGCGCTTGAAATAGGGAAGCACGTCCGCATAGGCCCAGCCGGTCGCCCCAAGCTCGTCCCAGCGATTGAAGTCTTCCGCATGGCCGCGGACATAAACGAGGCCGTTGATTGAGGATGACCCGCCGATCACCTTTCCGCGCGGCGCAGTGATGCGTCGGTTGTTGAGGTTCGGCTCGGGTTCTGAAAGATAACCCCAGTTGTAGCGCTTCATGCTCATCGGCCAGGCAAGCGCCGCCGGCATCTGGATGAATGGCCCGAAATCCGATCCGCCCGCCTCGATGACGATCACCGAGTTCTTGCTGTCCTCCGACAGACGATAGGCGAGCGCCGAGCCCGCCGAGCCGGAACCGACAATGACGAAATCTGCGCTTTTCATTCCGTCAACCTCAATACGGCGCCTCGACATTGCCCATGCCGACATAGACCGTCTTCAATTCCGAATAGTGTTCCAGCGCCGCAAGCGAATTCTCGCGCCCGAAGCCGGACTGCTTGGAGCCGCCGAAGGGAATTTCTACCGGGCAGAGATTGTAGGTGTTGATCCACAATGTGCCGGCTTCAAGCTGATCCGCCACGCGATGGCCGCGAGAAAGGTTGGCGGTGAAAACGCCGGCCGACAGGCCGAATTCGGTCGCATTGGCGCGGGCGATCACCTCTTCTTCGTCGTCGAAATCGAGCACACACATCACAGGCCCGAAAATCTCTTCGCGGGCGATAGTCATATCGTCGGTGACGTCCGCAAACACGGTCGGCTGCACGTAATAACCCTCGCCGGTGACGTGGTTGGGAATGCCGCCTCCCGTCAGAAGCGTCGCGCCCTCAGCCTTGCCCTTGTCGATATAGGAAAGCACCTTCTGGCGCTGGTCGAACGAGACCATTGGTCCAAGCTGGGTCGCCTCATCCATCGGGTCGCCTATCACGATCTTCTCCGTCCGCTCTTTGAGTCGCGACAGGAACTCGTCCTTGATATTCCGCTGCACGAAGACGCGCGTGCCGTTGGAGCAGACCTGCCCGGTCGAATAGAAATTGCCGAGCATGGCGCCGCCGATGGCGCTCTCGATATCGGCATCGTCAAAAACGATCAGCGGCGACTTACCCCCAAGTTCCATCGTCACGTGTTTCAGGCTCCCGGCAGCCGCTGCCGCCACCTTGCGCCCGGTCGGCACAGAACCGGTCAGCGAAACCTTCGCCACATCCGGGTGGTTGACCAGCAGCGGCCCGGTATTCCGGTCGCCCTGGATGACGTTGTAGAGTCCCTTGGGAAGGCCCGCTTCATGCAAAATCTCGGCGATCTTCAGCGCCCCGAGCGGCGTGTTCTCAGACGGCTTGAAGACCATGGCATTGCCGGCCGCAAGTGCCGGCGCACCTTTCCAGCACGCAATCTGCTGTGGGTAGTTCCAGGCGCCGATACCAACGCAGACGCCGAGCGGCACACGCTTGGTATAGGCAAAATCGCCGCCGAGAGGGATATAGCTGCCGTTCATGCCCGCGGCGATCACCCCGCCGAAGAACTCGAAACTGTCCGCACCGGAGGTCGGGTCGGCAACGATCGTCTCCTGGATCGGCTTGCCGGTGTCGAGCGTTTCAAGTTCGGAAAGCTCGCGGTTCCTCTCCCGCATGATCTCCGCGGCGCGTTTGAGGATACGCCCGCGCGCCGTCGGGCTCATTGCCCCCCATTCCGGCTGGGCGCGTTTGGCCGCGGCGATCGCCCGTTCGACGATGGCAGGCGTTGCCGCGTGCAGCCGGGCAATCACCTCCCCGGTTGCCGGGTAGAGGCTTTCGATGAGAGTGCCCTCGGTATCCTCGACATATTCGCCATCGATGAAATGGCTGGCGATCGGCTGGGCTTTCATCTCATTCTCCGCGCGGGTAGCGTTTGGCTTCCTCGAGATTGTCGAGGTTCATATGGTTGCGCATGTAGCGCTCGGATGCCTTTTGTAATGGCTGATGGTCCCAAGGATAATAGGCTCCGTTGCGAAGCGCCTCGTAGACCACCCAGCGCCGTGCCTGGCTTTCCCGCACGGCCGCATCGAATGCGCCCATGTCCCACTTGGCCCTCCGCTTGGCTCTGAAATCTTCCAGCACGTTCGCATAGGCCGGATCGGCGGCAAGGTTGTTCAGCTCTTTCGGGTCTGCATCGAGATCGAAAAGCTGCTCCGGATCGAGCTCGCAATGGACATATTTCCATTTCCCCTCGCGGATGGCGACCAGCGGCGCGTAGGAGCCTTCTGCCGCATATTCCATCAGCACCGGTGCGGAGCGGATGCCTCCATCGATGACCGGCTTCAGGCTTTCGCCATCCGTCCAGGGCTTGATCTCGTCCATCGAAATTCCGGCCAGATCGCAGAGTGTCGGCGTGACGTCGAGGTTGGAAACCGGCGCTGCAAGGAGGGCAGGGGAGATACCCGGCCCGGCAATCATCAGCGGCACGCGCGCCGATCCTTCGAAGAAATTCATCTTGAACCACAGCCCCCGCTCGCCCAGCATGTCACCGTGGTCGGAGCAGAACAGGATGAAGGTATCGTTAAGCATCCGTGTGCGGGTCAACGTATCGATCAGTTCGCCGACCTTCTCGTCGATATAGGAAATGTTGGCAAAATAGCCCTGGCGCGCCCGGCGGATATGTTCGTCCGTCACGTCGAAGTTTTTGTAATCGCAGGAGAAGATGATGCGCTGGGAATGCGGGTCCTGTTCGGCGAGCGGGATCTCGCCAACTTCCGGCAGAAGGTGCTCGCAATCCTCATAGAGGTCCCAGAATATTCTGCGTGCCACATAGGGGTCGTGCGGATGGGTGAAGGAAACGGTCAGGCACCAGGGCCGACGGGCTGCATCGTCACGCTCGCGGGCGAGGTGATAAAGCTTCTGGTTGGCGAGGAACGCGACTTCGTCGTCATATTCCATCTGGTTGGTGATTTCGGCAACGCCCGCGCCGGTCACCGAGCCGAGATTGTGATACCACCAGTCGATCCGCTCTCCAGGCTTTCGGTAGTCCGGGGTCCAGCCGAAATCGGCCGGATAGATGTCCGTCGTCAGCCGCTCCTCAAAGCCGTGCAACTGGTCTGGCCCGACGAAATGCATCTTGCCCGACAGCGCGGTGTAATATCCGGCGCGGCGCAGGTGATGCGCATAGGTCGGGATCGAGGAAACATATTCCGCAGCATTGTCGTAGACGCGGGTTCGGCTCGGCAATTGCCCGGCCATGAAGGAAGCCCGCGCCGGCGCGCAGAGCGGCGAAGAGGTATAGTTGTTGACAAATCGGGCCGAACGCGCCGCCAGGCTTTTGAGATGCGGCGCATGCAGCCACTCCGCCGGACCGTCCGGAAACAAGGTCCCGTTCAGTTGGTCGACCATGATGATCAGAATATTGGGTTTGGTCATTGGCGGAATCGACTCTCTGGCGACGGTCTTCTCACCAGATTGAGTTATTTTTGATCCCGTCGCCAATCAAGAAGGGATTGCGAACCATCCTGTCCCAAAAGCGCGGATGGGGGTGATTGGGAAGTTGCTGAAATCGAAATGCCCAAGGAAGAAGGTCGCTCCACCCGCCTCAGAAGGCCGCCTTGGTCGATCTGGAGTTGCATGTGAATGCCCTCGGCGGCATTGTCTTCCCACGTTAGGGGAGAAATTGCGTGCCGAAGATCGTTGGAATTGGTGGTGTGTTTTTCAAAGCGGCCGACCCGGTAGGGCTTGCCGAATGGTACGAGAAACATCTTGGAATTGACGACCTGCACAAGTCCGTATGGCAACAACAGGCAGGAGCAACAATTTTTGGTCCGTTCTCTGAAAATACCGACTATTTTGGACGAGCAGGACAGCAATGGATGATCAACTTTCGGGTTGATGACCTTGATGGGTTCATAACAAGCCTGACGGCGAGCGGGATCACGGTGGAAACTCGCACCGAGTGGGATTCGGAAGTTGGTCGCTTTGCTCGCATTCACGACCCCGAAGGCAATCCGGTCGAGCTTTGGGAACCGACGAAGGAGCAGCCTGCATCTGACGATATTACGTCGGGCGCTTAGCAACCGCCCATAGCCGGATGCCACGCTTGCCAAACTCCCCAAAATATTGAATAAAAACATCTTTCATCGTCACAAAACTTTCATCCTCGGGAAAGGGATTCTTGAGGAATTGGTGGGAGCTTCACCTGCAATTTTAGGCCATTGCGCGTGGGGTAATGAGTAATGTCGTCTGCGGCCATTTTGGAACCGGGCGTTTTCCGTCGATACGCAAGCGATCAGCTGGTCGCGCTGGGGAAGCTGGTTCTGGAAAATGCTTTCCAGCCGATCGTCGAGATCGGCACGGGCTCCGTCTTTGGTCATGAATCCCTGCTGCGGGGCCAGGAGCGGATCGGCTTTTCTTCTCCGCCCGAACTTCTCGACCAGGCGCATGAGATCGGCCAGCTTCTGGCATTGGAGCAGATGATGGCGACCCGGGCTCTTGCAAAATTTGCAAGCGTTCCCGACTATTCCTCCGCAACGCTTTTCCTCAATCTCGATGTCCGGCTGATCCCGCACGGCCAGCTCTTCCTCGAAAAGGTCGTCCAGCACCTGCGGATGGCCAATATCGCGCCGTCTTCGGTTTGTTTCGAGTTTTCCGAACGGTTCGACAATACCAGCGTACCCGAATTTGCCGATCTGGTGACGCAGATGCGCAAGGAGGGTTTCAAGCTTGCGATCGACGATTTCGGTGTCGGCCATGGCGAGATGAAGCTGCTTTGCGACTATCCGGTCGACTATCTCAAGATCGACCGCCATTTCGTCGCCGGCATCGACCGCAATCCGCGTAAGCGGCACCTGGTGAAGAACATCGTCAACATTGCGCATGTACTCGGCATCCGGGTGATTGCCGAGGGCATCGAGACTGAGGCGGAATTCCTTGCGTGTCGCGAATATGGCGTCGACCTCGTCCAGGGCTGGTTCATCGCCCGACCGACCACCTTTGTCAGCGAGTTACAGCCGTCGTTTCCCTATCTTGCCGATATCGGCCGTTCCCGCCGCTCCAGCCAGTCGCTCGACGAGATCCTCATCCGCAAGCAGATCGAGCACCTGCCGACCGTCTACGAGAACGAAAGCATTGACAGCGTTTTCGAACTTTTCCGCCGCAATCCCCGCCAGGCCTTTTTCCCCGTCCTCAATGCCAATGGCGAGCCGCGCGGCGTCATCAACGAATATCACCTCAAGGAATATATCTATCAGCCGTTCGGCCGCGACCTTTTGAAGAATAAGGTCTACGAGCGCACCATCGCCCATTTCGTCGACCGCGCGCCAATCATCGGGCTCGACGCGGAAGCCGAGGAATTAATGAGCCTGTTTGCCAATATGGACAACAGCGCCTGCGTCATCCTGACGGAGAACATGCGTTACGCCGGGGTCGTTTCGGCTGCCTCGCTCATCAAGGTCGTCAACGAAAAGCAGTTGAAGATCGCGCAGGACCAGAACCCGCTGACGAGCCTGCCGGGCAACCGCGCCATCCGCGACTTCATGCAGGAAGCCGGCCGCGACGACGAACAGACCCGCTTCTTCTGCTATTGTGACTTCGACCATTTCAAGCCGTTCAACGATCACTACGGCTTCCATATGGGCGATCACGCGATCTCGCTGTTTGCGGCGCTGGTGAGGCGCTACTTTTTCTCGGATGACGATTTCCTCGGCCATGTGGGCGGCGACGATTTCTTCATCGGCGTGCGCGACTGGACGCGGGACGAACTGACGGAGATCCTCGAGCGCCTTCTGTCCGATTTCCATGACGATGTGATCGAGCTTTATTCCTCGGAAGAACGGGCTGCCGGAAAAATCCGCGGGCACGACCGTTTCGGCGAGGAACGCGACTTCCCCCTGCTTCGCTGCTCGATCGGCGTGCTCGAACTGCCGCAGGGCCTGCTGCTTGATGATGTCAGCCGCATCGGCGCCGAGATTGCCGCCGTCAAGGCGGAGGCCAAGGACAACGACGGCGGCCTCGTTTTCGCAATTTTCGGCGATGCAAAGTAGCCGCGCGGCGGAACGTCGCCTTCCCGTCGGTGGCAGACTGTCCTAAGTCAGTGGCAAGCCACTGAGAGGAGTTCCGCCATGCCGCTTCCCGCGCAAATGCGTTTCGTCGATCTGCCGACTTTCGGCGGGCCTGAAGTGATGGTGCTTGCGACCGGACCTCTGCCGGCGGTGCGGCCCGGAGAGATCCTGGTGAGGGTAGGGGCGGCGGGCGTCAACCGGCCGGATGTAGCGCAGCGCAGCGGCAATTATCCGGCGCCGAAGGATGCCAGCCCCGTTCTTGGGCTGGAGATTGCCGGCGAAGTGGTCGCGCTGGGTGAAGGTGTGAGCGATTTCGGGATCGGCGACAAGGTTTGCGCGCTCGCAAATGGCGGCGGTTATGCGGAATTCTGCGCCGTGCCGGCCGGCCAAGCTTTGCCCTGGCCAAAGGGATATGACGCCGTCATGGCCGCAGCCCTCTGCGAGACCTTCTTTACCGTCTGGGCAAACCTTTTCCAGATGGCCGGCCTCACCGAAGGTGAAAGCGTGTTGATCCATGGCGGCACGAGCGGCATCGGCACCACGGCGATCCAGCTCGCCCGCGCTTTTGGCGCAACTGTGTACGCCACCGCGGGTTCGAAGGAAAAGTGCCAGGCCTGCGAAAGGCTCGGTGCCGTCAGGGGTATCGATTACAGAACCGAAGACTTTGCCGAGGTCGTCAAGGCGGAAACCGGCGGCAAGGGCGTCGACGTCGTCCTCGACATGATCGGCGCTGCCTATTTCGAAAAGAACCTTTCCGTGCTCGCCAAGGATGGTTGCCTGTCGATCATCGCTTTCCTCGGCGGCAATGTGGCAGAAAAGGTCAACCTCAGCCCGATCATGGTGAAGCGCCTGACGGTCACCGGCTCGACAATGCGGCCGCGAACGGCGGAAGAAAAGCGGGCGATTCGCGACGATCTCTCAGGACAGGTCTGGCCGCTGCTGGAGGCGGGGACGGTCGCGCCGGTCATCCACGCTGCCTTGCCGTTCGCAGACGTCGTAGAGGCGCACCGGCTGATGGAAAGCAGCAGCCATATCGGCAAGATCGTGTTGAACCTGGACGGCTGAGAGGGGCTCTCGACTGAAAGCTCGCGAATGATAGCGCCAGAAAATCGTTTGGCAACTCAATTATATACGCAATCGTTCACATAACTTGCCTTGCAGACTCAGGGCCTGGCCCCTACCTTCATCCCATCGTCAACGTAATGAAAGGAAGGTGATCCAATGTCTAATGAGATTTCGGTCTGCGTAACGGGCAATGGAAAGGTGATGGTTTTGACGGGGCAGCCCTCGGCCTGAACTTCATCTTCCTTCGGGCGGCTTACAAAGCGCCCGGGTTCGTTCAACCGGACCAAAACTCATGGAAGGGTCGCCAGCAGCGGCCCTTTTCCATTTCTGGGCGATAGAGGAACGTCCGCGGAGGCTTAATCCCCTCTAAAGACCTGCTGCCGTCTGGCAGTCCGCTCGCCGAAATGCCCATGCAAAAAAGCTTTGATCCGGAATTGACCGAACGACATAGGCAATCAGGGCGGTCGCAGAGATTGCGAAAACAATCCTTCCGACAAACACGCCTATGGCATCCGCGCCCAAAGCCATGACGATCAAAGTGTCTTCGATGATACTGTGGGCAAATCCCATGAAGACGCATGAGATAAAGACCTGGCGAGGCGAAACCTGGCCTGACCGCGCTTCGCGAATGAGCAGCCCGCCGCCATAGGAAATGCCCAGAAACAGGCCGACGGCGGTGAACTGCCCGGTTTCGGCATTTATTCCGGCGAGGCGCAGAAAGGGTGCGAGCGTTCTCATCAGCAAAGCCATGAGCCCGGACAATTTCAGGATCTCCAGTCCAAAGGCGAGCGCCGTCAGGATGAGGAACATGAAGACGAGCGCCTCGATCAGTCCTTTAAGGAATCCCCACCAGTCGGTCGAGGCGGATGTCGGGATCCAGGTCGGATCCAAGGTCTGCGATAGCCAGCCGGTTGCGGCAAGAAGATGGTGAAGCATGATGGCGTAGAGGATGCTGCCGGCGACGCGGATCAGCGTGGTAACGCCAAATCCCGGCCCGGCCTTTTGTATGATCTTCTGCTCGATCGGCAGACCATGCGCGAAAAGCAAAAGCGCGGAGAAAACGGTGATGTCCGCTACCGTCATCGCGGACGCCGGCACCAGCGCGAAGATCATTGGAATCGCTCCCCACAGACCGACGAGCATCCCTGTCAGCCAGGCCAGTCCCAGTTCCGGGGGCAAGCCGAAAACCTCCATGACCGGCGCCAAGGCAGGCGAAATGGCCTCGATCAGGCCGAGGCGTAACATCACTTCGGTCACGATCGTAACCGGCACGATGATACGAACGAGTTCCCAGTAGATCTGCAAAGTTTCCCTGGTCTTTTGGAAGGTGAATTCGAGCGCTGACATGACTCTTTCCCGATGCTGCGATGACCATCGTGTAAACCGGAGCCGTTCGCATTTGCGGTCAAATATTGCGCTGTTATGCAATTTTATTGCATTCTTCTCGCGCCCCCTTGGAGAAGCGTATGGACCGGATCGACAGGAAACTCCTCAATCTTCTGCAGCGCGATGCATCGCGAACGAACGCGGATATGGCCGACGAGGTCTGGCTCTCACCGTCGAGCTGCCTGCGCCGCATTCGGCGGCTGCGCCAGACGGGCGTCATCGATAGGGTTGTCGCAATCCTCAATCCCGCCCGCGCCGGGCGTGCGTTGAAAGCAATGGTGACGGTCGAATTGAAGCTGCACGGCGAGCAGCAGATGCGCCAGTTTTTCGATCGGGCAACCAGAGAGGATGCGGTGGCGCAGGCTTATGCGGTAACGGGGGAGGTTGACGTCGTCCTGATGCTGCATCTTCGCGATATGGAGGAATATGATGCGCTTTGTGATCGTCTCTTTCGGGACGAGACAAATGTGGCAAGGTTCTTCACGATGATGATCATTCGTACTGCAAAGAATGAAACCGCAATTCCTTTGTAGCCCGGGCAGAGGTGGGGTTATCCGGCCGACAAGGCTCATCGTTTCGATCTAGACTGTCCGCCACAGGGCACCGTTTCGATCTGGCTCGGGAGATGGGCCTGTTCCGCACCTTTGCGCTGCGATATTCTCGGCCCATGAAGCTCAGCCAGACCATAAGGTTCTGTACCTCGGCGGATGGCACGCGGATCGCCGTCGCGTCATGTGGGAAGGGGCAGGTGATCCTGCGCGCCGCGCACTGGTTAAGCCATGTCGATTACGATCTCGAAAGCCCGGTGTGGCGGCCCTGGGTCCAGGCGCTTTCGGCCAACAACCGGTTTGTGCGTTACGACCCGCGTGGTTGCGGCCTCTCGGACCGTCATGTCGCCGACCTCTCGATCGAAACCTGGCACGCTGATCTGGACGCCGTTGCGGCCTCGATCGATGATCCGCGCTTTGTCCTCCTCGGTCTTTCGCAGGGCGGCGCCCTTGCGATCGCCTATGCCCGGCGGCATCCCGAACGCGTATCGCATCTGGTGCTGCTGAATGCCTACGCTCAGGGCGCAAGGACCAGGGCTCAGAGCGACGCTGAGCGACTTGAAGCCGAAACCCTTGTCAATTTTATCCGCATCGGCTGGGGACGCGACAACCCGGCGTTCTGTCAGTTCTTCACCAATCTCTTCATCCCTGACGGAACGCCCGAACAGCATCGCTGGTGGGGCGACCTCGAGCGGGTAACGGCAACGGCCGAGGTCGCCGCGGAGCTGCTTTGGCAGATGCAAGGGATCGATGTGCTGGATCTTGCGGCGACGCTTCGCGTCCCGACGCTGATCGCCCATAGCCGTGGCGACTTACGCGTTCCGTTCGATCAGGGCTGCAAACTCGCAACCGCGATCCCGGATGCACGCTTCGTGCCGCTTGAGAGCAAGAACCATGTGCTGTTGCCGGACGAGCCGGCCTGGGCCGTGTTTCGGGCCGAACTTGCAGCCTTCCTCGGACAGGACCGCCCCGTGCGGCCGCGCGCCATTCGCGAGGCTGGGCTGACACCGGCCGAGGCGGCGCTCCTCGACCTCGTTTCAGAAGGGCTAGACAACCATGCGATCGCGGAACGCCTCGGCAAGAGCGAAAAGACCGTGCGCAACCAGCTGTCGGTGATCTTCAGCAAACTTGGGGTGCACAACCGCTCCCAGGCGATCGTCATAGCACTGTCCGGTTCGTCCGGCTGATCGAGGGTTGCCGTCGCTACCCGGCGCCGACGGGACATCTGTCCCTGCAAGCCGGGAACTTTCCAGCCGGCAAGGGACAGCCGCCTCATGCCCGCCGTCGCGGCGGGGCGCATCCTCCGGCCACGGGCAGCAGGACGCCGCTCGAAAACCGGGAGGGAATTCGACATGACAGAACTCAACGAAACCACGCTGAATGAACTCGTGGGCCGCGTCCTTGGCGACCTTGGCGGAGCAGTCAGCGTGCCGCTGGTGCGGATCGGCGATGCGCTCGGTCTCTACAAGACGCTCAAGGAGATCGGGCCGGCGAAACCCGACGAGCTTGCCGAGGCTGCCGGTTGTGCGCCTCGCTACGTGCGCGAATGGCTGGGGGCGCAAACAGCCTCGGGCTATGTGCATCACGAGCGCGGGCGGTTCTCGCTGACGCCTGAGCAGTCGTTGGTGTTTGCAGAACCGGACAGTCCGGTCAACCTGATCGGCGCTTTCGATACCGCCGCCGCCATGGTGGAGAACCAGCCGAAGGTGCAGTCCGCCTTCAAGACCGGCCGGGGCGTCGCCTGGGGCGATCAGGCCAGTTGCATGTTCTGTGCCGTGGCGCGGCTGTTCCGGCCGGGATATATCAATGCCCTGGTGCAGGACTGGCTGCCGGCGCTGAACGGCGTGATCGACAAGCTCGAAGCGGGTGCGACGGTCGCCGACGTCGGATGCGGCCATGGGCTGTCGACGATTCTGATGGCGCAGGCATTTCCCCGCTCGCAGTTTACGGGCTACGACTTCCATCCGGGCTCGATTGCTGCTGCGACCGCCCATGCGCGGGCGCACGGGTTGGCGAACCTGCACTTCGAGGTCGCGAGGGCCCAGGACTTCGAAGGGCGCGACTTCGATCTGATCACCTGCTTCGACTGCCTGCACGACATGGGCGACCCGGAGGCTGCGGCGATTCATATCCGTAAGGCCCTCAAGGAGGGCGGGACGTGGATGGTCGTTGAGCCTGCCGCCGGAGACACGCTTGAGGAAAACCTCAATCCGGTGGGCCGGCTCTACTACTCCGCCTCGACGATGATCTGCGTCCCCACCTCGCTGGCCCAGGAGACCGGACTGGCACTTGGCGCTCAAGCGGGCGAACGCCGGTTGACCGAGGTGATCCGGTCGGGCGGCTTCACGCATGTCCGGCGGGCCGCTCAAACGCCGCTCAACATGGTGCTTGAAGCGACCTGAGACGAGATGGGGCGCCCGCCTTCGATTATGGAAAGGCGGGTGCTTCATCCCGATCTGAGGACCCATGCGCAAAACGCATGGGTGACGTGTCAAGTGTGCGCTTTCAGTTCAACCGGGGAGGGCCTATATAACAGCCATCGAAGCAAACGAAAGCGCCAAGGACTGGCGCTCAAGCTTCGAAAATCCCAGGAAAGGGGAACCATCATGAACGTCGCACGCACTCTCAACAATTGGCGCAAGTACCGTCAGACGGTTGCCGAACTGGGCCGTATGACCCCGCGCGAACTCAACGACCTCGGCATCGCACAGAGCGATATCCGCCGCGTTGCTCGCCAAGCCGTCGGCTTCTGATCGCCATCTGACTGCATGTATGTCAAACGCCCGCTCGACCGCGGGCGTTTTGCATGTTGCGCATAGCTGTCTTCAAATTCCGATACGCCCGAGGGCCGGCACCTTGATGCCCGGCCGCGAGAAATCCAGCCCCGCCACCAATCCCAGAAAGTGCACTTCCAAACCGCTGCGCACACCGGCGGAAAAGCCGACGAGACCGCGCAGCGTGACATGCAGGTCCCGCCAGTCATCGTCGAGATGGACGAATTCCCCGTCCGGGAGATAGTCGCGGCCGACCGCATGCGGCGGTAATACCGCGCCGAGTTCCGGTACCGTTCGCAGCACATAGGCGACAAAGGTGTTGGAGTTCGGCCCTGGCCAGATCGTGTAGCCTCCCGGCTCCGCATAGGGATAGGCGGCAATCGCACCCTCGATCTTCGGAATCAGCAGTTCCGCTTTCGCGCCTTTGACCGAGGCCACGAGCTGTGGCGCGTTAGAATACCAGTAGGCGTCCGCTGGCCGGTGGTTTTTGCGGATCGGCGAGCCCCAGCCCACCTTGTCGTAGCGGGTATAGGTTTTCGCGCCCTTCGCCTTGGTGACGATCCAGGCATGGCTTGCGACGGCACCCTTCAATCCGCCGGTCATGGCGGAAAACACGTAGATCGCCGCGTCTTCGCTCAAGCCCGCCTCCGGCAATATGCCCGCCGACGACCATCTCGCCTCGCTCCAGCGGGCCGGCCTTTCCTTGATCGCCCACAAGCCCCCCGAGGCGAAGGTCGGCAGCAGGTAGACGATGAAGATGATCAGAAACAACCGTTTAACGGATTTCATGCTAAGCGCCCCGTGCAAGACCCGCCGGACTGGTTTATGAGCCGGTGATATGGATCATTGAAAACAGCAATTTCAGGACAGGCCATGCAAAACCCCGTTACCGTCGAAGTTACCAGAGGCAACCTGGTCGAAAGCCGCCACCGTGGCCTCGGCGTGGTCGTGGATGGGGAGGGCAAGATCCTCTTTTCCTTCGGAGATGCGGATGCGGGTGTCTTTCCGCGCTCGGCCTGCAAGGCGATGCAGGCTCTGCCTCTCATCGAAAGCGGCGCGGCGGACGCTTACGGCTTCGGCAATGTCGAGCTGGCGCTTGCCTGTTCTTCCCATTCGGGCGAGGACGCCCATGTGGCGACCGCTGCCGCCATGCTTGCCAAAGCCGGCCGGGATCACTCCGCCCTGGAATGCGGCGCGCACTGGGCATTCGACCAGAATGTGCTGATCCACCAGGCTCGCTCGCTCGACAAGCCGAGCGCGCTCCACAACAATTGTTCTGGAAAGCATTCCGGTTTTGTCTGCACCTGCGTCCACGCCGGCACGGACGTGAAGGGTTATGTCGGCTACGATCATCCGCTGCAGCGGGAGATCCGCAACGTCATGGAAAGCCTGACCGGCACCGTGCTCGGTCACGACAATTGCGGCATCGACGGCTGTTCGATCCCGAGCTATGCGGTGCCGCTGAAGGGGCTCGCCCACGGTTTTGCAAAGATGACGACGGGCGCCGCGCTCTCGGTCGAACGAGCCAGGGCGTCGCGCCGTCTGATCGAAGCCTGTATGGCCGAGCCGTTCTATGTCGCCGGCACCGGCCGGGCCTGCACCAAGCTGATGCAGGTCGCGCCCGGCAGGATCTTCGCAAAGACCGGTGCAGAAGGTGTGTTCGTTGCGGCCCTGCCGGAGCACGGGATCGCCATGGCGGTCAAATGCGAGGACGGCACGACGCGCGCCGCCGAGGCCATGATCTTTGCTTTGGTCTCCCGCTATTTCGAAAAGGGCGGCGAGGTCGAGACCAAGCTGCTGGCGATGGCGAACAAATCCATGAGCAACTGGAACGGCATGCATGTCGGCGACATCCGCGTCACCGATGCGCTGTTCGCCTAAGCTTCGATGATGTTGACGCCCTGCGCGCGATAGGGCGCCAGGCGCTCCTCCTGGATCCCCTTTTCCACGATCATGCCCGCGAGATCGGAGACTGGCATGATCGTGCAGGGTGAGGAGGCGTCGAGCTTTTCCGCGGTGATCAGGACGTAGGTTTCCGCGGACGAGGCGGCGATGTGCCGCTTGATCGCAGCCTCTTCGAAATCGCCCGTCGAAAGGCCGCGCGCCGGATGGACGGCGGTGGCTCCGAGGAAGAAGATGTCCGGCCGCAGTTGCGTGATCTGCGCCATCGCCGCAGCACCCGTTGCGACCATGGAATGTTTGTAGAGCCGGCCTCCGATCAGGATCACTTCCGCCGACGGATGATGTTCGAGATCGGCTGCGATCGTCGGGCTGTGGGTGGCGACGGTGAAGGGGATGTTGCGTGGGAGAGCCCGCGCAATTTCTGCAGTCGACGTGCCGCCATCGAGAAAGACCATCTGGCCTTGTCGCACCAATCCGGCCGCCCGGACCCCGAGCCGTTGCTTCACGTCGGATGAGACCGTTCGCCGGGCAGAAAAATCCGGCAGGTCCGGCGATACCGGCATGGCGCCGCCATGCACGCGCCGGAGCAGGCCTTCGGCCGCCATTTCCCTCAGATCGCGGCGGATCGTATCCTCCGACAGTGAGAATTCTTCCGCTGCCCGTTTGGCGACGACCTGCCCCTCCCGGCGCAGCATGTCGAGGATGAGGCTTTTGCGTTGGCTGGTCAGCATGGTTCTTGACTCTGCACGATATTGCATGAATAAGCGCAAGAATGCCTGATTGTGGGCAAAAAGTAAAGCTCATCAGGCAATTTCGTGCAGTTCCGCGATGCGAGCGGATAAGGTGGAGAAACGAAGATGTTGATTTTGATTGCCGGCCCCTACCGTTCTGGAACGGGTGACGATCCGGCAAAGATGGCGGAGAATCTGAAGCGGCTGGAAGCCCCGTCCTACGCCCTGTTCCAGGCGGGTCACCTGCCGATGATCGGCGAATGGGTGGCGCTACCGGTCTGGCATGCAGCGGGCGGTAAGCGGGTGGGCGATGATCTCTACGAGGAGATTTTCCACCCGACGGCGGGACGCCTGCTGCAGCTTTGCGAGGGCGTGCTGCGTCTGCCGGGCGAATCCAAGGGTGCCGACAACGACGTGCGGATCGCGACAGAGCGGGGGATTCCCGTCTGGTACCGGCTGGAAGACGTTCCGGGCGTGATCTGACCTTTCCGTCAGGTCGGGGCGTGCTAAAAGGGCATCCTCAAACGTAGGATGCCCCCAACGGAGGATGCCATGTACACGCTCTATGTCGCTCCCGGCACCTGTGCGCTCGCAAGCCATATCGCCCTTGCCGAATCCGGCCTGCCCTATGAGGTCAAGCGGATAAGGTTTGCCGAAAACGAGCAGCGCTCCGAGGCCTATCTGAAGATCAATCCGAAGGGGCGCGTGCCGGCGCTGGTCACGGACAAGGGGGTGCTGACCGAAACCGTTGCGATCCTCGCCTTCATCGCGCAGATTGTGCCGGAGGCCGGATTGGCCCCGCTCGACGATCCGTTCCTGTTTGCCCGCATGCAGGCCTTCAACGCCTATCTCTCCTCGACCGTTCACGTCGCCCATGCGCACGGGCGGCGCAGCGCCCGCTGGGCCGATGAACCGTCCTCGCATGCCGACATGCTGCGCAAGGTTCCGCAGACCATGGCGGAGTGCTTCCGCCTGATCGAGAACGACTTTCTTGCCGGCCCCTATGTGCTGGGCGAGCAGTATTCGGTCGCCGATCCCTATCTTTTCACGATAGCCGGCTGGCTTGAGGGCGATAAGGTCGATATCGCCGAATTTCCGCGCGTCCAGAGGCATTTCGAGCGGATAAAGGCGCGGCCTGCCGTTCAGAAGGCGCTGGCGGAAGAAACTGCGGCCTAGTTCAGGCGCATTTGGCCAATTGCGGTCTCTCAGTTGCCGGTTCGGCGTGATAGGTCCCAGGGAAGGGCAGGTCCGCAAGCTGCCTGAGATCCATGGTCTGGATATCCGGGTGGCGGAGCGGGTCGCAGGTCTGCGTCTCCGCAAACGCTTCTGTCGTTTCCAACCAGGTCCTCAGCTTCAAGAAAATCTTCAGGGGTGTCATGATCGTCACCTTTCGCAAATTTGTAATCATTTGCAGGTGGAGTATCCTCGCCGCAGGCATGGCTTGCAATTGAGTTCTTAAACCAAGCGATATAGAAAATCTATATGAAGAACCTGAACCTCATGCATCTGAACGGATTGAGGGCTCTGGAAGCGGTCGGCCGCCTCGGCTCGTTGCAGGCGGCTGCGGAAGAGCTAGGCGTTTCGATCGGTGCCGTCAGCCAGCAGGTCATCAAGGCCGAAGCGCAGCTGGGCCAGCCGGTGTTTCAGCGCCTGCCGAGGGGCATGGTGGCGGTGGACGGGGCACGCCCCATGCTCGCCCGCCTGACGGACGGGTTTCACTCCTTGTCAGAGGCGGTCGGGCTCGGGAGGCGGCGAGACGATACGCTGCTGACGATCTCGGTTGCGCCGGTCTTTGCGGCCCGTTTCCTGGTCCATCGGCTCGACCGGTTCTCCACGCTGCATCCGGATATCCGTCTTCGAATTGATGCCACCACAAGACTTGCTGACCTCGGCACCGACGATATCGATCTCGCCATCCGCGTCGGGCCCGGCACCTGGCCCGGTGTCGATGCCGAGCTCTTGATCGAGCAGACGGTGTTTCCGGTCTGTGCGCCGGCATTGGCCGAGAGACTGAAAGAGCCGCGGGATATCCTGCAATTGCCGGCAATCATCGACGGCCCCTCGATGTTTTCCTGGGACATATGGCTGAAGGAGGCCGGGCTTGACGGGTCAAGCATGGCCACCCGCCACGTCTTCAACGATGCTTCGCTTTGCCTCGACGCGACGATTGCGGGGCAGGGCGTCATGCTCGCCTGGCATACGCTTGCCACCTACGCGCTGGAGCAGGGCCGGCTGGTCGAGCCTTTTTCCGTGCGCGCCCGCACTGGCATGGGGCACTATCTCGTCACCCGCGCCGGCGCACGATTGCCGGCGAAGGTGAAGGCGTTCAGGGCGTGGCTGAAGAACGAACTGCCGTCCCCCTTGGAAACGCAAGGATGATTGGTCTTACGCCGGTTCGGCGAGACGCTTCTCCCACATTGCCTTGAAGGCCGGGCGGGCCTGGCACGTTTCAAGCCACCTCTTCAGCGCAGGGCGGCTGTCGAAGAGCGCCGAGTGTCCCTGGGCATAGCGAACGATTTCCGCGACATTGATGTCGGCCACGGTGAATCGGCCGCCCACCATATGGCTGTTTTGGGAGAAGTGCTTTTCCAGCACATCGAGCGGCCGCTTGAGCTGGCGGGCTGCGACCTCGATCTCCGATTTGCCGTCGTTTGTATCCGCTTTCGTTTGCTGGATTTTGAGCGCCGGTGTCTCGATGCTGGTGGCGGCGAAAAGCGACCACTGGATCATCAGCGCCTCTTCATTGATGTCCTTCGGACCGATATCCCCGCCGTATTTGCGGGCGAGATAGAGTGAAATCGCGAGCGATTCATGCAGCACGAAACCGTCATCATCCATGGAAGGGATTGAGCCCATCGGGTTGAGGCCCAGGAAATCGGCCGAGAGCGTGTTGACCGGCGCCTCCGAGGCCATCGGCTCCGGCAGGCGGTAGGCCTGGATCACCGGCACATGCTCGAACGGGATGCCCAGTTCCTCGACAAGCCAGAGCGGGCGGGTGGCCCGCGAGCGATAGACCCCATAGATTTTCAGCATGATCGTCCCTCTTTGAAATGTCGGCGCAAGCTATGGCGCGCTTGCGAAAAACAAAAGATCAATCCGCGTTGGACAGTCATGAAAGTTTTAGATCGATGGAAATTCAGAGGATCCTGTTTCCCTCGATCGTCAGATGTTTAAATCCAGTATTACCGCCACGACCGAGTTCGGCTGTGGCGGCTTGTTTCCAGCGATGACCGACCACCGCCCCGTCCCTGACCTGTTCGAAGAGATTGCCGGCGATCAGGGCGTTGCCCGCGCCCTCGACGACGGTCACGGCGCAGCCGACCTTCGCCTGCCGCACGATGTTGCCGCTGGCGAGCACGTTGCGCAGGTAAGGGCCGAAACCGATCGCCAATCCCCACAGCGGGACATTCTCGATGACATTGCCGGTCATGGCCGTATCCGCCTCGGCGCTGATGCCGACGCCGAAGATCGCCTCGTCCAGTACATAGGGACCAATGGGTTTGAGATTACGGACGATGTTGCCGGCGATGGTTGCCAGTCGGCCGCCCTCATTGAAATTCACGACGGAGATGCCGTTTGCCGCACCGTCGACGACATTGCCCGAAATCATCGCGCCTTCGAAGGCGAACTCGGCATAGATGGCAGTCTCTCCGGAGCCGAAGCACTGATTGTTGACGATCTGCGCATTCGAGGCGCTATTGGCGCGTATGGCGGAGAAGGCGGACTCCGAGATGTGGTTGCCCGCCACCATCACGTTGTCAGCGCGAAAGAGATTGATGGCATTACCATATTGCCCGGTGCCGCCATTGGTGGCGCCGATCCGGTAGAGACGGTTGCCGGTGACCATGGTTCCGTCTTTGCCCTTGTTCCAGCGGTGGATCAGGATGCCGCCGTTGCCGCAGTCGAAGATCGTATTGCCGGTGACCGAAAGGCCGCTGCTTTCGACTGCGAAAAGACCGTATTCCGCAGCGCCCGAGATACGACATCTTTCGATCCTGCCGCCGGAACGTTCGAGATAGATGGCCGTCTTGCCTGATCCGATGATCTCACAACTGTCTATGATCGCGTTTTCGACACCGGTCAGCCGAACGAGCGCCGGGCTCTGGTCGTCGAGCCGGCCGTTCGCACCGTCGATGACGATATTGGAAAGTTCGATCCGCCGCGCGCCGTCGCTCCTGATGAGATACCCTCCGCCCGAATAGACGAGGCGGGATGCACCGGCCATGCCGGCGATGCGGGTGCCATCGGGCAGATCGAGATTGGAGACCTGGTAGTCTCCGGGTGGCAGGAAGACCGCCATGTTCTGGCGGGCCGCCGTGGCGATGATCTCGTTGAGCTTGCGGCTCTGCCTGTCGCCGCCACCTGGCGTGATGCCATGCTTGCTGACATCGATCGAACCACGCAGGTCGACGGGCGACAGGCCCGACGAATTTGCGAAGGTTTTTGGCGCCATTCCGGCGCTGGCTGCGCCTATCAAGGTCAATGCCGCGCGTCTTGAAATCATCCGGCGTGCTCCCCGTCGTTAGCAAAGCATTTGCCATGCGCGTTCTTTGCATAGATTTACTACGAAATAGACTTGGAAGAGTGGGGCGAAAAGGCTTTTTTAGAGGCTTAAAGAATGGCAATTTCATAATGTTCTTAAGCACCGCTAAGGATTTTCCCGCCATTCTGTACCGCAGTGGGGCGTTGGGTCTTGTGCATTTTGAAGCGGATTGAAAGGAGATACAGGGATGGTGGGAACCCTGTTGCATAGCGTCGCTGGGAGCGACGCGGCCGATCCGCTCGATGAACTCTGCAGCCGCCTCCTGCGTATTTCTACCGACAGCGATATCGATTTGGACGTTGCCTTGGTGACCCGCGAGCTCGAGACGCGCACCCTGCTCGACCAACTGCCAGAATTCATCTACGTGAAAGACCGCCGTAGCCGCTTCGTTTTTGCCAATGCCGCGGCCGGTCGCAACAGCAGGTTTCACGACGGCTCTGACCTCATCGGCAAGACCGATTTCGACATCCTGGATCATGGGACCGCCCGTGAGCTCTTTGCGATCGAGCAGGAGGTGATGTCCACTGGCACGCCGGTGGAAGGGCGCGAGGAGCGCATCACGCTGCCGGACGGCCGGCTATTGTGGCTCACTACCTCGAAGATGCCGCTACGCAACGCGGATGGATATATCGTCGGCCTTGTCGGCATTTCCAGGGACATCACCGAGCGCAAACGTCAGGACGATCGCCGGCATGGCCATGCGCGCCTCCTGGAAATGATCGCCCGCGGCCAGCCGCTGCGGGCGGTGCTGGACGCGTTGGTCCGCACCGTCGAGGAGGAACTCGACGGCGTCACCGCCTCGGTCCTTCTTCTGGAGGAAGGAACGGACCGGCTGCGGCACGGCGCGGCGACAAATCTGCCGCCCGCCTATACCAAACTCATCGACGGCATTCAGATCGGACCGAAGGTCGGCTCCTGCGGCACCGCCGCCTGGAGACGCGCCCCTGTGGTGGTCAAGGATGTGATGACCGATCCGCTGTGGGAGGATTATCGCGAGCTTGCGAAGGCATTTTCCCTGGGTTCCTGCTGGTCGACGCCGATCATGGCCCCCGACGGCGTCGTCCTCGGCACTTTCGGACTTTATTCAGAGGCCGGCCGCGAACCGACGGAACTCGAGTGGGAGTTGACGGCCATGGCGACCGATATCGCCGGCATCGCCATCGAGCGCGCCCGCAACGAAGACCGTATCCGGCATATGGCGCACCATGATCCGCTGACCGGCCTGCCGAACCGGACGCTGTTCTGGACGCAGTTCGGCCGTGCATTGCATGAGGCGCGTCGGGAAAACCGCAAGGTCACCGTCGCCTATATCGACCTCGACAATTTCAAGCAGATCAACGATACGCTCGGTCATGCCGCCGGCGACGAAGTTCTGAAGACCTTGTCATCCCGCATGGCCCGCTGCATCAGGGCGAGCGACCTCCTGGTCCGTCTCGGCGGCGACGAATTTGCGATCGTCTTCAGCAATCCAAATCACGATGATCTCGGCGTGCTGCGCCGCCTGCAGGAACTGCGGGCCGGGATTTCCCGGCCATTCTTCATCGAAGAGCACTCCGTGGTTGCGACCTGCAGCATGGGCGTCGCCTTCTTCCCGCAGGACGGCGATACGCCGGAGGCTCTGCTCGCCCGTGCGGACCGCGCCATGTACGAAGCCAAGGACATGGGCCGCGACAAACTGCGCGTAGCCGGCGGCGAGGGAATTTAGCCTCCGCCACCGTGGTGCGGATTATTCGGCACTCGTAGTCGCCGTGGGATCGCGAACCCTCTCCGCCGCCATATAGATCGCTTCGAAACCGGAAACGAACTTCTCGAAAAGGACGGAAAATGCGTTGATCTCGTCGTCCGGCCAGCCTTTGAGCACATGGGCGAGAAGCGAGCGCTTGACGGAGCGGATTTCCGCAAAAAGACTTTCCCCCAGTTCCGTCGCCACCAGCAGCGAACGTCGCCCGTCGGCCTGCGAGGCGTCGCGGCGCAGGATGCCGCGGGCGACGAGGTCTGCGACCAGCCGGCTGCCGCGAGAGGGGTCGATGCGCATGGCTTCAGCGATCGCTCCCACTGTCGCTTCCCCCTCTATGCGGCGGATCACGTCCAGCACGTCGAGATGGGAGATTTCCAGACCGGGAACGATCCGGGCGATAGCTGTTCGCCCGATGATCCGCCGGCCGATCAGGAGACGCATGCGCGCAAGCGTTTCGCCGATACGTGCCACGTCCTCGGGTGATGGAGAGGCCGCAATGTCCTGTCTTTGGTCGTTTTGGGTCGTCATTGCCTGAAGATATCAGAGCGTTTTCGTCCGGCCAATAGTTCCTTGCTGTTTACATCAAGGTGCGATTGACAATTATATGCTAAAGGCAGATAAAATTTCCTCCATGTGGATTGTCTCATGGATATGACCCGGCCGGCCGGCGCGCCGCTCGTTGCCAGCCACCGCCAGCGCTTGGCGATCTTCTGTTTTCTCCTGACGGCGCTCTTTATGGCGACGCTGGACAACCAGATCGTTTCGACGGCTCTGCCGACCATCGCTGCTGAATTCGGACAGCTGGAACGTTTCGGCTGGGTCGGATCGGCCTATCTTCTCGCCACCAGTGCGACAATGCCCGTCTACGGCAAGCTGGGGGATCTGTTCGGGCGAAAATACGTGATGATCGCAGCGATCGTGATTTTCACCGTCGGCTCGCTGACCTGCGGCCTTGCATGGTCAATGGATTCGTTAATCGCCTCCCGAGTGCTTCAAGGCATGGGCGGCGGCGGCATCATGGTCTCGATCTTCTCCATCAACGCAGATCTTTTCGAAGCGCGCGAGCGGGCGAAATACCAGAGTTATTCCAGCCTGGTGATCATGGCCTCGGGAAGCGTGGGACCGCTGCTCGGCGGCACGATGAGCGAGCTCTTCGGTTGGCGTTCGATATTCCTGATCAACCTGCCGATCGGCATCATCGCCTTGACCGGCATCCTGCTGCTTCTGCCCTACCGCCGTCCCGTCCGCCGGCCGAAGATCGATTATGTGGGCGCGATCCTGTTGGCAGCGACGGTCACCAGCTTTGTGGCATGGGCAGACAGCGTCACTTTGTTCGGCTCGCTGTTTGCCTGGCAGTCCTTGATGATCGTGGCGTCGGGCATGCTGTGGGCGGCTCTCTGGATAGTCGTCGAGGCCCGCGTGCCCGAGCCGATCGTGCCATTGAAGCTTTTCCGTGATTCCACCTTTTCCTTGTTCCTGATCATCGCCTTTTGTTCGGGTGGCGTCGCGATCGGCATGGTCAATTATTTCGCGCTCTTCCTGCAGACGACAACCGGGCTCTCGCCCTCGAGCGCGGGATTGTTCTTCATCGGCGCGACCTCCGGCATCGTTATCGGCTCCCTGTCGGCGGGCCGGCTGATCTCGATTACGGGGCGCTACAAGCCGTTCGCGATCGCGGGAATGACATTGAACATCGCGGCACTCTTCCTCTTTTCGCAATTGGCCGCGGGAACACCCCTTTCGATCATTTTCGCGCTGATGTTCCTGCAGGGACTGGCGATCGGCTTTGGCCAGCAAGCGCCGATCATCGGCGTGCAGAATTCCGCGCCGCATGACGATGTCGGCGCCGCCACCGGTGCCGTAACCCTGACGCGCATGGCCGGGGCTTCGGTTGCCATTTCGCTCTATGGCGCGATCGTTGCAGCGGGGCTGCGCGGGGTGGAGGCCAATATCCCCGGTGTCGCCGAGATAGGCTCGCTGACGCCGCAAATGCTCCTGGATCTTCCGGCTGCCGCCCGCCTTGCCGTGCAGCATGTTTATGCTGGCGCTTTCACATCCGTGTTCACAACGGCGGCGATAATTGCAGCGGCAGGCCTCCTTGCCGGCCTTTTCCTGAAGCCCGTCCGCCTTCCGCCGGCAGGGCATGCGGATAAGCCCGACGTGAAGTGACGCTGATCTGGCGGCGTGCCATTTTTGCCCTATCTTCAAGGGCATGAAACCAGAGGCCCTGCTTCATCCTACCCCGGCCGGGCTCTTCTGCCCCATCGGCCGTTTTCACGTCGATCCAGTACGCCCCGTCGAACGGGCTTTGATCACCCACGGCCATTCCGACCATGCCCGCGCCGGCCACGCAAAGGTCCTGGCGACACGCCAGACGCTCGATATCATGCGGCTGCGCTATGGCGATGACTTTTGTAGTGGGGAACAGGCAGCCGCCTTCGGCGAGGAGATCGATATCGAAGGCGTCAGGGTAAGCTTCCACCCTGCCGGTCACGTGCTCGGCTCGGCGCAGATCGCCATCGAGAAGGATGGCCTGCGCATCGTCGTCTCCGGAGATTACAAGCGCGGCATCGATCCCACTTGCGCGCCCTTCGTGCCGGTTGCCTGCGATGTCTTCATAACCGAGGCGACCTTCGGCCTGCCGGTTTTCCATCATCCGGACCCCAAGGAGGAGATCGCCAAGCTGTTGACCTCGCTGAAGCAGTTTCCCGAGCGCAGCCATCTGATCGGTGCCTATGCGCTTGGCAAGGCGCAGCGCGTCATCCGGCTGATCCGCGATTGCGGCTATTCCGAACCGATCTTCATTCACGGCGCGCTTGCCAAGCTCTGTGAGTATTATGTCGGCGAAGGGATAGATCTTGGCGACATCCGTCCGGCAACGATCGAGAAGAGCAGTCCCGCAGCCTTCAGGGGCGCTGTCGTGGTGGGGCCTCCGTCCGCATTTCAGGATCGCTGGGCGCGGCGTTTCAACGAGCCGTTGATCGCTTTTGCATCAGGCTGGATGATGGTACGCCAGCGGGCGAAACAGGGTGGTGTCGAGTTGCCGCTCGTCATTTCCGACCATTGCGATTGGCCGGAATTACTGGCGACGATCGAGGAGATCGGCCCGTCCGAGGTATGGGTCACCCATGGCCGCGAGGAGGCGCTGGTGCGCTGGTGCGAGCTGAAGAACATCCCGGCCCGGCCTCTGCATCTCGTCGGCTACGAAGACGAGGGGGATTGATGAAAGCCTTCGCGACACTCCTCGACCGGCTGGTCTTCACCCCCTCGCGCAATGGGAAGCTTACCCTGCTTGCCGACTATTTCCGCGATACGCCGGATCCCGACCGCGGTTATGGCCTTGCCGCGCTGGCCGGCGGGCTCGACTTGAAAGGTGTCAAACCCGCGATGCTGCGCGACCTGGTGTTGGAGCGCATGGACCCGATCCTCTTCCAGTATTCCTACGATTATGTCGGCGATCTCGCCGAGACGATTTCGCTGGTCTGGGATGGTGGCGCCAAGGATACGATCGATGATGAGCACCAGCCGCGTCTCGGCGAGGTCGTCACCCGCATGAACTCGCTCGGCCGCACCGAAGTGCGCTCGGCCGTTCGCGACCTGCTTGACAGGCTTGATCCGTCGAGCCGCTTCGCATTCCTGAAACTCGCGACCGGATCGCTCCGCATCGGTGTCTCCGCGCGGCTTGCGAAACAGGCACTATCCGATATGAGCGGCAAGGACGTGACTGAAATCGAAACCCTCTGGCACGGATTGGCGCCGCCCTACGAGCCTCTCTTCGCCTGGCTGGAGGGCCGGGCGGAGAAGCCGGTGCTCGCAACCCCCGCCATCTTCCATTCAGTCATGCTGGCAAATCCGGTCGAAGAGGGCGACCTCCAAAAGATCGATCCTCTCGACTATGCCGCCGAATGGAAATGGGACGGCATTCGAGTCCAGATGTCCAGCTACAGCGGCACGAAGAAACTCTATTCCCGCTCCGGCGACGACATTACCGGCGCCTTTCCGGATATCGTTGCGGCGATCAATTTCGAAGGCGTCATCGACGGCGAATTGCTCGTCGGCGGCACTGTGCGTTCCAGCAGCCCGACGCGCACGTTTTCCGACCTGCAGCAGCGGCTGAACCGCAAGACGGTAACGGCCAAGATGCTGGACGAATATCCGGCCTTCGTGCGCGCCTACGACCTGCTCTTCCAGGGCGATATGGATATCCGCGCCAGGTCCTTCTTCGAACGCCGCGATCGTCTTGCCGGTATCATAGAGGGCGCGCCGCATGATCGGTTCGACCTCTCGCAGCTCGTACCTTTCACCACCTGGGAGGAACTGGACAGCCTGCGGATCGCGCCGCCCGAGCCGGTCATCGAAGGCGTGATGATCAAAAGGAAGGACAGTCCCTATCAGGCCGGACGGCTCAAGGGGCCATGGTTCAAGTGGAAGCGCGATCCCTACAACATTGACGCGGTGATGCTGTATGCCCAGCGCGGCCACGGCAAGCGCTCGAGCTATTATTCCGATTTCACCTTCGGCGTCTGGGCCGAGACGCCGGATGGCGAAGAGCTGGTGCCGGTCGGAAAGGCCTATTTCGGCTTCACCGATGCAGAGCTCGAAGTGCTCGACAAGTTCGTGCGCGACAACACAGTCGACCGCTTCGGGCCGGTGAGGGCAGTGCGGGCGGAGCCCTGTTTCGGCTTCGTGCTGGAGGTTGCCTTCGAAGGCATCAACCGCTCCACCCGCCACAAATCCGGCGTCGCCATGCGCTTCCCGCGCATCGCCCGGCTGAGACAGGACAAGCTGCCACGCGATGCCGACCGGCTTTCGACGCTGACGGCGATGTTAGGTGCGAAAACGGGACAAGGCTGATCGCCGATCTCAAATCGTTGAATGGACAGCGCCGTGACCGAATGCTGAGATCGCTGAGGGGTTATATTTTTCAGGACTCGGAAAACATGGCAGACGGCCGGAAGACTTCCTTCACGCGTTCTTTCCAAGGGGTGCTCACCCGCCGCGCGTTTCTTGCTGCAAGCTCCGGCCTGTCGGCGGCGGCGCTTCTGCCGGCATCGGCAAGCGCGGTCGCTTTTCCCGTTCCCGAAATGCTGCCGCTTGAAAGAGAAGACTATGCGGACGCCCGCCGGCGCTTTCGGACCGATCTCGTCAACAAAGGGCCATCCCCGGAAAAGTCGGAGCCACTCGGCACGCCGCCCGGTGCAAGGCGCGTCTTCTATCGCGGCGGTCCGGATGGCTCGATCGAGCTGATCGCCTGGCTTTCCCACTACCAGCCGTCGGCCAAATTGAAGCCCGCGGTTGTCTTCCTTCACGGCGGCAATGCGACCGGCGAAGGCCACTGGGAGCTGATGAAGCCCTATTGGGAAGCAGGTTTCGTTGTGCTGCATCCGTCCTTCCGTGGCGAAAACGGCCAGGCGGGTAACTTTTCCGGCTTCTACGACGAGACGGCCGATGCGCTGGCGGCTGCGCGCTATCTGGAGGCCCTACCGGGATTCGACAAGGACCGCCTCTTCCTTGCAGGCCACAGCAATGGCGGCACGCTGGCGATCCTTGCCGCGATGACGCGCAAATTCCGCGCTGCGGCGCCGATTTCGGCCGGCGTCAATGCATGGCGTTTCTTCAGCCGCTACGATCGCGAAATCCGCTTCGATGCGGCTGATCCGAGGGAGTTCATCATGCGTTCTTCGGTCTGCTTCGGCCCGAGCCTCAAATGCCCGACCCTTTTGCTGCGCGGCACGGAAGAACGACCCTTCGACAAGGATCATCAGCTCCTGATCGATCGGGCCCGTTCTGCCGGGGTTTCCATCGACGCCAAGCTCCTGCCGGGAAACCACAATGGCGTCGTCCCCGCCGCTGTGCTTGAAAGCATCCGCTTTTTCAACGAGGTCGCGGCCTGAAGCACGGGCTGTCTTTTCTGCGTTTTCCATGCTGTATTCCGGCGATGGAGACTGCGGCGCGCAGAGCACAGGATCATCGCCAAAGCTCTGTAGCTGATGGATCCAACCTATCTGTTTTCCAACCCATGCTGGTTTGGCGGCGGAACAGCAATCGTGCTTAAGTTGGGAATATCGGCGTTCCCTGGATGTCGATTTTTTAAGCGCATCGGTCGATGGCTATCGGGAGCTGCGCAGCGTTGCGAGGCAGCGGGGACTAAATGCTTTTTCCCGGTTCCCCTAAAAACGCTGAGGGATTTTCGAATCGACCAGTACGGGCAGAGGACAATCCTTCAATTGAAGGACTGCAGATCAAGTTCGGGACGGTCGACATTCTGCTTGACTTCGGGAGCGGATAGATCGGATGGGGCGCCAGCGGCTTTCAGCGGCTTTCAGGGGCTGGAAGCTAGCGACGAGTCGCAGCGAAGACACGCTCAGCCTCTTTAGTCCGGGCAAGGATGTCGATTTCAAAGCCGAGCGTGCCCATCTATTGCGCCACCTTCGCCCATAAAACGTCGAAAGCTAACCCTCAAACAAAAATGCCGAGACCTCGAGAGATCTCGGCATCGATTCGGCAAAACTTTGGGGTCAGAACTTCACACCTAGGCCGACCTTAATAGCGTGCTGGTCGAGGTCCGCGTCGATAGTTCCAGCTCCGAAGTCGAACGTCTTGCTACCGAAGTCGCTGTAACGGTATTCAACTCGAGCGAAGATGTTGTCGGTAAACGCGTAATCCACGCCGGCACCAACTGTGTAACCACTAAACATTTCTTCTTCGGTGCCAAATCCAGGTACACTCACCTCGCCGCGAGCGCCGGTCCAACCAGCAGTGGCGTAAAGGAGGGCATGATCAATGGCGTAGCCAACACGAGCGCGGACTGAGCCTTGCCATTCCGTCTTCGCTTCAGCACCCGCAACGATTTCATCTTCGTTCCAATTACGCTCAAGGTCAGCTTCGATGCCGAGGACGAAGTTATTGGAAAACTGATGATTGTAGCCGACGAATGCGCCAAGGAGGCCACCGTCTAGGTCTGCGTCGAACGTGCCGGCACCACCGGAGATATCAAAGGATCCATCGCCCCATGCGTAGCCACCCTGAATACCAACGTACGGACCCGACCAGGTGAAAACCTGCACTTCTTCTGCAACAGGTGCGGTTGGCACCTGATCAACTGCATCGGCTGCCTGCGCTGCGGTGGAGAGTGCGAGCATAGCAACAGATGTGAAAAGTAAAGAACGCATATGAGACTCCGTCATCTTGATGCTTAACGATAGCTAATTCAGGGGATATTGGCTGTGACTTTTTAACCACACCGACTGGGGGAACGCCTGAAGAACAACCCGCGGCGTTCTGTGTACGCCGATCATGGCAAAACTGGCCTGGGCCTATCCCCGCCTGACGGTGGAGATCCATACCAACGATGCCTTCGTGGATATCGTCGCGCATGGCTTCGATGCTGGCATTCGGCTGGGCGAGGCCGTGCAGCAGGACATGGTGACCGTCCGGCTGACGCCGGCTTTCAAGGCGATCCTTGCCGCATCGCCCGACTACCTGCAGGCGAGGGGGGAACCCGAAGCGATTGCCGATCTGTTGAGCCACAATTGTAGCGGCTTCCGGATGCTGGGTTCGGGCGGGCTATTATGAATGGGATCTCAGCGACCAGGGCAAGGATGTTTCGGTGCGGGCGGCCGGCACCGCCGTGGTGACCGACGCTACCTATGCGCGGGATCTGGCCCTTTCGGGCATCGGCATTGCCTATATCCTCGAACCGTTGGTCAGTTCCGATATTCGCAAGGGGCGGCTGAAATGGGTGCTGCCGGATTCAGCCGTCGAAGAAGACGGCTTGTTCCTTTATTATCCGCGCCGAGCTTCCATGGCGCCAAAAACTGCGCGCCTTCATCGATATCGCCCGGCGGGCATCCGGGCAGCGACGCTTGCCGGTTGCAGGCGAGCGGTTGCCAGTCACACCTGAAGATCTCCTACCTGAAGATCAATGACTGGTGGGTGGCGGCTCCCGCGATATTGCCGTCTCCAACCGCAAGCGCGACCGAACCTGCCGCTCTCGCCGCGTCCCCGCAGGCGAAGACGCCCGGCACGCTCGTTTCCTTGGTAAGGTCGGTCTTGATGAACGGATAGAGGCCATCCTCCTCGAAGTCGCAGCCGAGCTGTTCGGCGATGGTGCTGGCGAGCCGAGGTTTCGGCAGGACGAAAAGCCCGGCAAAGCTGAAGGTGCGGCCATCCTCGAAAACGACATCGGCATGTCCGCTGATCTCCTTGACCCTTGCCGTCTCGATCGTGACGCCTCGCTCATCGAGTTTTGCCTGCTGTTCTGCGTCCGGTGAAAAGCAGCCGTCGAGCATCAAGGTCGTCCGGCCCCAATCCGGCAGCATCAGCGCGTGGTGCATGGAGGCTTCCGAGCTGGCGATCACGCCGATTTCGCCCTGGTCGAGCTCGTATCCGTGGCAATAGGGGCAGTGGAAGGCGGCGCGCCCCCAGCGCTCTGCAAGTCCGGGAATCTCGGGAAGCTCGTCGGTCACCCCGATTGCCAGCACCAGCCGCCGGGCGGAAAGCTGCCGCCCGTCGCTGGTTCGGATGGAAAAGCCTTCGCCCTGTTTTTCCGCCTCTTCCGCCCGGGCATCTAGCCATTCGACCGTCGGGTAACGCAGCAGCTGTTCGCGGGCATCGGCAGCGATTGCGCCCGGAGCGCGTCCGTCCTGGCCGAGAAATCCATGTGAGGTCGCGGCGAACCGGTTTCGGCGCATGCCTTCGTCGATCACCAGGATCCGTCTGCGGGCGCGGGCGAGCTGGAGCGCCGCCGAAAGTCCGGCATAGCTGCCGCCGACAATGATCGCATCGTAGGACATCGTTTGGCTCCTTGAGAATTTCTCGCTACATCGTAAGTTACATGATGTCCCTACGTCAAGAGTTTGTAACTTTGCTTGTTGCATAAGGTTCCATCCGCTAGGATGGGATTTGCCGATTGAAGGAGGGATGAGGTCGATGCGCTATGATGGCCGTCTTTCGCGCATGCTGCACGTGCTGATCCATATGGCCCGGCATGAAGGAGCTGCCACATCCGAGCTGATCGCCCAGATGCTGAACACCAATCCCGTCGTTGTCCGCCGCACCATGGCGGGCTTGAGGGAGCAGGGCTATGTCCATTCCGAAAAGGGCCATGGAGGGGGCTGGACACTGAGCCGGAGGCTGGAGGAGATGACGCTTCTCGATGTCTATCGGGCGGTAGGAGAGCCGCCGCTCTTTGCCATAGGTCCGGCTTGCGACAGGCCGGAATGCCTGGTGGAGCAGGCGGTTAACGGCGCTCTTGCCGATGCTTTTGCCGAAGCCGAAAAACTGCTGCTGGAGCGCTTTGCCCATGTGACGTTGGCAGATATAGCCGCCGACTTCGACAGCCGCATGGTGCGGCATCCGGCGCTTGCCGGGCATCCCGGGTCCGCCTGCTCGTCCTGAAATCTTTTCACCAGCTTCGCGCCAGCCGGGCCTGCCATCCTGGTCTCGACGTCATCTGCCGGAAGCGGGTCCCATGCCATTCTTTTCTCAGCCTTTCCGCCGAATCCCCGGCCTCTCATTCGTATTTGCCGCAGCTGCCGCCTTGGCTGGCTGCCAGGTGCCTTTCGTGACCGACACGAGCCGCATGAACCCGGATGTCTTCGTTCAGGAGACGGCGCCGGTCTTTTACATCCCTCCTTATGAAGATCCCCCGACAAACCAGCCGCCTCCGATGCCGGGCGGAATTCCGCACAAGCGCCAGCTCTACCCGTCGACCTTCCATCAGACCTATGGCCTGCCGGTATCGAACCCGGTGCATCGGACCATGTATGGGGTGATTCGCGACGAGGGGCACACGCTTCCGGCCATTCCCTATTCGCGCGTCGACGCCCGGTATCTGCGCCAGGAGGTCGAATACCGCAGCAACGAGGCGCCCGGAACGATCGTCGTCGATACCCGCCAACGTTTCCTTTATCTCGTCCAGCCGGGCGGCAAGGCGATCCGCTACGGTGTCGGTCTCGGAAAGGCCGGCTTCGGCTGGCAGGGCCGCGGCGTGATCGAACGCAAGGCCAAATGGCCGCGCTGGACGCCGCCGCAGGACATGGTCGCGCGTCAGCCGGAACTCCGCCAGTTCGCCGCTTCCGAAGGCGGCGCCGATCCGGGCCTCAACAATCCGCTGGGGGCTCGAGCGCTCTACATCTTCAAGGACGGCGAGGACACGCTCTACCGTGTCCATGGCACGCCCGATTGGCAGTCGGTCGGCAAGGCCACCTCTTCGGGTTGCGTCCGTATGCTCAACCAGGATGTCATCGATCTTTTCGACCGGGTTCCGTCAGGCACCCCGATCGTCGTTCTCTGAGACAGACCGGCATTTTGACTTGAAGGGCGGCCTCGGCCGCTCTTTTCGTTTTTTGATGCCGCGGGTTTGAAATCCCGTGTGGCGGTCGTGAATAGTTGCCCAAATGCAGCAGGCCTATGGTTGCGGCCTCGGCAGGGGATTCGGAACCTTTCGGACATCCTTCCATTGATTTATGCTTTGTCGTCTGTAGCGTGTTTATCGAACGGTCCTGCCGCACATGATCCTGAACAATTCCTATTCCCGCCGGAGCTTTCTGTCTCTCCTAAGCGCCGGTGCAGCCTCGACTCTGGCCGGTTGCGCGTCGACGGCGCCCGGACGAGGCGATCCGATCGTCGCCTATCGTGACGGCGGCAGCGTTCGCCGGCCCGAAATCCTGCCGGGCAGCTCGGCCGAACTGGATCAGATGTACGGAACCACGGTTGACGGCGGCTTCGTCATCCCTGCCATTCCCTATCAGCAGATCAATCCCCGCTATTATCGCCAGCGGGTCGTGGATCCGACCGGCGAACGGCCCGGCACCGTGGTCGTGGATACCCCGTCGCGCTTCCTCTATCTGGTCGAGCCCGGCGGTTCTGCCATGCGTTATGGCGTCGGCATCGGCCGCGAGGGCTTTTCCTGGTCCGGCGATGGAGTCATCCAATGGCGTCAGAAATGGCCGAAATGGACGCCGCCGAACGAGATGATCGCCCGCCAGCCGGAGCTTGCGAAATATTCGGCGGACAATGGCGGCATGCCGCCGGGGTTGAGCAATCCGCTGGGTGCCCGCGCGCTCTACATCTTCCAGAACGGGCAGGACACGCTCTATCGCCTGCATGGCTCCCCTGAATGGAACTCGATCGGCCGGGCGGTCTCTTCCGGCTGCGTGCGCCTGATGAACCAGGACATCATCGACCTCTACGACCGCGTGCCGAATAAGGCTCGCATCGTCGTCTGGCAGTAGGCCCGCCGCTATGTCTCGTGGCGGAACGAACGGCTGATTGGGTTCCCTGCCATGCCGGAAATAGATGCCGCTCTCGTCAGGACGCTCGTGGCACGGCAATTCGCCCGATGGGCAGACCTGCCGGTGCGGGCCGTAGCGGAGGGCGGCTGGGACAACCGCACCTTCCATCTCGGCGACGCCATGTCGGTGCGCCTGCCGAGCGCCGAGCGTTATGTCGCCCAGGTGGAGAAGGAGCATCGCTGGCTTCCCGCCTTGGCCTCGCAATTGCCGCTGCCGATCCCGGCGCCGCTTGCCCTGGGCAAGCCCGACGCGGGCTATCCGTGGGCGTGGTCGATCTACGCATGGATCGAGGGCGACCGCGCGAGCTGTCACGCGATTTCCGATCTCCCGGCGTTTGCCGAGGAGCTCGCGGATTTCCTGATCGCTCTCCGGAGAATAGATGCCTCGGATGGCCCGCTTGCCGGAGCGCATAATTTCCACCGCGGCGGATCGCTTGCCGTTTATGATGGGGAAACCCGGCAGGCGCTTAATGACTTGGCGGATGAACTCGACGTCTCTCTGCTGACAAAAATCTGGGAGCGTGCGCTGGGTTCGAGCTGGCGGGAGAAACCGGTCTGGGTCCATGGCGATATCGCCGAGGGCAATCTGCTCGTCCGGGACGGGCGGCTTTCCGCGGTCATCGATTTCGGCAGTTCCGGCGTCGGCGACCCGTCGTCCGATCTGGTGATTGCCTGGACGTTGTTTGACGAGCCGGCCCGCAATGCCTTTCGCGCTCGTGTCGGTCTTGATCTGCAGACATGGGAGAGGGCGCAGGGCTGGTGCCTCTGGAAGGCGCTCATCACCATTGCCGAGCATCGGAATGGAGACCGCGAAAAGGCCGATATTCACCGCCGCTGGATCGCCCGGATCGTGGCCGATCCTCTGGGCGGAATCTGATCCGGATCTATCGTGCCGGCTGGCGCGCAGCTGATAGCAGCGGCACGGCGGCGAGGGATGCGAGCGCTATCACCGCGCCGGCGAGGAACGTCGACGTCGAGCCGTAGGTTTCCCAAAGCAAGCCGGCGGCAACATTGCCAAGGATCACGGTCAGGCCGGTCACCAGGTTGAACACGCCGAACGCCGTACCCTTCAGGTTCTGCGGCGCATTGTCGGCAATCAGCGTCGAAAGAATGCCTTGCGAAAACCCCATATGCAGGCCCCAAAGGACGATGCCGGCAAAAAGCATCGGGAGCGTCTGCGCCGTGGCGAGCGCTAGGTCGGCGGCGACGAGGAACACAAGGCTGAGCGCGATCAGGCTTCGGCGTCCGATGCGGTCCGAAAGATAGCCGACGGGATAGGCCGTCAGGCCGTAGACCGCGTGCATGACCACCATGGTGATCGGGATCCAGGCGAGCGAGAGACCGGCTTGCTGCGATTTCAGGAGGAGGAAAGCCTCGCTGAAACGGGCAAGCGTCAACAGGCTCGAGACCCCGATGACGATCCAGACGGCGCGGTTGAGGCGCCCCGCATCCCTGAAGCGTGGCATGCCCTTGGAGGAGGAGGGCGGCTGCTCCGGCTCCGTGACGCCGATGATCAGCAGGGCGACCGCCAGGAAAGCCGGGATCGCGGCAATCCAGAAGATGACGATCATGTCGCCATCGGTGGCGAGCATCAATCCGATTGCCGCAAGCGGGCCGACGAACCCGCCCACCGTGTCGAGGGATTTGCGCAGGCCGAAGCTTGCACCGCGGATCTCCGGCGGCGTCACGTCGGCAATCAGCGCGTCGCGCGGCGTGCCGCGGATGCCCTTGCCGACGCGATCGACGGCCTTGGCCACCACGATCCAGCCGATCGAACTCGCGAGCGGAAAGATCGGCTTGGAAAGCGCGCCGAGCCCGTAGCCGAGCACGGCAAGCGGTTTTCGCCGTCCGGTCCAGTCCGAGATCATTCCCGAAAACAGCTTTGTGATGGTCGCGATCGCAACCGACAGACCTTCGATAAATCCGATCGCTATGGCCGAGGCGCCAAGGCCCGCGACCAGGTAAAGCGGCAACAGCGTCTGGATCATCTCCGACGAAATATCCATCAGCAGGCTGACCACGCCCAGCACCCAGACCGTGCGGGGGATGGCAATGGATTGCCGGGGAGGCGCCGTGTTGGACATCATCAACAGATCTCTTGAAGCAGCGCCGATCCCGTCGGCGGCTTGTCTTGAAAACCAGGACGATGCGCTAAAGGTAGCCTCGGCAGAAATCAAGACATGGAATACAGAGGGGTCCAGGCCCTCCGATCACTCCGCGCGGATGTCAGTCCCTGTCGTCCATGCGTTCGCGAAGCGAAATCAATGCATCCCGCAGCGCTGCGGCCTCTTCCAGGCCGCAACCGATCGCCTTGCCGATCGCTTCGGTCACGTCCAGTGCCTGCAGCCTGAGGTCGGAACCCTTTTCGGTAAGGGAAATTCTCACCAGCCGCTCGTCGTCCCGATCTCGCTTTCGCAAGACGAGGCCACTCTGTTCCAGTCGCTTGAGGAGCGGCGAGAGCGTCCCGGAATCGAGCCCCAGACGGTCGCCGATCGCCTTCACCGGCTGGTCGTCGTCCTCCCACAGCGCGATCATCACGAGATATTGCGGATAGGTGAGGCCGAGCGGCTCGAGCAAAGGCTTGTAGGTGCGCGTGAAGGCGTGAGCTGCCCCATAGATGGCAAAACAGAGCTGGGTATTGAGTTTGATCTCGAATCCCTGAGAAGCGGCAGCTGGCACTTTCTCCTTCATCGGTCCTGACTTCACGCTTTCGTGCTCTATGTTTTTCTCGACTGCATAATCGCAGGCTTGACGGGAATTTGCAATGCGCGTAATTAGATTGTGCGCAATTGAATTGCGGACGAATTACTATAAAGGGAGTATGTAGCATGCCTATTCTTTACACGACCAAGGGCTCCGCCACCGGTGGCCGAGCAGGCCACGGCGCTTCCGAAAATGGCGTCTTGGATGTGACCTTGACGGTTCCGAAAGAGCTTGGCGGCGATGGCGCCACCGGCACCAATCCGGAACAGCTCTTTGCGGTCGGTTATTCCGCTTGCTTCCTCGGGGCTTTGAAAGCCGTCGCCGGCAAGGAAAAGGTGAAGATTCCGGACGACGCCAAGGTGACGGCGACGGTCGGCATTGGCCCGCGTGACGATGGCACCGGCTTCGGCATTGAGGTGTCGCTGCTGGTCGACATTCCGGGCGTCGAGAAGTCGGTGGCCGAAGACCTCGTCGCCAAGGCGCATATCGTTTGCCCCTATAGCCACGCGATGCGCACCTCGACGGAAGTTCCGGTCTCCGTCGCCTGATCCGACCAATTTTTCAGAGAAAGAGCCGGCCGTTGCGCCGGCTTTTTCGTTATTTGACGGCCACCAGCCTCTTGCGCAGGCCCTCCGAGCCGCCGTCTCCGAGTTCGGCATCGATTTCCGCATGCACCCTCTTCCAGATCGGCAGGGCGGCGGACAACATGCTCATGCCGTCTGCCGTCAGTTTCAGCAGCTTGCCGCGCCGGTCCTTCGGATCGTTTTCGGACTTCACCAAACCGCGCCTTTCCAGCACCTTCAAGGCCGCCGTCAGCGTCGTGCGATCCATCGCAAGCACGCTTGCGACCTGGCCCATGGTTGCCGGCTGAGGCCGGTTGAGCGCCATCATCAGCGAAAATTGCCCATTTGTAAGCCCGATGGGCTTCATTGCCGTGTCGAAACGGCGCGCCAGCGCTCGCGCGGCGCGCTGTACGTGAAGGCAGAGGCACGTGTCGCGGACAAGCAGCGTGGTGGAAAAAGGAATCAGTTCGACAGTTTCGGAGTTTGACAGCATAAGTTTAATATGTTGATATCAACATAAATTGTCAATCAGGAGGAGGCTGAAATGGACGTGACCGCATCGCCTAAAAATCCCATTGTATCCCGAGAGGAATGGCTGGAAGCGCGCCGCAAGCTGCTTGCGTTGGAAAAGGAAGAAACCCGCTTGCGCGACAAGGTGCGAGCGGCCCGCCAGACGCTCCCTTGGGTCAAAATGGACAAGAACTACATCTTCGACACCCCGGCGGGTAAAAAGAGCCTTGCCGATCTCTTCGACGGCCGCAGCCAGCTCCTCGTCTACCACTTTATGCTCGGCCCGGATTGGGATGCCGGCTGCCCCGGCTGCTCCTTCCTGTCGGACCACATCGACGGAGCTTTGCCGCACCTGAACAATCACGACGTCACCTGGGTCTCCGTCTCCCGCGCTCCGCTCGACAAGATCGAGGCTTACAAGAAGCGCATGGGCTGGAAATTTCCGTGGGTCTCGTCCTTCGGCAACGAATTCAATTTCGATTTCCACGTCTCCTTCACCAAGGAAGACCTGGCGAAGGAGAAGGTCAATTATAATTTCTCGGCCATCCCGCCGGAGCAGGCGCATGACGAACTGCCGGGTCTTTCGGCATTCTACAAAAACGAGAAAGGCGAGATCTTCCATACCTATTCGAGCTACGCCCGCGGCGGCGAAGAACTGATCGGAACGCTGATGATCCTCGACCGCGCCCCCTTCGGCCGCAACGAGGGTTCGACCATGGATTTCGTCAAACGGCATGACGAATATGAACCGGCCCCGAAGGCGGAAGCTTCATCCTGTTGCCATTAACGGGCGTCATCGTCAGTGATCACAGGGAGGAAAGATCATGGGCATGGAAATGGCCAAACCCCAGGCGGAGCACGGCTTTCTCGAAAAGCTCGTGGGAACCTGGGACGTCACCTCGTCCAGCATGGGTAACGACGAGACCTGGACGGAAGTCGTCCGCTCGCTGAACGGCATCTGGTTCGTCGCGGAAGGCAATGGCGAGATGCCGGGCGGCGGCGGGCCGGCGACGACCGTGCTTACATTGGGATACGATCCGGCCCGGGGCAAATATGTCGGCAGCTGGATCGGCAGCATGATGAACTACATGTGGGTTTATGAAGGTGACGTCTCCGATGACGGCACGACCCTCAATCTCTACACGACCGGCCCGGATTTCGCCGAGCCCGGCAAGATCGGCGAATATCGCGAGCAGATCGTCTTCACCGATCGCGACAACCGCATCTTCAATTCCAGCGTCAAGCAGCCGGACGGCACCTGGAAGCAGTTCATGCAAGCCCGATACGCACGCAAGGGCTGATGCCGGCGCTTAATGACACCGCGTCGGTAGACGCACTAACCGTTTGAGGAGAGGACAATGTTGCAGTCCGTTTCTGGGTCGCGTTCGCAGACCCATGGCAAATTCATCTGGTGCGAACTGATGACGCCAGATACCGACGCATCCGGGAGGTTCTATTCGTCGGTGATCGGCTGGAAGGTGAAGCCGGTCGAAATGCCGGACCTCGAATCCCCCTATTTCCTGTTCGAGATGGGCGAGGGCGACAACTGCCCGGGCGTCGGCGGCATGATGAATTTCCCGCCTGAACTTGAAGGAAAGATCCCGCCGAACTGGACCGGTTATGTCGCGGTCGACGACTGCGACCAGACCGCCAAGGATTTCACCGCCAACGGCGGTCAGGTGCAGCGCGAGCCTGAAGATATCCCAGGCATCGGCCGCTTTGCCGTCGTCGCCGATCCTCATGGCGCCGTCATCTGCATCATGAAGCCGTTTCCGATGGAAAACCCGCCGCAGGAACTGGCACCGGAGGCTGTCGGAAATGTCGGCTGGCGTGAACTTTACGCCGGCGACGGCAACCAGGCCTTCGACTTCTATTCGAAAGTCTTCGGCTGGACCCTCGATCACGACATGGATATGGGGCCGATGGGCGTCTACAAGATCTTCGCCCATAACGGGACGCCGATCGGCGGCATGATGACGCGGCCGGAAAGCGTGCCCATGCCCTGCTGGTGCTACTATTTCAATGTGGAAGCGATCGATGCCGCGGCCTCGCGCGTCACCTTGGGCGGCGGACAGGTTGTCAATGGTCCGATGGAGGTTCCCGGCGGCAGCTGGATCATCCAGTGCATCGATCCCCAGGGCGCCTTCTTCTGCCTCGTGGCACCCAGGCGCTGAGATAGATCGGCCGCCTGTCGGACAGGCTTCGGCCTTATGGCGGAGCTCCAACCTGTCCGCCGTCCGCGTTCTGCGGGGGGGACGGATGGATAGGCTCGTCGCCGTGAGCTTGCGTAGATAGTCCTCCTGCTATAAGCGGCAGGCTATCAAGCGCAAATTCCGGTTTCGGGGACACACGGCCATGGCAGGCGATGACAACGACTACGTCTATGACGAGGTGACAGGCGAATGGCGCCCGGCGTCCGAAATAGCTGCGGCCGCGCAGGCGGCGGCGGAAGTCCGCGACGCTTCGGGAAACCTCCTCAAGGATGGCGATTCCGTCACCCTCATCAAGGACCTGAAGGTCAAGGGCGCGGGGCAAACCCTGAAGCAGGGCACGGTCATCCGGTCGATCCGCCTCACCGACAATCCGGAAGAGATCGACTGCCGCCACGATGCCATCAAGGGCCTCGTCCTGCGAACGGAATTCGTCCGTAAGCGGTAAGCGCCGCTGTTTCCAGAAACTTCATTGCTTGGGATCCTGAGAATTGGCCGGCTCCGGCTTGTTCGCTTCCGGCGCGCTTCGTTGATCTGTCGGCGGCTGCCAGACTTCCTGCTGCCGTTCGCCGCGGATCGACCAATAGAACAGCCTAAGCTTGCGGCTCTGCGGCCGGTTCGGGAAGGTGTCGTCATAGGCCTTGTCGAGAACGGACGGGTTGAACACGACCTTCTGCGCCAGGATCTCGAAGACATGGGATTTGCAACAAGATTCGATCGCGGTTGTATCCGTTGCCTCTACCGCTTCAAGCTCCCCAAAATCCCGCGCACCAGTGCCCGGCCGAGCTGGGTGGCGACGGTGCGGGTGACGCTTTTCATGGCCGCCTCGACCAGCGTCTCGCGCTGGTAGCCGGCGCGGCGCGGCTGGGTGCGGCTCTGCTCGTCGTCCTTGTCGGTGCCGAAGCCCGGCAGGGTCCAGCCGGTCGTTTCGCCGGAGCCTGCGGGCGGGGAGGGGGCGAGTTCGTCCTGCGCCTTTTTCGCGGCGGCCGCATCGGCAGCCGCCTTGGCGCGGGCAGTGAGCATTTCGAAGGCGGATTCGCGATCCAGGGTCTCGTCATAAAGGCCGAGCACGGGGCTCTTGTCCATGACCAGCTGGCGCTCCTGGTCGCTGATCGGCCCGATGCGCCCGGAAGGGGGACGGATCAGCGTGCGCTCCACCATTGAGGGAGCGCCCTTCCCCTCGAGCGTCGAGACCAGCGCTTCGCCGGTGCCGAGATTGGTGATCGCCGTGGCGCAGTCGAAGGCCGGATTCGGCCTGAAGGTATCCGCCGCCGTCTTCACCGCCTTCTGTTCGCGCGGCGTATAGGCGCGCAATGCATGCTGCACCCGGTTGCCGAGCTGGGCCAGCACCGTCTCCGGCACGTCCAGCGGGTTCTGGGTGACGAAATAGACGCCGACGCCCTTGGAGCGGATCAGACGGACGACCTGCTCGACGCGTTCGACAAGCACCTTCGGCGCGTCGTTGAAAAGCAGATGCGCCTCGTCGAAGAAGAAGACCAGCTTCGGCTTTTCCGGATCGCCCACTTCCGGCAGTTCCTCGAAAAGCTCGGAAAGCAGCCACAGCAGGAAGGTAGCGTAGAGCCTCGGGTTCATCATCAGCTTGTCGGCGGCAAGCACCGAGATCTGGCCATAGCCGTTGTTCGGGTTTACCCGCATCACATCGGTGATCTTGAGCGCCGGTTCGCCGAAGAAGTGTTCGGCGCCCTGCTGTTCGAGCACCAGCAGGCCTCGCTGGATCGATGCGACGGAGGCCTTGGAGATAAGGCCGAACTGACCGGACAATTCGGACGCGTTTTCTGCCATGTAGTTCAGGAGCGACGAAAAATCCTTGAGGTCGAGCAGCGGCAGGCCCGCCTTGTCGGCGATCTTGAAGGCGATGTTAATAACGCCTTCCTGCGGCTCGGATGCATCCATCAGCCGGGAAAGGAGAAGGGGCCCCATTTCGGCAATCGTGGTGCGCACCCGGTGGCCCTTTTCGCCGAAGAGATCCCAGAAGATAACCGGGAACTGTTCGAACTCGTAATCCGCAAAACCGATCTGCTCGGCCCGCTTCAGCAGGAAATCCTTAGGCTCGCCCTTGGCGGCGATACCGGAAAGATCGCCCTTGATGTCGGCTGCAAAGACCGGAACGCCGGCCTTCGAAAAACCCTCAGCCAGGATCTGCAGGGTGACGGTCTTGCCGGTGCCCGTGGCGCCGGTCACCAGCCCGTGGCGGTTGCCGAATTTCAGTTCCAGATGTTCCGCCTTGTTGAGCGAATCGTCCGGATTGCGGCTGCCGCCGATGAAGAGCTTTCCCGTTTCGTCCATGCAACTATGCGCTCCCTCGCCGCGTTGTTCGCCAGCTGTTTATAGGATGCGCCGCGGCGGCGGGCAACGGAAACTCGTCCGCCAAACGATGGCGCGGGAGGCTGCAGACATGAGTATCAGCGAATCCATGGCTTCGACCGAAAAGGCGCTGCGCGCCGCAGGCTCCTCACGGTCGGTCGACGGGAGGGGCAGGGAGGCCGAGACCCCCGGCGACATTCCGGCCCGCGGCCTGAAGGATGTTTTCTGGCGCCTTTACGCAGCGATCGGCGAAGACCGGGTGATGCTGATTGCCGCTGGCGTCACTTACTATCTCCTGCTGGCCCTCTTTCCGGCAGCCAGCGCTCTCGTTTCCGTCTATGGTTTCGTCTCCGATCCGGCGGCGATCGCCGACAGGATCTCATTCCTGAGTTCGGTCATGCCCGCCGACGCGCTGAATATCTTCCTCGACCAGCTCCGTGCCTTGACCTCGGAGCGCAATACGACGCTGTCGATCGCGCTGATCGGCGGTTTGGCATTGGCGCTCTGGAGCGCCAATGCCGGCATGAAGGCGCTCTTCGAGGCGATGAACGTTGCCTATGCGGAGCAGGAAAAGCGCAGCCTCGTCCGGCTCAACCTCATCTCGCTTCTCTTCACGCTCGGCGCACTGGTTCTCACCATCATCGTACTGAGTGCCATGGGCGGCGTGCCGGCACTTCTCAGCTATCTCTGGCTCGATCAATGGACGGAGATCATCATCCGCCTGGCCCGCTGGCCGATCATGATGTTGTTCGTGGGCGGCGGCATCATGGTTCTTTACCGCTTCGGCCCGAGCCGCGAGCCGGCCAAATTGAGATGGCTGACCTGGGGTGCGGCATTTGCGACCCTTGCCTGGCTGCTGGGCTCAATTGCGGTTTCCTATTATCTGGCGAATATTGCCGACTACAACGCGACCTATGGTACGCTTGGCGCGCTGATCGGCTTCATGGTCTGGACATGGGTTTCGGTCATCATCGTCATCGTCGGAGCCGAGATCAATGCGGAGCTGGAGCATCAGACCGCCCGCGATTCGACCACCGGCCCGCCCGAGCCCATGGGAACACGCGGCGCTTATATGGCGGATACCGTGGGCGAACCGGCGAGCGACGCGTGAGATTGGTCCGGCGGCCTGTTGGCTTCGGCCGGGACTCTGTGTATTACCTTGACGTGAACGTCAAAACCTGAGGAGAGATTGATGAACGAACTGGTTTCCCGCGTGGCCGAGAATGTCGGCATTGCCCCCGATGTCGCCGAAAAGGCGATCGGCATGATGCTGGGTTTCCTGCAGCGCGAGGCCGATGACGGCGCGGTTGCGAAGATGATCGAAGCGATCCCCGGCGCGCCGGAACTCGTCGCCAAGTTCAACGGCGAAGGCGCCGGAGGCGGTGGTCTGCTGGGCGGCCTGATGGCAAGCTTCGGCGGCGGCGTCATGGCGCTCGGCCAGCAATTGATGAGCCAGGGCCTTGGCATGGGCGAGATCACGGGGCTCGCCAAGGAGACTATGGCTGTCGCCCGCGAGCACGCCGGCGACGAGGTGGTCGACACGGTCGTCGCCTCCGTTCCGGGCCTTTCCCAGTTCGTCTGAGGCAGATGAGCGTCTGCCGGTAGGCCATTGACTTCTGGCGGTTTGAGGCCCATTTCAGGCGCAAAGCGATGCCCGTCCGGGCGTCGCTCTTTCAAAGGACAAACAGAGATGAACCCCGACAGTCGAAGTTCGACGTCAACATACCGACCCGTTTCTTCGGGGCTCTGATCCTTCTCATCAAGGATACGCGCTCCGGAGGGACCGATGGTCCAAAAAGGAGCCGTCATGCTGCGTATCCATGCCTACGACCTTGATCGCCTTGTTCCGGTCGCTTCCGTGCCCGTTGTGGCGCCGACTCCCGTCGCAGTCGGTGCCCTGGCGTCCGATCTGCCGGCCGAAGTGCAGCCGGCCCCCGTCTGGTACGATCTCGTCAATCCCACGAGAGAAGAAGAGCGCACCGTCGGCGAGATCCTCGGCATCGCCGTGCCGACCATGGACGAGATGGAAGATATCGAGTTGTCCGCTCGCCTCTACCAGGAGGACGGCGCCGAGTTCATGACCATGACGGTGCTGATCAGGCCGGATGCCGGCACGCCGCGGAAAGTTCCGGTCACATTCATCGTCAAGGGCCAGGTTCTTCTCACGGTCCGCCATTCCGAGCCGCGCCCCTTCGACGCGTTCATGGCCCGTGCCCGCAAGCCGAATGGGACCGGGCTCCACTGCAACAACGGCGAGCTCATCATGACCGGGCTGATCGAGGCGATCATCGACCGCATGGCCGATACGCTGGAGCGGCTCGGCACCGAGATCGACCAGATTTCGCAGGAGGTTTTCAGCGCCAAGGCGACCAAGGCCAACAAGAAGACCCGCGACCTGCAGGATCTGATGCGCGAGGTCGGACAGAAGGGCGAGTTCATCACCGTCGTCAGGGAAAGCCTCGTCAGCGTCTCGCGCGCCGTCGCCTATTATGCAGCGCTCGACGGCGTCGACCGGAAGCTTTCCAAGGAACTGCGCCAGCGGCTGAAACTCCTGCAGCGGGATGCCACCTCGCTCGGCGATCACTCCGCCTTCCTGTCGGGAAAGATCAACTTCCTGCTCGATGCGACGCTCGGGCTGATCAATCTCGAGCAGAACCAGATCATCAAGATCTTCTCGGTCGCCTCGGTGGTCTTCCTGCCGCCGACGCTGGTCGCCTCGATCTACGGCATGAACTTCGCCTATCAGCCGGAACTGCAATGGCACTACGGCTACCACCTGGCAATCGTCGCCATGGTGGTCTCAATGGCGCTGCCCTATCTCTACTTCAAGCGGAGAGGGTGGCTCTGACCGGCTTTTGCGGAACGGGGAGAGCGTCGACCGCCAGCGACGTGGCGGCCGGACGAAACAAATGTCCGGCCGTGATTGCCGCTTCTTGATCTCCTCATCCGCCGGCCTATGTCGCTTCTGGCTGGGACATCCGCAGATCCGTTTCCCCGACAGCGAAGGACGAGACCATGCCCACTTTGAGCAACGGCAGTGAGCTTGAGATATGGGAAGACACCGACAATCAGAGCCCGGACGCGATCCTCTTCAACATCACTGAAACCGATGGTGACGTGCTCGGACCGGTCGGCGCCCGCACGGATTTTCCTTTCGGCTGGGTCGATCTCGCCTCCGTTGACGTGTTCGAAGGCTTCTTTACCGTCACGACCTTCACCAATGACGGCCGAACGGAGCTCTTCACGACGCTCGAAACGTTCGTATTCGACAACGAGGGCAATTTCATCCGGGCTCTCTCGGCCCAGGCCGCCTATCTTTCGACCGAGGTCATTTCGGTAACCGCGGCCAGCCCGGACGACATCACGGTGACCTGGCTAGGCGCCAACGAATATTATGGCGGCCAGAACACCCAGTATGGTGAGCACCAGATCATTCTGGAAGGCGGCGCGATCGCGCCCGAAACCTTCGTCAACCATGCACCGACCGTCAACGACATGGACTTTCAGCTTTCGCCGGGCGAAACCCTGATCGACGTCCGCTTCAGTGCTTCGGATATCGACTATGATCTCCTGACTTTCGTCGTCGTGGATGGTCCTGATCACGGCACGCTGGAGCAGGAGACGCAATTCGACGAAGGATATTATCCCTTCCCGCAGGGCAGTTATGGCGGCAGCCTGCATCATCATTCCACCTATCTGAACGGCAATGTCTTCGACTATACGCCGGCCGCCGGCTTTATCGGCACCGACACGTTCACGGTTTATGCCACCGATGGCCAGGGCAACAGCAATATGGCGACCATCACGATCACGATCGAACCGCCCGCCGAAGAGATCACGCTCACCGATGCCAGAAATGTCTTCAGCTATGACGCAAGCGATCATCCGGTGCTGCTTGCGGCACTCGGCGGCGACGACCGGATCACCGGCAGCCGGTTCGGGGATCTGATCGATGGCGGAACCGGCAACGACCGTTTGCGCGGCGGTGCGGGCAATGACGAGGTCGTCGGAGGCGCGGGCCGGGATCACCTCTACGGCGACGCCGGCAATGATGTCCTCGCCGGCGGTGCCGGCCGCGATGTGCTCGTCGGCGGGGAGGGACGCGACACCTTCTTGTTCGATGCACCGCTCACACCGGAAAACCGCGACAGGATAGAAGACTTCATCGCTGCCGACGATATGTTCCGGCTGGCGGGTTCGGTTTTCGGCGGGGCCGCACCGGGAGCACTCGATGCCGATGCCTTCGTGGAGGGCAGGCGCGCTTTGGACGAGGGCGACCGGATCATCTACGACGCCTGCTCCGGTCGTCTCTTGTTCGACGCTGACGGCTCCGGCGACGGAGCGGCGGTAATCTTTGCTGCCGTCAACCGCGGCACGGCGGTTGCCGCGGAGGACTTCTATTTCGTTTGAGGATACATACCGTCTCCTTCGCGCGAGGGAGACGGTACGCTCACTTATCCCATTCCGGCGCGAGATGCCCCGGGTTGACGATGCGGCCGTTCGGGCGAGCGAGGCCGTGGATCGCTTCCATCTCGTCCAGCGACAGGGCGAAATCGAAGACGTCGAAGTTTTCGGCCAGGCGGGAAACGGTGGCGGTCTTTGAAAGAGCGATCACGTCCTTCTGCTGGATCGCCCAGCGCAACACCACCTGCGCGGCCGTCTTCCCGTGCTTGGCGCCGATATCCTTCAAAAGCGCGTCACTTGGCACCTTGCCGTCTGCCATCAGGTAATAGGCGGTCAGAGACATGCCGTGCTTGCGCGCCTCGCTCAGCACTTTCGCCTGGCTCAGATACGGATGGTACTCCACCTGGTTGGTGGCGATCGGCGCATCTGAAAGCTTCACGGCCTCGGCCATCAGCGCGGTCGAGAAATTGGAAACGCCGATGTTCTTCACCTTGCCGGCTTTGACGAGGTCATTCAGTGCGCCGATGCGGTCGGCAAGCGGCATCTCGCTTTGCGGCCAGTGGAGGAGCAGGAGATCGACATGATCGGTCTTAAGCTTCCTCAGGCTTTCGTCGACCGATGCGATAAAAGCGTTGTGGCCCACCTTGTCGACCCACACCTTGGTGGTGAGAAAGATGTCGGCACGCGGAATTCCGGACTTGGCGATGACCTCGCCGACGGAGGCTTCGTTGCCGTAGATTTGCGCCGTATCGACATGGCGAAAGCCGAGCTTCAGGGCTTCCGGCAGTACGCGGAAAACGTCTTCGTCGGGCATGCGGAAGGTGCCGAAGCCAAGGGCTGGCATATTGGCGCCGTTGGCGCTGACTGTGAACATCTGGAACTCCTGTGGGAAGCCCGACATGCGCCGGGCCTGAAACGAAAGGCCCGTATTAAATGGACCGATTTCTTGCCGGATCAACCTCCGTCCTTTCGGATGTTACCCCGCAATCGGTGGATTGAGACGGGCAAAACCCTCCTGCCGGCGATAGGGGAAATGCGGATAGGGAGCCGTCACCGTGCTCACCGCATCGAGCTTTTCGACCTGCTCTTTCGTCAGCGACCAGCCGACGGCGCCGAGATTCTGGCGAAGCTGCTCCTCGTTGCGGGCGCCGATGATGACCGAGGAGACAGTCGGCCGGCCGACCAGCCAGTTGATCGCCACCTGCGGCACGGATTTCTCCGTTTCGGTAGCCACCTCTTCCAGCGCATCGACAACGCGGTAAAGCAATTCTTCGTCCACGGGCGGGCCGAAATCCGCGGTCTCGTGCAGACGGCTGCTGGCCGGGATCGGCTTGTTTCTGCTGATCTTGCCGGTGAGCCGCCCCCAGCCGAGCGGGCTCCAGACGAGCGCGCCGAGCCCCTGGTCCTTCCCGAGCGGCATCAGATCCCATTCGTAGTCGCGGCCGACCAGCGAATAATAGACCTGGTTCGCCACATAGCGGGTCTGACCATGTTTTTCGGCGGCAGCGAGCGACTTCATGATCTGCCAGCCGGAGAAGTTTGAGACGCCAATATAGCGCAGCTTTCCGTCCTTAACGAGCTGATCGAGCGTCGAAACCACTTCCTCGACCGGCGTGGAGGCGTCGAAGGCGTGCAGTTGGAAGATGTCGATATGATCGGTATCGAGCCGCTTCAATGCGGCCTCGACGGAAGCAATCAGGCGGGAGCGGGAGGAGCCCCAGTCGTTCGGCCCGTCGCTGGTCGGCAGGCTGGCCTTGGTGGAGATCAGCACCTGGTCCCGCCGGCCCTTGATCGCCTGCCCGAGCACCTCTTCCGAAGCACCGTTCGAATAAACGTCGGCCGTGTCGAACAGGTTGACGCCGGCTTCGAGGCAGATATCGACGAGGCGGCGGGCTTGTGCCACATCGGTCGTGCCCCAATGGCTGAAGAGCGGACCGGAGCCGCCGAATGTGCCGGCTCCGAAACTCAAGACTGGCACCCTAAGGCCTGATTGTCCGAGATTGCGATATTCCATGGCTTCTATCCTTGTTGAAGTTCTATTCGGCGGGGCAGGCAAGCGCGGCAGCGGGCGTATCGGTGTTCTGGCGGTCCAGCCGGATGGCAATCAGCGCCACGGCCAGAGCCGCAAGCGGGACAAGCCCGGCAATGAGAGTGACAAAACCGAGGCCGGGGCCGTCATCGATCACCGCGCCGCCGAGCCAGGCGCCGATCGCGTTACCCAGATTGAAGGCTGCGATATTGAAGGAGGAGGCGAGCCCCTGGCCGGCGCCTTCAGCCTTCTGAAGCACCCAGATCTGCAGAGGCGAGACTGTGGCGAAGGCTGCAGCGCCGAACAGACCGATGGCGATGACGGCAAATACCGGCTGGTGGATCGCCGCGGTCATGGCGATGAGGACGGCGGAGAGCGCGACGAGGCTCGCAACGATCGTCGGCACGAGATACCGGTCCGCGAAACGGCCGCCGAGGAGATTGCCGATGACCAGTCCGCCGCCGAAGACGAGCAGGATCGGCGAGACGGCGGCTTCGGAAAAGCCGGTGATCCCGGTCAGGATCGGCGCGATATAGGTGAAGCCCGCAAAAACGCCGACCCAGGAGAGCACGGTGGTCAGCAGACCGAGGATGACGGAGCGGCGGCCGAGCACGGCCAGCACGCTCTGTGAAGCCTCTTGCCTGTCCTCGGAGGGCTTGTCCTTCGGAACGAGAAGCGCGATGACTGCGAGCGCGACAATGCCGATTGCGGTCACGGCAAAAAAGGTCGAGCGCCAGCCATAGGCCTGACCGAGCCAGGTGCCGAAGGGCACGCCGAGGACGTTTGCGACCGTCAGGCCCGTGAACATGACGGCGATGGCGGAGGCTTGCCTGCCCGGAGCAACAAGGCTGGTGGCGACGACAGAGCCGACGCCGAAGAAGGAGGCATGGGCGAATGCGGTCAGCACACGCGCGGCCATCAGCGTCCAGTAGTCGGGTGCGAGCGCGCAGGCGAGATTGCCGATGGTGAACACCATCATCAGGCTCACCAGCAGGGTTTTCCGCGACCACCTACCGGCGAGCGCGCCGAGAATGGGCGCACCGACCACGACGCCGAGCGCGTAGCCGGAAATCAGCAAGCCGGCGGCGGAGATCGACACGCCGAGGTCGCTGCTGACGTCGATCAGCAGGCCCATGATGACGAATTCGGTGACCCCGATGCCGAAGGCACCGGCCGTCAACGCGTAGAGAGCGAGAGGCATTGGCTTGGATCCTCGTCTTTGGGAGAAAGGGAGTTGATGGTCATTGGCCCCTGGATGACCAGGAGGCCTTCTGCACTGCAATATCGTCATCGGGGACTTGCCTGTGTAGCCGCACAAGCGGATAATCATTTGTGAATTTAAGTCACAGGTGATGAGGAATGGACAACCGTGCCGGCGAAATGGAAGTCTTCGCGCTCGCCGCGGAGCTCAAAAGCTTTTCCGCCGCCGGGCGCAAGCTGAAGCTCTCTCCGTCGGCGGTGAGCAAGCTCGTGACGCGTCTCGAAAACCGTCTCGGAACGCGTCTTGTGGTTCGCTCAACCCGCCTGCTGCAGCTCACGCCGGAAGGCGAAACGTATCTGGCGCGCGCGCAGCGCATCCTTGCAGAGATCGCCGATACCGAAGAGGTCGTGTCCGGTGGGGGGCGGATGCTGCCGCGCGGGCCGCTTTCCATCAACGCCTCGGTCGGCTTCGGGGAAAGATACGTCCTTCCGCTGGCGGACGAATTCCTGCAGCTCTTTCCGGAGGTGCAGCTCGATATCACACTGACCGACGATGTGGTCGACCTGATTCGCGAGCGGGTAGATATCGCGATTCGCCACGGATCGCTGCGCGATTCGGCTCTGATGGCCAGAAAGCTTGGCGAAAGCCGGCAGGTGGTAATGGCTTCGCCCAGCTACCTTCAAAGGCACGGCACGCCGGAAACGCCGGCCGATCTTTCCCGCCACAATTGCATCAACTTCAATTTCCGCCGCGCGGTGGAAGGCTGGCCGTTTCGTGATCCGCAAACCGGGCGGCGTGATATCCGCCCCGTCTCGGGAAGCCTGAAGGCCAGCAGTGGCTCCATCATCCGGCAGTTCTGCCTTGCCGGCCTCGGCATCGGGCGTGTCGGCCGTTTTCATGTGGAGCCGGATATCCAGGCGGGGCGTCTTATTCCGGTCCTTGAGGATTTCAACCCGGAGGATATAGAGGAAATCCACGCCGTTTACGCGGGCCACGAGCATCTGGCGGTGCGTATCCGCGCCTATATTGATTTCCTGGCGGCGCGTCTTTGATCACGCACTGTGTCCTAATCGCCTCATTCCTGCCATGGTTTGGCCGATTTTCTTGGGATATCCGGTGGGCTCAGGAGAATCTGACCATGTCCGAACAACTCAACGAAATCCTCGACCGTCTCCGCGCCGAAGTCAGCGCCGCTTCCGCCGAGCGGCCGCATCTCAGCATCCCCATGGAAGACCTGAGGTTGCTGGTCCAAACTTTTGAAATGCTGCATTCGGAGCGGGAGGAGCTGCGCCGCAAGGTGATTCAGCACGACGATGTGATGGAAGCCGTGACGACCTTCATCGAGGCCTATCGGCAGAAATACAGCAATTATTCGAGCGGGGGCGTGCGTCCCAGTGCGGTTCTCCGGCGCGAGGTCCGGATGATCTGGGCCGCCATGCACGGCCATGCGATTGCGACTGACAGCAGCTTCTGACGTCTTTTTGCCGGCAACGCTATGCCCTGTTCTTGGCTTCCAGGCCTCCGACGAGCGGAGGCCGCCAGCTTTCCTTGCTGACGCCGACAGGTGGCGAGCCCCAGGTATTGCCATGCGTATCCCGCTGTTTCTTGAAGAAACGCACGATCAGTCGATGCAGCATATCCATGTTGGGCAGGATGCCGTGGAAGCCGGCGAATTGGGTGGCGGCCCGATCGGTCAATTCCCAATAGCCGTAATCGTGCGGGCGAACGCAGACCAACCGCTCCAGTGGAAGGAAATGCGGGATGGCGCCGTCATAGGGCACGGTGCCGTCGCCCGTCCGGCGCCGAATGCCGTCATCCGCATTGCCCCACTTGTTGTCCCGGTCGCTGCTCCTGAACTCGAATTCCGCACGCCCCTGACGTTGCGCGATCTTCAGCGCGACGCGGGTGTCTGCATCGACGCCGACAACGCAAAGCCAGTCCTCCTCTGAAAGCGAGGTATCGTCGAGTTTGAACCCGGCAAGCGCCTGACGGGTCGCTTTCGCGTCGTCGAGCAGGGCCTTGAAAAGCGTCCGTGCCTGTTGCTGCCGGTCCGCCTGCCTCAGCCCGCGCAGACGAATGTATTCCGCGATCGTTTCCGTGATGGAGGGTTGCCAGACGGCGGGGTCGAAGAGGGTTTTCGGCAGCGACGCATCTTCGATTGTCATGGCGTCTGGAAGATCCGGCAGGAGATGATAGAGCGACGGCGTCATGCGCGCCGCCTCCCGCTCGCGAGAACTTGGCGGCGAGGTGCCGAGATTTGCCGTTCCCGTCGCAATCTTGATCACGGCTTCGAAGGAGCCGCGATAGGGAGTTGCGAGCGTCACCACCTTCGCCACCTTCTTCGCGCTTCCGAATCTCCGCAAATAATTGGTGATCACCAGCCCGCCCATGGAATGGCCGACAAGATTGACCTTGGGATCGGCCCCGTAGTTTTTCTTGTCGTAGTGGCGCATCAGCAAGGTGCGTGCGATCACCTCGTCGATCATCCGGCCGAGCTGTTGGGCCGTATCGTCGAGCGGTTGCCGCCAGTCGTATGAAAAGGGATAGACCGGCACCGGTTCGGTCTCCCTCGCTCTCAGATTGTAGCGCAGCTCCTCGATGAGTTCCCGGTAGCAGCTCTCGAAGAGCTGGCCGCCCCGCACCAGCGCCGGTTCGGTCGCCTCGAAGCGCAGGTTGTCCGGATGCAGAGCGGACCGGTCGTAATCCTTATTGATTACCGACCAGACCGTATCGGGCGGCAGCGCATAGTGATCGTCGAGATAGGTTGCAGTGATTCCTGGAACGACGATCACCGGGTAAGACAGTCCATCGAGCATCGAAGTCACCTTGCACCGCTTTGCCGAGAAATGACGGGCAATACAACTACGGCAAGTTCTCCTGCGTCAAGACAACCTTTTGGCTGGACCTGCCCGGTTCAATCCCGGTCCGGGGCGCCGAGCGGAAATAGCTGCCGGTAGGGCCGCGCTTCGTCCACCGCCCGCGCAAATGAGGGACGGGCAAGCAGGCGCGAACGATAGGCCCGCACATTGGCGAAGCGGTCGGCAATCTCATGCGTCCAGTCGGCGTAAAAGAGGAAGGGTGCTGCCGCGCAGTCGGCCAGGCTGAACCGGTCGCATGCCGCCCACTCGCGTCCCGCCATGCGCTGGTCGAGCCAGCCATAGGCGGCATCCAGCATGTCGCGCGCTTCCTGCACGCCGTAGGCATCGCGCTTGTCTTCCGGCCTGATGGCATTGAAGACGATCCGCTGCTGTGGTGTGGAAATATAGTTGTCAAAGAACCGGTCGAGCATCCGCACCTCGAGCGCCTGATCGAAGTCGTCTGGAATAAGCTTCACCGGTCCGGGATAGTGAACTCCCAGATATTCGATGATGATCGTCGCCTCGAAGACAGGTTTTCCGTCGTCTACCAGAACCGGAAAGCGCTTCACGGGCCACATTGCGGTGAGTTCCTGATAGGCGGAGGGATCCTCAGGTCCCAACATACGGGCGTCGAAAGCGGTACCGTTTTCGTAAACCGCCGTCAGAACCTTCTGGCAGTAGGACGAGAACGGATGAAAATAGAGAACTGGACGCATTTGCGGTCTCCCAAACCGATTGCACTGTAAAACCGGTATTTGAATAGCCTAACCGGTTCGACAATGCAACCGGTTATGCGTGTTCGCGAATCGAGGTCTGGGCGTGAAGCACCTTGATTTCCTCCGCCACCAGTTCCTGCAGGCGCCAGAGGTTACGGTCGTGGATGCCGAAATCAGAAAGATGCACGACGGTATTGTAGAGATATTCCGCGCAGGAGCCGCGGTGCCCGCAGGCACGGGCGAGAACCGGTGCAACATCGTGAAGCGGCAGGAGCGGGCGAATGAGCCGCTGGCTGTTCCCGCCGACCCAGAAGGTCAGCGCCCGCACGGTGTCACCCTCCTCGGTCCTGACCGGCAGCCAACGCATCGAGGTGAGGCTGTCGCGATTGCTGACCTCGCGGCGCAGCGCTTTTTCGATCTGCATCCGCTTTTCGTCGTCGGCCACCCGGTAGATCACGCCGTCGCAGCGCCCGCCGCGCGAAAGCACCATCATCAGTCCCGGTTGCGTGGGCGAGCCGCGGCCGCGCTCGATCCTGAGCGAGAAGGAACGGTGCCAGCCGAATGCGGTTGCCCGCCGCGAGGCGATGGAATCGAAGCCCGGCTTCCAGATCAGTGAACCATAGGCGAAGATCCACAATGGCCCGTCGCCGACTTCCTGCGTCAGGCGATCCGTCAGCGAGGCATAATCCTCCTCGGTCATCGGCTGCCAGGAGGGCGGAGGGCCCGGGTCGGTCTCATCGCGAAAGCAGAGATCGACCAGTTCCTGGGTGAGCGACATCCTGCGGATCTTCGGCATGGTTTCCTGACAGTTTAGCGGGACGAAAGCTGCAACGGTGCAGTCGCTGCCGTCCCGAGTCAATCCGTTTTGCCGCGCTGCCGCATCACCGCCAAGATGTTCTGCTGTAAGGGTCACGGATTATTTCCGGCTGAAAGATGCCGAAATAAAATATCGTCACGGAGGATGATCATGGACATGATCCCAGACGCCGGCCTCGACGAGATCCAGGTCAAGCACAGATGGCTCGACCTTGCCGGTATGAAAATTTTCTATCGGGAAGCGGGAAGGGCAGGGGCTCCCGTTCTGCTTCTGCCGCACGGTTATCCCTGTTCGTCGTATGAATTCCGCGCGTTGATGCCCCGGCTTGCCGACCGATGGCACCTCATCGCGCCGGATTTTCCCGGCAGTGGCTATACCGACACGCCGGACGGCTTCCGTTACGATTTCGACGGTTTCGCCGATTTCTTGGACACCTTCACCCAGAAACTCGGCCTGCAGAGATTCGCCCTCTATCTCCATGATTTCGGTTCGCAGATCGGTCTTCGTCTGGCCATCAAGAAACCGCACCGCATCGCGGCGCTGGTCATCCAGAACGGCGATATCTACGAGGATGTTCTCGGTCCGAAATACGCAGGCCTCCAGGAGTATTGGCGCAATCCCACGGCGGAAGCGAGGCAGAAGATCGCCGACGCGGTGAGCGAGGAAGGGTTCAGGGAGGAATTCCTGAACGAGGTGCGGCCGGAACTTGCCGAGCGGATCTCGCCCGACCTCTGGAAACTGCATTGGTCGCTGACGGACGAGCGCCGGCGCCAGATAGCTGTCGACGTCATCGCCAAGCTTCGCGAGAACGTCGAATGGTTTCCCCGTTACCAGCAGTATCTGCGCGACCATCAGCCGCCGACGCTGATCGTCTGGGGGCCGCAGGACGGCTACATGCCGGAAAAATCCGCGAAGGCCTATCTGCGCGATCTGCCGAAGGCGGAACTGCACCTGCTCGATGGCGGCCATTGGCTGCTGGAGACCAACCTCGACGAAGTCGTGCCGCTGATCCGCGGCTTCCTCAGCCGGTTCCATACCGCCTGAAATCTTTCCATTCCCGGAGAAGTGGAGTTCCCGAACTGATGCGTTGGCTTTTTATTGCGGTGTTGTTGATCCTGATCGGGTGTGTTTTGAGTATCGTCTGGATGAACGACCCCGGCCAATGGCCTCAGGCCGACAGCCGGCTCGATGCTCCCGACCCTTCCCATGCCAATCTGTTGCGGGGCGCGCCTCCGCCGCGCAATCCGTAAGGAAGGCCGGCAGAGTTCGCATCTGCCCCGATCCTATGACGACCCTGCCGGCCGGCGGTGCAGCCTTTTCCGCAGGAAAGCGGATGTGCGGTAAGTCATGCCGGCGGGGCGTTCCGGGTCGGCCATGTCGGATTCTGCCATAAGCTCTTCGGCCGGCGTGAGTTCGCGCATTGGAACCGGGCGCAGGCCGCGGCCCTTCTCGCGATTGAGCAGGTCGATGGCGCGGAGGATCGACCCATTCGCCTGCTCAAGGCCGTTCTGTACATCCTCCCTTGAGCAGCCGAGATGTTCGGCGAGCAGCGCATCGCGTTCCTCGGCAATCTTTTGGCGGAGCTCCGGCTGGTCCTCCCTGGCCTCCAGGATGAGGTCGCATTCGGTATCGTAACCCATAGAGCGATTGTTGAGATTGGCTGAGCCAATTTTGAGGACGCGGTCATCCGCGATCATCAGTTTTGCATGGACATAGATCGGCGTGCCGGCCTCGTTGACGGGATAAAGTATACGGAACTTCTTGCCGCAATCGGCGTCCTGGACGAGTTTCATGAGGCGTATCCGGGCTGAATCCATCGCCTTGGATTCCAGCCAGCCCTCCGCTCCGGCCGGATTGACAAGCACGATTTCCGGCCCGTCCGGTTCGCAGAGGCGCTTGGCCATGGCTTCTGCAACGCGGCGCGAGGCGAAATATTGGCTCTCGACATAAAGGGTTTTTTCAGCTGCCGCGATGATCGCAAGTGTTGCATTTTCTATTTCGGTGACCTGCTTGCGCTCGAGATATTCAGGCGCGGTGCGGGCTATCCCCACGTCGATATTCTCGTATTCGACAACAAGATCTTCCGGCCACGGGTCGCTTTCCACCACGTGCCGTTCGAGCGTTTCTCCGGTTGCCGTCTTCCAGCGTTCGCGGGCAAGCTCTCCAAGGGCCGCCGCCAGCGGTCCCGAACAACAGCTCGTCGCGTCGTGCCAGGGCGCTTCTGCAAACCCCATCGGAGAACGCCGGGCCGGATCGTCCTCGCGATGGTCCTGCGTATCCCAGCGACCGGCCGTCATATCGATGCCGCCGCAGAAGGCAAGGCGGTCGTCGACGACCAGCAGCTTCATATGATGGGCCGACGTCAGTGGATGGGCGCCATCGAGCTTCAGATGGATGCGGTCGTTGAAAAGCCAGCGAAGAATGTAGAAGGGCGTTTCGCCACGCGTCAGCGAAGCCAGAAGGCCGACGTCCCATTTGAGAATCCGGATGTCGATCCTGTCGTTCTTCCTGGCGAGCGCGTTGAGGAAGCGTCCGAGCTTGTCCGGCCGCTGCGCATCTTTTCTTCCGGGCTCCAGCCGGATGCGCGTGTCGAAATCCCAGCCGATCAGGTAGATCGACCGCTTCGCCTTGAGCATCGCCTGCTTGGCATAGTGAAAGAAATCGGCTGCGTCGACGATGACCGAAAGCCGTTCGGCGCGGGCAATCCGCCAGCAACTTTCACCTTCTGCCAACAAGGAGGTCATGTCCAGCCGGTTCCGTTCCTGCCGCTTCCGCCCGGAGGGTGATTGCCCGGCGCGCGGCGGAGCGGGAACGCATCACCAGCTCCCGGGTTCCCTGTCCGGTCCGCCCTCAAGATCGCATGATTTTTTGTGATGCTTCCATTCGCTGCAGTGCTGGTTATCAAAAAAGCATTGTGAGTTCAACGAACTGGCATGGAAGCCAGGGCGTTCGGGTCTGACAGGTCGACAACTTTCTCCTTGACGTTCCGGATGGCTGAGGCCTTCACTCGGCTCGCAATTCGAAGAACCTCAAGGAGAATGCCAATGGCCGTCGATACATCCGCCCGCACCACCACCTGGACCTTTGTGGACGGCGAGTGGCTCGAGGGCAATCCGAAGCTCGTCGGTCCGACTTCGCATGCCATGTGGCTCGGTTCGACGGTGTTCGACGGCGCCCGGTGGTTCGACGGCATCGCGCCGGACCTCGATCTGCATTGCCAGCGCGTCAACCGTTCGGCGAAGAACATGGGCATGAAACCGGTGATGCAGGCCGAGGAAATCGAGGCGCTCGCCTGGGAAGGGGTGAAGAAGTTCGACGGCAAGACCGCGATCTACATCAAGCCGATGTATTGGAGCGAGCATGGCATGCCCTTCAGCGTCGTCACGGCCGACCCGGAATCGACCCGTTTCGCGCTCTGCCTCTTCGAGGCGCCGATGCACACCGCAAAACCCTCCTCGCTGACGGTTTCGCCCTATCGCCGCCCCAACCCGGAAGTGGCGATGACCGCCGCCAAGACCGGCAGCCTTTACCCCAACAGCGGCCGCATGATCCTGGATGCCCGCAACCGCGGCTTCGACAATGCGCTTGCCCGCGACATGAACGGCAATGTCGCCGAAACCGCCTCGTCGAACATCTTCATGGTCAAGGATGGGGTGGTGATGACGCCGGTCGCAAACGGCACCTTCCTTGCCGGCATCACCCGTTCGCGCGTCATCGGGCTGTTGCGGAAGGCAGGCTTCGACGTCCGTGAGACGACATTGTCGGTCGAAGACTTCACCGATGCCGACGAGATCTTCACCTCCGGCAACTATTCCAAGATCGTCCCCGTCAACAGGTTCGAGGACCGCCAGCTGCAGGAAGGCCCGGTCGCCCGCAAGGCGCTGGAGGTCTATATGGACTGGGCGCGTTCCACGACGGGCGACGACGTCTGAGGAAGGACGGCGACGGATCGAGAGAGCGTCGGCGTGCGTCAGCGCATCTTCTGTGATCTGTCCGCGTCAGCCTGAGCGCGCCGCGGCGATCCACGCGGCGGCTCGGACCTTCGGCGCTGTTTTCCATCATGTCAACCTGCCATATCCCGGCGGTCGCCCTCAGCGCGCTTTCCCGTTAGAGGAACCGAACGGCGGCAGTCCCGATGATGATGAGCGAGACAGCGATCATCAGCGGCTTTACCGGCAGCCTCCTGACGATCAGTGCCCCAAGCGGAGCGGCAAGCACGCCGCCGATGATCAAGCCGACGGCCGAGGAAAGCTCCGACCAGCCGAGCGCCACAATGAAGGTCGCCGAAATGACGGTGGTGACGGCAAATTCAGTGAGATTGGTCGAGCCGATGACCTTTTTCGGATCGTGGCCGCGCCCGAGCAGGCTGCTTGTGACGATCGGCCCCCATCCGCCGCCGCCCATGGCGTCCAGCACGCCGCCACCGGCGCCCACAAACGGCACGATCCAGTCGCGCACGTCGCGCGGCCATTTCGGCTGAAATGCCTTGTACAAGATGAACAGGCCGACAGCGATCAGATAGGCCGAAACCAGGGGTCCGATCGCCTCGCCGTCGATATTAGAGAGCATATAGGCCCCGATCGCCCCGCCGATCATGCCGGCCGGGGCCAGCCTCACGACCAGCCGCCAGTCGACATTGCGGTGGTAGAGATGCGAAAGCCCGGAGGCCGCGGTCGTAAAGCATTCGGTGACATGCGTCATTGCGCTTGCCACGGCAGGCGGCACCCCGACCGCGAGCAGGCTGGTGGTGGTCAGCACCCCGAAGGCCATTCCAAGCGCTCCGTCGACGATCTGCGCCAGGACGCCGATGGCGATGAAAATCAGAAAGTCCGACGTCAGGAAATCGAGCGGCATTCAGCCTCCCCTTTTATCGCCTGCGGTCGCTCTCAATTCACGGATAGGATCAAAGGTTCCCGCTTGGCGGAACCGGCATCCTGCCCCTTCCTTATTTCGGCAGGGCCACCTTGAGCACGTCCGGCCCCAGCTCGCTGCCGAGTTCGACGGTCTTGGTCTTTTTGTCCATGACGCAGATATGGCTGATCTGAACCTTGGCGCCCTTCGCCTTGCCGGTGACGATCGCAAGGCCGAATTTTTCGCTGCCGAAGGGATCGACGACCGCTTTCGGGGCCTCGATCATGCCCTTGGCGGCGGCCTCGCATTTCTGCCCGACCTCCTTTGTGAATTCTGTCCACGCGTCGTCCGAGGAGGCGTATGCGGGGGCGAGGCCGGCTGCGATCACGAGGGTGGCAATGGCAAGTCGAGACGTCATGGCAGGGCTCCGAATCATGAATGGTTCCCTTTTCTTTTACGTCCGAAATTTCGCAAGGTCTTGGCTTGATCTGCTTGATTTTTGGCAGTTTCACCGTTGCCTCTTGGCCGCAGCACTCCTATGTTCCCGCACGACCTCTATTCAAGGTGTTTGCCGAAAAGGAGTAAGACAATGGCTTTCGAACTTCCCGAACTCCCCTACGACTACGAAGCGCTTTCGCCCTACATGTCGAAGGAGACGCTGGAATTCCACCACGACAAGCACCACAAGGCCTATGTGGATACGGGCAACAAGCTCGCGGCCGAAGCCGGCATGGGCGACCTTTCGGTCGAGGAAGTCGTCAAGAAGTCCTTCGGGACGCATCAGACCCTCTTCAACAACGCCGCCCAGCACTACAACCACATCCATTTCTGGAAGTGGATGAAGAAGGGCGGCGGCGGCACCTCGCTGCCGGGCAAGCTGCAGGTCGCGATCGATAGCGACCTCGGCGGCTACGACAAGTTCAAGGCCGATCTGATCGCCGCCGGTACCACCCAGTTCGGCTCCGGCTGGGCCTGGGTTTCCGTCAAGGACGGCAAGCTGGTGATCTCCAAGACCCCGAACGGCGAAAACCCGCTGGTGCATGGCGCCGAGCCGATCCTCGGCGTCGACGTCTGGGAACACTCCTATTACATCGACTACCGCAACGCCCGCCCGAAATATCTCGAGGCCTTCATCGACAACCTGATCAACTGGGATTACGTGCTGGAACGCTACGAAGCAGCGGCGAAGTAATTTTTGAAAAGGCGTCATTCTCGGGTTTGACCCGAGCATCGCACCCGGCGTTTTCGAGCGCCGGGTGTTCTGTTGTGCGCCTGCCGAGAAGGGCTTGATTCCGCAAAAGCTAACCTTTAAAATGGTCACAAATGACCACTTTGGAGGCCCGGCATGTCCGAAGTCAGCCTAAAGAATGCCAAGGCAGGCTTTTCCAGTTTTGTTGATCAGGCCGCCGCAGGTGAGTTCGTGACGATCACCCGTCATGGCAAGCCGGCGGCGGTCCTTGTCAGTGTCGGGGCTGCCGAGCTGGCGCAGAAGGCACTTGGAAAGGACCGCCGGAGTCTCATTCAGTATCTCAGGAACTTTCCGGCAGATGTCGATCTGAGTGACGATGTATTCGCAAGGAACCCGGCGCCAAGCCGCGAGGCCGACCTTTGAACGGGTTCCTTCTCGATACGAATATCATCTCGATGTTCTCGCCTTCCAAGACCGTGGCGACGCCGGCCTTTGCGGAATGGTTGGAGGAACAGGAGAAGCTGAAGGCCATCTATCTGTCGGCCATGACCATCCATGAGATTGAGAAAGGTGTGCGGCTCCTAGAAGCCAGGGGAGCGACGTCGAAAGCGGCACTTATTGAAATGTTCCTGCAGGGGCTTGTTGCGGGATATGGGGATCGGATCCTCGCAGTTGACGCGGAGACGGCACGCGAATCCGGCAGGCTGGAAGCGAAGGCCGTTTCGGCGGGTCACAGTCCGGGCGCCGTAGACGCGCTAATCGCCGGCACTGCCAGTCATCATGGGTTGACGGTTATCACCCATAACCTGAAACACTTCCGACCCTTTGAGATCTATGTGAAGTCGCCCGACGAACTTCCCTCCTGACTGTTGCGGCGACGCGGAGTAGCCGCTATCGACCACTGTCACATACCTGTCTCAACATCGGTCTATTGCCGCCTCATGCCCCAGGAAAAGCCTCTCCTCCGCTTCGGTGTCATCGCCGATCCGCAATATGCCGATGAAGAGCCCTGGCTGGAGCTCGACCGCTATTACCGCAACAGCGTGGCGAAGCTGCAGGAAGCGATCGCGGTTCTGAACAATGAGGACCTGTCCTTCGTGGTGACGCTCGGCGATCTCATCGATCGCGACTGGGAAAGCTACGACGCGGTTCTGAGCGTTTATGAAGGACTGCGCCACGAGAGTTTCCTGCTTCCGGGAAACCACGATTTTTTCCTGTCGCCGGAGCGGCTGGACGACGTTCACGCGCGGCTCGGCATGCCGGCCCCCTGGCATGATTTTTCCCGCGGCGGCCTCCGTTTCGTGGCGATCGACGGCAATGAGGTGAGTCTGTTTTCGACGCCGGGCGGCCATCCGCGCCATACTTTGGCGCAGCAGAGGCTGGAGGCGCTGCAGGCCGCGGGCGCGATCAACGCCAGGGAATGGAACGGCGGCATCGGCGAGGAACAGTTCGCCTGGCTGCAAGACACGCTGGCACGCGCCGATGCGGCAGGCGAGAAGGTCGTCGTCATGGGGCACTATCCGCTTTATCCGGCAAACGAACATAACCTCTGGGACCACGAGCGGCTGACCCAGCTATTTGCTCGTTCTGGCAATGTGCTGGCCTATCTGAACGGCCACAACCATGCCGGAAATCTCGGCCGCGACGGCACGACCTGGTATATCAATTTTAAGGGCATGGTCGATACCGAGACGGAAAACACCTTCGCCGTCGTCGAAATCTTTCCCGACCGCATGGAAATCATCGGTCATGGACGTGAGGAAAGCCGCACGCTTTTCTTCTAATTCGGAGTATCCCGCGTCCCGCGACAGGCTTCAGGCGGGTTCCGACGCGGTCCAGCCCTGCACCCACAAGGCTCTCAGTCTCTCCCCCTGGCCGTGGAAGAAGTCGTCCGCCAGGCCGCAATGCTCCACCCGGTCGGCGCGAAAATTGCGGATTGCCTGTCGAAGCTCACACCAGGCGACGATATTGGCGGTCTGTGAGTAATAGATGAGCGCGATCGGCCGGATCGTCCGCTCGGTCGCCTGGCCCATCTCGTCGCGATAGCCGAGCGTAAGCTTCTGCTCGTCGCGGATCGCCCGGCGCACCATCGCAAGGTCCACCGCTTCCGGCACCGGTGCCGGCGAACCCCAGGCATGCAGCGCATTGTCGGAAAACAGCCCCGCAAGCGGCGGCGGCACGACGCCGGCAATCTTGCGGTTCACCTGCTTGGCCGCCTGTTTGAGCCCGGTGTCGCCGGTGCGCTCGAGAAGCGCTAGCGCCAGCACGATCGCCTCCGTCTCCTCGATCGACAGCATCAGCGGCGGCAGCGTAAAGCCCGGCCGAAGGATATAGCCGATGCCGCGCCCGCCCTCGATCGGCACCCGCATCCCCAGAAGTGCAGCAATATCCCGGTAGATGGAGCGCACAGTCACCTCGAGCTGCGCAGCGATTTCGGCTGCCGTGACTGGCTTCCTGGCAAGTCGCAGAATCTGGATGATCTCGAAGAGGCGCGATGCCTTGCGCATGCTTTCTCCGCCGCCGAATGACCGCAACTGACAGAACGCTGTCAGTTGGCCTGACGTATAGGACATCATATCCGATTGAAAAACAAGGTTCTCCCTTTCAGGAGACCGCTAGTGCGACGAGAGAAACTGACATGACCTATACGGAAAACCTCTGGCTCTTCTTCACCCTTCTCTTCGGCATCATCGTGGTGCCGGGCATGGACATGATCTTCGTGCTCGCCAATGCGCTTACCCGTGGCCGGACTGCCGGTCTTGCCGCTACCGCCGGCATCATGCTGGGCGGGCTGGTGCATTCGCTCTACGGCGCGATCGGCGTCGGACTGCTGGCAAGCCTGATGCCGGTGCTGTTCAGGCCGCTCCTTATTCTCGGAGCGCTTTATATGGCCTGGATCGGCCTCAGCCTGATCCGCAGCTCCATCACCGTCGATCACGTCGGGCCCGCTGACACCCGCTCCAACTGGGATGCGTTCCGGCGTGGTGCCGTCACCTGCCTCATCAACCCGAAGGCCTATCTATTCATGCTCGCGGTCTATCCGCAGTTCCTGCGACCGGATTTCGGGCCCCTCGCGCCGCAGGCAGCGGTCATGGCAGTGATGACGTCGGCGACCCAACTCGCGATCTATGGCGGGCTGGCAGTGGTGGCCGGCCGGGCACGAACGCTTCTCGTCGGCAACAGCAACGCCACCATCTGGGTCGGGCGGACCGCCGGCCTGCTGCTGCTCGGCGTCTCGCTTCTCACCCTGTGGGAGGGCTTGAAGGGGTGATAGCTGCTCAGCCGAGGAGCGAACGCCGCAGCGGCCCCCAGCTAGAGATTTGATTCCGAAGACAATCTCACCGTTTTGTTACTTCTTTGTCATCGGCCGGACGGTCATGGTGCGGCGCATCGTCGAGACCGCCAGGATTCGATGCCAAAGAGGAGAACGTCTTTCATGCGACTTAAATCGATTGCCCTCGCTGCCATTGTCGGCTGTCTTGGTTTGTCCGCTGCTATTGCCCAGGAGGAACCTCAGGTTCGGCGCCAGAGCCAGATGAAAGCCGTAGGCGGTGCACTCGGCGCGCTCGGCGGCATCGCCAAGGGTCAGAAGCCGTACGAGGCCGAGACCGTAAAAGCGGCTCTGACGACCATCAGCACGACCATGAAGGTTTTTCCCGACCAGTTTCCCGCAGGGTCGGAAGCCGGTTCGGAAACGGAAGCTGCTCCGGCGGTGTGGCAGAACCCGAAGGACTTCCACGCCAAGGCGGAAAAGCTCGCTGCCGAAGCGGACAAGCTGTTGGCCGCCGTCCCGGCCGATCAGGCTGGCGTCGGCGCGGCGATGAACGCTCTTGGGGGCACCTGCAGCGACTGTCACCAGACCTATCGCGTGAAGAAGTAGCCGCTCCGCCGTTCCGGCCCTTCCTCTATTGCGAAATATTGAATATTATCACTGCCTTGTTACTTCCTCCCGCCGAGCACCCATCGCATCGTGAGCCGTTGTTAACAGGCCGGCCCTGCCGGCTCACGGGAGGAATGTGCACATGCAGTTGAGGTCTTATGCCATCGCGGCGGCTGCCGCCTGTCTCTGTCTGTCCACGGCGGTCGCACAGGAGGATGTGATCGCTGCCCGGCAAAAGCTGATGAAGGAAAACGGGCAGTCGGCCGGCGCTCTGGGTGCGATCGCCAAGGGCGAGAAGCCATATGATGCGACGGTGGTGAAAACGGCGCTGACGACCATCAGCACCAATATCAAAGCCTTCCCGGAGCAATTTCCGGCAGGCTCGGACAAAGGAAAGACCAAGGCGCTACCGGCGATTTGGGAAAAGCCTGACGACTTCCGCGCCCTGGCGACAAAGCTCGTGTCGGAAGCCGATGCGCTGCTTGCATCCATGCCGGCCGATAAGGCAGGTGTTGCGGCAGCATTGGGACGGTTGGGTCCGATCTGCTCCGACTGTCACAAGACCTACCGGGCTCCCATGAACTGATCGGTGGGACCGGACGCCGGCGGCGGCCCGCCGCCGGCCTTCACGAACTTTCATTGGAGAAGAGCATGGCGTCTCGGTGGGCGAAAGTCTTGGTGGTCGGCGCGGTCGTTGTGGCGGTCGGCGCCGGGATAGCCTGGGCGCTCACGAAACCCGATCCTCATCCGGAAAGCTATTGGGCCAATCTCGGGGATCCGGATCTCGGCGCCGGCGAACAGCTGTTCTGGGCCGGCGGTTGCGCGGGCTGTCACGCCGCGACCGGCGCCAAGGGGGACGCCTTGAAGGTGATGTCGGGCGGACGCGCGCTGCCCAGTCCCTTCGGGACCTTCCATATCCCGAATATATCCCCGGACCCGCAGGCCGGCATCGGCAACTGGACGCTGGCGCAATTCGGCAACGCCATGACCCGCGGTGTCGGTCCCGACGGCGAGCATCTCTATCCATCCTTCCCCTACGGCTCCTATGCCCGCCTTTCGGGCAAGGATATCAACGATCTCTTCGGTTACCTGAAGACGCTGCCGGCAAGTTCCAACGCCGCTCCGCCGCACGAACTTGCCTTCCCCTACAATATCCGCCTTGGCGTCGGCGTCTGGAAATATCTCTATTTCAACGACCAGCCGCGCGTTGCGCTGGCTTCGACCGATGAGAAAGTGAAGCGCGGTCAGTTCCTCGTGGAAGGACCGGGCCATTGCGGCGAATGTCATACACCGCGCGACCCCATGGGCGGCTTCCAGCCCGACCGCTGGCTGGCCGGCGGTCCCAATCCGGAAGGCAAGGGCAGTATCCCCAATATCACCCCTGGGAGCAAGGATGTCGGGTCCTGGAGCGAGGGCGACATTGCCGCCTATCTCGAAACCGGCTTCACGCCCGACTTCGACAGCGTCGGCGGCTCCATGGTTGAGGTCCAGCAGAACATCGCGCATCTGCCGAAGAGCGATCTGGAAGCTATCGCGGCCTATCTGAAGGCGGTGCCGCCTGTAGAGTGAGGTGCTTGCAAAAAATGCTATCATCTACTACTTTGTTTATATGAACGGCAAGCACCGCAAGACACTGGAAGCTGTCTTTAGGGATCCGGTATCCGGAACGCTCGAATGGGCGGCTATCGAGAGCTTGCTTGTTGCTGCTGGTTGCGTCGTCATTGAGGGGAGCGGGTCTCGTGTCCGTTTTGACAGGGACGGGGAGATCGAGACTTTCCATCGACCGCATCCAGCTAAGGAAGCAAAGCGCTATCAAGTGCGTGCAGCACGTACTTACTTGATCCGTCTAGGGATAATGCCATGACGAATGTAATGACTTACAAGGGTTACTCCGCTCGTATTGAATACGATGACGAGGACGGCATCCTGTTTGGCCAGATTTCCGGCATCCGCGACGGTGTCGGTTTCCACGCGGATAGTGTGGACCAACTGCGGACTGCTTTTCGTGAAGCGGTCGACGACTATATCGAGACCTGTGCCAAAGTCGGTAAGGAACCGCAGAAACCTTATTCAGGAAAGATGATGTTCCGCGTGAGCCCCGAAATCCATAGGCGCGCCGCTCAAGCTGCGGAACTTGCCGGTAAAAGCCTGAATGAGTGGGCAGGAGAGGTACTGGCCAAGGCGGCCGGATAGACCTTGGCCAGTCGCGCGTTTATGCCAGCGCCTGCATATAGCGCATGCCGGTCACCGGGCGCGGCTTGAAATCCATATGCTCGTAGAAGCGGTGCGCTGCGAAATTGCCGGTCGCGGCGCTGACCGAAAGGTAGTCGCAGCCGGCGTTCTTGGCGATTTCGCGGGCGCGGGCGACGAGGTGCTGGCCGATGCCGTGGCCGCGATGACCGTCGCGCACGAAAAGATGGTGAAGGTCCATGCCGCGTGTGCCTTCCTGGGCCCTGTAGAGGGGCACGAGAATGGCGTAACCGATCAATCCCGAACCGGTATCGGCAACAAGCGCGGTGATCCAGGGCATGGCACCGAAAAGGTCGCGTTCTAGCTTTTCGGGCGTGATGGCGGCGGGGTCGTTGTGATGGGCGGCCAGCGCCGCGATCATCTCGTTGAGTTCTGGCAGGTCTCGCGATTTCGCGCTGCGGATCGTCACAACGGGCGGTCTGAGCAGTGAGATTTCGGTATCTTCGGTCATTTCCGGCATCCTTTTTCGGTCTTATTTCGCCGTCAGGGTGCCGTTTCTCATGAACAAAGCCGCCTGACGGCGGCTTGTTGACATGATGATCTGTCGAGCCGCCCCTTAGAGGTAGGCCCAAAAATACGAGCAGGCGATGATGGTGCGCGTCTTGATCATGTGCGTTGAATGCTCCCGATCGAGGAACTTGTCAAGCGCGATTAAGAATGGCCGACGGCCCTTTAGTGCTCACTCTCGCAAAGTCCGTGATCCGACAGGGCGCGGATCACGTAACATTCCTCGATCGAATGGCCGCCGTCGCAATGGGAGACGATCCGGTCGAGTTCCTGCTCCAGCTTCCTCAGCCTTACGATCTTTTCGCGCACCGCCGCCAGATGTTCGGCGGCGATCCTGTCGGCATCGGCGCAGGGTTGCTGCGAATGTTCACTCAATCGGATGAGCTCGCGGATTGCAGGAATGTCGAGGCCGAGGTCGCGGGCATGGCGGATGAAGGCAAGCCGCTCCAGATCGCTCCTTTCGTAGCGCCGCTGATTGCCTTCCGAGCGTTCGGCCGCTTTCAAGAGGCCCATCTGCTCGTAGTAGCGAATGGTCGGTACCTTCACGCCCGTGCGTTTTGAGAGACTGCCGATCGACAACATGGCGAAAATTCCTCTTGAAGCTCTAGTGACTATAGGAATTATCTAAGTGGTCACTGAACAAGGCGCAAGCGGAGAGGTGACGTCATGGACGCAAGCTGCAGATATTGCCACGGCAGGTTCGAAGAATTTTCCAGAGGTCATTTCCGGGCCTTCTGGGTGCTCGTCGCCATCGCTGCCGGTTTCTGGCTGGTCTTGGCGATAGAGGTCCTCAGGCGTTCGCCGGCGGATCGGCGGCACTGGGACGAGCGGGAAGGAGGCGGCTCCTTCGTGGGGGGTACGTCTTCGCGTTAGACGGCATGACCCGATTTGCATTCTGATGAGACTCCAAATAGCCTACCCCCCTATATTACCTTTCGGAGCAACTCATGGCCCATACCATTCGGGAAAAGTCAAAGCTTCTGGCGCGGGTGCGCCGATTGAAGGGGCAGATGGAGGCGGTCGAACGGGCACTGGAGGCGGAGGCGCCTTGCGGCGAAGTGCTGCGTCAGCTGGCTTCGATTCGCGGCGCGCTCGCCGGCCTCACCGGCGAAGTGATGGAGGATCACCTTCATGAGCACGTTCTGCACGCTGTAAATGAGAAAGAGAGGGCGCAGGCGGCGGAAGAACTCGCCGAGGCGCTCAGAACCTATATCCGCTAACCGGGGTCGACAAAAAAGGGGAGAACCGCGATGGCCCATTCCGTCGAAGAGTTGAAGCACGACCACGTATTTCTCGGCGCCGATCACGAGCGCAACGAACGCAGGGTCTGGCTGGTAATTGCGCTGACCGCAACGATGATGGTGGCGGAGATCGCCGCCGGTTCGATCTTCGGTTCGATGGCGTTGACGGCCGATGGCTGGCATATGTCGACGCATGCGGGTGCGATGCTGATTTCGGCGCTCGCTTATGTTTACGCCCGTCGGCAGGCCCGCAATCCGCGCTACACCTTCGGGACGGGCAAGCTCGGCGATCTTGCGGGATTTGCGAGTGCCATCGTGCTGGCGCTGATCGCGCTTCTGATCGCTTGGGAAAGCGCCATTCGTATCGCCCGTCCTGTTCCGATCGATTTCGACCAGGCGATTCTGGTCGCCATCCTGGGGCTGGGGGTCAATCTGCTGAGTGCCTGGCTTTTGCGAGAAGATCACCATCATGGCCATCACCATCATCGTGATGCCCATGGACATCACGGCGGCCATCGCCACGGCGACGACCACGGCCATCATCACGGCAGACACGATCACGCCCATCATGCCGAAGACCACAATCTGCGCGCGGCCTACCTGCATGTGCTGGCCGACGCGCTGACCTCGGTGCTGGCGATCCTAGCGCTGATCCTCGGACGCAGCTACGGCTGGGATGTGCTCGATCCGGTGATGGGCATTGTCGGGGGGCTCGTGATCGCGCGCTGGTCCTGGGGACTGATCCGCGCCACCGCCGGGGTTCTCCTGGATGCCCAGCCGGATGACGATGACCTTGCCGGCGAAATCCGCCGGCACGTGGAAACGGAGGAAGACCGGATTGCCGACTTGCATGTCTGGCAGGTGGGGCCGGGGCATCATGCGGCGATCGTCGCCCTGATAACGCCCAAACCGCGGCCGCCTTCCTTTTATAAGGAGAAACTCCGGGCGATGACGAACCTGTCGCATATCACGGTGGAGGTTACGCCGGCGGATGCGGCATAAAGCAATTTGGGGAGAAACGGAAACCGGTTTCCGTTTTTCGGTGGATCCGAAAGGATCAGGCGAATTCCTGGTAGATACCTTCGACCCAGTCCTGCGGAACGGCCGGCATCGGCTGCTCGGCTACAGACGAACCGGTCTCGCCGGTTTCCATGACCCAGAGCGCATTGGCAAGCGATGAGGAAAGCAGCGTGCTGCTGCCGGTCAACGCGTTGGGAGAGCGCTGAATGGGCAGCGCCTCCCGTTGGGGCGCTTCTTCCGTCTTCCGGTCCACCTCTTGCGTCCGGTTGGGATAATAATAGCCGCTGAGGCCGCTATCGATCTTCATGGCAAAACGCGCCTGTGTTCAGAATGGTTAACGAAGGGTTAACGGCTGAAGCTTGCGCGAGGCTTGCGGCGAATGTTTTGGTTTGACGGCTGACTCTTGACAAAGAAGTGCAACCGGCCCGTGCTTCGCGCCGGTTCCTTATATGTTCATGCCTTGGAGAAATCCGTCGATGATCGTCGTCGTCAGCCGCTGATTGTTCCGGTACCAGCTGTCTTCGGTAAAAAAGACCGGTTCGGCCGGATCCCAGCCGCTCATGGTGAAATCGCTCTGGCGGGAGAAGAAGGCGACGAACTCTTCCTCCGTAATCCATGTGGCGATGGCCCCGCCCGGAAAACAGCCATCCTGGATATCGCAAAGAATAATGCCGGCATCCGTGCGGATCAGTCCGTGGCCGCAGAAGTCGCGGTGGAATTCGTGAATCAGGCCTTCTCCGATTTTTGCCCGCTGCAGCTTTTCCCAGAGCTGGCGCGCCCTTTCCGCTCCGAGCGGCTTGCAGGACAGCAAGTCGCGCAGTTCGGCCGCTCGACTATCCATCTCCTCGTCGCTTGCCTTGATGAGAGGGTAGGGCGGCCAGTCGGCAGCCGTGCTCCTTCGCTGTCGCCAGATGGACCAGGAGATCGTCCCGACGACATAGATGATGACGGCGAAACAGACGATCGGAATGATGATGCCCGCCATGCCGCCCGCTTGCCTATTCCATCGCTCGCGCCAATTCGGCGAGCTTGCGGACCGTGTTCAGATTGCGTGACGTGCCGGGTTTGAGCGCCGGCACTTTCAGTTTTGAACGGCCGGAGCCATTTGGATAATGGACGTAGATTTCCCGTCCGGCCACGACCGCCTCCTCGCCGTCCGGCGCCACCATGCCCTTGAGCGCGTCGGTCGATGCCTTTTCCGGCAGAAAATAGACGAGCAGGAAGTTCGGCTTGGCATCGGGGAAGGGCGGGTTCGCCGCTGCCGACTCCAGCTCTTCCGTCGTGCGCACCATGACGCCCGGCCGCTTGCCGAATTTCCTTCCGAGCGCCTCGTCGAGCTTTGCCGCGACCGCGGCCTCTCTGTCGTCCGAGCGGAACAGGACATTGCCGCTCTGGATGTAGGTTTTCACGTCCTCGAACCCGAGATCCTCGCAGATCGCCTTGAGTTCGGCCATCGGAAGTGCGGTGCCTGCAACATTTACCGCCCGCAGCAGGGCCACATAGACGGTCATCGTCCTCACCTCCCGGGATCTGTTGTTCCAGCCTCTACATCTTCCCCGCCACCTTGATGGCGAATGCATATTCGAAAGCGATCTCTTCCAGGCGCTGGAAGCGGCCGGACTTGCCGCCGTGGCCGGCTGCCATATTGGTCTTCAGAAGATAGGGGCCTGCCTCCGGCGCTTGTTCGCGCAGCTTCGCCACCCATTTGGTCGGCTCCCAATAGGTGACGCGCGGGTCCGTCAGGCCGGAAAGCGCCAGGATCGGCGGATAGGGCTTTGCACCGACATTGTCATAGGGAGAGTAGGCGGCGATCCATTGATACTCGTTGAGCGACTCGATCGGATTGCCCCATTCGGGCCATTCCGGGGGCGTGAGCGGCAGCGTGTCGTCGAGCATGGTGTTAAGTACGTCGACGAAAGGCACGGCGGCGATAATGCCTGCGAATTTTTCGGGCGCCATATTGGCGATAGCACCCATCAGCATGCCGCCGGCCGAGCCGCCCTCGGCGATGATCTTCGTGTAAGACGTGTATTTCTGCTCGCTCAGATAGTCAGCTGCGGCGATGAAGTCTTTGAACGTGTTTTCTTTATGCTCCATCTTGCCGTTTTCGTACCAGGCAAACCCCTTGTCCTTACCGCCGCGGATATGGGCGATGGCATAGACGAAGCCGCGGTCGGCAAGCGACAGGTTGTTGGTGTTGAAGCCGGCCGGGATGGTGATGCCATAGGCGCCGTAGCCGTAGAGCAGGCAGGGGGCGGAGCCGTCAAGCGGCGTATCCTTACGATAGAGCAACGAAACCGGCACCAGTTCTCCGTCATGGGCCGGCGCCATCACCCGGCGCGTCACATAGTCGTCGGGGTTATGGCCGGAGGGGACTTCCTGGGTCTTCAGGAGCACCCGTTCGCGCGTCGCCATGTCGTAGTCGAAGAGCTGCGATGGCGTCGTCATAGAGGAGTAGGAGAAGCGGATGATGTTGGTGTCGTATTCCGCCGCGCCCTGCAGTCCGAGCGAATAGGCCTCCTCGGCAAAGGCGATCGCATGTTCCTCGCCGGTCTGCCGGTCGCGGATGATGATCTGGGGCAGGCCGTCCTTGCGCTGCAGCCAGACGAGATGGCGCGCGAATGCCATATGCGATATGATCAGCCGGCCCGGCTCGTGCGGCACGACCTCCGTCCAGTTTTCCTTGCCGGGTGCCAGGACCGGGGCCCGGACGATCTTGAAATCCTTCGCTCCGCCGTCATTGGTCAGGATGTAGAAGACGTCGCCGCCCTCCGTCATCGAATATTCCACGCCCTCCACCCGTTCGGCGACCAGCATCGGCTCGGCGGTGAGATCCTTCGTCGACAGCAGCCGATATTCCGAAGTTTCGTGGTCGTGGATGTCGATGTAGATGAAGTCGTCGAGCAACGAGCCGCCGACGCCCATGAAGAAGCCCGGATCCTCTTCCTCGTAGACGAGACGATCTTCCGATTGCGGTGTCCCGACGATGTGGTGAAAGACCTTGGACGGACGGTGGTTTTTGTCCTGGAGCGTGTAGAAAAAGCTCTCGCCGTCCGGCGCCCAGACGCCGCCCCCGGCGGTATTCTCCAAGACGTCCGAAAGGTCTTCGCCGCTCGAAAGGTCGCGGATGCGCAGCGTGAAATATTCCGACCCTTTGTCGTCGTAGCCCCAGATTCCCTTGGCGTGATCGGTGGTGTGGTCGATGCCGGAGAGGCGGAAATAGTCCTTGCCCTCGGCTTCCTTGTCGCCGTTCAGCAGAATCTGCTTTTCGCCGCCATCGCGGGGCGTGCGGAAATAATGCGGCTGTTCTCCGCCCGTCACGTAGAGCGTGCCGTAGGCGAAAGGACCGTCCTTCAACGGAACGGAGGAATCGTCTTCCTTGATGCGGCCGCGCATCTCGGAAAACAGCACCTTCTGCAGGTCCGCCGTATCGCCCATCGCCGCTTCCATATAGGCGTTTTCCGCTTCCAGATGCTTGCGGATCTCCGGGTCGAGGATCGACGGATCCTTGAACATGGCCTGCCAGTTGTCGGCGCGGAACCAGGCATAGTCGTCAACGCGGTCAATGCCGTGGCGGCTGTCGGAGACCGGCTTCTTCGGCGCGACGGGGGCCGCGGGAAGATGGGCAAAGGGCTTTTTCGAGGCGGTGTCCAAGGAAGCACTCCGGATTGTCTGAAAGGAGTGCCAGAGATAGGGGGCGCTTGCGCTGGAGGCAAGCGGGAAGGTCGGCGCGTTATTTCTTGTCGTGGCGCTTTGCGTCGCGTTCGTTCTGCCAATAGACAAAAGCTGCGATCAACAGCAGCCCGACCATCGGGGTCAAAAGCAGCATAAGGTTCTCGATCATCTATTCAGCCTTTCAAGCACCTTCATCGCTAAATGCAGCGTGACGCCGGTGATAAAACAAGCAACGGGCGTACCAGAGCCAAAGCGCTTGCAAGGCCGCCGTTACTTGATCCCCCTGTCCCCCAACTTGATCACGTCAGCTTATTTCCCGCTCTGGTAGGTGGTCAACGGGTGATCCATCTCCTAGTTTCCGCGCCGTCCGAGTCAGATTGGATAGGAAATGCTATGAAGAAACACTGGTCGCTGGCGGTTCTGTTCGTTCTTTCCGCCCTGCCGGCACATGCCCTCGACTCCCGCATCGCCAAACAGCTCGACGCGCTTGCACCCGACGAACGCCGGGAACAGCGTTGCGATCTCGAAGCGATCGACCGCATCAAGAAAGACGCCGAGGGCGAATACAAGCCCGACAAGGTGATCGCCTACACCTTTGCCGACCCGATCGAGGCAGGCAATTCGATCCGCGCCCCCGGCGCCGTTTTCCGCAGCGGCGGCGATTGGTACCGTCTCAAATACAAATGCGAGACGGGCGAGGAAGGCCTGACGGTCATGTCCTTCGACTACAAGATCGGCTCGAAGGTGCCGCGCAACGAGTGGGAGCAGCACTTTCTCTATGACTGAGGCGATCAGCCCGGCAGATGGGGCGTCGTCTTGCGCTCGGGGAAAAGTTCCGAGAGCGCCGTCATCATGATGAGGGAGAGCGGCAGCGCCAGCATGGCGCCGACCGCTCCCCACATCCAGGTCCAGAACAGGATGGCGACGAATACCAGGAAGGGATTGATCTCCCACTGCCGACCCATGATGGCGGGAAAGATCAGGTTCTCCATCACCAGGTGTACGGAGAAGAAGATGAAGGCGGGGATCAGTCCGATAAACAGGGCGTCGTGCGTGAGGATGCCGGCAACGGCAACCGAAAGCGTCATCAGCGTGATCCCGAGAAACGGGATGAAGCTCGACAGAAACGCAAACAAGCCCCAGAGCATCGGCATGGCGAGGCCGCCGAAATAGGCGATCAGCGTCATCGACACCCCGAGTGCGAGATAGAGAACGCTGGCAGTGGCGAAGTAATAACCCAGCACTTCGTCGACCGAGTTCAGCACCCGGATTGCCATCAGCCGTTGCCGCCGCGTCGGGAAGGCGAGGATGATCGTTCTCCTCAGCCTCAGCCGCCCGTAGAGGAAGAGCAGCAGCGCGGCGAAGAAGATCAGCCCCTGGATGATCGCCGGCGTCAGATTGGCAGTGATCACGCCTAAGATGTTGCTGGAGTTTTCGAGCAGCGATTGCATCGACATCGGCCCGGTTTCGAAGGTCGCAGGCGAGATGTTTAGCCAGTGCTGGCTTTCGAGAAAGGGCATGATCCGGTTGATCGTCCGCTCGATGAAGTTGGGGCCTTCCTTGATGAGCGTGCTGAGTGGTTCCACCAGCGAGTTGACGATCACAAAGAGCACGGCAAAGACGAGCGTGGACAGAATGAACGCGATGCCGAAACGCGGCACGCCGGCTTCCCCGAGGCGGTCTGCTACACGCCCGAGAATCAATCCCACCACCACGGCGAGCGTGACGGGGATCAGGATCATCGACATGTAATGAACGAGGGCAAAGAAAGCGATTGCGAAGATGCCGATCACCGCCCAGGCCATGGCGACGTCGAGCGCCTCACGACCGAGCGGAAGATGCTCGGCAACCTCGTCTTCTTCCGGATAGATGCCCGCCGTGTCCTTGCGGTTTAACGCAAGCTCCAGCGGTTGTTTCTTCGGCTTGGCGCCGTGCGCACCCAAGATTGCCATATTCCAGCTGTCCCCGTGATGCCTTTCAACGCGAAAGCGGCGCTCCGGTTCCGGAACGCCGCTTCCATGGGAGGAAATGCGGGAAAGGTCAGGCTGCGAGCGTCAGGCCGATGCCCCAGGGGTCCTTCAGGGACCATCCTTCGGCGGTTTTGGTAGCGGTGATCTCCTGGCGGTCGAGCGCCGTGAGCGCCCTGTCGAGCGCCTCTTTTTCGTTGAAGACAATGCTGTAGTCCGAAAGGCCGGTCACGTTGCCCTGGCGGACCCCGGCGCCGCGGCTGTTCCAGATATTGGCGGCGATGTGGTGGTGATAACCGCCGGTGGCAAAGAAGCGCGCACCCGGATAACGGGCCATGACCTTCAGGCCGAGAACGTCCCGGTAGAAGGCATCCGCCTCAGGAAGGTCGCCCACCTGCAGGTGGATATGGCCGACAGCTGTCCCGTCCGCCATGCCGCCCCAGTTCTCCTTAGGCGCGAGCTCGTAGAGCGCCTGCAGGTTCAGCCGTTCGGTCGCCATCTCTACCGTGCCGTCCTGGTGATAGGTCCATTCTTCGGGCGTTCGGTCGCGATAGATCTCGATACCGTTGCCTTCCGGGTCTGAAAGATAGATCGCTTCGCTGACCAGATGGTCCGAGGCGCCGTCGAGGCGGACGTTGTTGTGGGCGGCATGGGCAAGCCAGTGGGCGAGCTCCTGCCGGTTAGGCACCAGAAAGGCGGTGTGGAACAGGCCCGCCGCATTGCGTGGCGCCGCGGCGACGTTGTTGCCGGTTGAGAGCGTCAGTAGCGGCTGGCCCGCGACCCCGAGTATCTCTCCGCTCGAATTCCGTTCGAGCACCCGCAGCCCGATAATATGCTGATAAAAGCTGGAAACCCTGCCTAGTTCGCTGACGATAAGATGCGCGCCCTTTACATGCGCCGGACGCGTCAGTGCGAAAGATCGAACGTTGCCGGTCATGGAAAAAATCCTCGTTTGATTCGCCGGCCGTGGCCGTGTTGCGCTATGATATGGCGCAGGTGCTGCGTTCACAAAAGACCAGAAAACGGTGATGCATCGTTTCGTAAAGGTGAACAGCCGGACAGCTCTTCGTTGACTTCGATCAACGCAGTTCCCTCGGGACGATCCTAGAAAAAAGGGGGAAACGAATGAGGAAAGTGAGATGTACGCAAAAATCATCGTTGCTGTCGACGTAGCTCAACTGGAGAAGGGGGAGAGGATCTTCCGTAAGGCAGCGACGCTTCTCGATGACGGTGGCAGCCTGGTTCTGCTCAACGTGGTGGAAGACCTGCCCGGCTATTACGTGGCCGATGTCTCGGTCGACCTGATGGTGAGGGCGCGCCAGGAATCCGAGCAGCTTCTTCTGAACCTGCGCGAAAAAGTCGGCCTCCCGGCCAATGTCGAGATACGCCAGGGTTCGCCAGCGCGGGAGATTCTCGCCGCGGCCGAACAGCGCAAGGCGGATCTCGTCATCGTCGCATCCCACCTGCCGGATATTTCCAACTACTTCATCGGCGCCACGGCCGACCGGGTCGTGCGCCACGCGAAATGCTCGGTTCTGATCGACCGCTGAGAAGGAATTGTCGAGATGGATACCGCTAAATACCAGCGCATCCTCAAGGCCCGCAAGGCCGAGCTTGAAAACCGGCGTGCGGGAAACCGTACCGTGGGTTCGAATCCCACCTCTTCCGCCACAACCTTATGATAGTACTTATCAAAACCGGTTGAGAGAAATCAGAACATTGCGCGTCCACGGCGCAACATTGTCAACATATTCTGCAACAATGCTGCAACTGCAGACGTGTTGCAAAACGCTCGATTCGTTGTTGCAGGCAAGAATCGGCGTTTGACCTATGCGTGGAACGCTCCAAGCATGAAAAAGCCGCGGGTTGTTGGGCTGGAACCCTACCGCGGCTTCTTGGAGATTGTTCAATGATAGTGAACGCATGCAGTGAAAGTGTAAAGGCCGGCGGAAACGATCCTTCGAATTTGGCGACCGCTCTGATCGGGTTCGAGACCCGCTATGCCGAGGCTAGTCGAAAGGCCGCTGAAGCGCGTGCGAAGCAGCTTAGCGATGGACCCCTTTCCGCCATCACCGATCCTCATTCTTTCGCCGCCCGTCGCCGCCAGGAAGCGATGGAGCTTCGCCACGAGGTCCGATATCGGCTGGAGAATGGTTACGAGCTACCCTTCGACCAACACATCGCTGGGCGCTGGCGGCGTGCATTCGTCGAGGAAGGTCTGCGATCGGAGGATGATCCCATCCTCAAGTTATTCGTCACGCTGGTGCCCAAAGGAGGCAAGGCAAGGGCCTCGAATGACAAGGCGACATTGGACGTCCAGTCCCGTTCCAAGCTTCTGACCTTGGACTACCCGTATATCGAACTGAACAAGGAATTCCTCGGCGCGATCCGTATCGACTGCGACAGCGTTTTCATGTCCCCAGAACATCTACTCCATGCGCTTGCGGAACTCGTTCGTGCAGGACGAATTCCATGCTTGCCACACGTCATAGTCGGCGACCTCCTTGATGACGGTACCTATCGCCGCCCGCATCTCATCTTCCTGCTGCCGCCCGGGAATGCGGTATGGAAGTCCGAGGATAAACGCTGTCGTCGTGATATCGTCCGTCTCTTCCTCGGTGTCTCCAACGGGTTGATCAAGGCCTTGCTTTCCATCGGAGCGGACCCGGGCGCGCCTGCGACGACCATGCGGATGAAGAACCCTTTGTCCCCGATATGGCATACGCTCACGCCGAACCGGCACACTATCCCGACGCTCTCGGAGTATGCCGACTGGGTCGATACGGGATCGAGCCGTGAGGCACTGGTGCGGAAGGCGGCGGCCATCCAATCGGGCATGGGCCTGAAGGCTTCGAACATCGCCTTCAACACGCTGCGGGAACGTGCGGTGGCTCTTTTGATCGAATGGCACTTTGCCGCCGACGTCCGGATGAAAGGATCGAAGGCCGTGCTCGCCGATCATCTTCACGTCGCGCTTGAAGGTTTTGCCCGGACGATGGAATTAGATGACCCGCGCCTGTCCTACGTCATCGCCAAGGTCGCCGATCGCCTCGCCATGGATTTCGACCCCGTAAAACTTCAGGGTAAAAAGAATCGGCAGCGTCTCCTTCACGTCGTTGAGGGGATGGCGGACGTCCGGGATCGGCAGCGGGCGGGTGCCGAGTATTCGCAAGGCGTCAGGCGTGGGCGGAGTCTTGATAAACTCATCAAGGCCTATTCCGACATTGTTGCGCGGGCGGAGACGGTAAGCGTCGAAAAGCTGGCATCCCGCGCGGGCGTATCCCGTGCAACGGCCTATCAGCACTTCGCGACCTGTCAACAAATCTGTCTGGGTCGGTGTATAGATAAAAAGCTAGGCGTAGCCACGCCAGACACCTATCTGAACCAACGGCCTCACTCGACGGTGGATATGGGGATTCCCGCCCCAGCCGCGATTGTCGACGGAGGCCAACGGGGCCATTCCAATCCGATCGAGAAGCGTATGGTCGGAGGCGGAGCACGGAAAGGGCAGTTTCGTGGCAGCCAGATGCTCTCCGCGAGTTTGGAGGTGTCTGCCATCGTTTCCAGCGCGCAACCCCATCAGGCGGGCCTGCAAACCGCAAATTCTGGCATACGGGAATAACGGCGCTCATCGGCGCTGGCCTAGTCCCGGACATGGGTTTCATGTCCTGGGATTCGACGGTCGGGGTCATTACGAGTCGTCAAGCCCCGCCTTGCGACCCGTGGCTCGGCTTCGCCTACGCCCGCACCAGTCGCTGCGCCGAAGCTTGACCTCTCTTCACTCCGGAGAAGCATCGTTCGACTTTCGAACCTATGCCGATGGTTCGAAAGTCGAAAGGATGGCAAAAGTTCGAAAATCGAATGAACGCTTGAATCCACGACCGCGACGACCGTCATGTGCTAATACATGAATTTCGGCCCATGATGTGCCAGTAGCAGCCCATGGTTCGACATTTGAAAGGATCGTTTCGAGTTTCGAAGTGAGTAGTTCGAGTTTCGATCTGTTCCTTTCGAAGTTCGAACCATCGAAGATCATCGTCGCCACGGTTCAAAACAGGCCGAAGCCCGAAGCGTATTTGCGCCGGCGGAATCCCCAGCCCATCATTTCGTCAGACAACAGAGAGGGAAAGAGCCAGCAATGCCTTGTGTCTACGACCCAGGCGCTGGTCAGGTGGAGCAAGCTCCCCCGTGAACCCCCTCGGCCCCTGTGTGGGGCCTGTAGATGGGAGGGCCGCATGCGCGCCAGGATTCTCCGGGTTCGGACTACCGACACCGAGTTCTCGAAAATCAAAGACATCGCAATTGCGCGAGGTCTTTCGATTTCCGAACTGGTTCGTCGGGCAGCCCTCGGCATCCGTTTGCCAGCCCGGACTTTCGACGCCAAACATGCCTTCCTGCTTGCCCGGACGTTGGCAGCGATAGGTCGCGTCGGTGGAAACCTGAACCAGTTGGTGAAGCTGGCCAACTCGGGGCGGATCGTGGGGCACCATGACGACCTCTCCCGCATCCTCGCCGATATCGACGCTCTTCGATCCCGTCTCCGGGAACTGCTGACATGATCGTTATGTCGACGCGCATCAGCCGCGACGGCGGCGTTCGATACCTTGCCCGCCATCTCCTCGACAAAGCGAACGAGAACGAGTGTATCGATGTCTTGGCGGGGGATCGGCAGGCGCTGGACGATGCCCAGGCGCTCGCAACGATGAAAGGCTGCCGTTACAGCGTCCGCCACCTTTCGGTTTCGCCCGAACGCGCGATGTCGCCCGCACAGTTGTCGGCCTTTATCCGGGCGATCGACACAGAGTTCAGAATCGGCGGAGATCGCCCGCGCCTCGTCGTCCGACACGTCAAGGAAGGACGCGTGCACTTCCATGTCGCGGTGGCAGAGGTTGATCCTATCACCTTCCGGGTTCTCGATTGTCGCAACGATTTCGCCCGCCTCGAAGCCGTCGCTCGTCAATACGAGGCCGAATACGGGGAAACAGTTCAGCCGGCACGTGCAGAAAGACGCCGCAGCAGGACGGACGGATTTTCCGACGTCGCCCGCAAGCGCGCGGAGCGTGAAAACGAAGACTTTGATCGTACGGCACTCAAGGCAGCCTTCGCCAACGGACGCGCAGCCTTCCGAGTAGAATTGGATCGCCAGAGGCTCGTCATCGCGGAGGGTGACAAGGGCCCCATCATTACGACGACCGGCGGCGCGTTCGTTGCCGCCGCCAGCCGCGCGGTTGGAGTTCGACGTGCCGAGTTCCAGAATTTCATGAAAACGGAGTTTGCCAATGAACAAATTATCGGAAGCCAGAACGGACGTCCTGGCCATCGTCTCGAGCACGGAAACGTCTGTAGCGCGCCTCCTGCCTCTTCTCTCGTTGCTCGAAACGCCGGAACAGCCCGACCGGCTCGGTCAAATGCTGGAGGTGCTGCACCTGATCTTGGACATGCAACAACAACAAGCCGTAGCCTTGAAATCCTGCGCCGAACGGCTCGACCGATTGACGCGTCGGTAGCCTCTGGGCGACGTCGGGAACGGCTGGAGCTTCACCGCATAGGAAAGGTGGACCTCGACGACCTGTTGCGGCGCGCGCGCGACCTCGCCGCACGGATCACGTCTCTGTTCGAGCCGCAGACTGCGCGTCTGATCCGACAGATCGCCCATGTCCGGAAGCGGAAATTATTTCCGCCTGACGAGCCGAGCCAGGCACCGATTCCATCTTACAGCTACCTACGGAGACCCCATCAATGAAAGACGCCAATTCCAGAAAGAAACGTCACCGCCGGTCGTGTTACGATCGGTTCCGAATGCGCATGATCGAGCGCCGCCGCGTCGGGCGAGCGAACCCAGCGCAAATTGCCGTGCTACAGCTTCTGGCGTTGTTTTCGTTCATCTTGAGAGGTGCCCCAACACCGACGCAGCCGTCGCTACGTTACACGCCGCCGCCGATGTCACCGCGACATGCTCAGCGTCTTGAATTAGCCCGACGTCTTGACGTCGCACCTCGTTACGTCGACGTTTTGCTGTCGCAAGGTATCGTCCCCTATGCGAGACTGTTTGAAGACATCCGCCGAGGCGGTGTTTCCCGACGCGACGCCATGTTGGAACTTCGTAAGCGGGTACCCGAAGTATCCTTGGATTGGCTCAAATACGTGGAGCGATGGAACCTATGGGCAGAACTGCTTCAATGCCATGGTGTTTACGCTGCCGATGAGGACACAGACGCCGCGATGTTAAAATCCACCCTTACCTGGCTCCAAGGGCAGACCGGCACTCCCACGTCCACAATATCTACCCTTCGTGGAGACGATACTGATACCGGAAGGGGTTGGAGGCCTTGATCCGAATTTCAGCAGGACAAACTTACCGCAAGTTGCGGCCCTCTTGGAGATAGTGAAGAAAGGTGATTAACGTTTGATTCTGAACTCATGGTTAGGTTGCATGTGGGGGGCGTTATGGCGATAAAAGCAGTCATCTCAATAGATGAACCTAAAGTTGGCAACTCAACCGATGTCATTTGGCATGGTGCGCTGGGAGCAGAAGGCGATGAGGGAGCCGGGCTCACGACGGCAGCTATCCTCGGTTTCTTCCCTGAAGCTATTCCAGGCACATGGTACAAGTTGGAAGAATTTGTAAGGCAGGTGAGGTCGGTGGATTGGGGGCAGCAGGGCGCAGAGCAATGGACGTCGATCGAAATCCAGCAGGACCACGCTGGCGGTGTGTCCGCTGTGTCGGTGGACGTGAAGCTGGACTATGCCGTTAGGTCCCTCTGCGAATCGACTGTAGACCTGCTCCTGTCATTTCAAAATGAGAACATTTGGGTTCGGTTCGAATGAGCACCTTTGCAGATGTCGTTTCATTCCGTAACAGCGATCGTTATGCGAAGATTGCGGACGGAGAGTTCATTCTCAAATACAACGATACGACACACCTCGAAGCCGATGACTGGCGTGACCTTCTTGCAATTTCCGTAGCAGGAGCGGTCGATGGTCCTACAGACTCTGAGCGTTCCTTTGCGATCAGGCTATCATTGGATGCTAAGTTCTCCCAAGGTGAACAAACAAAGCAAGGCGAACAAACAAAGAAGCGGTCGCTACACGTCCTGACGGACGCAATCTCGCTTAGCGCTATGCGCTCCGGGATGATCGGCCCACTTCTGTCGGCCGATACAGCCGACCAACTAAGCGAGCTTCGAAAATCAAGAGGCATAGTTCTTCTTCCCGATACCAACAGCTTGTACAATGGTACCCTTCATTGGCTGCTAAACGTACTGCGCGACAGCACGCTCTGGATACTGCCTTTCGTAATGTCGATCACGCAAATTCAGTCGAGAGAGGCTGCGCTGAAGGCGATGCTGGCACGGAAAAAGGATACCAATCTAGGCCAGGCGCTTCGCTCACGAGCTTTCGTTAACGCGGGACTAGGGCTGTTGGAAAGGAACAACTATCGTTACCAGGTATTGGAGCTCGACCCCTCGCTTTTGCGCTACATGAAAATGCCCGACAAGAATGGATTCGACTCCGATGACAGCGAGGTTCTTGAAGACCGCCTGCTGATCGAAGGCATCCATTCAATTCTCCGATCGACACGCACAAGAGCAAAGCAGATCGTCGTGACGTCCGATGTGACCCTTTCCCGGGTTTTAAGCGCAGAAGGAATTGCGAACCTGTGTCTTCCAATCCCCTCGTTGACCGAACCTGTTTCCAATATTCGTTACGATCCTTGGGCGAGGGCTTTCGTCGGCACAACGATCGGCGGCTTGCTATGGGACTTATCCCACACTTTCGGAAGCGTACGCTTGGATCACTCCACCAGCGGTGAACGCGTAAGGCTATCCTGTTACTGGCCCGGAAAGATTGCGCACGGTTGGCAGAGCGAACAGTTGCAGGTGGTCTGGCCGGAAGAATCCACAGCGAACGATAACCCCGTAGAAGCAAAGAAACCTATTGAGGTTCTGGGGGAATCGCCAGTCTCCTCACCTGGGAAAGGTCTTCCTGCGGCGACGGAATCCGCGCCAGTGTCGGCCTCTTTCCTTTCAGAAGCGGCGGTACCTCAAGCGTCGCTTCCGCTGGTTCTGCGGCTTGCAGGGGCCGTTTACTCTACGGGCGGCGGAACCCTCGAAGAATTGGTACGGAGCATCACAGTTCAACAACCGGCTAAGGGAAATGCTACCCGTGGGTACGAGGTGCTGCGGCGAGCGAAGTTGGTAAAGCTCGAAGAGGGTACGATAGTTGCGACGAATGAGCTGGATGGGTTGGAGTCCGCCCTCCGTTCTGGAGACCTAGACTTAATCAGCAAGCAATTTGAGAACTACGAGGCTTACGCTATCGTGTTAAAGGCGCTTCAGGATGGTGGTGAGCTTCCTCGTGCGGACGTAAACGACCTTCTGCAAAGAGCACTGAACTTCCCAGTGGCCCAAGAGGCGAGCGTCCGTTTGGTCCGTTATCACATACTGCTTGGTCAGGCATGGACCGATGGCAAGGTGTGGCGGGATGGTTCAAATCGTCCTTCCGCTGACGAGTATCTACAAGGGTTCGGCGAGACCTTCGACGAGGTAGCCCATGACAATATTGCAAAAATGTCCGACTTCCTGCCCAGCTTCTGTCGGAGGATGCGGATGTCGCCTTGGGCCGCTACACAATCAGCGCAATCTTTTATAAAGGCTTTGTCGTCTGACTACTCATTGCAGTACGCTGCTGGTGGGAAGCCGACAGGCACCGACAAAATTTTGTCAGGTTCGTTGTTGGATGTGGTGGAATCGATTGTACCGTTAGATCGTATTGAGATCGGCGGACGCCCGGTTCTTACGCTCGGAAGGGTAAAAAAGTGAGTTCACTCGCAGAGCTATTGGGCCAACAGCCTCCGCAAGCCGCTCAGCAGGATGCGTTCCTCGCAAGTTACGGCTTCAAAAGAAATCCTTTTCCTGCGGCTCGTACCATCATTGAGGATGTGCTTTACAATCAGGTTGCTGCCTTAGATCGATTTGTCAGTCTTGTCAGAGAAGTCCTATCGGACGCTCCACAACGCCGCGCAATAGGGGTCATCGGTGGCACTGGTGGCGGTAAGACCCACTTTCTTCGACACTGCCAACATCTCATGAGAACATATCGCCAGACCGCGGCACGTCCATTAATTGTTGTGGAGGTGCTTGCGGGCTCGTGCTCTGCTATTCAGCTTGTCCGTGAAATCTACCGTGAAGCTGATGAGGCGGCAAAGATCGGCGGCGAATATGATCTTCTGACCGCTATAGTGAGGAGTGTTGATAGTGAGCAAGAGTTCGACCGCGTCAAACACGCGGAACTCAAAGGTCTTCTTCAGCTCCTCTTTCGTGCGATGCAGAAGGGCTTCGTTCCTCCGGATCGAGACGGGCGAATGCACTTCGAACCTTTGCGAGATTTGGCCAAGAAATGGCTAGCGGGAGCGGCACTGAGTAACACGGAGAAGCGTCATCTTGGCGTATTCTCGCGCCTGAGTAGCGCTGCGATGATGACTAGGCTTCTGACCGAGATTCTGACGCTTGCGCGTCATAAGCAGATCGCCGACGGGGTCATGCTGTGTCTCGACGAGGTCGAGACACTGTTCTCTGGTGGAGTAGGTACTGCAAAGATTCAGAGCTTCCTTCAAGATGTTCGGTACTTCTTTGACGAAGCGGTGAAAGGGAACGATGGATACTCCCTGTTGATGCTTTCTGGCTCCACTCCGAACGGTGCTGCCAATCTTCGAAATTACAACTACCCTCTCTACCAACGTCTTGGGTTCGAAGAGACATCTCAGGCTGTGCTTGTTCCCATCTCCAGTCGCGAGGAAGCGAAGGAGATGGCGCAGGTATACATCGATTACGAGCTAAAGCATGCCAAGCTAAAAGGTCGATTCCCGAATATCTTGGACGATGAGGATATCGAAGAGGCCTACCGAGCAGCAGCAGGAGAGCGTTTAGGGCAGATTGCGCATACGCAACGCGTCAACCAGGGGCAGTTGCTACAGGCGTTCCATCAAATCGTTGAGAGCAAACGAATTGCTGAATCTGCGGCCTAGTCGATGGCCCACATACTCAAGCTAGTGAAAACCGCGGTGATCTTCAAACAATCGCCGCAGGACGCAGAACTTCGCAGGCTACGGACGAGGGCGTCCCGTCATGCCGCCCTCCCGTCTTTCACGTGATTTGGTGTCGCGGTTCCGAACAGTCTTTCCCGATGCTCCTCGTCCGTAGGGTTAAGATACTTCATCAGAACCGCGACAGTCTTGTGTCCAGACTGGCGCATCAACGTTTTGAGATCAGCACCCCTAGCGGACATTCTGCTAAGCGCCTCGTGCCTGAGATCGTGGATTCGGAGATCGGGGCAGCCTGCGGCCTCCCTTATCTTCTGCCACTCATGGTCCCTTGAATCTTTAGAAAACTTGAACACTTTGGCATCGTTGGGCTCGCCTTCCGCAAGGACAGCAAGAGCCTCATAAGCTCGGTCAGATAAAGCTACATTTCGAGCTTCACCATTCTTCGTTTTCGGTATTCTAATGAAGCCTTTGGATGCGTTGACCCATCCAGCCAAGATGCTATCGGCTTCGCCTACGCGCATCCCAGTGTCCAGCAACAGCGGGAACAAGCAAGCCCATTGCCTGTTTTGAGGAGTCTCCCCCTTCAGTTGCTCCCAAATACGTTCTTCCTCACCCGGGTTAAGTCGTCTCTCCCGGTGGCCTTTCGGCTGAGGTATCCCGAACTGAAAATTCCGCATTGCGGCTATCGGATTTTCAGCGGGCACCTTCTTTTCATGAATAAGCCACCGATAGATAGAGCTCAGAGTGTTGAGGTTGTTGCGCACCGTACTTTCGGAAAACTCCTCAAGCCGCCTGTCGCGATATTCGACGAAATCGTCAGAGCTCAACTCGCGAACAGTCTTTGCCGCAAAATCCTCGCGAGCAAACATGTTCAACATATCCGACTCCTGAGCGGCTCCTTTTTTTCTTGGTGTCACTTTGTCCCTGTAGTCCATAATAGCGTCTCTGAAGGGACGATCGAAGTATCCTTTCGATGTACCTGGTTTTGGATCGAGCCGAGGGTCTTTCCACGTCCCAAGCCGCATTGCAGATTCCGTTGCGTCGATCCATACTTGCGCATCACGCTTGTTCTTAAAGGTATTTGAGATCGAGCGGGACTTGCATGGCCCCTTGAACGTGTCCGGGAGCCGTGCCGTCACCGTCCATTTGCCTGCGCGTTTTGTGATGCTTGCCATCGAGATTTCTAATTTTCTGCAACAATGCTGCAACATTACACAGAAAACACAGAAATATGCAACTTAATCAAAAAAATCCCACAGGTCTTGAAAACCGGCTGAGCCGGATCGAGCAAGATTTCACCACGCCGCGCAACCCTGATGATGACGATCGCGCCGTCGAGCGCAACAATGACGAAGTGCTCGAGGAATTGGGTGAGGCCGGCGAGAAGGAGCTCGTTGCGATCGATGCCGCACTGGCCCGGATCGATGCCGGCACCTTCGGCATCTGTGCGAAATGCGGCCAGCCGATCGCCGAAAGACGACTAGGCACCGTACCGCATACGCCGCTGTGTCAAGCCTGCGCCGGCGAGGCTTAGCCGGAGTGTTTACATTGGACGGTTTACGCTGGAAGGCTGAGCCGGAAGGTTAAAACCTAAAACCTAATGTGAAGCGCTTGTCTCTTGCCTTCCGCCATTGCTATGGCCATTCTTGGATCGGGAGCGCGGAAGGCAGGATGAGCGAACTCTTCAACTTCGGACGGCATTACGATTTTCACGAGATCGTCGCGGATGGAATCATCCACGGCATCGGGATCGTTTTCGCGCTGGTCGGGGCAACGGCGTTGATCTTCTATGCGACTGTCTGGTCGAGCCATGGCGAAATCATCGCCGCATGGGTCTATGGCCTCGGCCTTGTTCTCTGCCTGTCGATTTCCTTCACCTACAACATCTGGCCGCACTCCCGCACCAAATGGTTTTTGAGGCGTTTCGACCACTCGGCGATCTTCATCCTGATTGCCGCGACCTATACGCCGTTTCTGCAGCGCGGCTCGGGGGACGCCTGGATCTTCGCCATGCTGCTGGCGATCTGGGTGACGGCTGTCGTCGGTATCATGCTGAAATGCCTGTTTCCCGGCCGCTACGACAAGCTGACGCTCCTGCTCTATCTCGGCATGGGCTGGAGCGGTGTGATGGTGATGGGCCCCGTTTCCACCTATCTGCCGGCGGTCACCGTCTGGCTGATCGTGATTGGCGGCCTCATCTATTCGCTCGGAGTGATCTTCCACGTCTGGGAGAGGCTGCGCTTTCAAAACGCCATCTGGCATGGTTTCGTCGTCGCCGCCGCCGCGGTGCATTACGGCGCCGTGATGACCTGTTTCAGCCTCTCGGGCGGCGGGCTCTGACCTTACTCGGGGCAGCCGACGGGTTTGAGGCTTGCGATCATCCGCTTGACGATCGCATCATAGGCCTTGCGATCCCGGCTGCGGTATTCCAGATGCACGAAGGCCGCTGCATCTTCGCACAGCCAGTTGCCGCGGACATAGAGGATGCGGTCTCCCTTGGTGCCGGAATAGCTCGCCCAATCCGGCTCGATCCGCGAATAGGAAATATCCCAGCCGAGCTTCTTCGCCTGAGCGATGCGGTTCCTCGCTTCATCGTCAAAGAACAAGTCGACCAGGAAGGTCCCGAAGGCGAAGATCCGGTCACCGTTCCTGCCGAGAAATGTGCCGCCATCGCCGTTGTCCGGCGCCCTCTGCATGACGAAACCGGGGGGCACCTCGACGGTAAAGCCATAACGGTCGTTGGAATAGGTCTGCCACTCGGCCGCTTGCGCCGACACCGCGGCAAGTGTTGCCAATGCTGCCAGGAAAACCCGCATTCCAATCCTCCATTCCCGATAGCGGCTTTACCAGAAGAGCGGTTCCGCAACAATTGTGGACAGGTGTTGTGCGTCTGCTAAAGTGGATGTAGAGATATTATAATGGACAGAAATCATGACGCTGGTGCGCGACGCAACCGAAGCCGATCTACCGATCATCATGGAAATCTATAATGACGCCGTTGCCAATACCACGGCCATCTGGAACGACGTGCTGGTCGATCTTCAAAACCGGAAGGAATGGTTTGCCGCCCGAAAGGCGAAAGGTTTTCCGGTGCTGGTTGCGGAACTGGACGGCAAGGTCGCCGGTTACGCATCCTATGGCGATTGGCGGGCCTTCGATGGCTATCGTCATACCGTTGAGCATTCGGTCTATGTACACCGTGATGCCAGGGGCGGCGGCATTGGCCGGCTGCTGATGCAGGAACTGATCGCCCGCGCCGCCTCCAATGGCGTGCATGTGATGATCGCCGCGATTGAATCCGAAAACGACGCCTCGATTCGGTTGCATGAGAAGCTCGGCTTCCGCATCGCCGGAAAATTCTCCGAAGTCGGAACCAAGTTCGGCCGCTGGCTCGACCTCACCTGTATGGAATTGAAGGTCTCGGGGTGAGTCCATACTCACGTCCTCAACGGTGCCAGGACTACGAGAAGATCCTGTTCCCGGACGAGGAAGGTCTCTAAAGCCTCGCCAGCCACGCACTTTCTGTCCCATAGGCGATGATGATCGCCTCGCGCAGCCAGGCTTTCCGCACTTTGCCGAGGAGAGGCAAGATGGCGGAAAAGTCCGAAATTAGATAGCAACTGCCACCAAACTCGTAAGAGAAATTCAGCGCTTCGGGCTGAACCCCTCCATATCATCGTCGCTTGAGGTTTTGACTGCTCGCGTTGGTCCAGAAATGCTGTAGTCATTCCGATCATAGGACATGCCGAGCGTATGAATTTTCCTATTACCGTTCAAGAAATTGTCCAGTTCAACGGTACGGGATCTGGATAGTTGCACCTTTTCAGCAAACTCCGGCCATCGATCGACGGCCGTTCGCACGTGCTCTATAACATCCTTGGCATCCTGATCCGAGATCGAGGCCCCCCTGGCGACCGCCAAGAGGTGAGGCAATCCAGGCGTTCTTCCTTCTCCGGCGATTGCGGCGCTGTGTTCTCCGCCTGGCCCGGACGAAAAGGTAAGGTCGTATGCAGGCGCCAATGACCACCGACCATTCCCGTCCATTAAGAAAGCGTGGTTCTTCGCATGGTCGTCGCGGTTCCTAGCATAGACGTTAAACACCATGTTTCGGAACATCTTGAGAACTTCCCCGGCATCGCGGGTCATCATATGCGTAAGCTTGTGCAGTTGCTCATAGTTCAGTGATGCCTCGCGGTGGCTGGCATTCAACAGGCCGCTTGCCGTGTGCATATGGAGCCTGCCGGCACGTGTCCTATCGAACCGTTTTGTCGCGAAAAGTCGTCTTCCCTTACGGGTGTCAAACAGGCGGGTCTCAGCCATCTCCAGTCCCGCAGCTACCGCCATGAACGCGTAGGCTTTTTCCTCGGCGCCGATTTCGCGCGGGTCGTCAGAACTGGGAGCCTTGACCATCCATCTTTCGTACCCCGGATCCAACTGCTGGCCGTAGTCCAACACACATGTGTTTTCGACCCTGTTGAAGCCGATCATGATCTTTGGCCGTGCGCCCGCGGACCCGCCTTGCGCGCCCTGCAAACTATCGATGTCAGCGACATCCATTTCCGTCTGCACCAGCTCCACCTGATCAGCAAACCAATCCAGATCGGCATCGGTCGGCTGTTTCTGGTCGTCCGGCAAGTCAGGAACATATGTCAGCGCGCCCATGCCCGTTCTGCCCACTGCGGAAAGGCGGTCGATAGGAGTGAGTTGAGTGTAGTCGATGCCAGCTCGCTGGAGACGACGGTCCAGCAATAGACGGCCCCAACCGTCAGGTAGGCTGTCGTTAAATAGCCCATGGAGCCCGTCGAACGGGTCGCGCGGCGCCGCGATCAAGCCAGTAGCGACCTTCATATGGAATGGCGAGATCAGAAGGGGGGCCGCGAGAAACTCCGCCGAGTACTCAAAGTAGGCCCTTCGTTCCTTGCCACTCCAGGCAAGTGTGCCGAGTTTCTTGTCGCTCCCTTCGAGATTCAGATAAACACTCATCTGCTGGATTGGTTTGAACTTCATCTCCGGCGCACCCGCTGCTTAAGAGGACGATCAACGACATCATCGATATTCTGCGGCGGACGACTTGGAAACAAGTGGTCGAACTCAGCCTCGGCCTCAAGGACGAAGGCAATTTTCACGAGACTCTCGAGCGAAATTTTCCCACTTTCCTCGAATAACCTCAGTGATCCGTATGAGACATTCGATCTTGTCGCCAGTTCCCGCTGGGTCAGTCCGTGCTGGATTCTTCGGCGCTTCATTCTTTCCGACAAGCCTCGAATGACTTCGACGGGGGATGACATCTTAAATGCGAACATAATAGCACCTAAATGCGAATAGTGGCCTTTATTGCTAACATAATCGCAATTAAGATTTTTGCAAGCAGATGATAACGCCGGGCCGTTCGCGATCGACTCCTGACGACCACCCTGGTATGTTCCGCCGCATGTTCAGGATCATACGAATACGACGACCCTGACTTCCGCTCGCCGCACCCGGCGAGGTCCCGTCGTATCGCGTATCCTACAGGGAACTGAACATGGTCTCCGACAACCTGCCGTCCGTCATTCCGCAGCCCCGCAAGGCCGCACCCGATCTGGAGGTCCTCCGGAGGGTAGAAATATTGGGGAAACCAGCACTTCCTGCTGTCCTCGTATTGCCGGACGTTCACGCTTAGCCATCTCCGCTCGTTCGACAACGCCAAGTCCTACAAGGCGTTCTGCCTCATCCGCTGGCCGGATACGGAAGGGCGACCGACCTGCGTCCGCTGTTCGCATACGAACTGCTGGGAGATCCGGCGTCGGCGCTTCAAATGCCAGGCCTGCCGCCGGGAGTTTTCGGTGACGACCGGCACGGTCTTCGCCTTCCGCAAGATGAGCTTCCAGGACATTCTGGCTGGCCTCTGGTTCTCGGTGAACTCGGTCAAAGGCAAGAGTGCGCTCCAACTCTCCCGCGAGCTCGGCGTCCGGTACAAGACGGCATGGGTGCTGCTCATGAAGATGCGCGAGGCGGTCGCGACCCGACGGTTCCGGATGATGTTGGAGGGCGAGATCCACATCGACGGCAAGTACGCCGGCGGTCACATCAAGCAGAAGAACCGCAAGGAGGATCGCATCGACCGACGCCGCCCCGAGTACCAGAACTTCACGCGCCTCACGATCCTGACGCTCCGGGAGAAGACGCCGTTTGGCCGCGGCCGAGAGCGGACGCTGACCCGCGTCGTGCGTGCGAGCATCCGAACGAGGCCTGGGAATTCGTCAGGAAGCACGTCCGCAAAGGATCGCGCATCCATGCCGACGAGCACTTCTCGTACGACGACCTGGCAGGCCTGCAGGACCTGTTCCGGGTCAACCACGGCAAGGAGTACCAGACGAAGGGCGGCGTGAACACGAACCACGTCGAAAGCTTCTTCAGCCGCATCCAGCGGTCCTACGTCGGTATCCATCACCGCTTCTCGGTGCGGTACTTCGACTGGTATGCGGCGGAGATCGCCTGGCGCGAGGACAACCGCCACGTCGACAACGGCATGCTGCTCTGGGGGATGATCCACTTCGCGATGTCCCGGAAGACGTCGCGGAACCTCTGCGGCTACTGGCAGGGTCGGCATCCGCCCGATCTGGTCTGGGACGGCGGCGAAAACCCCGACACCTACGCCGCGACTTCCCAGAGGTAGCGATACCCGTCAGCCTTTCCGGCACGGCGGACACGGTTCGTCCTGGCAAGCTGGTCGAGCGTCTGGGAAAATCGATTTGCGACCTGTCCGAGACGGGCGTCGTCTTCGGCCAGACCGGTCTCGCGTGCGAAGGCCTTGGCGCACTCCGCCGTCGTGATCGGGTGCCCGGCTTCGCGGATCGTGCGCAGCACGAAGCCACGGCGATCGGCATCCTTCAGCAACTCCGAGACTTCAATGACGCCTTGGCGCTTGCGCCAGGTGGCGGCTCGAGGTGTCCAGGCGGGCGAGTATTCCGGTTCGTAGGACGGGATGACCACGTCGAACGCGGCCTGCTGCCTCTCCAGCGATACAATCTTCGCCCGCAGCTCCTCGATCTTGGCACCGATCTCGGCCCGCTTCCGCTTCAACTCGTCTGCAACAAGAACCATTCGCAACCACTCCATAGGATCGCGAGGATCCTATGCGTTCAGGCGGCCAGGAGTCTGGTGGCAGTTGCTGCCTAATTGCGGAAAAGTCCTCTTCATCCTTCGGCCTTGGAGACTTCTCATCCTCTCGCCAGGGGCGCAGGGTCCCGGGCGGATCGGCCGCCCAGCAGTCCCAATCCTTCAGCTGTGCCCGTGCCGCCATAAGGTCCGTTCTGAGCATCAGGATGTCGATGTCCCCATGCGGCCGGACCGTGTGGCCGACGAAAGCCTCGATTGCATGACCGCCGGCGATCCACCAGGGGAACGGCGCTTTTTCCAGAGCAGCGGCGATCTCATGCGGCAGGAGTGGCTGCCACGCCTTGTCCTCTTCGCGAAGCACTGCCATCGCTCAAGTCTCCGGTGCTTCATCCGCCCGTGCAGCAAGACAGGCCTCGACCGCCAGGTTCAGTTCGCGCAGCAGCGCGGAAATCTGCCGTTTCTTTTCTCGATCGAAAGAGGCGATGGCGTCCGCCTCATTGGCCATATCCCGCCGGAATGCCGCTTCGGCCCGGCGAATCCCGTCTTCCGTCAGCTGGACTGCCAGACTGCGGCCATCGTGCTCCGACGGCACGCGCTGGATGAGACCAGCCTTTTCGAGCCGTCCCAGCCGATGGGTGAGACTGCCGGAGGCGACCATCAGCGATCGGTAAAGCTCAGTAGGCGTGAGCCGGTAGGGCGGGCCAGATCGTCTGAGGGTCGCCACCACGTCGAACTCGCCGCGATCCAGCCCGAAGGAGGCGAATATCTCCTCGATCGACGGCGTCATCAGCCGCGACAGGCGGTAGATGCGGCCGAGGATCTCCATCGGCTCCGTATCCAGGTCCGGCAGTTCCTTTGTCCATTGGGCCCGTGCCCGATCGATGTGGTCCTGCGGTTTGTCTTCGCGACTCATGCGGTCTCCCATGCAATTTCAAACTATCTTGACATGAAGATAAATTTCATGCAAATATCTTCACATGAAGATAAATGGGAGGCCGCGATGCCCACGCTTGCTGTACGGAAGTCTTTCGCTGTGCCGTTGATCGTGCAGATGCTCGTCTGCTCCTTTTTATGGGCAAGTGCCTTCATCCTGCTGAAAATCGCGGGAACTTCGCTTTCGCCGCTGGCGCTGACGGCGCTGCGCGGGTTGATGGGCGGCGGTCTGATCGCCGCCTTTATGGCGGCAACCGGACATCAGGTCCTGCCGCGCGGGCGTGAGCTTCGTGACTGGATCGTCCTCGGCTTCCTGCAGGGCGTCGTGCCAAACGCACTGACAGCCTATGCGCTCACCCAGATTTCGGCGGGCCTCACCTCGATGATCCAGGCTTCCACGCCGCTTATCGTCGCGGTTCTGGCGCAGGCCCTGTTCGCCAGCGAGCGGCTGACGCTCAAGGTGGCGCTCGGGCTCGCCACCGGTTTTACCGGAATGGTCATGTTGGTCGGCCCCGCGGCGTTCGGCGCGGGTGAAGTCAGCCTGAACGGCGTCGGCGCCATGGTGATTGTGGCGCTGAGCTACGCGCTCGGAAATCTTTATGTACGCGCCATACCGAACCCGCAGCCGATGCGGCTTGCGCTCGGCCAGCAGCTCTTTTCCGGCCTGCCGACCTTCGCTGTCGTCATCTGGCTCGGCGGGATGTCGTCCTTCGCGCCGGCGCTCGATGCGGCGGTCGTCCTGCTGGTGCTCGGCGTCTTCGGCACGGCACTGCCCATCGTTCTCTACATGAACATCCTGAAAAAGGCCGGTCCGACTGTCGGCTCGATGAACGGTTATTTCCTGCCGCCCTGGACGATCCTGCTCGGCTTCGTCCTGCTCGGCGAACCGGTGAGCTTGCGCGAAATCGTCGCTACCGCGATCGTACTTGCAGGTGTTGCGATCGTATCGCTGAAGGGTGTTCCGTTCCGTTTCCCCAGGCTGCGTGCAAGCTCCTACCTGTGAGGCAGGCGTATCAACGCCAGAAACGCCTCCAGGCTTTTGCGCACATGCGCGGCGATCGTTTCCGTCGGGTTGAAACCCCACCAGAGAAGGCAGCCCTGCCATTGGGAAGCCATCAGCATGCCGATATCGTCAGGCGCTCCGGCCTTTTCTGAAAAACAATCGGCGATAGCGCCCGAAAGCCGCTCGCCCCAGGCTCTACCGCGCTCCCGCAGCAGACGATCGCGAAAATCCTCGCGCAGCATCAGCAGTCCTTCAGCATAGGCTTCGATGCCCCCATAATCTCCGGAGAGTGCGACGAGCATATCCACCGCGCCGTCCGGTGTCCTGGGCGCGGCCGTGATCGCTGCTTCCGTCTTGGCGTCGAGTTCGTCCCATGCATGCAGGAGGGCCGCCCTGGCGAGTTCTTCCTTGTTGCGGAACCGCTGCACCAGCGTCGACGGCGAAAGGCCGGAGGCCGTAGAAAGGGAGGCGAAGGTTAGCGCGTCCGGGCCTTTTTCGTGCATCAGTTTCAGCGCGGCCTTCAGCACATCGCCATCCGGCATGGTTTTTGGTCTCGGCATCTTGCCTCGCAAATAATAAACGAATAAACGTTTATATATGAACACTCTCCTGAACGCCAGTTCTAGCTGCGCGGAATGTCAAGGGAAGGAGCTCTCATGTCGAATTCAAGAAAAAAGCCGCTGACCGGGAAGATCGCGCTGGTGGCGGGTGCCACCCGCGGCGCCGGCAGGGGGATCGCGGTCGAGCTCGGTGCCGCCGGCGCAACGGTCTATTGCACCGGCCGCTCGACGCGCGGAAAGCGCTCCGAATATGACCGGCCCGAGACGATCGACGAGACGGCGGCATTGGTGAGCGAAGCGGGCGGCATCGGTATCGCTGTTGCCGTCGATCATCTTGTTTCGGAGGATGTGGCGGCGCTGGTCGAGCGGATCCGGAGCGAGCAGGGCGGGCTGGATATTCTGGTCAACGACATCTGGGGCGGCGAGCGCCTGTTCGAGTGGGACAAGGCGGTCTGGGAGCACGATCTTGAAAACGGCCTGCGCCTGCTCCGGCTCGCGATCGACACCTATCTCATCACCGCCCATCACGCGCTGAAACTGATGATTGAAAGGCCGGGAGGGCTGTTGGTGGAAGTCACCGACGGCACGGCCGACTACAATTCCGATCACTACCGCCTGTCGCCTTTCTACGACCTTGCCAAAACCTCGGCGACGCGCATGGCCTGGGCGCATGCGAAGGATCTCGAAAAGCACGGCTGCATGTCGGTCTCGATCACACCGGGCTGGCTGCGGTCTGAAATGATGCTGGAGGCGTACGAGGTCAGCGAGGAAAACTGGCGCGACGCGATCACCATCCAGCCGCATTTCTGCATCTCCGAGACGCCGCATTTCATCGGCCGGGCCATCGCCGCGCTGGCCGCTGATCCGGACCGCGCGAGATGGAACGGCCAGTCGCTCTCCAGTGGCGGGCTCGCGCAGGTCTACGAATTCGACGATGTCGATGGCTCGCGGCCGGATTGCTGGCGTTACCTGACAGAGGTGCAGGAAGCGGGCAAGCCGGCCGACGCCACCGGTTACCGCTGATCAGCCGCCCATCGCCGCCCGCCCTGTCGCCAGCCGTTCGGCTTCGTCGCGCAGGCCCAGGGTGATCACGGTGCCGTCGCGAATGCTGCGTTTCAGCGCGTCCTTCCGCGCCGGCTCGACCCGGATATCGCCCGCCTCGAAAAGCACCTGCAGCCGGCTGCGGGAAAGCTGCAACTCCGAGGCCAGCAGCCGGTCGAGCCGCAGGCTGGCGGGGTAGGGGAGAGCGAGCGTGATGACGATTCTCGCCCGATTCCCCGAAGCGCAGATCGTTCGCCTGTGCAGCTCGAATTCCTCGCTTTCCTCAATGCGACCTGCCGAAGCCTTCAGTCCTTCCTGATCGAATTCGAGGCCCGCCACGTAGCCGGGAGCGCTTGCCTGCAGAGCTTCCACGAGGACCGGGTCGAGCGAGCGGACCGATTGCCGCTCGAAAATCGGCCGGTTCCAGCTGCCGTCGCAGTCGATGCATTTGTAGATGAGCCAGGCGTCGAGCTGTTTGCCGTTGGCGTTGAGGCGCGTCCGTCCGCTGGAGCGGAAGGGCCTCGTATCGCCGCAGGAACTGCAGCGGAGTATCGCCTGGGGTGGAGTTTTGGGAACGATGGTCCATTCCACATGAAGGATGTCGCACATGCCGTTTTGATCTTCCGGTCTGGAAGTTCACGCGGAATGGCAGTCGAGAAGCCCTTTCGGGCGCGGCGTGGCGATGGTCCGGACTTATGGAGAAGAAAGCGTCGGGCGTCTCAGGGCGGCTTTCGAGCAGCACTGGCAGATCAATGCCAAACCGGTCTCAAGCCGCCACCCCGATGAACAGAACTACCCACGCGGCGGCGATCGGCCAGCCCGCATGGAAGGGGGAAACTGTCGAGACCGGGAATTACTTAGGCAAAGGGAACCTCAAAAGCCGACGCTCTTCGGTTTCAATCGATAGCAGACGGCACGGAAAAGTCAAAACGGGGCGGTCCTTCCCGCGGGCATCATTCGGCGGGCATCGGGCTGAACTTCATGCCGTCGCCAACCTGTTCCAGCGTCACCGTCGACGGTCCGGGCAATTTCAACTTTTGCGTTTTCGTGGCGTCCTCCTGGATATTGCCCGTGATCACTCTGAGCCTTCCGGCCTCGTAGTCGGCAATGATCCGTTTGGTGTCGCCCTTGGCTCGATGGGTGTAGTCGTGGTCGTAGCGGGAAAGGACGAATTCGTTCTTTCTCCATTTGAAGGAATAGGTCTTGTCCCACATGCCCCAGCCGCCCATCGTGGCGAAATAATGCAGCTTGATGGTAAGTCTCCCCCGCTCGATGCTCAATGCGCCTGATTCAGCGTCGAAATAGTCCTCGACGAAGCGACTGGTGGCACGCGGGATCACCTGGTGATTGACCGTGATCCGCTGATAGCCTTTGCGGGTTCCGAATGCGACGACCAGCATGCGCGGGCCGACGAGCGGCTCGCCGGAGGGGCTGAGATCTGGTTCTTCCGACTGAAGGACGAGGGCGAGATCCGGCCGGCTGTCGCCGTCGAGATCGCCGCTAGCCTCTGCCTCGACGGTCCAGCCGGGCGGGACCAGTTCCGCGCGTGTGGCGACGGCGGCCGGAAGGCTTGGATAATCCACCGGCGGCAGGCCGTCATTCTCTGCCGCAGCTCCGGTGATCCCGGCAACCGCCGTGGCGAAAACGAACAATCCCGGCAAAATGAAGCGCATCCGAAACCCCTTGGTTTGCTATCCTCCCCGAAGCCACTTGCGCGTGGCGCGACAAAGCCGGGTCGAAGCTACGCTATACGCTCGCGCCCGTTAAGAAAGCCGCTGCCACTATATTCTCCGCCAAGGGCCTTATTTCTCGGCGACTCGGTCCTATGTGAGGGGGAGCGGAAAACAGGAAGGACATCACCATGGACATCAAGCGCAGCGGTTCGCAGCCGTCCAAGAAGCAGCCTGGGGATTATTTCACAGGCACCGTCCGCCTCGACCCGCTCAACGAAGCGCAGGCGCCCGCCCGCGTCGTTGCGGCATCCGTCACCTTCGAGCCCGGCGCCCGCACCAACTGGCACACCCATCCGCTCGGCCAGACGCTGGTCGTCACCGCCGGCTGCGGCTTGGCGCAGGTCTGGGGCGAGCCGATCCAAACGATCCGCCCCGGTGACGTCATCTGGTTTCCGCCGGGCGAAAAACACTGGCATGGGGCAACGGCCGCCACCGCCATGACCCATATCGCCATCCAGGAAGCCCTCGACGGCAAGACCGCCGAATGGCTGGAGCCGGTGGGTGACGACCAGTATTCCGGCGAGGTCGCGAAGGACTGAACTCAGTCCTTCTGGTCGACCGCCTCGTCGAGTTCGTACCAGCCGTGTTTGCGCCTGGCCGAGAAAAGTGCTGCGGGCGGTGCGAAATCGGGATCGCCGAAGCAGCCGACGGAAACGACGAGCGCTCCCGGCATCACTTCCGCCTCCATGGAGATGAGCGTCCCGCAGGTCGGGCAGAAGATCTGGTCCATCCAGCGGCCCTCGTCGGTTAGACGCCGGAAGCGCCGCCGCTCGCCGACGTCTTCAACGATAGCCTCCTGGTTGAACCGAGCCCGATAGGCGAAGGCGGTGCCGGTGGCGCGCTGGCATTCGAGGCAGGCGCAGGCATAAACGCGCACCGGCTCGCCGCGGAAGGAAAGCCGCAAGCTGCCGCAGGAGCAGCTCGCGGTGCGGCTGGCCGGGTGATCTGAGGCTGTGTTACCGCTCACGCAGCCACCATGAAGCGAGCGAGCATGGCAAAGTCGTCCTCCTGATGGCCCTTGGCGATCGCCGCCTCGAACAGGCTGCCGAAGGCATCAGATATTGCGGGGTTGATGCCGCGCTCCCGCACGATGTCGCGCAGATGATGGAAGGCCGCGTTATGGGCGGCGATGCTTGCCAATGTAGCATCGTCGCCGTGATCACGGCCATCACGGACGCGCTGCATCAGGTCTTTGGTGGCCGCATCGATGACCGGCTGGCTTTGCTTCAGGAATGTGGCGTAGGTGTCCGGGTCGATCTTTTCCACGCGAGTGACGGCAAGCGCCTGAAGCGCGCCGAACAGCGTACCCCACATCTGGGCGAGGATTGCGCTGTCGAGCGCCGAGGCCGCACCGAAATCCTCGCTCACGAAGGCGGACTTGCCACAGAGGCCCATGAATAAAGCCTGGTATTGTTCGAAATGCTGTCGCGAACCGCTGTAGAGAACCAGTGTTTCCGGATCGCCGATCAGATCCGGCGTCGCCATGATCGCTCCGTCGAGATAGGCAATGCCGTTATTGGTCGCCCACTCGCCGGTTTCCCGGCCGGTCATCGGCGAACCGGAGGTAAGCTGCACCAGAAGCTTGCCCTTCAGCGCCTCGGTGACGGCGGGCCGGCGCAACTGCGCATCGGATGCGGCATAGTCGAGCAGGTTGACGATCGCGATGTCCACCCTGCCGATAGCCTCTTCCGGCGTTTGCTTCGCTGTCACGCCGAAAGCCGAAAGCGCTTCCGCCTTTTCCGCCGTCCGGTTCCAGACCTGCACCTGATGGCCGTTCTTCAAAAGCGTCCTGACAAGTGCGGTGCCCATTCGGCCGGCGCCGAGAAAACCTATTGTGGTCATCTGGTAGAACTCCATATTTGCGATGCACTCTGATATGGCTGCCGGCCCAGACCGGTAAATTACGCACCTTCTGGTAAGCGGTTACGTTGAGGTTAGGAGATCAAGGATGAAACGACTGCCGGATGACGATTGCGGCTTTGCGAGCGCCCTCAATGTGATCGGCGGAAAATGGAAGACCGACATCCTTTGGGAGATCAACGTGGCGCCGCGCCGTTTCGGCGAGCTCAGGCGCATCCTGGCCGGCATCAGCGAAAAAGTCCTCGCCCAGCAGCTCCGCGAAATGGAGGCGGACGATCTGATCCGCCGCGAGGTGTTTCCGGGAAAGGTGCAGAAGGTGGAATATTCGGCGACGGATTTCGGCCGCAGCCTCAACCATGCGGTTGGCGTCATGGCAGACTGGGGCAAGGCTTATGAGATCCGCATGGCGCTGAAAGCCGAAGAGCAGGCCGAGCGGCCGATCGCGCTCAGTGCCTGAAAACTGACCGCCTTGATACGAGCGTCATCCGGAATTGATATCGCCTCTCCCCGAATGAAAGCCCAGGAGCCGCCGCCATGCCCAGCCAGACCCGAATTGCAAACCAGCATCTGACGGTCGATGTCTCTTCTCTCGGCGCGGAAATGCAAAGCCTTGCAACCGCCGACGGCCGTTCCTGGCTGTGGAACGGCGATGCCGCCTTCTGGAACGGCCGCTCCCCGGTGCTTTTCCCGATAGTCGGAAAGGCGTCGGAAAACGGGATCGGGATTGAGGGCAGATCCTATGAGATGGCGCAGCACGGTTTTGCCCGCCGCAGCGAGTTCGATCTGGTCGCGGCAACCGAAACCATGTGCCGCTACGAATTGGCCGCTTCCGATATGACCCGAGCCGTGTATCCGTTCGAATTTCTGCTGGCGGTCGAGCACGCGCTGAACGGCCTCAAGCTCACCGTATCGGCGGAGGTGGAAAACCGCGACACGCGGCCGATGCCCTTCGGCCTCGGCTTCCATCCGGCCTTCCTTTGGCCGCTGCCGGGAGCGGAGGGGAAGGCTCATATCGTGACGCTCGACAACAGCGTAGAACCGCCGCTCGTCCGCCTCGGCAATGGTCTGATAGACCCCGAAAGACGTGATTCCCCCTTCAAGGCAGGCCGGCTCATACTCGACCATGCCATGTTCGAGGCCGACGCGATGATCTTTCCTGAAGGCGCCGGTGAAGGTCTCGCCTATGCCGCCGAGGATGGGCCGGCGCTCAAGTTCTCCTTCGAGAACCTGCCGAACCTGGCGCTCTGGCAAAAACCCGGCGCGCCCTTCATCTGCATCGAGCCCTGGCACGGCACGGCCGCCGACCTCGGCGGTTCCGACGACCTCGCCAAGCGTCCCTACAGCACCATCCTGCAGCCGGGAAAAAAGGCGCGGTTTGCCTTCAAGGTGGAACTGCCCGCCAGGTTCTGAGCGCCGGTCTACCTCCCTTGGACTATTTTCCGGAAGGACGCACGCACGTATCATCTGGTCCGCATATGGGTGGAGGATGAGCAGTGACCGAAGCTTCCCGGCATGACGCATGGCAGATGGGCGACAGCTACGACCTTTATATGGGGCGGTGGAGCCGGCAGATTGCGCCGCTTTTCCTCGAATGGCTGCGGCCGGACGCCAAGCTCGATTGGCTGGAGGTCGGCTGCGGCACGGGCGCATTGTCGGCGGCGATCCTCGCTACCTGCGATCCCAAAAGCCTGGTTGGCATCGACCCCTCGGAAGGGTTTTTGAACAAGGCGAGGGCGAATGTGGAGGATCCTCGCGCCGAGTTTCGGGTGGGCGATGCGCAAGCTTTGTCGCTCTCTTCGGATACGATGGACATCGTCGTATCCGGCCTGATGGTCAACTTCGTGCCCGACAGGCAAAAGGCGCTGCAGGAAATGGCGCGCGTTGCGAGGGCGGGTGCCACTCTGGCCTTCTACGTCTGGGATTATCCGGGCGGCGGCATGGGGTTCATGCGCGCGTTCTGGACGGCAGCCGGCGCGCTGGATGCCACTGCCCGCGACCTCAGCGAGGACCGTCGCTTCCCCTTTTGCACGAAGGATCAACTGGCAGACCTTGCGCAGCAATCCGGATGGGCAGATGTCGAAGCGGGCGAGGTCGAGGTTGCGACGCGCTTTGCGAATTTCGACGATTTCTGGCGCCCCTTCACCCTTGGGGCGGGGCCGGCGCCGGGCTACTGCGTCAGCCTGCCCGCCGACCAGAGGCAAAGGCTCAGGGACAAATTGGAGGCCGATCTTCCTAATGAGAGCGACGGCTCCATAGCCTTTCGGGCACGGGCCTGGGCCATCCGCGGCCGGGCGATCTAGTTCTTCATCTTCGTGGTGTAAATGGCGATCAACCGGACCTGGAATAGGGCGTACCGTCCTTATGCACGAACCGACCGTCCGCATTGGCGCTCATCATGTCGATGTCGGAGCAGGTGGTGATGTCGGCGGGCGAGCGCGAACCGACTTCAAGATAAACCGCCATCGCGGCAGATCTGTTGATCAGGTGATGTCCGTTGCCTGAACCCTTTGGAAAGGTGGCGCAATCGCCGGCTCTCAGCGTCGTCTCGCCATCATCCTCGACCAGCGCCAGTTCGCCTTCCAGCACGAAGACGAATTCATCCTCAGCCGAATGCCAGTGGCGCTGGCTCGACCAGTTGCCCGGTGGAAGCCGCATGAGGTTGACGCCGAAATCGGTCAGTCCGCCGGCATCGCCCAGTCGTTGTCGCAGGCGTTGGGCGCAAGGGACATCGAAGGGCGGTGGATATCCCGAGCCTTTGCGTACTGGTACGGCGGCGAGGTCTAACTTGGGCATGGCTTTTTTCCGAGTAACCGATGGGCCAGGCTTGCAAATGTTGAAGGCACGAACAGCCTGGCGCAAATCCCGGGGGAGAATTATCTTCGCAAGCCGCTCCTGTCTACTTGAGTGGCTCGAAGGTCATCGCGTGGCCATTGATGCAGTACCGCAGGCCGGTCGGCGGCGGGCCGTCAGGAAAGACGTGGCCGAGGTGACCGCCGCAATTGGCGCAGCGCACCTCCGTCCGCACCATGCCGTGCGATGTATCGCGAAACTCGGTGACGGCATTCGGTTTCACCGGCTCGAAATAGCTCGGCCAGCCGCAGCCTGAATCGAACTTGGTATCGGAGACGAAGAGTTCTTCGCCGCAGCCGGCGCAACGGTAAAGGCCCTTCTCCTTGCTGTTCCAGAAGGGGCCGGTAAAGGCGCGCTCGGTGCCGGCCTGCCGGAGGATGCGATACTGCTCGGACGACAACTGCTCGCGCCATTCCACATCGCTCTTGTGAACCTTAGGGGTGGTGACATCGGACATCGGCGGGATCCTTTCGTTTTTCCCATAGATAGGCATCCGCAGCCCCGGCGGAAAGCCGTGTTTCTGTGTGTTGTGCCCGGTTTTGCTTGAGGCTGGGAAAGCTTTACCCTAGAAAGCCATTTCCTTCCGAATGCTCGGGGGAATTTCTGGCGTTCAACCCGAGGAGATGACATGGCTGCCAATCTGTCGGCATTGACATTCATCGTCCTTTTTCTCCCCTTTCTGGGGGCTGTCCTCGCTCCCGGTCTCACCCGTTTAATGGGTGACAAAGCCGCCTGGTTCCTGGCGCTCGCTCCGGCACTTGCCTTCCTGCATTTTTGCACCTTCCTGGGCGAGATTGCCGCAGGTGAAGTGGTGACCGGCGGCTATGCCTGGGTGCCGAGCTTCAACCTGTCCTTCTCCTGGTTTCTCGATGGCCTGTCGCTCACCTTCGCGCTGCTGATCACCGGTATCGGCACGCTGATCGTCGTCTATTCCGGCGGCTATATGAAAGGCCATCCGGATCAGGGGCGGTTCCTGGCATTCATCCTCCTCTTCATGGGTGCGATGCTCTGGCTTGTCGTCTCCGACAGCTTCTTCATGCTTTTCGTCTACTGGGAACTCACCTCCATCACCTCCTTCCTGCTGATCGGTTTCGACCACGAGCGGGAGGCCGCCCGCCGCGCGGCTCTACAGGCGCTGGTGGTGACCGGCGGCGGCGGGCTCTGCCTGCTCGCCGGCCTCGTGTTTCTTTGGAATATCACCGGGGTCACGCAGCTCTCGCTGCTCGTCCATCTGGAAAACGGGCTGCGCGAAAGCCCCTTCTATCTGGCGACGCTTATTCTGGTGCTGGCCGGCGCCTTCACCAAATCGGCGCAGTTTCCGTTTCATTTCTGGCTGCCCAACGCCATGGAGGCCCCGACGCCGGTTTCGGCCTACCTGCATTCGGCAACCATGGTGAAGGCCGGCGTCTATCTGCTGATGCGGCTAAACCCGGTGATGGGGCAAACGCCCGCCTGGGAAATCCTGCTGCCGTTCTTCGGCGGCATCACGCTGATATCAGGTACGCTGCTTGCCATCCGGCAGACCGACCTGAAGCTGATGCTCGCCTATACCACCATGGCCTCGCTCGGCCTTCTCGTCATGCTCACCGGCTTTGGTGCGGCGCACGCAGTGGAAGCGGCGGTGCTCTACCTGGTGGCTCATTCGTTGTTCAAGGGAGCGCTCTTCATGGTCGCCGGCGCAGTGGATCACGAAACAGGTACCCGCGACGTGACGCGCCTCGGAGGATTGAAGGCGGCAATGCCGATCACCTTCGCTGCCGGATTGCTTGCGGCATTTTCCATGGGCGGGCTGCCGCTGTTTTTCGGTTTTCTTGCCAAGGAGGAGATCTACGCAGCACTTGCGGCCGGAAATCCCCGCGCGGTCTTTTTCACCGGTCTTGCCGTGGTCGGCAATGCGCTAATGTTCGCAATCGCATTTGCTGTCGGGCTGAAACCGTTTATCGGCCCTCGCGTCGAGACGCCGAAGCAGGCCCATGAAGGTCCGGCGGCGCTCTGGCTGGGCCCCGTGATGCTGGCCGCGCTCGGCCTGCTCGGGGCGCTCTTCTCCGGCCTTGCCCATCAATACGTCTCCTCGCCGATGGCGAGCGCTATTACCGATCAAAAGGTGGTGGTCGAAATCACAACGGTGCCGCATCTCGGCCTGCCGCTCATGCTTTCGGTCATCACCATGATATTCGGCGCGCTCGTCTACTGGCGGCTTGACACTGCCCGCGCCTTGATGGTCCGCGTGCTGGAAAACCTCGGGCCTGGACCTGATCGTGGCTTCGATCATCTGGTCTCCGGCCTGATCCGGCTGTCCGGTGTCATCATCCGCTTCGTGCAGCCGGGGCGGCTGGAGATCTATGTCACCGCGACTTTCATCCTGCTGGCGCTGACTCTGCTGGTTCCGCCCCTCGTCTTTGGTGAGCTGCCCGGCATGCCGACCTGGCCCGAAAAAATTTTGGTTCAGGAGGCGGCCTTCCTGCTGATCGCGCTGATCGGCCTCATTGCCGTGCTTCGTGCCGCGGACAGGCTGACGGCGATCGTGTCGCTCGGTATCCAGGGATTTGCCGTCGCCGTGATCTTCCTGCTGTTCGGGGCGCCGGATCTGTCCTTCACGCAGTTCATGGTGGAAACCCTATCGGTCGTCATCCTGGCGCTGGTCATGACCCGGCTGAGGCTTTCCCCGCGCGATCACCGGCCGGTCGGGCAGATGCTGCTCGACGCAGTGATCGCCGTCGCCTGCGGGCTCGGCTTCACGCTGCTGCTGTTGAAGTCGGTGGAGGCGCCGTTCGACAACCTGTTGACGGATTTTTTCAACGCCTATTCCAAGACGATTGCGCACGGCGCCAATGTCGTGAACGTCATCATCGTCGATTTCCGCGGCACCGATACGCTCGGCGAAATCGCCGTCGTCATGATCACCGGCCTTGCGGTCCTGGCCCTGATCCGGGTGAAGGCGGGCAGGCGTGTTGCTGCTGAAGATAAGCAAGGCGGTCGCCCATGAACACGCTCATCCTGCGCACGGTCGCCCCGGTGCTAACGGCGTTGATGCTTCTGTTTTCCGTTTTCGTCCTCCTGCGCGGCCATAACGAGCCCGGCGGCGGCTTCATCGGCGGGCTGATTGCCGCGTCTGCGCTGGCGATCTATGGCATCGCCTTCGGGGTTTCGGCCGTGCGCCGCGCCATCCGCTTTCATCCGATGGCGATCGCCGGGGCAGGCCTCCTGCTTGCAGCACTCTCCGGCCTGATCTCCATCTTTGCCGGCGTGCCTTTCATGACCGGCCTCTGGATTTACCCGGAAATTCTCGGCGTGGAAGTGCCTGTCGCGACCGTCATGTCCTTCGATATCGGGGTTTATCTGGTGGTGGTCGGAGCCATCACGTCGATCGCTCTGGCGCTGGAGCAGGAAGAAACCGAGCCGGCTGAGGCCATCGGCGAACAGCCGCTTGTCCGGGTGAAAAGGCCCCGCAAACCCGCCCATAAGCCGAAAGAGAGGGGCTGATGGAAACGCCTTTTGCCATTCTGATCGGCCTGTTTTTCGCGGCCGCGATCTACCTGATGCTGTCGAAGCATACGGTGCGCATCCTGCTCGGCATCGTGCTGCTCGGAAATGCAGTCAACCTGCTGCTCTTCACCACCGGCCGACTGACGCGCGAAGTGCCGCCGATCATCCCGAACGGCATGGACGCCTTGCCGGCGGGCGCCGCCAACCCGCTGCCGCAGGCGCTCATCCTGACGGCGATCGTGATCTCCTTTTCCTTCTTCGCCTTCCTTCTGGTGCTGACCTACCGCGCCTACCAGGAGCTCGGCACCGATAATACCGACGAGATGCGTCTTGCCGAACCGCGGGACGAAGAACGTCCGCCGATGGGGTATTAGAAAGCATGGTGTTGCAGATTGCCCCTTCCGGAACCGTATCGCCCAGCGGCGCTTTCGCCCCAGGGGAGATTCGATAAATGGCCGCCCCTTCGACCGATCTCTCCGCAGCCCTTGTCCTTGCCGCGCCTGCAATCGCCGACTGGCTGGTGGTCCTGCCGGTGGTGCTGATGATCGGCGTCGGCGCGCTCCTGATGATGGTGCGTAAATCCGTGCGCCTGCACGGGACGATCGCCATCTCCGGTCTGGTGCTGCTCGTTCTCCTCGATGCGGCGCTGCTCATGCGCGTTTCGATACAGGGGCCGGTCACCATGGTCATGGGCCGCTGGCTGCCGCCTTTCGGCATTGCGTTCACCGCTGATCTCTTCGGCTCGTTGATGGCACTCGTCTCGGCCGTGGTAGCGCTCGCTGCCGGGGTCTTTGCGCTGCGCGACATCGATGCCGCCGGACGCCGCTACGGCTTCTTTCCGTTTCTGATGCTGCTGATGGCAGGGGTTTCCGGGGCGTTCCTGACCGGCGACATCTTCAACCTCTATGTCTGGTTCGAAGTGCTGCTGATCTCCTCCTTCGGCCTGCTGATCCTCGGTTCCGAACCTGAGCAGATCGATGGCGCGCTGAAATATGCCGTGCTCAATCTGATCGGCACGACGCTGTTCCTGATCGCCGTCGGTTATCTCTATGCAATCTTCGGCACGCTCAACATGGCCGATATCGCCGGCAAGGCATCGGGGTTCAGAGAGACTGCCCCGCTCGTCACGCTGACGGCGCTCTTCATTCTCGCCTTTGCCATGAAGGCCGCGGCTTTCCCGGTGAATTTCTGGCTGCCAGCCTCCTATCACACGCCGCGCATCGTGGTGTCGGCGCTGTTCGGCGGCCTGCTGACGAAGGTCGGCATCTATGCGCTGATCCGCGTCACCGTCATGCTCTTTCCCGTCGAGCGGGAGGAGCTGAGTTTCGTCGTTGCAATCTCCGCCGCGCTGACCATGGTCATCGGTGCTCTTGGCGCTTTGGCGCAGAACGATCTGCGCCGGCTCGTCGGCTATGTGGTGATTGTGGGTATCGGCAATATGCTGGCGGGGGTCGCGATCGGCACGCCGGCGGCCGTCAGTGGATCGATCCTCTACGCGCTGCACTCGGTGGTGACGATGACGGCGCTCTACCTGATGGCGGGCGAAGCGGCACGGCTCGGCGGCGCCTGGACCCTCTCTGCTCTTGGTGGGCTTTATCGCCGGGCACCAGGGTTTTCCGCAGCCTCGCTGGCCCTTTTCCTGGCTGCCGCCGGTCTGCCGCCCCTGTCGGGGCTCTGGCCAAAACTGGTGCTGCTCAAGGCTTCTCTCGATATCGGCGCCTGGTGGCTCGCCGCAGCCATCCTGCTTTCCGCCTTCATCGTCACCATGGCGCTTGCCCGCGTCTTCCTGCTCGCCTACTGGCGGCCGCGGTCCGAGCCGGTGCTTGAGATGGTACCCGAACTGGTGACCGCAATCGACTGGCGGATCGCCTGGCCGCTCGGCTGTCTGACGGCTCTCTCCATTTTCTTCGGTCTGTTTCCGGAGACGGTTCTGGATCTTTCGCAGAGAGCCGCAGCCGGCCTTGCCGAACCGTCGGCCTATATCGGGTCGGTTTTCCCCGGAGGTGCCGCACCGTGACCACCTATATCCTGTCGCTGGTCTTTGCCGTCGTCTGGGTCGCCGTCACCGGCAGCGGCACGTTGCACAATCTCATCTTCGGTTTCGCGCTTTCCACCTTGTCGCTGTGGATCGTTCGTGAACAGATGAGCGCCCGCGGCTACTGGCGGCGGATGGGCCGCATCCTGTCCCTGCTTGTCCTGTTCTTCAAGGAACTGGCGCTCTCGGCCTGGAAGGTCGCCGTCCTGGTGATGAGCCCGCGCATGGAATTGAAGCCGGGCATCTTTGCCTATCCGCTGACGGTCGACCGGGATTTCGAGATCACCCTGCTCGCCAATCTCATCACGCTGACGCCCGGAACGCTTTCCGTCGATGTGTCGGCGGACCGCAAGACGCTGTTCGTCCATGCGATCGACTGCTCGGACCCAGAGGCGACCAAGCGCGACATTGCCACCGGTTTCGAAAGGAAGATCATGGAGGCCTTCCGATGACGGCACAGACGATCCTCTCTTCGGCCCTCTGGCTGGCGCTTGTGGTGCTTGGCCTTTCCTTCCTGCTGACCGTCTGGCGCGTCATCAAGGGACCGACGCTTCCTGACCGGGTGGTGGCGCTCGACATGCTGGTCGGCATCGTGATCGGCTTCATTGCCCTGATCGCCATCCGCACCGGCTTCACGCTCTATATCGATATCGCCATCTCGCTCGGCCTGGTCGGTTTTCTGGCGACCGTCGCCTTCGCCCGCTTCATCCTGGCGCGTGGCAGGGGTGAAGAAGCGCCCGAGGCGAAGGCCAGCCCGGTGGCGCCCGCTGCGCCCCTGGCGCCGAAACACAAGCGGGCGACCAGCCGCAAGCCGGGCGCTGGCCCCGCCGTCAGTCGAAAGGCAAAAAAATGATCGCGGTGTTGATCGCCCTGCTGACCGCTCTTCTTATCCTCGTCGGTGCAGGATTTGCGCTGGTTGCCGCAATCGGCATCAACCGGTTGCCGGACGTCTATACTCGCATGCACGCAGCATCCAAGGCGGGCACTGTCGGTTCCGGTCTCATGCTTCTGGCGGTCGCCCTGCATGCCGGCGATCTTTCGACCCTTGCGCGGGCGCTGGCGGGTTTCTTCTTCTTCGTCCTTACAGCGCCGATTTCGGCCCATCTGCTCGCCATGGCGGCACACAAGATGGGTTATCCTCTGCATGAGCAATCCGTTCGGGATGACCTGAACGATCACCAAAACTGAATATAACCCGTCATAAAACGAGTTATAAGCTTGTCATAATTGAGGAAATTACCGTCTATACGTCAGTAATGCTGATTTAGGGCGTCTATAGCCGATAGAAAGCCCTGTATCCGAAAAATTTCTCACTTGGACATTGAGGCGAGCGGTGGTACTTCATTTCAAGTAGAGTGCAGATGTTGTTCGAGATTAGACGTCCCCACCGCCAATAGGGCAAAGACAGCAAGTTCTTCAAGTGGAAGAACACACAGTAGCTGGTCGCAGGGCAGGTTTCAATCGAAAGCAATATCCGGTGAAAATCGGCTTTTCTTCCGCATGAAGCTTAGGGGTAGGCTTCGGTCGCAAGACGGTGCGGGGCAAGGGGGTTTTCTCCGAAAAACTCTACGAACGGCAGGATCTGCGGAGGTCGCAGAGCCTGCCATGACGTTGAACAGGAGACAACAAATGACAGAAATCGCATTGGGCAAAGGCCAGGATCTGCTGGTGGAATTGACCGCAGATATCGTGGCTGCCTATGTGAGCAACCACGTGGTCCCCGTCAGTGATCTTTCCAATCTGATCGCAGACGTACACTCGGCGCTGAGCAATACCTCGTCGCCCGCTCCGGTGATTACGGCCGTCGAAAAGCCGAAGCCGCCGGTTCCGATCAAGAAGTCGATCGAGGACGACTATCTGATCTGCCTTGAGGACGGTCAGAAGTTCAAGTCGTTGAAGCGGCACCTCATGACCCACTACAACATGACACCGGAAGAGTATCGTGAGAAGTGGGGCCTGCCGGCCGATTATCCGATGGTAGCGCCCGCATACGCGGAAGCTCGTTCGAGACTTGCCAAGGAAATGGGCCTTGGACAACGCCGCAAGCGCGGCAAGGCCTGATCCGGAACTCCGGTCAGGCATGGGAGGATTTTAATCTCGTCCGAAAAGGAACCGATCGCGCAAGCGACGGGAGGGCGAGTTGTATGCCCGAGGGGCATACGGATAAAGGCCGGGCCATCGTGCCCGGTTTTTTCTTGCCTTGAAAGAGGAGGATAAGAGGAGGAAAAAAATCCCATTCCCTTTCAAGTATTTGCGAAAAATCATAATGTTTTCAGCCTAAAATTATAGGGCTCGCGATTTCTATGTCCCCGCTTTTGCTCTAGGATGTATGAATTAATTCCTATTCATTGAGGAGTTGTCATGCCTTTGGAGAAACATTTCGAGCCGCAGGTTCCGCAGGGCGGCCGCCTTCCGGCCTTCGACGCACCGGCCGATCCGTCTCGGCTTCCCGCCAGAATGCCGATCAGGACCGCATGCCGAATCGTCCGCCAGATGGTTGCGGAATTGATCCTTTTGTTCGGCGACCGGGTGATGCCGCGCCGCGACCGCCGCCGCTGCGCCTGCCATGCGCGCCAGATTGCTATGTATGTGTGCCACGTTTCGCTTCAAATCCCCATGCGCGATATCGGACATGCTTTCGGGCGCGATCGCACCACGGTCGGCCATGCCTGCCATGTCGTGGAAGATCGCCGCGACGACGCGGCCTTCGATGATTTCGTCTCCGCGATTGAGCGTATCGCCACTGCCGTCTTTGGCCTGTCGGAAGTGCCGTCTCATGATTGAAAGGGCATCCAATCCTGCATCGAGGAAACAACTTCTCAGGTTGATCCGCCAACTGGCCCGCGGCGACTGCGGCATTCAAAGGACGCAGGCCGGCGAAATCAGGCTCTTGGGCGCCCAGGAGCGGCTTTATCCGGAGGCCGTGGTATCGCAGGCACGCTCCCTCGGCCTGGTGCATCTGTCTGCGACGCGAATCTCCGCCACTGCCGAAGCCTCCGCCTTTCTGCGCCGGTCGTTGGTGACGGGCGAGGAGGCGTTCATCGAGCAGCATGGCGAGATCGCCATTACCTCGGCGGAGGTGGAGGGCGCTCGCCCGCCGGTTCGCCGCAATCTCCTGGAATCTCCGCTCGGGGCAGTCGCCCGGCTGAAGGACCGCGGCGGCAAGGACTTTCTTCCCGCGGAGGCGATCGATGCGGGCGAGCGGCTGTTGTCCGACTTCACCCGCGGCCAGCTCCAGCCGCGCGTCACATCGTCCTGGGAGCCGCGTCTGGCGACCCGGACAAAAGGCCAGGCGGGCGGGCAGGCGGAAATCGCCGACAGCGCGATGGCGGCACGGATCCGGTTCTCCAAGGCGGTGGATGCCATGGGGCCGGAATTATCAGGCGTGGCGGTGGATGTATGCTGCTTCTCCAAGGGACTGGAGACGGTGGAGCGTGAACGCCAGTGGCCGGCGCGTTCGGCCAAGCTGATGCTCAGGACCGCACTTCTGGCTCTCGCCCGCCATTACGCGCCGCCGCCGGCGAATCACCGCAAAAGCTATAATTGGGGCACGGAGGACTATCGGCCGGAGTTCTGAAAGCCGGGTTGAAGCAAGAAGCTGTTATTGCTCAGATTAATGACTGGAGGCAACAATACCACGTATTGACATTGGATTTGCGACAGATTCATCCTTTAAGCGGTAAGGACTTGATTCTTGTTTAGTCATAACTTAACTCTCGCGTTGTAATGTCGTCCCATTCACACGATAATGATGAGATTGACGGGGAATGTCGTGTGGTTGCGGCCGGCGACTATGCGCGTGTTTTGTTGTTCGGAGAGGCCCGTAAGGAGTATGAAGCCCTGCTGGATCGAAACGATCGAAATAGCATTCAAGCCAAGCGAACGCTGCAACGATACTTCGAGCGATTTGCAGAAAAAGGTCCCCAGTCGCTGGACAATGAAATGTTCAAAAAACAGGGACGGGAAAACGTCGGTGGAACCGACGTTATGGTTTTCGGATTCAAAGCATATCAATTTCGGATTTATGGCGTTGTAGAGTCGTATGGAGGGCGCCGCTGTTTCGTTGGAACGTCATGTGATCCGGCAAAGAAGCAAAATAAGGCCGATGCGAAGAAGCTGGAAAAAGCAGCAAAAGAATGGGTGAGGCTTAAAAATGGATAGAGAAATCAGAGACTTGGCTGCTGAAGAGATCATTGCGGGCGAAGACGCCCTGATGAATTATCAGTTCGCTGTGCTCGATGCCATGCAGGAAAAATCTATTACTAAAGCCGAACTTGCAAAAATGCTTGGTGTCTCTCGTGCGCGCGTGAGTCAGATGCTTTCGTCTGAGGCTAACCCTACGATTAAGCTCGTCGGTCGTGCTCTTCATGTTCTTGGTCTTCGTGCTGATTATGTTTCCGCTTCCGAAGTCCCACGGGAGGTCGAGGAGGTGAGCCATGCACTTGACAACGAGGTTGATGAGTCCTGCCGTTGGCGTGCACTTCAGCGTCGTCAGGTAGACGTCATTTGGCATCAGAATACGGGCATGAGCGCAAACTCGAACGGTTATAAGGTTGCGGAAGCGGCGTGATGGCCAAGACCACTAAATCGCGCACGCCGGCCCGTGAAACGGAAGATCACGTAGACCGCTACAATAAGGTTGTAGATGCCGCTGAACTGAACGGTATCCAGCTTGTTCATGTCAATTTCGATGTAATGTCGCGTTACTTCGATAACGAAGGATCCCCTGCTATCGGGTATGTCGTTAAGACAGAGGACACCTATTATGATGTCGAAGATGGATTTGCAGCATGCCTTGTCAATTTTGAGGTCGAGGCAAAAGATGATAGCGGAGTAACTCTTGAGTGCTCCGCAAAATATACTGTAAGCTATCGGCTCTCTGAAGCCTGTGATGAGAAAGCAGTAAAGATTTTTCTCAGGCGCGTCGGCGTTTTTGCTTGCTATCCGTATTTTCGTGGCCTTTTTGCAAGCCTTGACTGGTCTGCAAACACCCGACTTCCCCCTTTGCCTGTGCATAAGGAAAATGTAGCCACGCGGCCTAAGAAAAAGGTTCCGAAAAAAGTCTCGGCCCGAGAAACCAAAGTCGATTAAATAAGCCCGACGGGCGCCTCAAACCGCCACCTTCATCTTCGCCTCTTCGCGAATGCGTTTGACCATGGACCTGAGCCCGTTGGCGCGCTGCGAGGAGAGGTGCTCGACGAGCCCGATGCGGTCGAAGATCTCGATCGCGTCCGTCGCCGCGATCTCGGAGGCGCGCTTGCCCGAATAGACAGCGAGCACGATGGCGACGAGGCCGCGCACGATATGGGCGTCCGAATCGCCGTCGAAAGTCATCACCGGATCCACCCCGCCGTCGATATGGCTCACGAGCCAGACCTGGCTGGCGCAGCCTTGCACCTTGTTCTGGGAGGTCTTCTGGTCGTCGGCAAGGTCGGGCAGGGCCTTGCCCAGTTCGATCACATAGCGGTAGCGGTCCTCCCACTCGTCAAGGAAGGCGAAATCATCGAGGATCTGTTCGAGACTGGCCATGGGCGCTCCGCAATTACCTGCGCTCCATATAGTTATTGACTGTCGGTATGGAAGAAAAAAATGCGCCGTGAGGAGTTCATTCCTCACGGCGTCAGCAAAAAGCCGAATAGCAGGGCAGGCAGTCCGGCGCCAGGAACCGAGGCAACGGAGCCCGGCGCAAGCTTTAAAATTCGTTGTGGAGGCGCCAGCGTTCAGTGTGCCGGGCGCTTCTGGGGCACCGGCACGGTGCCGGTGAAGATGGTGTCGGAGGCCGCGGCGGCCGCGCTCTCGAGAGGTTTCGCCGGGAAAGGCGTTGGCTGCGGGTCGGCAAGCACGGCGGTGTCCAGTGCGGGCTTGCTGCTGCCGAACTGCTTGTCGAGCAGTTCGAAGGCTACGCGAGCACCTTCCTTGGCCCTGATGCCGAGCGCCGAGAAGGTCTCCGCACCCTTTTCGCAGACATCCGGCTTTTCGGCGCAGATGGCGCTGACATATTGATAGGCTTCGGTCGCGGCGGTGAATGCGTCGCTGACCTCAAGTGCCGAGGCGCCCTGGGTTTCGGTCGCCGGGCGGCTGCTGAAATAGGAAAGCACCACCAGCACGGCTGCAAACCAAACACTTCCCTTGATGAGAAACCACATCGTCCTGTCCACCTGTTTTTCCCGCAAGGTTTAGCGGGCCGCCGGGTCTGTGCCGGTCTTGAACATGGTTGTATCGGCCGGAAGCAAATATGGCTTTGACGCAGCCGTTCGCTTTTTCGGCAAATTTATCTAAAATTCGAACTATCGCCTCTCCAGTGTGGCATCCGCGGACACATCCGTTAGAAGTTTAATGATCGATGTTAAGCATAATTGCGGCAGGTCCGCCGAAAGCCTTGGGCTTGCCGTGCCTCCCGCTGCCACAAAAGTTAACAGAACCAGAAAAATCAAGCCAAATCCGTCGCTTACCCGCCGTTAACCACAAGCAGAGAACGGTCGACCAATATGTCCCAAAGCCGGATTTGGGGCCTTCCGGCCGGGGTGCCGACCCCCATTTTTATCCTTTCCTTAAGCCGCCGGGGCCTATTGTCGGCCTTGTCGAATTTATCTGTTCAGGGTTTTGCGTGCGCGTATTGAGTAACATTGCCGGGAAGGCGGTTCTGCTGGTCGACAAGACCGCAATCCGCTGGCTGACCCGCCTTGGCGAAGGCGAGGAAGCCCGCGTCGGCGATATCGCACGGCTGCGGCGTCTGGTCTTTGCCTGCGCCGCCGCGCTGGTCGTCGTGCCGCCTGCGTTGACCATGCTTCTTGCGCCGGCATTGGCGCTGCCGGTCGGGGTCGCCCTGGTGCTCTCGCTCTTCCTTCTCTGCGTCGCGGCCGCCTTTGCCTTCCCGCGCCCCGTGGCGGTTTCCGTCGCGGCCGCGCAGCCGGATGACGTGCTGTTCGATGCCTGCCCCGGTCTGTCGGTGATTCTCGATTCGCACGGCCATGTCGTGAAGACGGGCGGACGGGACCGCAGCGGCTTTCCCGTAAACCTGCGCGAAGCGGCCGGCCAGTCGCTTGCCGAACTCGTCCACGTGTCCGATCGGATCGGCCTTATTCAGGCGTTCGATGCCTTGCGTCAGGGAGCGGCAAGCGCTGTCGCCGATATCCGCATCGAGCGGCCCTTTTCCTCCGCCGGGCGCCAGTTCCTGCCCGTCCGTTTCGACATGACCGCCATCCGCGACGGCGAGGGCCAGGTTCTCTACGTCTTTGCGCAGGCACGCGACGTTTCGGACGAGCAGGACCTGCATGCCAAGGCCGCCGCCCATGTGGCGGAGGCCCGTTCCGCCCATGAAGCCAAGTCGCGGTTTCTTGCGGCGGTCAGCCATGAGTTGCGCACGCCGCTGAACGCCATCCTCGGCTTCTCCGATGTGCTGGCGGGGGAATATTTCGGCCGGCTCGCAAACGACCGCCAGCGCGAATATGTTGGGCTGATCCGCCAGTCGGGCGCGCATCTGCTGTCCGTCGTCAACACCATGCTCGATATGTCGAAGATCGAGGCTGGCCGCTACGAGCTGCTGGCTGAGCCCTTCTCGCTTGCAGAGGCGATGGAAGCCTGCCGCGCCATGCTGGATCTGACGGCCCGCGAAAAAGGCATCACCCTGACGAGCCGCGCCTCGCGGAGCCTTGGCGAAGTGGTGGCGGACCGCCGCGCCGTGCAGCAGATTCTGATCAACCTCGCCGGCAACGCGATCAAATTTACCGGCCACGGCGGCGTCGTCTCCATTGATGCCATGATGTCGGGCGATGACGTGGTGATTTCGGTGAGCGATACGGGTATCGGCATCGCCGCCGAGAAGCTCGAATTCATTGGACAGCCGTTCATGCAGGTTGAAAACGCCTATACCCGCTCGTACGAAGGAACCGGCCTCGGTCTCTCGCTGGTCAAGGGGCTGGTGGCGCTGCATGGCGGCCGCTTCTCGATCGCCAGCCGGCCGGGCGAGGGGACAGTGGTCACCGTCGCGCTTCCGGTCGACGGTTCGGGGATCGATGGCACACCGGGCGAATTGCATGAGGAGAAGATTGAATTCCCGCCGCGGCTGCAGGCAGTCCGGCAGGCGCCCATGATGGACGAACAGGATTTTGCCGATGACCGCGCGAAAGCGAAAATCGCCTGACAGGAAAAAAGCCGTCCGGCAGCCGGGTCTTCTGTCGAACCTCGCTTCGGCGGCGGGGCGCGCGGCCCTGCGCCATCCAAAACCTCTGTTCGGCTTTGCAACCCTTGGCGTGGTTTTCAGCTTCGTTGCGGCCAATGCGCTGTGGTATCAGCCGGGCGGTCATCCTGCACCCTTCCTGGCCACCCGCGATGCCGATGACCCGAATGCGATCGCCGGCTACCGGCCGATGAGGCGCACCGCGCCCGCCGATACGACGACCTTCCGGATCGAACGCGCAAGTCCCGCGCCACCGGCCGCACCGTCTGTTGCTGCACCTGTTTCCGATCCGACCGCCGCCCCGGTCGCCGCTCCGGTCCCGGCCATGCCGCCGGCTCCGCGTCCACAGATCGCCGCACCTCTGCCGGCCGCCCCAATGGCGCCGAAGCACGCTCCCGTCGAAACCGCCAAGGCGCCGGCTCCCGCCTCGGTCAAACCGGCCCAGCCGGCGCCGGCGCCAATACAGAAGGCTGCCTTGCCGCGCCGGCCGGCACAGAATGCCGGCGTCCGGAGCGAAGACCCGGTGGCGGCGGCAATCCGCGCCGCCGAGCGCCTTCCGTCCATGACGCCGCCTGCCGAAATCCCCAATGCCCGCCGCGTGCCCGGGTCCATCCCCGCTGCCGCCCGGCCGCCAGCCGCAGTTCCCGCCGCTGTCCGGCCGTCCGCGGCGACATCGCCTTCAACGGATCTCGTGCTGCAGATCCAGCGGGGGCTCTCCAACATTGCCTATGCGGATGTGGAAGTCGACGGTGTTGCCGGCGAACAGACCAAGGCCGCCATCCGCCGCTTCGAAAAGCATTATCGTCTACCGGAGACCGGCGAACCGAACGCCATGGTGCTGAAGAAGCTCAAATCGATCGGCGCCCTCTAGCGGCTTTGCATGCGCAGCCCGACGGAAACAATCGGGCGGGCTCCTGGTGTCGGGCCTTCACCCCCGTGGCGGTCAGGCCTTTTCGACGGCGGCGGTCAGCTTGTGAATTTCCAGAGACAGTTGATCCTGAGTATATGGTTTTCCCAGCCTTGCGACATCGAGGTCCAGGCCCGGCGGAAGTTCGGCATAGCCCGACGCAATGACAATCGGCAGCCCGGGGACGATTTGGCGGGCTGCTTTGGCAAGCTCGGCACCGTTCATCCCCGGCATCGAATAGTCCGTAATCATGATGTCGAAGCCGCCATGATCGGCGAGGCATGCGAGTGCCTCTTTCCCCGAATGCGCTTCCACGACGTGGTGCCCGAGGTCGCTCAGCATGTCTGCGGAGCTCATGGCGATCAGAGCGTCGTCATCGACCAACAGTATCCGCTTCGGTGTCACGGGGTTTAACTCGTCGTTCGGTATCATTTGGCTTTGTTCCTGTTCCGGAGCGGACGATGTCGAGATGGGTATCCACAGTTCGGCTGTCGTGCCCTTGCCGGGCGTGCTCGACAATTTAAGCGCCCCTTTCAGCTGCAAGGCTAGACCATGTATCATCGAAAGTCCCAGTCCCGTTCCCTTGCCCAGCTCCTTGGTGGAAAAGAACGGTTCGATTGCCTTTTGCAGGGTCTCCTCGTCCATTCCATGGCCCTCGTCGGCAACGCAAAGAACGACATAGCGCCCGGCAGCGAGCACATCCGTTCCTGAAATCTGCTCGGTTTCCTTGATCTCTATACGGATAGTCCCGCCATCCGGCATCGCGTCCCTCGCGTTGACGGCGAGGTTGAGGAGGGCCAGTTCAACCTGATTGGCATCGGCCGATACGGGCGGAAGTTGATCGGGAACGGCAACCTCTATCGAGACCGCCGAGCCGACGGAGCGCGCCAGCAGGTCCTTCATTCCCATCACGAGGCCGCCGAGATCGACAGGCCCTATACGAAGGTCCTGCCGGCGGGCGAAGGCGAGCAGTCTCTGGGTGAGCGAGGCGCCACGCTTTGCGCCCTGCAAGGCGCCGTCGATTAACCGGATTGCCCTGATGTCGTCTCCGACATGCTTGCGCAGGAGCTCAAGGTTCCCGAGGACGGCCATCAGGAGGTTGTTGAAGTCGTGAGCCACACCGCCTGTAAGTTGCCCTATGGCCTCCATCTTCTGCGCCTGGCGGAGCTGCTCTTCGGCCAGCTCCCGCTGGCTCATTTCTGCCATCATCTGGGCGTGGGCCTCTTTAAGTTCTCGCGTGCGTTCCGCGACCCTTTCCTCCAGAACCTCGTTGAGCTGCCGCTGGTGTTCCTTCGCCCTCAGCCGTTCGGTGATATCGGCCGATACGCCGACCAGCTTGATCACGCTACCCGTCCGATCCCTGTAGAGCTGGGCCCGAATTTCCACCCAATGGATGGAGTAGTCTTTCCAGACGGTTCTGTATTCGATCGCGTATTCCGAGCCCGTCGCAATCGCAGTCCTGACCGCAGTTTGCACCCGTTCGAGATCATCCGGATGAGTAGCGGCCAAGAGCTCGTCATAGGTGAAGCGATCTTCGGGATCACGGCCGAAAATCCGTTTGCAGGTGGACGACGTCGTCAGCTCGTTGGTTGCAAGGTCGAGCTCCCAGGCACCCAGGCGTCCCGCCTCCAGCGCCGTTTGGAGGCGCCGCTCGCCTTCATCCAAGGCTTCCATGCGCAGGCGGGCTTCGTATTGCCGCCGCCTTCCTCGCATTGCCGAACGAGCCACGCTGATGAAAGTCGTCGCGTGAAAAGGGCGCTCCACGAAGCTGACATTGCCCAGCACGCCCAACAGGCGGGCGGCAACGGGATTGCGCTCTGGGCCGCCGCCACGCGCTGTCAGGATGATAAACGGCAAGTCCGACCAACTCGGCTGATGCTCGATCCACGAGGCGAGGGAACGCAGGTCAGCAGAACGCAGAGCTTCGTCCGTAATCACGGCAAAGGCGACGCCGTCATTCAGGCTCGCGACGAGGGTGGGAAGATCCGGTGCTGCCTTCGACGTTATTCCCGCTTCCATCAGAAGCGAAGCCGCGATCTGCGCGTCTCGCCCGAGCGGCGCGTAGATCAGGCCGATAGCATCTTGATTAGGAATGGTGGTCTTCCTTGTCTGAGCTCGGCAACAGCGGCTGGCTATTGCCCACGAATGTCGGTACGCCGCGCAGAATACCGTGAAAGTCCGAAAGTGGCTCGCCGAAAGTCAGTCCGGCTCTGCTGATGCGGAATTCGCGAATGGTTTCTTCGTGTTTGCCGGTCCGTTTCTTGATGACCGAGACGGCGCGGCGAACTTTGCCGTGAGCCTCGAAATAGCGAAGCAGGATGACGGTGTCGGCAAGATAAGTGACATCCACGGGTGATTTCATATCCCCGACCAGACCATGTTGTGCAACGGTCAAGAAGGTATTGCAACCCTGCCGGTTCAGGTACTGAAGCAATTCGTGCATATGCAGGATGAGGGCATTCTCCTCCGGCATCGACGCCTGATAGCCATTGATACTGTCGATGATCACCGCCTTTGCGTCGAGGCTTGTTACCCGATCCCTGACGCGGTGGGCGAACTCACCGGGCGACAATTCGGTAGCATCCAGCTGTTCGATGTGGATCAGACCGTCGTCGCGCATCTTCTCGAGGTCGATACCCATGGGTTTCGTGCGTGAAAACAGCAGGCTTAGTTCCTCGTCAAAGAGGAATATCACCGCTTTTTCTCCGTGCTTCACCAACCCTTTGATGAACTGCAACGCAAAGAGGCTCTTGCCGGTCCCCGCCGGGCCAATCAGGAGAGTGCTGGTGCCGCGCTCGATCCCACCCCCGAGAAGTTCGTCGAATTCCCGGATACCGCTGATCAGCGTTGTCCGCTCGAAGCCTGTTCTGTGCTCGACGGCGCGCAGGCGGGGGAAGACGGCCACTCCCCCAGTCTTGATCACGAAGTCGTGGTAGCCGCCGCGAAAAGATTGGCCGCGATATTTTATGATCCGGAGCCTCCGGCGCTCCGATCCGTAATCCGGAGCAAGCTGTTCGAGATGTATGACGCCGTGGACCACACTGTGGACGGTCTTGTCCATATGTTCCGCGGTCATATCGTCAAGAAGCAATACCGTTGCATCCGAGCGGGAGAAGAAATGCTTCAACCCAAGGATCTGGCGACGGTAGCGGAGCGAGCTCTGCGCAAGCAACCGGATTTCCGAAAGGCTGTCGATAACGACCCGGGCCGGCTTCGCCCGCTCGAAGGCCTGGAATATGAGCTTGGTCGTCTCACCCAGCTCAAGGTCGGACGAATATAAAAGGCTTTGCTGCTGATCGGCATCAAGCAGACTTTCGGGCGGCACAAGTTCGAAGATCTCGATCTGCTCGTCAATTTCCATCCCGTGGGAGCGGGCGCTGTCCCGCAACTCCTCCTCGGTTTCGGAGAGGCTTATATAAAGACAGCGTTCTCCAAGCTCCGCACCTTGCGTGAGGAACTGCAACGCGATTGTTGTTTTGCCTGTCCCCGGCGAACCTTCAAGCAGGAACACATGACTTCGGGTGAGGCCGCCGGACAATATATCGTCCAGCCCTTGTACGCCGGTCTTGGCTTTTTTACTCAAAACTTCGTTCATATTTCCTCCTGGATCGAAGAAAAGAACTAGCGCGGACGTATTTGGTTGCAAGTCGGGCATGTTTCCGTTGGGAAATTATAGGGGTGCATTTCGGCCTTGCACCGGCGTTCCGGGCAGCAGCGGCCACAACATCTTAAATCCGGAAGGCCGACGGAACCTCGGGGAGCTTTATAAGTTCGCGAAAGAACGCAAGTGCAGGAGCCCATTGGTCATGCAGCCGCAAGAACGAACATTTCCCATAAGTGCCGGCATCCTGTTCGGTGTCGGCCTTGGAGGCTTTTTAGACGGCATCGTCCTGCACCAGGTGCTCCAATGGCATCATATGCTCAGTTCCCGGTATCCGATCTCAACCATTGAAGACCTGGAGCTGAACACGCTTTGGGACGGCATATTCCATAGCAGCACGTATCTTTTCGTCGCAGCAGGGCTGTTCATCCTCTGGCGCCACGCCCACCGCCGCCACCTGTACTGGTCCAGCAAACTCCTTATTGGCACCATGCTGATTGGTTTCGGTGCTTTCAACTTCATCGAGGGATTGATTGACCACCAGCTACTCGGCCTCCATCACGTCAATGAAACCGTGGCTGAGGCCTACCGTATCTACTGGGATATCGGATTTTTAATCTGGGGCGCAATGATGGTCATCATAGGCTGGCTGCTCCTTCGTGCCGGTAAGAAGGAGCAGTGGGCGCAGCAGACGATGGCGCGATAAAAAGTCCGCTGATAAGTTCCGAGTTACGGAAACCGGATTTTTCTGCTCTATTCGGGCGTCACGATGCGAATGGGGCGTGTGCCGATTGGAGCGCCGGTCGAGCGGTCGATGGTGACCGGATCGATCTCCGTTCCCGTCTCGGCGTCGAAAAACCGGGTTACCTGCCCGCCGCCGCGATGCTTTCGTCCCCACGCGCCGATTGCGAACAGGACCGGAAGAAAGTCGCGCCCGGCCGTCGTCAGCACATATTCGTCCCGCGGCGGCCTCTCGGAGTAGCGGCGCTTTTCCAGCAACCCTTCGTCGGTCAGTGCCGAAAGCCGGCGGGTCAGGATTGTCGGCGCGATGCCGAGGCTTTTGCGGAATTCGTCAAAGCGGGTGAGCCCCGCATGGGCGTCCCGCAGGATCAGCATGCTCCATGCATCCCCCATCAATGCGAGGCTGCGGGCGATCAGGCATGGTTGGTCCAAAAGATCTTGCATGTCGATATCTTTTTGATAGTGACTTACTTTCGAAATGATAGTAACTAGCTTTGCATAGATGTTCCACTGAAAAATGAAAGCTGAGACAGATGAGCAATACAAAACACGGTGTCGCCCTGGTCACGGGCGCTTCCTCCGGCATCGGACTAGCGACGGCGCGAGCGCTGCAGCGTGAAGGATACCGGGTATTCGGGACCAGCCGGAAGGCCGTGCCGGACGCAGCAAGCGGGATGACGATGCTGGTCTGTGACGTGACGGACGAGGAGTCCGTACGGCGGATGGTGGCGGACGTGGTGAGCCAAGCCGGCCGCATAGACCTGCTCGTCAACAACGCCGGCAGCGGCCTGATCGGCGGCGCAGAGGAATCCTCGGTTGATCAGGCGAAGACCCTGTTCGAAGTCAACGTCTTCGGCGTAATGCGCGTTACCAATGAAGTCCTGCCGGTCATGAGGCGTCAGGGCGGCGGCCGTATCATCAATATGTCCTCGGTGGTCGGCTTCCTTCCAAGCCCGTTCAGCGCCCTCTATTCCTCGACCAAACACGCGATCGAAGGTTATTCCGAATCGCTCGATCACGAAGTCCGCACTGCCGGGATCCGCGTTCTCCTGGTTGAACCAGCATTCACCCGTACATCCTTCGAGCAAAATGCAACCCAGCCTGATCGGATGCTCGGCATCTACGACAAGGCGCGAGCATCGATGAATGCGGTCTGGAATAGCGCCATCGAGGCGGGCGACGCGCCGGAAACGGTCGCCGCCACCGTCGTTACCGCCGCCGCCGCCGCATCGCCGAAACTCCGTTACCCCGCCGGCAAGCGGGCGCGCCGGCTTCGTCTTCTGCGACGCCTTGTTCCGTCAAGCGCCTTCGACCAGAGCCTGCGCAAGCAAATGAATTTACCCGTCTGAGAGCTGCCTTGGTATCAACCTGCTCTGAGCCTGCTTTCTTCCACCTCCGAGCGCGCTACGCCTTTTGACCGATCCGTCATTCTGCTGCCATGACATGCAGGGGCAATCGGACCATTCTCTCACGGGTGAAGCAGTTCACATCCGAAGCAAGGGAGGAATACAGCGATGTCAACGAAGTTACTGCAGGCTATCGCTCTAAGCGCCGCGATGGTGCTCGCCGGCGCGGGCTTCTCTGCGAGTTACGCGTGCGGAGAGGGCGAATGCGAGCCGCCGCCGGAACCCACCTCCAAGGGAAATAACGGGTGGGGACAGGAAAAGAACCAGGGTGTCCATGACGGGATCAACGCCGGTAGCGACAATGGTGGCACGGCGGACTCGAAATTCGCAAGTACTGACAGGTAGGCGACTTACACCGGACTCGGCGGCGCAGCTGCCCCCGCGCCGCCGATTGCATTCGACTGCGGTGCAGCACCATATCGGGCAAGACCGGCGGATTGCTCAGCTCTGATAACCACCTACTCCAAGTGATACCGGAGCATTCCTGATTGAGTCCTGCCGCTCACCCGTCATCAATGCACTTCAGCTGAACGTCGGGAAAAGGCCCTGCAGCACGTCGTGGGAGGTGATTGTCGCGAAGACAAAGCCGGTTTCGTCGGCAATCGCGATGGCCTTGAGAGTCAGCTCCTCGCCGCTCCTCAGACAGTCCGCAGCGATATCACGCATGCCGAAGAAGGTCTCGAGAACGGCTTTCTCGACGGAAGGAAAATCAATCCCTTCCACATCGTGAATGAGACCTCTCTGCTCGTCTACGTGAAGAAAAAATTTCATGTCGCTACGCCCCTCCTCTTGAGCCTCACGTGTCGCCGAACGGCTGCGGATTAGCCCGATTGGCTGCGGCAAGTTGGAAGAGTCATCCCTCCCGTGCAATTCAGCCTAAAGAGGTAGGCAAACCGCCGAAGGAAGATGTTTTGCCTTGGAAATCGGCAGTTCTGCCGCTGTTTGAGGCAAATCCTGCGTGACGTATCACGCGCTGGCGAGAAGGGTGTGGGAATGAATTTCTTTGTGGGGCGGCAAATGCTCCACGGTCATGAATTTATTTTCATGGCTACAGGATAGAGGAAATGGACTTCTATTTATTAGCATGAGCTACGTTGCCGACCGCAAACGGAAGACCGCTTTCCGGCCCTTCTAGCTCGGATGATCTAGCTCGCTTCCTCTGGTCATTTGCTGTGGAAAACCCTCGTGGTGCCTGCCGCGCGCGCAGCTTGAGACGGCGATTGCGGCCGGACCTTTGACCTCGCGAGGTGATCCGGCCGCAATCGGGATCAGAATACCGCGAGATATTTCAGGAGCGAGATGATGCCGATCAGAATGACGATGATGCGCGCAATCTGTTTTGCGCGGCCGTCGATCGGCAGGCGTGCGATGAGATAGAGAACCAGAACGATCACCAGGAAGGTGATCAGAATGCTGATCAGAACGGAAGTACCCAAGCCCCAACTCCTTTTTCAAGACAATGCCTTATGGCACGAGGCTTTAACTATGGTGCGGCGCGGGAAAGGAAAGGGGGAGCGGTCGAGGTCGTGCAGGCGTTGAAAGGCCCTCAGATCGCCTCGGCTCCAAGCTCGAAAGCCCAGTGGATAAGGCGGCCCTTCAGCGTCCGGTCTTTCAGATAACCCGTCAGTTCCTCGCTGATCTCCTCCAGCCGTCTGATCTCGAAGTCCGCGTCCGAGTAAGCGTTCCAGGCGGCCTGAAGGCTTTTGGTTACGTGGCTGCCGTGTTGAAGCGTGAACCAGATGCGGTTCCTGATCTTGTCGAGATCGGCCGCCCGGCCGACCCATTGCTGGTCGGTGGCGAGGCAGCGGATCGCATAGATGCCCGCGGGCGCCTTTCTTTCCTTGTAGGCGGCGATTGCCGCTTTTCTGTCGGTAAGGGTCACATCGGTTTCCTCATTTGAGATCCGCAATATCACCCGGATAAAATTATTGCAATATTATACCCGGGTAAAAATGCGCATCCTCATTTGCGCCGGGCGATGAACCGCCGTAAGAGGGGGAATGCGTCTGAAATCCCATATCTTCGTCTCCGCCCTGATCCGCCGAGTCTTCGGGCTCGGTGGTTTTGCCGCAGTCGAAAAGAAGGGCGCGGAGGAAGCGGGCGCCGTCTTCATCCGCCACCGCTTTCGCGACGGGTCGGAAACACTCTATGCCCCGGCACCGCAGAACTTCTTCGGCGAGGACGACGGGCAGCGCAAATTCGAGGTGAGGGCGGAAAAGGCTGAGCCGGACGCGGTCCGCGAGATCTTGTCGCGCGAGCTGCGATTCGACCCGGATCTCTGGCTCGTGGAACTGGAGACCGAGGACGTTACCGATCTTTTCGAGGTGGTGAAGCCGGCCTGATCCCGCTCTAGCGAGCCCGGTGGACGCCGGCCGCCGCGCGCCGGAGGCTGGCGCTGGTGCGCAGGATGCGGGGTTCGGCCTCGTGCTCTTGCGTCTCGTTGGCCGCGGCCGGCTGCCGTTTCGGTTCGGCATAGGTATAACTGTCGGCCCGGCGCCAGGCTTCGATCCGCCTGCCGCATTCGTCCTCGTCGAGCATCGTCCAGAGCGCTTCAGCGCGCGTGACGCCATCCTCATGGCTGCCGAGATGATCGTAGATCCGCTGCAGGATGAAGATCGCGTCCTCTCCCCGCATCGCAAGGCCCTTGAGCGTGGTGGCAAGCTGCTGGCCTGAAATGTCCAGCATGATGCGCTCGGAAAGCCAGAGGCTTGCCGAAAGGGAATCGGCGAGAACGGTTGCGAAAAGGCCGGCCTCCCGATCTCGCGCGAAGCGCACGAGCAGGGCTTCCTGGATCGGCGATAAGCTGCGCAGGCCGAGCCGGTCGTGAGCCGGACGGTCGATATGGCTGACAAGCGCCTTGATGCGCTGGCGCAGGCCCTCTTCGCGGACCAGCCGCTCGGCGGTTGCGATGTCCTCCACGACCGGTGCCGTGGTCGCTTCCGTTGCGGGCGTCTCGGCGGGTCTGGCGGCACGGTTATGGCGCAGCCCCACCAATGCGTCGATGACGGTAGGCGACAGCGCTTCGCGGCGGACGATCGCCCGTGCATGGGCTTCGCCCTGGGTGCGGGCAATGGTGATCAGCGTCTCGTCGGAGAGGCAGCTGGAAGAGGTGAGGAAAGGGGCTGCGATCGAAATCGGCTGGCTGGCGATGAAGAAGGCGACGGCCGGCGGCACGTTCTTGCATTGGGAAAGCGCAGCGACGGCCTCGCGGCGGGCTTCCTCGGAGGAAGCGGAAAAGAGCGGCGCGAAAAGCTCGGCGAACTGTCGAAGCTCTGACCGCGTCGGATGCGGCAGGCTTTCAAAAACAGTCACGGTGGCCATCAGCACCACATCCTTCTTACGCATGGCACGGGGCCTTTCGAGGTCGCGGAACTCATTCGTCACAGGCAAACTCACATAGACGCAAATACAACTCATGAGGTGCCGTGAAGCCTTCAGGTGGGCCGTTTGGGCTTGCCTGATGCTGTCATCGTACCTTTCCTGGGGAACTCCCGGCGGCGCCGCATCGCTCATGCAGATGGGAAGACAACTGCTTCGCGGGACGCCTTGGTTTAACGGGATGGTAACGCTATGAGAGTTAACGGTCGGTGAAGACGGGTCGTTTTGATACGCCTGTCATTTTTTGGTGGTTGGTTGTCCCGAAAGCGGAGCCGAAAAGCAGCCGCATCTGTGTTTTTTGGCTGCAGACAACAGGTAAGCATCGGTAGTAAGTGCTATTTTAGCATTAACTCACTGTTAAGGTCGTTCTGGCGCAATTCTGGTTAACCGGCGCGTATTGCCGGGGCTTCGAGTTCCGGGTGGCCCTCGCGTTCATGTAAGTCTTGAGGGCCATCCCATTCCCGGCCGGCTCAGGCGGAACCGGCCGTTTATGGCGAAATGTCCTTGCGCTTTTCAAGAAGCGCACTGACGAGAAAGGCGCGAATGTCCGGGGTTCCCGGAAGCGTCGGCCCCATTCAGAGGGCAGGGTGAGATCGATCCGTCTTCATCCGTCTCGAATTCCGAAAACGGAGGCGAGCATGGCAGAGATCGTACTATTGAACAGATGGCGCAGCGAGCACCCCCGCCGGCCGCAGATCAAGATCGGCGAAGCGAAAGAGGCGGGTCAGCTCCTGTTCTTTACCGGCGTGCGCTACGAGCGCTTCGACGACCGGATGGACCGCAAGGCGGAAAATCACGCGGTGCGCGCCGACTGACCTTTCGAAGAGATGGTTCCATCAGAAGCGGCTTCTGGTACGCCATTCGAACGGCGTACAGGTTGCCTTGTCCAGGAACTGCGACGCGATATCCGCAAAGCTCTTTTGCGGCGCGAGACTTCTCAACACGGCATAACCATCGGCCTGCCGCGTTTCGACCAGGATCGATTGTGATATCGCCTGGGGCAGCGATTTTCGCAGCGTGGTGAGCTGCACCGGCGTGGCGATCACCAGGTCCAGGCCTCCTCCGGCGGATGTGCGGTCGTTGATGCTGAACACTTCATTGGACGACTGATCGTAGATCGCCAACGACCAGAACGGCACGCCGCTGTTGGCCGCGGTCAAACGCACCGGACCGTCCGCCACATCGAAAGCGCAGACGGCCAGCTCTACAAACGGGTCGTCCTTGGCAAGCCCCGTCCGGTCCGGCTTTTCTCCGAGACGATAGAAGCGATGAATCTCGCCCTTCGCCAGGATGCGCGTATAGGCGTCCCGCTCGCTGAATTCCGGCAGCAGCAGCACGATGATGAGATGCAGCAGCGCCGCCCCGACAAGGCCGGTCACGATGGCAAAGATCACCTGAAGGGCAAATCTGGGCCTAGATCCGAGCCCAGATCTAAGCATTGCCGCACCCGGTTTTTTCGATGCGCGGCATGGTGAGGTCAATAAGGCCGGAACTGCCGGCCGTCGGGGTATCGAAAAGCGTCAGCGTCAGACGGAAGGCGCCGTTTGCGGGCACGGCGAGCCAGTTGCCGGGCCTGGCGGTTGCGGCAAGCGCGATATCGAAACTACCGGCCTCATCGCGCAATACGATGCGGGAGTTGAGCGCCGTCGGCAAATCTGATTGGGCCGAAGGCGGTGCGCCTCCCGGGGGCGCGGCAAACAGTGTCCAGAGGCGCGCCGGCGGCGTGTGACCCGTCAGCCGATAGGTGCAGTTGCCAGAAAGGCGCGCGCCCGCGTCATCGACAGACGCGGTAAAGACCAGACCTTCGGCGCTGGCATAAAGCAGCCTGCCGCCATTGGCCCGGTGCGATTTGGCGTAAGGGTCCGCCGCCGCCGTCTGCACCTCGGGAAAGGCTTCCCAGGGGCCGAGCTTGATGGCTCCGAAACCGACGGTCGCATCGAGTGCCACGAGGGTGGACCAGATCCCGCCGCCGAAGGCGATGGCAAGCGCGATCGCGATGAGGATGGGAACACGAAACACGGGTTTGCTTGGGTCCTCGGGAACAGCTGTGTCAGAGGGTTAGCATTGATTCTGCCGGGGGGGAATGGGCAAAGAGGCCCTCCGCTGCCTGACTACCGCTTCAATTCGGTGCTGGCGGAGGTGGCTGCGAGCGATGGCCGGGATGCGTCGTCGCCGGCCGGGCCGACAATGCCGGCATCGGCCACCTTGGCGGGAAGGAGGGGGCTGGCGGCCTTCAGCTTGGCGGCGATCTGCTTGAGGATGCGGGTCGACTCGGCCGATAGCGAGCGCGGCCGGACAAGCGCCGGCAGGCCGGGAGTCTCGCCTTCCTTCTTCGCAACCTCCTTGCCCTTGTGATCGCCGGTCGGCAACGGATTTTCGATGCCGGGGATGGGTCTAATCTCGATGCCCTGATGGGCGTAATCCATCACTGTCTTGAAGGTCATCGCCGGCAGAGAGCCGCCCGTCATATTGTCCATCGAGGTGAAATCGTCGTTTCCGAACCAGACGGCGGTGGTGTAGTTGCCCGTGAAGCCGATGAACCAGGCGTCGCGATAGCTCTGCGAGGTGCCGGTCTTACCGCCTGTGACGATGCCGCCGTCGAGTGCTGCCCGCTTGGCGGTGCCGATCACCGGGATTTGCGTCAGGATGCGGTTCATGGACGACATTGCCTTCTCCGACAGCACGCGCCGGGCCGGCGGTTCGTCGCGATTGAAGTCGTAAAGAACCTCGCCGCCATAACTCAGCACCTGCTCGATGCCGTGGCGGCGCGACTGCATGCCGCCCGCCGGCATCACGGCATAGGCGGTCGCCTGGTCGAGAACGGTAACTTCCGACGTGCCGAGCGGGACGGTCTTGTCGCTCCTGAGCGGCGTTTCGATGCCCATGGCCTTGGCGGTCTGTACGATCACATCGGTGCCGAGATGGTCTTTGGCGAGCCGGACTGGCACGGTGTTCAGCGATTGCGCCATGGCCGAAAGCAGCGTCACCTTGCCCTTGTAGGAACGGGCGTAGTTCTGCGGTGACCACCCGCGCCAGGTGATCGGCGCATCCGAAATCACCGATTCGGGTGTGAAACCGTGCTCCATGGCCGCGGAATAGGTATAGAGCTTGAAGGAGGAGCCCGGCTGGCGAAGCGCCTTTGCTGCACGATTGAACTGGCTTGCGCCATAGTCGCGCCCGCCCACCATGGCCCTGACGGCGCCGCCGTTCTCGATCATGACAAGCGCGCCCTGCTTGGCCTTGTAGCTTTCGCCATATTCGCGCAGGCTCGATTCCATCGCGGTCTCGGCGGCCTGCTGCAGGCCGGTGTCGATCGTGCTGCGCACGATGACGGAATGCTCCTTGAGCTTGCCGGCCGCGGCGAGCCGTTGCACCTCATCGAACGCCCAGTCGAGGAAATAGTCCGGCGCATTGACGTCGGCCCGGTCGACCACAGTCGCCGGGCTGCGGCGGGCGGCAATGACCTGACCTTCGGTCATAAGCCCGCCCTGAACCAGGTTGGAAAGCACTTCGTTGGCGCGCGAGCGTGCCGCCGGCAGGTTGACATGTGGGGCATATTTGGCCGGCGCCTTGAACAGGCCGGCCAGCATGGCGGATTCCGCGAGGTTCACTTCGGTAATGTTCTTGCCGAAATAGAATTGCGAAGCCGCGGCCGCGCCGAAAGTGCCGCCGCCCATATAGGCGCGGTCGAGATAAAGGGAGAGGATCTCCTTCTTGGAAAGGTTCGCCTCGAGCCATAGCGCCAGGAAGGCTTCTTTGATCTTGCGTTCGATCGAGCGCTCGTTCGTCAGGAAGAGGTTCTTTGCAAGCTGCTGGGTGATCGTCGAGCCGCCCTGGACGACGCCGCCGGCCTTGGCGTTTTCGCTCATGGCGCGGGCAAGGCCCAGGAAGTCGATGCCGAAATGGTCGAAGAAACGCCGGTCTTCGGTTGCCAGCACGGCTTTGATCAGATGGTCCGGCAGTTCGTCGATCGGCACGGAATCTTCATGGATGATACCGCGATGGCCGATGGTATTGCCGTAGCGGTCGAGGAAGGTGACGGCGAAGTCGCCACGGTTTCGCCAATCTTCCTTGGTTTCCTCGAAGGCGGGCAGGGCGAGTGCAAGCACGACCACCGAACCGGCCGTGCCGAGCGTCATGGCCTCGCCGGCAAGCTCGAAGCCGAGGCGCTTCCAGCCGCGCACGCGAAACCGGCGGAAGAAGATGGTGATTTCTTCCCAGATTTCGCCGAGCTTGAAGCCCAGGTTCCAGACGGTGGAGTCGATCCAGGAATCGATGCGCAGCAGGATATGGCGCCTCCGGCGCGGCCGACCGCCGGATGGTCTTGGTTCGTCCTGCGGCTCTTCCTGCACCTTGGAGTTCCCCCGCCTGTTCTGGATGAGTTTTGCTTGACGCCGTCCCCTGCAGGGATCAAGAGCATGAGCCTCTCACCGTTATTCAGCAATAGCTGACAAATGGTTGATGCGCGATAGCCAATTCGCAACAGGTAAAATGCAGATACGGCGATTTGTTCCGTTCTGCCGCAAAAGTGATGTTTCATCGATGACGGACATGCCTTTCTGGAAAACCAAGCGGCTTGATGAGCTGACTCAAGACGAGTGGGAAAGCCTCTGCGACGGCTGCGGGCTCTGTTGTCTCAACAAGCTTGAGGACTGGGATACGGGCGATGTGGTCTTTACTTCCGTCGCTTGCCGGCTTCTCGACGGGACGAGCTGCCGCTGTCAGGACTATGACAACCGTCAGGCGACCGTGCCGGACTGCATCCAGCTCACGCCGGAGACGGTCAACGATATTTCCTGGCTGCCGCCGACCTGCGGCTACCGGCTGGTGCGGGATGGAGAGGACCTCTACTGGTGGCATCCGCTCGTCTCTGGAGATCCCGAAACCGTGCACCAGGCGGGCATTTCCGCCCGCGGCCGCACGGTGAGCGAGGAAGAAGTCGATGTCGACGATTTCGAAGACTATCTTGTTGATTGGCCTCTGACCGTAGGTCAAAGTTGATCTAAGGCAATTTCGTACATGCAAATGACGTATATGCTTCTTGTTTAGCAACAGGTAATACTTGTTGCGTGGGGCAAGGGTAATAGATCGGCATTTCCATGACGACAGACGGCACGCTCGCAGACCACCTTTATGAGGCGGCTCTCGTTCCCGAGCTTTGGACTGACACCTGCGAGCAGCTCGCTGCGGAAATCGGATCCTCCACCGCGTCCATCTTCACAGTCGACGGTCATGGAACCCACCGCTACGTCACCAGCAGGAATATTGCCGAAGCCTTTCGCCAATTTGCCAGCAGCGACCTTCGGCTGACCAATATCCGGGCGCAACGGGCGCTGGAGCGATCGCCCTTCGCCTTCGGCAGGGACATCGATATCCTGACGAAGGAGGAATACGAGCAGGACCCCATTCGTCCCGCTTTCCTGCATCCTCACGGGATGGAATGGGAAGCAGGTTGCGTCTTCCAGGAGCCGACCGGGCATATGATCGCAATCATCCTGATGCAAGCCAAGGGGCGCGGGCACTTTTCCGATGAGCAATTGGCACGGTTGAACGCGCTGAAGCCGGACCTGGCCCGGGCAGCCTACATGTCGTCCCGGCTTGCTTTCAACGAAGCGCGCTCGATGACCGAGGCGCTGTCCATGCTCGGGCTGCCCGCGGCCGTGATAGGCGACAGCGGACAGGCGATCGCCATGAATCCCGAAATGGAAAGTTTGAGCCCGCGCATCCGGACCGGCGCCGGTAACCGTCTTGTATTCGAGAGCAGCGGGGCGGGTGCACTGTTTAACGAAGCCATCCAGCGCTATCACGCCCGGGCTGTCCCCACGGTGCAGTCCCTTCCGATGGTGCCACGCAACGGCGCCCCCGCGCTCATCCTGCATCTCCTGCCGGTTCGCCGGGCGGCCCGCGACATCTTCTCCCGCTCCATGGCGGTGCTCGCCGTGACGGAGGTGGGCAAGGTCGGCGCGCCGGACATGCGGGTCCTTTCCGGTCTTTTCGACCTGACGCCGGCAGAAGCCCGGGTGGCGCGCGGCATCGCGCTGGGGCAGACAACGGAGACGATCGCCGCTTCGCTCGGCATTTCGCTCGAAACCGCCCGCTCGCATCTGAAGCGGATCATGCAGAAGACCGGCACGACCAGGCAGGCGGAACTGGTGCTTCTGCTGTCGGGGCTCTCCGCGCCGGGTTCGATTAATGGGAGCGGGGATACGGCATAGGAGCCTAATGGCGGCTTTGGGTCAGGACGCACCTTTGGCAGGTTCGCCCTTGTTTCCGATAGTCATTTTCATCAGGATCAGCGACGCTATGCCGCTGGCAAGCAGCATCCAGTCTTGAGGAACACTCAATAGGAGCGCAGCGCTTCCTCCCACGACCGACCACAATAGGGGAATGGTCAGAAGCCAAATCGGCACCCTTTGCTTCGCCAACAGCAGGACCCCAAACGAGAAAATCGTGAGGGGACACGGGGTAACGCCAAAACTCGGCAACTCGACCAGCGAATGCCCGAGGAGAACTCCGATCAAGGGGTAAAGTAAAATCGCGTAGAAAATCAGAGAGCGGCCGGCATAGGCCCTGATCGGCGGCACCTTCCCGAATTGCGGATTATTGAGGGCGGCAGCCAACAGGAACAGCAGGCCCTGGAGGACGAAGAAGGCGGCGAAAATGAACGCAGCGCTGTTGATGCCGCTGAAAAAAGCGAAGTGATAGGATAACCCCGTCCAGAGCCACATTACGGCTAGGCCCAGATAGGCGAGATTACCGCTCCATCTTATCTGCCGCCAGATCGCATAGATGATTGCCAGCCCCAAAACCTCGGCAACGATCTGCGCCGGCCATATGGCTTGATTGTAGATAACGAACACGGACATAAATTGCTCGCGGGAAAATGGCAGCATGTTCGCACCTCCAGACTTCCAATAATCCACATCTCGCTCAATCTGCATTGATCGACAGCAACCAACGCAGGTCATAATGGAGCTAAAAGACCGGCGAACGGAAAATCTTATTGGCCCCTTGACCTTCCCATGATGGGAAGCTTCACATAGGGCGGGACAGTGAGACATCCCGCGAAAAAAGGGGAGATTCCGCCCATGAACCAGATCGCAAAACACATCCATCCCGCCGAGCCTTTCACCATCCCGGTGGAGGGCATGACCTGCGCCTCCTGCGTGCGCCGCGTTGAAAACGCAGCCGCCAAGGTGCCGGGCGTCGACAGCAGCGCTGTCAATTTCGCCACCAAGAAGCTGACGGTGCAATCATCTGAAGGATTTTCACCGGACGATCTCGAAAAGGCGATCCGCAAGGTGGGCTACGAGATTCCGCCCGGCGCCATGGATCATGCCCTGCGCGATGCCGGCATGCTGCCTGCGGCGCCGGCGGCGAAACATGCCGGACATGACCATCATCACGCTCAGGCAGAGCATGCGGCGCATATGGAAAGCCACGATCATTCCGCTTCCGCCGGCGGGCATGATCACATGCATATGCATCAGGGCGAGGAGGGCGTGCTGAAACGCGATCTGGCGATCGCCTTCGTGCTGACCCTGCCGCTCTTCGTGCTGGAAATGGGCAGCCATTTCTACGATCCGTTCCATCACTGGCTGATGGGCGTCATCGACATGCAGAACCTCTATTACCTCTATTTCCTGGCTGCGACGGCGGTGATCTTCGGTCCGGGCTTCCGTTTTCTCAGGCTCGGCCTGCCGGCGCTGTTGCGCGGCGCGCCGGAGATGAACTCGCTGGTGGCCGTCGGCGTGCTGGCAGCCTATGGCTATTCGCTGGTTGCCACCTTTGCTCCCGATCTTTTGCCGGAAAGCGCCCGCTACGTCTATTACGAGGCGGCGACGGTCATCGTCACGCTGATCCTCTTCGGCAGGCTGCTGGAGGCGCGCGCCAGCGGACGTACCGGCGAGGCGATCCAGAAACTCGCCGGCCTCCAGGCCAAGACTGCCCGCGTCGAGCGTGACGGCCAGACGATGGATATTCCCGCAGACCAGGTGGTTGCGGGGGACATAGTGGTGATCCGCCCCGGCGAACGCCTGCCCGTCGACGGCACGGTGATCGACGGGCAGTCGAATGTCGACGAATCGATGATATCAGGCGAGCCGCTGCCGGTCGAAAAGGCGGCAGGAGCAAGCGTCGTCGGCGGTACGATCAACAAGACCGGCTCCTTCCGCTTCCGTGCCTACAAGGTGGGCCGCGATACCATGCTTGCGCAGATCATCCGCATGGTCGAGCAGGCGCAGGGGTCGAAACTGCCGATCCAGACCCTGGTCGACCGGGTGACCGCATGGTTCGTGCCGGCCGTGATCGTGCTGGCGGCGCTGACCTTCGCCGTCTGGTTCTTCTACGGCCCCAGCCCGGCGCTTACCCACGCGCTCGTCAATGCGGTCGCCGTGCTCATTATTGCCTGCCCATGTGCAATGGGGCTTGCCGTGCCGACCTCGATCGTGGTGGGCGGCGGGCGTGCGGCGGAGCTCGGCGTGCTGTTCCGCAAGGGCGAGGCGCTGCAGGAATTGCGCAATGTCGATCTCGTGGTGCTCGACAAGACCGGCACGGTCACCAAGGGCCGGCCCGAACTGACCGACCTCGTCGCCGCAGAAGGTTTTGCCGAGAACGACGTCCTGAAGCTCGTCGCCGGCGTCGAGGCGCAATCAGAACATCCGATTGCCGACGCCTTCGTCAAGGCGGCGGAAGCGAAGGGGATTGCCGTGCCGAAGGCGGAAAACTTCAACTCCGTCACGGGTTACGGCATCGAAGCCGACGTGGACGGCCGCCGAGTGGCGGTCGGCGCCGACCGCTTCATGGAAAAGCTCGGCCTCTCGGTCGAAGCCTTTGCCGAAGCTGCAGCGCGCCTCGCAGACGAGGGTAAGACGCCGCTATATGCCGCAATCGACGGCAAGGTCGCGGCTGCAATCGCAGTTGCCGATCCGTTGAAGCCCGCCAGCCGCGACGCGATCAAGGCTCTGCATGACATGGGTATCGAAGTCGCCATGGTGACGGGCGACAACCGCCGCACTGCGGAAGCCATAGCCCGTCAGGTCGGTATCGGTAGGGTCGTGGCCGAAGTCCTGCCCGAGGGCAAGGTAAAGGCGGTCCACGATATGCGCGCGGGCGGCAGGAAGCTCGCCTTCGTCGGCGACGGCATCAACGATGCTCCCGCACTCGCCGAGGCCGATATCGGCATCGCGATCGGCACCGGCACGGATGTGGCGATCGAAAGCGCCGACGTGGTGCTGGTGGGCGGCGAGCTTTCCGGCGCGGTTGCGGCGATCGCCATGAGCCGCGCGACCATGACTAATATCAAGCAGAACCTGTTCTGGGCGTTTGGCTACAACGTGGCGCTGATCCCCGTTGCGGCAGGGGCTTTGTATCCCGCCTTCGGCTGGCTGCTGTCGCCGATGATCGCCGCCGGCGCCATGGCGCTGTCGAGCGTCTTCGTGCTCGGCAACGCGCTCAGGCTGAAGACCGTCACGATTGGAGAAGAGAAATGAATATCGGCCAGGCTTCCGAAGCATCAGGCGTTTCGGCCAAGATGATCCGCTATTACGAGGAGATCGGGCTGATCCGGCCGATGGGCCGCACAGGCAACAACTACCGCGTCTATGGCGAGGAGGAGGTGCATGTCCTGCGCTTCATCAAACGCGCCCGCAACCTCGGTTTTTCGCTCGAAGAGACCGAGACGCTTCTGAAACTCTGGCAGGACCAGAGCCGGGAGAGCGCGGCCGTCAAGGACGTGGCGACCGCCCATATCGCCGATCTGGAGCGCCGGATCGCCGAGATGCAGGGCATGGTGAAGACGCTGAAGCATCTTGCCCACTGCTGCGGCGGCGATCAGCGGCCGAACTGCCCGATCCTCGACGACCTTGCGGGCGACGCACCTGCGCCGACGCCTCGCAAGAAGGCGAAACAACCCGCTTGACCTTCCCTTCATGGGAAGGTGCAGAAGATATCTAGTGAGACAAGGAGAATCTTGAAATGACTGCTGTTTTCACCGTACCGGACATGACCTGCGGCCATTGCGAAAAGACCGTGCGCGGAGCGCTGGACGAAGCGTTGCCGGGTGCCGCCGTGACGGTCGACCTCTCATCCAAAAAGGTCACGGTCGAAGGCGATGCGAATAAGGCCGAGGAAGCCATTCGAGAGGTAGGCTACAGCCCGGAACGGGTGGCTGCCTGATCGCACCTGAACTCATGCCCGGCGGCCGTCGATCGCGATATGCAGCATTCTCAGTGCGCCGGCGGCATCGAGCAGATTGGCCTGAAGCTGGTCGTTGGTGATCTTGCCTATCCCGAGCGTCAGGGAAATGGACTGGAGATCGACGATCTCCTTGTGGATGCCCGCAAAGCAGGCGCCTTCCTCCAGGTCAAAGATCTTCTCGCTGGCGCGGATCAACAACTGCCGCTTTCCCACGTCGGAAAGCCGCACCAGCTCATTTGCCGATCGCACGAGTTCGGTTACCAGATCGGTTATGGCGCTCACGTCGCGGTGCCTCGTTACCTCAATTTGATCTGCGCAATAAACGGGAGCGCGGGAAGAAAATCCATCCCCCACATAGGGGCTTGCATTGTCGATTTCAGACGATTCTGTGGATAAATACATCCGATCTCATTGCGGAGCCAAGTTTAGGTCTCGTGAATGAAGTAGATTTGGCGCTTCTTTCAGTAAAGCAAAGGGCTGCCCCCCGAGCCGGCCTGTCATGGCTTCAATGTTTCACCCAATTCTCGAAATCCCGTGGCGCGACGTTGCTTCCACACAGGACTGTCGCGACGGTTTGCCCGCGAAAGCGGTCCCGGTTTTCGAGAATGCTGGCAATACCCAAAGCGGCGGCAGGTTCGACAATCAGGCCGGAGTACCTGTAGAGGAGCCTCATGCCCTCGACGATACTGTCTTCCTCGACCAGAAGCGCATCGTCCACGACTTCCAGCATATCCGTCAAAACATCGGGGATAACGTATCGTCCGGCCACGCCGTCGGCGATCGTGTGGGGCGGCCCGGAATCGATGACCGCGCCGGCAAGATAGGATCGGGTCAACGCGGGCGCATTTTGAGGCTGAACGGACAAAACCGTCGTGTCCGGGCAACGGTTTTTGAGCGCAAAACCAATACCTGTCGCCATCGCCCCGGCGCCCAGCGAAATCAGGACGGAATCCAGCGGGAACGGCAGTTTGGCGAGTTCCAGACCGATTGTCCCTGCTCCTTCGCAGGTATCGATGTTTTTGCTGTCTTCGACCAGGAATGCGCCTGTTTCTCGGGAATGCGCAAGCGCAGCTTCAAGTGCTTCTTCGATCTGGCCTTCTACCAGAACGACCGCCGCGCCCAATGCTTTCATGCGTTCGATCTTCAAGGGATTGGCAGCGGATGAGGCTGTGACGGTAACGCCGAAACCTCTGTTCCTTCCGCTATAGGCGAGTGCCTGGCCAAGATTTCCAGCACTTGCGCAGACCACCGCCTTTTGACCGCCGGCGGCTGCGAGATTGGCCAGCACCGTTTCTGTTCCGCGTCCCTTGAAACACCGGACGGGGTTCAACGTCTCTACCTTCAATACGACGCGGCATCCCAAAACCCTGCTGAGATGGGGGCAAAAATACTGGGGCGTGTTCTGAAAGACGCTGTCGATCTTGTGAACGGCGGTTTCAATCCGGTCGATGCTGAGTCTTGTCATGAATTTATGATGGCACGCGCAATTTGCGGTCACAAGGTGACGCCCCAAGCCTTCATCCGACCCTTTGCTCAGTTTAATTTGGTGTCGTTGTCGGCGTGGACCGGTTTCATCCGTCCTTCGGGAGACGGCCGAGGTGGCCGGTTGGCAAGAGGAGAGCAAAGATGCGTGTCATGGTGATGGTCAAGGCGACCAAGGACAGCGAAGCGGGCGTGATGCCGACCCGGGAGCTTTTCGAAGCGATGGGCAAGTTCAACGAAGAACTGGTGAGTGCCGGCATCATGCTGGCCGGCGATGGCCTGAAACCCTCGGTCCAGGGCAAGCGCGTTGCCTTCGACGGTGCCGATCGGCTGGTGATCGACGGCCCGTTTACGGAGACGAAGGAACTGGTGGCCGGTTACTGGCTCTGGCAGGTGAAGGACATGGACGAGGCCGTAGCCTGGGTCAAGCGTTGCCCCAATCCGATGCCGGGCCCGAGCGAGATCGAGATCCGGCCTCTCTACGAGATGGAGGATTTTGCCGATGTCCTGACGTCGGAAATCGTGGACCAGCACGAGCGCCTGCGCGAGCAGATGGCGAGGCGCTGAGCGTCCTGAGGCGATAGCGGTGGAGAAAGATATGGCCCGATACCGCCGGAATCCCCTGTTCCGGCGGCTTTGGTGTGAGAAGCGGCGTCGTGCGGTTAGAATTTCACGCCGATGCCGACATTGATGATGTGCTGGTTGAAGTTGAAGTCGGCGCCCGCGAGATCGCCTTCCCCGAAGTCGTTGTACCGGTATTCGATCCGGCCGAAGACGTTGTCGGTGAAGGCGTAGTCGAGACCGGCGCCGATCGTCCAGCCGTGCAGCGTGTCGTCATCGTCGAACCCGCCGCCGTCGATGCTGGCATTGGTGGCGGTCCAGCCGCCGGCCGCGAAGATGAGCGCCCGATCCATGGCATAACCGACGCGGCCGCGCACCGAACCGGAGAAGCCGGTGCCGATGTCGACGCCGCCTGCATAGCTGTTCTCATTCCAGTCATAGTTCACGTCGCCTTCGAGACCCGCGACGAAACCGCTCGAAAACTGCCAGTTGTAGCCGACAAAACCGCCGAACCTCCAGCCGTCGAAGCTGTCGGAGCCGCCGACGATAGCATCACCGTCTCCCCAGCCATAGCCGGTATGAAGACCGATATAGGGGCCGGACCAGGTGAACGCAGCCGGCATTTCTACCGCTTCCGGTGCGGCGGGAACCGCTTCGACCGCATCCGCGGCATAGACAACGGAAGAGGCGGTCATGGCGGCCGTCGTGGCGAGAATGAAAATAGCCTTCATGGATATTCCCTCCGGTTGATGATGATATTGATGTAGTGCGACTTGCTTGGAAAGCTGTAGCTAAAATACAACAAAAGGCCGAAACTGACGATACATTTTAAGTCTCTGAAATTGCGCTGTTTTTATTTTCGCCTGCCGCCTTGACCTCAATTGCGCTTGAGGTCGTAGCGTGCCGCGCATCGTAATAACGGACATGGAGACGGGTGTGCTGCAGGATATGGATACGAGTTGGTCGAGGCTTTTGCGGGGCCGTGACGGTGCCATGCTGGCACTGATTTCCTCCGGGATCGGGCTTCATGCCTTCAACCAGTTCGCAATCGTTGCGGCTTTGCCGCCGGCGGCGCGAGAGATCGGCGGCACGGATTATTTCAGCTGGGCCTATACGCTGTATTTCCTGGGTTCGATTGCCGGCGGCACAGGAGCGGCGGCATTCCGGGACCGGATCGGCGTGAAGGCGAGCCTGATGATCTCTGCCCTCCTCTTTGCGGTCGGCGGATTGTTTGCGCTTGCCGCACCCGCCTTTTCCTGGATCATGGCGGGGCGTCTCCTGCAGGGCGTCGCCGACGGGCTGGTGGTTGCGATCTGCTACAGCCTTATCCCCGCGAACTTTCCCTCCGCCCTGATCGCCAAGGTCTTCGCCGTCGAAGCGATCGTCTGGGCGGTGGCGGCGATTGCCGGGCCGCTCGCAGGGGGGCTGTTGACCGAGGCCTATTCCTGGCGGGCGGCGTTCCTCGCCGTCGCGCCCTTCGTTCTGCTTCTGCCAGTCCTGACGCTGGTTGCAAGGCCCCGTGTGACGGAGGCGGCGCCCATGCCGCTTTCCTTCGCCACGATCGGGCTGTGTCTTGCCGCTTCCTTCGTCCTGTCGCTCTCCTCCGTCGCCACCGATGGCGCCATGCAGGCTGTGGCGATCGCCGCCGGGGCGGGGCTTTTCCTGCCGGCCCTGAAGCTCGACGGAAAGATCGGCGCGAGGCTTTTTCCGGCCGGAGCCTTCCGGCTGGGCTCGGTACTCGGAAACGGCTTCTGGGTGCTGTTCCTGATGTCGGCCAGCCATTCGGTCGGCAGCGTCTACCTGGCTGTGATGATCGACGCGGTCTTCGGGTTCCGGCCGGCGGTGGTCGGATACCTCGTCGTCAGCATGGCACTCACCTGGAGCGTGGTCGCAGTTGTTGCCAGCCGCATCGTGGCGGTGGGAGCGCGGCATGCCTGGATGCGCAGCGGTGCCCTGTTCCAGCTCCTCGGCTTCCTGGCGCTCGCCGCATCGTTTGCGAACGGTTCCCTGGGGCTCCTGCTTTTCGGCCAGATCGCGATCGGCACAGGTTTCGGCCTGGCCTGGGCCAGCATCAACCAGGCCGCCATGGAGGCGGCCGAGACTGCGGAGCGGGATCTGGCGAGTGCCCTGCTGCCGACGATTTCGACTGCCGGTTACGCGGTCGGCGCCGGTCTTGCCGGAATGATCGCGACCGCCACGGGCCTGGTATCCCGGCTCGACGGCGGGGAGGCAGGCGGGCCGGCCATCTGGCTTTACGGCACGGCGGCTGCGGGCGCGCTGCTGACCTTCCTGTTCGGCTTCGGCGTCAGGCTGAAGGGCAGCTGACGTCCGGAAGCCCAGGCTTCAGATTTGGCGCAGCCGGTCGAGGTTGCCGCAGGCGCCCTTCTCAAAAACTCCAATGACCGGCCGGTAGTCGTTATCGATGCCGACGGCATTCAGGAGAATGAACAGGATATGCCGGGTGAGCGCGTTCAGATAGGGAAACTCGTCGTGGAGCCTCCCCTCGTAGAGGAATGACAGGCGGTCGAACTCCTTGGAAAGCTCGATGAGATAACCGAGGTTTTGTCCGCGCGGATCGGCAGGCTGAAACAGCAGCTCGCAACCGGCCGCTTGCGCCGTTCCTTCCGATCCGTTCGGACCGACCTTGACCGACATGCCTGACGCCCGCATGGCGGTCAGCACTTCCTCGTTTGCGACGCCTTCGCGCCATCGTGTTGAGGCAAGATCGCGCAGACCTCCGGCCTTTTCCTTGAGGACGAGCGGAAGGGCCAGAAGCAGGAGGGCAACGATAAACATGCGGATCATGCGCGCACCGCAGATTTCCGACCCATCGATGCGAGGCCGATTATCCAGAAGGTGGTGAGCAGCCCGACCACTTCTCCGGCGACGCCATCATGCAGAGGCTCGTAAAGGTCCATGAAGCGGATCATTGCGAACAGCCGCATCCAGTTGATCAGCACGACGCCGGCAATGCCCGCCGCCAGCCAGTTGAGACCCCGAAGCGGGCTGACCTTGTTCACCACCGAAAACGCCAACCATGCCAGAAGCATGTAGGAAATGCCGTGGAACGAGGAACAGGCCCACAGGATGAGCACCGGATCGTTGCCGTCCGTCGGAACGACGAAATTGGCGCTGCTCTCGTATCCGGCGGCGAGTGCCGTGACATAGGCATCGATGGTCAGGACCGGCGTGCCGATCGCCATGACGAGGATGAGGCCCCAGAACTTGGGCACGGTCAGATAGATCGAAAGTATGCCGAGCTTGCGGTCGGAGAGAAGCACCCGTCCGCCGAGAATGGTGAGCGCGACCCAGGAAAACCAGGTCAGCGGCAGATAGAGAAGAAGGGCGACCAGGCCGATGACCAGCCTTTCCGCCCAGAGCGGCAGACGGCTTTCGAGAGGCATCTTCCAAAGCGCCCAGGCGACCCACAGCACCGAAAACAAGAGTACCGGGTGAACGCCTCCGCCCGTGAGCAGCGCGGACACGATGCCGTCTTCAACGAACACCTTGCGGATGTCTTCGAAAACAGCGTTGCCGAAGGCGCACAGTACAAGGGTCGAATAGAGGGGACCTAGGCGCTCTCTTTCAAGGAGAAGGGTAGCCCTGGAAAGTAAAGATGCAGCGGATGGATCAGTTCTTGCTGCGCTTGAGTATGACATAGGCAAAAAGGCCGGCTGCGAGCGGCAGGCCAAGTGCCGCTATCGGAAACGGCGCGCCCCGGGGACCCCCTCCGCCACCGCCGCCATGACCACCGCCATGACCGCCGCCGTATCCAATACCTCCCATGGCGAGGGCGGCGCCCCCGTTCAGCGCGAGGACTGCCGTGGCGGTCAACGCAAACAGAACTTTTCTCATACTCTTCCCCTCCAACGCGACAACGCCGTTACCCGGGATCCACCCGATATAAATCAATTATTACATAGGTTTTAGTGAATTATAACTAATCCAAATGGTGGGGTGGTCTTCCACCGGAGGTTTTACTTGACGCCTGTTCGCCGGGATAGTTCCGGCCGACCCCATCACTGACCACGCAACAAAAGCGTCGTTTCCTTGTTCGGCAAGGGAGGTTACCCATATGAGTAAACGGGGCCGCGGCAGCCTTGAGGAGGCACATTTTTGGTGTTCCAGTTCGACAATTCCTATGCCCGCCTGCCGGACAGGTTTTTCGCTTCCGTCTACCCGGAGCCGGTGGACGGCCCGGTCTTGCTGAAGTTCAACCAGGAGCTGGCGGAGGAACTTGGCATCGAGGCGGATTTTTCCGATCCCGCCAGGCTTGCGGCGATCCTTGCCGGCAATGTCGTACCGCCGGGTGCCGCGCCGATCGCCATGGCCTATGCGGGCCACCAGTTCGGCAATTTCGTGCCGCAGCTCGGCGACGGGCGGGCGATCCTGCTCGGCGAGGTGGTGGACCGCAGGGGAGTGCGCCGTGACATTCAGCTGAAGGGAGCCGGGCCGACACCCTTTTCCCGCCGCGGCGACGGGCGTGCTGCACTTGGGCCGGTGCTTCGCGAATACATCCTCTCCGAAGCGTTTGCCGCGCTCGGCATTCCGGCGACGCGGGCGCTTGCGGCAGTCGCGACCGGCGAGCCGGTCTATCGCGAACGGGTCGAGCAGGGAGCAGTCTTCGTGCGGGTGGCGGCAAGCCATGTGCGGATCGGCACCTTCCAGTTCTTCGCCGCCCGGGGCGACAATGACGGCGTTAAGCTGCTCGCCGACTACGTGATCGAGCGCCACTACCCCGAGCTTCAAGGGCGCGAAAATCCCTATCTGGCGCTGCTCGGGGAGGTGGCCATGCGGCAGGCGGCGCTGATCGCCCGCTGGATGGGTTCCGGCTTCATCCACGGGGTGATGAACACCGACAACATGACGATATCAGGCGAGACGATCGATTTCGGCCCCTGCGCCTTTCTCGATGAATATAATCCTATGAAGGTCTTTTCCTCGATCGACCAGATGGGCCGTTATGCCTATCGCAACCAGCCTGGGATCGGCCAGTGGAACATCGCCCGGCTGGCGGAATGCCTGCTGCCGCTGCTCAACGCCGACGAGGAGAAGGCGGTGGAGGCTGCAAACGCCGTGCTGAAAGAATTCGGTGAGCGGTTTCAGACGGAATGGCTAGCGGTTTTCCGCAGGAAGATCGGGCTTTTCTCCGCAGCCGAAGGCGACGGCGAACTGATCCAGGCGCTGCTTTCCGCCATGCAGGAAGGGGAGGCGGATTTCACCCTTGCCTTCCGGCGGCTCGCCGGTGCGGCGGAGGGCGAGGATGAAGCGTTCCTTGCCTGCTTTGCCGCTATTCCCAAAGCCAGCGACTGGCTTTCGGCCTGGTGCGAGCGTCTCTCCGGCGAGATGCAAGAGGGCAGCGAACGAGCTTCGGCGCTGCGCGCGGCCAATCCCGCCCTCATTCCCCGCAACCACCGCGTCGAGGAGGCGCTTTCGGCTGCCAATTACGGCGACTTCAGCTATTTCGAGCGGCTGCTCGCGGCGATCGAACACCCTTACGAGGAACGGCCGGAATTCGCCGACCTGACGACACCGCCGAAGCCGGAGGAGCGGGTGACCCAGACGTTCTGCGGGACGTGAGGAAAAATCACCAGAATAGGAAAATAATCCTTGACGGCGTGGCGGTGGTTTGATAGGGTTTTGGCATAGTCGAAGAATTGCGCCGGTGGGGAGCCTTAGAGGTTATCCGGTGCGAGGCTTCAGTCATCGGCCCGGTCTGACGCCGGGTCTTTTTATTTCGGGAAATCGGCATCGGGAACCGGCGCGTTCGACAGGAGCGCGGCGGATGCCGTTGTGCGCCCAGAAAACTGCATCGGATTTATCGGCCATGGATGATTTCGAGACTTTTGATCGGGCGGAGTGCTGCGGCGCATTGTCGTGGCGGTCGATCCGCTGGCCGGTTCGGGCGAGGGATCATGCTGCGGCATCGTTGTGGCCGGCTTGAGGCAAGCGGCCAGGCGGTGGTGCTCGCCGATTGTTCGGTCGAGGAAAAAAGCCCGGCGGGTTGGGCTCAGGCCGTTGCCAAGGCCTATTCGCGCTTCCAGGCCGACCGGGTGGTGGCGGAAGTGAACCAGGGCGGCGATATGGTGACGGCGACGTTGAGAAGCGTCGACGCAGCCTTGCCGGTGACGATGGTCAGGGCGACGCGGGGAAAATACTTGCGCGCCGAACCGGTGGCGGCGCTCTACGAGCAGGGCCGTGTGGCCCATGCGGGACGATTTGCGGAACTCGAGGATCAGACGTGCGACTTCGGGCCAGACGGGCTGTCCTCGGGGCGGTCGCCCGACCGGCTCGACGCGCTGGTCTGGGCGTTGACGGCACTCCTGCTGGAGGGCCATGGCGAACCGCGCGTGCGAGGCATCTCACGCGCGGCCGCGTGAATGAAAAGGGGATTAGCGGCGGGTATCGGCCGGCTTTGGAGCGCTTTCGCGAATCTGCTTCCACTCCGATTCCATGCGCTCGACGACATGCTGTGGGATCTGTTTCGAAGGGACGGCCTGTACCGGCTGCGGCATCATCATGATCTCCTTGTGCATCAGAAAGCCGACGTGAACGTCGTAGATGTTCGTTGGTTCCATAGCGTTAGAGAAAAGTAAAGCGGCGCCTAAAGGCTTAAAACGATTTAGTTTTTCTAAACCGATTGAAACTTTGGGACACTGTAAAGAGGTAAGCTCAAAATGCCGCGCAACCGCGCTGCCTTCCTCGATTTCATCCGCACAAGATTAATCAAGGGAAAAATCCGGGCAGCACAGGTTGAGGGCTCGGCGCGATTCTCGACCTTTGGCAGGTGCGTGTGCCCCAAGGGCGGCCGGACGGACTTGCCTATGTGCTGGCGACCGCCTTTCACGAGACGTTCCGCCGGCCGGCTAGCCGGGTGAAGACGCCCTATTGGCGCCCGGAAGCCGACGGCAGGAGCTGGCTGGGGCGCGGCCTGGTGCAGCTCACCCACAGGCGGAACTACGAGGCGACGTCGGAGGTGACCGGGATCGACCTCGTCGCCGATCCGCCCCGGGCGATGGACATGGACGTCGTGGCGACGATCCTGATCGAGGGGATGAGGCTCGGCAGTTTTACCGGCCGCAGGCCCGATCATTATTTTTCAGCGGAGTAAGCCGAGTCGGTCGGCGCAAGGCGGATCATCAACGGCAATGACCGGGCGGAACTGGTTGCCGGATATGGCAGGATCTTCCATGCGGCGCTCGGCGCACTTGGGAAGCGGGCGCAGATATGATAGCCGACGCCTCGCCTTTAAAAACCGGAGTGACGCATGATCCGCCATATCGTCTTTTTTACCGCACGCAGCGAGGACGACCGGGATACTGTTCTTTCGGGGCTGTCGCTGCTGACCCGGATACCACATGCGAGCCTCCTGGAGATCGGCATCAACAACAAGGTCGATCAGCTCGGCAACCAGGTGGATTTTGTGGTCTACGGCGAATTCGAGGACGAAGCGGCGCTCGCCGCCTACAAGGCGCATCCGATCTATCAGGAATCCATCGACCGGGTGCGGCCGGTGCGGGAGATGCGGCTTGCGGCCGACTACGACGTGGACAGAGCCGCGAAACGCCCGCTCTGACATCGGCGCTCCTTGTCTGAGTATGGACGTCACAAAAACCTAGAGGTTCTGAACATGAAATCGCCACTCCAGCTGCCGTGGGCCTCCAAGGGCGGGCGAAAAGCCGTGCCTGCAGAAAAGAATGAAGCGCTGGAACGCGAGACGAATATGGCGGCGGGCTTTGCGATCGTCGCGGGCGAAGGCGCGGCGCATTGGTCTGGGCGCTCCTACGCGGCGTGGCGCGGACAGGCTTCATGAAGAACCCGTCGCCTACCGCGCCATGCGGATGATTGCCGAAGCCGCCGCTGCCGTGCCGTGGCTCGCCTATGAGAGGACGAGTCGATTTTTCGTCGCGTGGACCTCTCTGAAGTCGCGGAACCAACATTTGAGCCGGCGGCGCCAAGCTTTTCTGACGATTGACAAAAACAGAAGCGGCCACCCCGAAGGGAGGCCGAGAGAGCCGATAGTGGCCATCGAGCCCTGTCGGCTCTTATGTGTTCATCCTAAAACAGAAAGATTAAAAATGACTGACCTCGGAAGCGAGCCCGGCGTCGGGATCGCGACGATTCTCGGGTCCACGGCGGGCGCCGGCATTTCGTTGATCTACCTCCTGCCGAAGACCTGCCGCGAAGCTGCGAGCCGGTTTTTGACCGGAGTGAGCTTCGGTCTGATCTTTGGGGAGCCGATGGGCGTTTGGCTGACTACGAAACTCGGTATCGAAGGGGAGCTGTCAGGCTCCAAGGTTATGCTGGCGGGCTCGGCAGCGGCAAGCCTTTGCGCTTGGTGGGTGCTTGGCGCTCTGGCTGGGGTGGCCGGCAGATATGGGAAGCGCCAGAGGTAGGGCAAATAGCGCCACCTGATATGAACGGGGGCGTATCGTGTGCTACCTCGATAGCCCAGCCGGAATCGCTAAGATCAGCCACCGGATCTGGGTGCAATTCCGCGAGGGCATCGCGGCGGGCCAGAGGTTCCGCAAGGGTCGGCGCGTCTTCGCCGTGAAGCTGGTTCGCGATCCCGACGAGACGCGGCGCCATCTCGTCTGCCAAGTATGGGGGAGGAACCCCAATGACCGCAGCCAATGCGCTTCTGAAGGCGATCCATGGACATCTGGCATCGGATGGAACGCTGACTGCGATGTCGGAGCCGATGGCATCCGCGACCGGTTGCTGGCAAGGCCGCGACTGCCCTCTGTCGTTTTCGGCGAGATGGAGACGCTGGACTATTCGACCGGCAGCAAGGTGGGCGAGGAGCATTTCTTGACGCTTGAAATCTGGTCCGAGGGGGAAGGCAGGCGGGAGGCGCAGCAAATTGCGGACCTCGTCCGCAGCCTGTTGCATGATACGGCGTTGAGCCTGGACGGTGCGGCTCTGGTGAGCCTTCTCCATCTGCTGACCAGAACGAGGCGCGAGCCAAAGACGAAATTCCAGGTCGCGGAACTGCGGTTTCGGGCGGTGACGGAAGAGATCTAGGAAGTCCGCCGGTTGGCGCTTCGCACCAGAGCCATCAGCCGCAGGACGAAGAACAGCGAGAGGGCGGCCAGCAGGGCACAGAGGATAAGCAGGATATCGGCGCCGAGTCGGTCGAGGATGGCGGTGAAGACGACAGGGGCGAGGGCATTGGCAAGGTTCTGCGGCAGCGAAAGACGGGCCGCCTGCAGCCCGTATTCGCTCGGCGAGAAAAGCGCGAGCGGCAGAAGCGCTCGCGCCACCGCAAGGACGCCCGACCCGAAGCCGTAGAGCAGGATGAATGTGACCAGCATCGACGCGGAGCCCGCACCGGCGATGAGAAGCGTGAAGCTCGCCACCATCAGGCCGGCGCCGGCAGCCGCGGTGATGAGCGGATTGCCACGCCGCCCGAGCAGCATATCGACGAAACGCGCCGAGATGCCGATGACCCCGCGGGCGGCGGCGAGCTGCAGCGCGAATTCCGGGCCGGCGCCGGATTGTCGCAGCAGTTCAAGCAGCGAGGGCGATAGGCCGAAGGTGACGAAGGAACTGATCGTGGTGGCTGCGGCCACCAGCAGGAATGCGGTGTTGCGTTCCGACGCGGTCAGCGCGACCGGAGGAACATGGCCGGAGCCCGTGTCCGTCTTTGTCTCGATCGGCCGTGGCAACGCAAAGAGATAGAGCGGGACGCAGACGAAGAGCTGCAGCGCGGCGCAGATGGCGAAAGTGAGCCGCCAACCGACGAGTTCGTTGAGGATGCTCAGGAGCGGCCAGAAGACGGTGATCGACAGGCCGGTGAAGAGCATCAGGATGGCGATGGCGCGCTTGGCGTCCTGGCCTTCGCGCTCGACGACCGCAGTATAGGCGGGCGCCGAGAGGCCGAGTGCGCCGCCGATGCCGATGATCACCCAGGCCGCAAGATAGACGAGCAGGCCGTTGGCGATGGAAAGCAGCGCGAGCCCGAGCGCAAACGTGGCGGCGCCTGCAGCCAGAACCCTGGCCGCTCCATGCCGGGCGAGAAGCCGGCCGGTGGCCGGGCCGGCCAGCGCGCTGACGACCATCATGATGGTGAGGCCCGCGAAGATGACTTCGTTGGCAAGGCCGAGGTCCGGCGCGACGACGCGGCCCATGACTCCGAGCACCTCGAATGTGGTGCCCCAGCCGGTGAGCTGCGTCACCGCGAGGACGGCAATGGTCTGCGCTGTGCGGAGCGACACGGGAAGGAGCATGGTGAGGTGGACCGGACCGGGACATGGATGGGCGGTTTTCGGGTAACAGCTTTGCCGCCTGGGCGGAAGTGACTATTCGATGACGGCGCGGACGGTGCGCCGGCTACAACCCTACGGAAGGAACGAGAGATGGTGGCGCAGAAGGGCAGGGACCTGCTTTTGAAGATCGACAGCGGCGGTACGTTTGTGACGGTCGCGGGGCTGCGTTCGAAACGGCTCGCCTTCAATGCGGAGGTGGTCGATATCACCGACGCGGAAAGCGCCGGGCGCTGGCGCGTGCGTCTTGGCGGCGCGGGCGTACAGCGCGCATCGCTGACCGGAGCGGGCATGCACGAATTGTGCTGTCTGACAACGACAACCTAGGGGAAAGGCTGGGCCGTTTTGATCCGCTACCACCGACGGCAAAGGGCTGGAGGACGTGCGGCGGCTTGGGCAGCAGGTTAACGGACATCACACTCTATTTGAGATTGAAACTGCTAAAAGGCATAAATTGGATATTCGATAGATGGGTGATCGGCTGGAACGCTGTTTGCCAACGGCGCGCTCGCGCGAGCCTGAGCTTCTTCCGAGGGCTGGCTGTGGTCTCGGCCTGATGGGCGAATCAGGTGTAGCATGGTGCGTTGATCGCGGTCGGCTCATCGCTTCTGCAGATCAAGGGAATCGAGCTCAGCGCAGATATGCAGGCCGATCTTGCCAACATTGCGCTAACCTTGGCGGGTGTTGCCGGCGGGCTTCTGGCAATCAGCGGGCGGCTCAGGGCCGCAACTGGAATCAGGGGAAAATAGCCGCCTGAAGGGAAGCATTACGGACCATTCATTTGCCATTCAGCAGCCTTTGGCTACATAATTCATCACATGCTTTGGACATGAATCCTGTTTTGTCTGCGAGTGGAAACCTTAAATCATGGCGCGACTGCCGATCATCGCAATGCTGGCCGCCGGCATCGCCGGTTTTTCCGGTCTTCAGCCGGAAAACGCCTCTGCGCGCGATTATCTTCTGCTCGTTGCGAGCGATTGCGGATCGGCTGCGTCCCGCGTCGTGCGGGAGACGGGCGGCCAGCTTCTTTCCGCCCAGCCTTCCTCGGACGGCCAGACCTGCGACGTGACCGTGCTCGTCCAGGGCAACGGCAGCCAAAGGCCGCGCAAGGTAACCGTAAGGGTTCCAATGTCGGCGGATCCGGCAGGCTTATTATCTGATATATCTGCCGGCATACTATTCGAGGGGCGGTGCATGCGCATTCTGGTGGTCGAAGACGACGTTAATCTCAATCGGCAGTTGTCCGATGCATTGAAGGAGGCGGGTTATGTGGTCGACCAGGCTTTCGATGGCGAGGAAGGACATTACCTCGGTGAAACCGAACCCTATGACGCTGTTATCCTCGATATCGGCCTGCCTGTCATGGACGGGATAACCGTGGTCGAGAAATGGCGGGCCGAAGGGAAGGGTATGCCGGTTCTGATGCTCACCGCCCGCGACCGCTGGAGCGACAAGGTAGCGGGTATCGATGCCGGTGCCGACGACTATGTGGCCAAGCCCTTCCATACAGAGGAAGTGCTGGCGCGCGTACGGGCCCTGATCCGGCGCGCGGCCGGTCATTCCTCCTCGGAAATCGTCTGCGGCCCTGTGAGACTCGATACCAAGGCTTCGAAAGCGAGCGTGGACGGCGTGGCGCTGAAATTGACCTCGCACGAATTCCGGCTGCTTTCCTACCTGATGCACCATATGGGTCAGGTCGTTTCCCGCACCGAGCTAGTGGAACACATGTATGACCAGGATTTCGACCGCGATTCCAATACGATCGAAGTTTTCGTGGGCCGGCTCCGCAAGAAACTTGGCGTCGATCTCATCGAAACGGTCCGGGGCCTCGGCTACAGGATGCAAGCGCCGACAGATGCGCATTAGGATCCTTCCGACCGGCCCCAGGTCGCTGACAGCCCGCGTGCTGCTGCTGGCGACGCTGTGGTCGGCCCTGGCGCTGGTGGTCATCTCGATCGTCATCTCGCAGCTCTATCGGCAATCGGCGGAGCGCGCTTTCACCGACCTTCTGAGGGCGCAGCTTTATAACGTCATCAACTCGATCACGATCGGCGACGACAACCAGCTTTCCGGCAGCCCGCAACTTGGCGACCTGCGTTTTTCACAGCCGGAGACGGGATGGTACTGGATCATCGAACCGCTCGGCACATTTGCTGCCAGGCCGCTCTCCTCATCCTCGCTCGGCACCTCCAACATCAGCGTGCCTTCGATTCTGGCAGTGCCGTTCAACAATCGCTACGAGCGCTTCTATCCGGCAACCGACGCCTTCGGAAACCAACTGCTGATCTCGGAGACCGAGGTGGTGCTCGATGGGGAAGGCCGTGCCGCCCGCTTCCGGGTGGCAGGCAATCTCGGTGTGGTGGAAGATGACATCCGCGCATTCTCCCGCAGCCTCTATATCGCGCTCGCCGTCTTCGGTGTCGGAAGCCTCGTCGTCAACGGCCTCGCCATTCTCTACGGGCTGCAGCCCTTGGTGGGTGCCCGCCGCGCGCTTGAAAAGGTGCGTCGAGGGGAGGCGGAGCGGCTGGACGGCGAATTCCCCCGCGAGGTCATGCCGCTCGCCAACGAAATCAACGCGCTGATCGAAAGCAACCGCCGCATTGTCGAGCGGGCGCGCATGCAGGTCGGCAATCTCGCCCATTCGCTGAAAACGCCGATCGCCGTTCTCCTAAATGAATCCCGGATGCTCGAGAAGGTGCAGTCGGACCTGGTCCGCTCGCAGGCCGAGGCGATGCAGGCGCAGGTACAGTCCTACCTGAACCGCGCGCGCATCGCCGCCCAGCGCGAATCCCTGCTCGCCCGTACGGATGTCGAGCCGGTGCTGGAACGGCTGGTGCGGGTGATGCGCCGGCTGAACCCCGAAAAAGAATTCCACCTGTCCGTCTTCCCGCCCGGCATGGCGCTTGCGATGGAGCAGCAGGACGTAGAGGAAACGATCGGCAACCTGCTCGAGAACGCCGCGCGCTTCTGCAAGACGGGGGTCTGGATCACCGCAGCGACGGCTCCCGCTCCGCCTGGCAGGGAAGCCGAGGTACCGCGCCGCTATTGGCTTGAGATGGCAGTCGAAGACGACGGACCGGGACTTGAACCCGATCAGATCCGCGAAGCCATGAAGCGCGGCAGGAGGCTCGACGAAAGCAAGCCGGGAGCCGGACTTGGCCTTTCGATCGTCCGGGAGATTGCCGGCGAGTATCAGGGTCGGTTCGAGTTGACCCGAGGCCTGCGTGGCGGCCTGAGAGCCCAGCTGCTTCTGCCGGGCGTGACGAAGGATGCGAGCTGAAAGATCATGAGCTCGGTGCGGGGCGCAAGTGTGACGGATGCGCAACATTCCGGCAATCAGTGCGCCGCAATATGGACGGATAGATCGCCTGCTATATCTTCGTGGTCTGGGACGTGGCTATCTCCCTCCGCTAAAAGGGGAAATTGAACGATCGGCGGATCTGCGAGTTTCCCAGCAATGCCGTAATGATGCCATGCCGGGACGGGAGCACTCCCGGATCGATTCCTGAATGAAGATGACTTATGAGCCGGTTCTGATATGCGATCCCAAGGCCTCCAAAACATCCTAACCCTGGCTGTCGTAACCGGTCTGCTAGCAGGCTGCGGTACGTCGTCCGGTGCCGACAAGGGAGGATCGCGCGGGCTTCTTTCGCCGCGTCCTTCCGCTTCGGCATCCTATATCTCCGCGTTGCAGGGCGGGATTGTCGGCCGCGCCGGCGTCGAACTTTCCTCAAGCGACCGCTCCCGCGCCCTGGAGGCGGAATATCGCGCGCTTGAAGCTGCCGCAGGGGGCCAGACGATCCCCTGGAAGGGCGATGATGCAAGCGGCCAGGTAATAGCCAATGCACCCTATCAGGTAGGAAGGCAGAACTGCCGGCAATATCGCCACACGCTGACGGCCGGAGGGCGCGAAATGACCGCACGAGGTGCTGCCTGCCGCAACTCGGACGGGACCTGGACGCCGCTGACCTGACCCCATCTTTGACTTATGTCATGGCCACGGGCGACTTCCGGTGCCATATCGGCGTTATAACTTGCGGCGAAACGCCTCAAATTTGCGTCAACGCCGGCTCCGCAGTTGGAATGCGCCGGTGGTTGCAGTAATGGGCCATTATGTTCTTATGGATCATCCTAGCGCTTCTGACGGCGGCGGTTGCAGCCGTGCTGATCATGCCCTTCTCCCGCCGTGGCATGGCGGCGCCTTCAAGTCATGCCGGTGAGGTCGAAGTCTACCGCGACCAACTCAAGGAACTGGAGCGCGATCGTGCCCAGGGGCTGATCGATGCACAGCAGGCTGAATATGCTCGCGCCGAGATCGGTCGCCGGCTGCTTGCGGCGGCGAGTGAGGATGGCGCAGCGAGTTCTGAAGCCCCGAAGCAGAGATCCCATGCGCTGGTCGCCGCCATCGTGACGGTCATTCCCCCGATTGTCGGGCTCTGTCTTTATTTGACTCTCGGCAATCCGAACCTGCCGGACCAGCCGCTCGAAGCGCGGCTCGCCAATCCGGGAAACAATATCGCCCTGCTCGTCGCCAAGGCGGAGCGGCACTTGGCGCAGAACCCCAATGACGGCGCCGGTTGGGACCTGCTGGCGCCGATCTATTTCCGCACGATGCGGCTTGGCGATGCCGAGATGGCGTATCGCAACGCAATCCGTCTGCTCGGTGCCAGCTCGGAGCGGCTCGCCGGTCTTGGCGAGACCCTCATCGCCACCAATGACGGCATCGTGACCGAGGATGCGCGTTCGGTATTCGAAGAAGCCGTAAAGCTCGACCCCAAAAATCCGCGCTCCCGGTTTTATGTTGGGCTCGGTTTCGAACAGGCCGGCCGCACGGTCGAGGCAAGGGCCGCCTTCGAGGCGATCGCCAAGGAATCTCCCCCAGAGGCCCCCTGGATGCAGCTCGTCAACCAGCACATCGCAAAGAACGGCGGCACCGTTGCGCCAAACCCGGATACCGACACCGGCGGGGTACCGGCTCTCGGCAACCCGACCCAGGAAGACATGGCGGCGGCCGGAGCGATGACACAGAGCGACCGGCAGGCGATGATCCGCGGCATGGTCGACAGCCTTGCCGCCCGGCTGAAAGAGGATCCGAACAATCTCGAGGGCTGGGTGAGACTGGTGCGCTCGTATTCCGTCCTGGGCGAAAAGGAAAAGGCCGAGGAAGCGTTGAAGAGCGGGCTGAAGCAGTTTCCGTCCTCGGGCGAACTGGTGGCGCTGGCAAACGAGATAGGGCTTGCCGTGGAAGGTTCGACGCCCAATGGAGTGACGCAATGACGCGCAAGCAGAAACGGCTGGCAGTGATCGCGGGCGGGATGAGCTTCATCATCGTTGCCGTGCTCCTCGTCATGTTCGCCTTCAGCCAGTCGGTCGCCTATTTCTTCATGCCGGCTGACCTGGCAAAGACCGACGTCAAGCCGGGCACCCGGATTCGCTTGGGCGGTCTGGTGGCGGAAGGTTCCGTAAAGCGCGGCCAGGGCTCGACGGTAAGCTTCACCGTCACCGACGGCACCGGCAACGTGCCGGTCAGCTATACCGGAATTCTGCCTGACCTCTTTCGTGAGGGCCAGGGCGTGGTGACGGAAGGCACGTTCGATGCCGCCCATAATTTCGTCGCCGACAGCGTGCTGGCCAAGCACGATGAAAACTATATGCCGAAGGAAGTCGCCGATCGGCTGAAGGCCGACGGCGTATGGAACGAGGGCAAGGGGGCTGCGAGCCAATGATCGTCGAAATCGGTCACTACGCACTCGTTCTGGCGCTCGCCGCCGCGCTGATCCTCGCGATCCTGCCGGTGATCGGCGCCCGGCGCGGCGACGCGGCGATGATGGCGCTCGCGACAACCGGCACGCTGGCGACATTCTGGCTGGTTGCACTTTCGTTTGCTGCGCTGACCTGGGCCTATGTGGTTTCCGACTTTTCCGTCAGAAACGTCTGGGAGAACTCCCATTCGCTGATGCCGCTGATCTACAAATATTCCGGTGTCTGGGGCAATCACGAAGGCTCCATGATGCTGTGGCTGCTGATCCTGGTCTTCTTCAGCGCTCTGGTTGCGGTCTTCGGCAGAAACCTCCCCGATAGCCTCAAGGCGAACGTGCTGGCCGTGCAGGCCTGGATCACCGCAGCCTTCCTGCTCTTCATCCTGCTCACCTCCAACCCCTTCCTCCGGCTCGATCCGGCTCCGGCGGAGGGGCAGGACCTCAACCCGGTGCTGCAGGATTTCGGGCTCGCGGTTCATCCGCCGCTGCTTTATCTCGGTTATGTCGGGTTCTCCGTCTGCTTCTCCTTTGCGGTCGCCGCTCTGATCGAGGGCCGGATCGACGCCGCTTGGGCCCGCTGGGTGCGGCCCTGGACGCTCGGCGCCTGGACCTTCCTCACCGCCGGTATCGCCATGGGCTCCTATTGGGCCTATTACGAACTCGGCTGGGGCGGCTGGTGGTTCTGGGATCCGGTCGAGAACGCTTCCTTCATGCCCTGGCTTGCCGGCACCGCACTTCTCCATTCGGCCCTGGTAATGGAAAAGCGCGAAGCCCTGAAGATCTGGACCGTGCTGCTTGCGATCATGACGTTCTCGCTGTCGCTGCTCGGCACCTTCCTGGTGCGCTCCGGCGTATTGACCTCGGTGCACGCATTCGCGACGGATCCGACCCGCGGCATCTTCATTCTCTGCATCCTCGCGATCTTTATCGGCGGCGCGTTCATCCTGTTTGCCTGGCGGGCGCCGATGCTGAAGGCGGGCGGATTGTTCGCGCCGATCTCGCGCGAGGGCGCGCTGGTGCTGAACAACCTGATCCTGACGGTCGCGACCGCGACGGTCCTGATCGGGACGCTCTATCCGCTCATCCTCGAAACCCTGACCGGCGAAAAGATTTCCGTCGGCGCGCCGTTCTTCAACATGACCTTCGGTCTGCTGATGCTGCCGCTTCTGGTCGCGGTCCCCTTCGGCCCGTTGCTTGCCTGGAAACGCGGCGATCTGCTCGGCGCCCTGCAGCGCCTCTATCTCTTTGCGGCGCTCGCGCTGGTGGCAGGCCTCGTCTTCTACTATGTCCAGAACGGTGGACCGGTGATGGCGATCTTCGGCCTTGCGCTCGGATTCTGGGGCATGTTCGGCGCCGTCGCCGACCTCTGGTACCGCGGCAATTTTTCCAAAGTCGGTCTTGTCGTCGGATTTCGCAGGTTGGCCGGGTTGCCGCGATCGGTATTCGGGACGGCAATCGCCCATTTCGGCCTTGGCGTGACGGTGCTGGGCATATTCTCCGCCACCCTGTTCGGAACCGAGACGGTGGTCGAGATGAAGCCGCGCGCCACGGTCGATGCCGGCGGCTATTCGCTGACGTTCGACGGCATGCGCGAGGCGGTGGGGCCGAACTTTACCGAAGAACGCGGTCACTTCACGGTGAGCCGCGGCGGCGTGGCGATCGCCGACGTCTGGTCGTCGAAGCGGCTTTATACCGCGAGGCGGATGCCGACGACGGAAGCGGGCATCCAAACCTTTGGACTGAGCCAGCTTTACGTGTCGCTCGGCGATCCGATGGAGGGCGGCGGCATCGTCGTGCGCATCTGGTGGAAACCGTTCATCCTCTGCATCTGGGGCGGCGCGCTGATCATGATGGCGGGTGGGTTCGTGTCCCTTTCGGACCGGCGCCTGCGGGTCGGAGCGCCGAGCCGCAAGGCGAAAACGGTGAAAGCGACGCTGGAGGCGGCGGAATGATGCGCCGGCTGCTGATCGCGATTTTTCTGGTTTTCAGCGCGTTGCCCGCTCTTGCGGTCAACCCTGATGAAGTGCTTTCCGATCCGGCCCTCGAACAGCGCGCCCGAAATCTTTCGGCACAGTTGCGCTGCATGGTCTGCCAGAACCAGTCGATCGACGATTCCAGTGCGGAACTGGCGCGCGACCTGCGCGTGCTGGTGCGCGAGCGGCTGGTGAATGGCGACAGCGACAGACAGGTGATCGACTATGTGGTTTCCCGGTATGGCGAATTCGTGCTCCTGAAGCCGCGGTTCAGTGCCAAGACGATGATCCTCTGGGCCGCACCCATCCTGCTGCTCGTTATCGGCGCCATTGCGATTATCGTATTCGTGCGCACGCGCCCGAGCCAGCGAACGGTCCCGGCCCTGACGCCGGAAGAACAAGCTCGGATAGAAGAGCTTCTTAAGAAATAGGGCGGCGCGTCAGCCGAACATTACCAATATTTCATCCGGTCGCCATCTGCAGTTAACTTCCAGGCGCCTATATCTCTCGTCATCCACCGCACGCCGGACCTCCGGCCAACAACATGACTGACGAGAAGAAGGTAGCAACAGATGCGCAATATTGAACGTCCCTCTTTGAAGACCGTCCTGCAGACCACGACGGTTGCAGGTCTTGCAGCGGTCATGCTTGCGAGCGGCATCCCGGCGCAGATCGTCCAATCCTATGCTGCTCCGGTGACCGTTACCGCACCGCAGGCCCCAAGCTTTGCCGATGTCGTTTCGGCCGTTTCTCCCGCCGTCGTTTCCGTTCGTGTTCAATCCAACACTCAAGTCGCCTCGGATGACGACGACAGCAACTTCACCTTCAATTTCGGCGGCCGCGGCTTCGACCAGCTTCCCGACGATCACCCCCTGAAGCGGTTCTTCCGCGAGTTCGGCGGCCAGATGCCTGGCGGCCCGGGCGACCGCAACCAGGACCGCGCCGAGCGCGGCGGTCCGCGTGATCGCGATCGTCATGACAACCGCCCGCATCCTCTTCGCCCGACAGCACAGGGATCCGGGTTCTTCATTTCCGAAGACGGATATCTGGTGACCAACAACCACGTCGTTTCGGACGGCTCGGCCTACACCGTCGTGATGAACGACGGTACCGAGCTGGAAGCCAAGCTTGTCGGCAAGGACAGCCGCACCGATCTCGCCGTGCTGAAGGTCGACGCCTCAAGCCGCAAATTCACCTATGTCACCTTTGCCGATGATACGAAGGTCCGTGTCGGCGACTGGGTTGTGGCTGTCGGCAATCCGTTCGGGCTTGGCGGCACCGTGACCGCCGGTATCGTTTCGGCCCGTGGCCGCGATATCGGCTCCGGTCCCTATGACGACTATATCCAGGTCGACGCGGCGGTGAACCGCGGCAATTCGGGCGGCCCGACCTTCAACCTCTCCGGCGAAGTCGTCGGCATCAATACCGCGATCTTTTCGCCGTCTGGTGGCAATGTCGGCATCGCCTTCGCCATTCCGGCCTCGGTCGCCAAGGATGTCGTCAACGATCTCATCAAGGATGGCAAGGTCGAGCGCGGCTGGCTCGGCGTGCAGATCCAGCCGGTCAATCAGGATATTGCCGATTCCCTCGGCCTCAAGGAGGCTTCGGGTGCGCTCGTCGTTGCTCCGCAGGAAGGCTCGCCGGGCCAGAAGGCCGGTATCAAGGAAGGCGACGTGATCACCGCCGTCAACGGCCAGCCGATCAAGGACGCCCGAGATCTCGCCAAGCGCGTCGCCGCTTTCGGCCCGAATGCCAAGGTCGATGTCGACCTGTGGCGTGACGGCAAGAAGGAGACCATCCCGGTCACGCTCGGCAACCTCCAGAGCGACGAAGCTGCCGCCGCGGAACCGAAGCAGCCGGACGCCCCGGCTCCGTCCAGTGAGAAGGCGCTGGCCGATCTCGGCATTACCGTCGCTCCCGCCGAAGACGGCTCCGGCCTTTCGGTGACCGATGTCGATCCGGACTCGGAAGCTGCAGCCCGCGGCCTCAAGGCCGGTGAAAAGATCGTGTCGGTCAACAACCGCAAGGTCGAAAACGCAGCCGATATCGGCAAGGTGATCGAACAGGCCCGCAAGGACGGCCGCACCCGTGCGCTGTTCCAGGTGGAATCCGGCGGCAACAGCCGCTTCGTCGCCCTGCCGATCAACGAGGGCTGATCAATTCGCCAGACCCAAGCAAGGGGCGCCGCCGGCAACGGCCGGCGCCCCTTCCGTTGAAAGGGATCAAAGATGGAAACGAGTATTCGTTATTCCCGCCAGGGCGCCGAATCCCATGGTGCAAAAACGGACGCGGACGCTATTGTGCCGCACATGAAGATTCTGGTGATCGAAGACGATCTTGAGGCCGCCGCATACATGACCAAGGCTTTTCGCGAAGCCGGGATCGTGGTCGATCACGCCAGCGATGGCGAAAGCGGCCTCTTCATGGGTACCGAAAATTCCTACGACGTGATGGTGATCGACCGGATGTTGCCACGCCGGGATGGGCTGTCGGTCATCAGCGAACTGCGCAAGCGCGGCGTCAATACGCCGGTGCTGATCCTTTCCGCGCTGGGCCAAGTGGACGATCGCGTGACCGGCCTTCGCGCCGGCGGCGACGATTACCTGCCGAAGCCCTATGCCTTTTCCGAACTGCTCGCCCGGGTCGAGGTGCTCGGCCGCCGCAAGGGGACGCCGGAACAGGACATGGTCTACCGCGTCGGCGATCTGGAACTCGACCGGCTGTCCCACGAAGTAAGGCGCGCCGGCAAGGAAATCCTGCTGCAGCCGCGCGAATTCCGGCTTCTCGAATACCTGATGAAGAATGCCGGACAGGTGGTGACGCGGACCATGCTGCTCGAACACGTCTGGGATTACCACTTCGATCCTCAGACGAATGTCATCGACGTGCATGTCTCGCGGCTGCGCTCGAAGATCGAGAAGGACTTTGACAAACCGCTTCTGAAGACCATCCGCGGTGCGGGCTATATGATCAAGGATGAGGGGTAGGCTTCATTGCTGGCACGTGCCCGTCTGATGTTCCGCTCGACGGCCGTGCGGCTGTCGGCGCTCTATATCCTGCTCTTTGCACTGTGTGCCGCTTTTCTGGTCGTCTACGTGACGGCCATGTCCGAGCGCCTGCTCGCCCAGCAGACGCGCCAGACGCTGCAGGAAGAAGTGCAAGATGTTCAGCGCGCCTATGAACGCGGAGGGATCAATCTTCTTTTGCGCATGATCGAGCGTCGCGCCCGCCAGCCCGGCGCCAATCTTTACGTGATCGCCGGCCCGAATGGCGAGATGCTCGCCGGCAATGTCGCTTCGGTGCAGCCGGGTGTCCTCGACGAGCAGGGCTGGACGGGATTTCCTTTCAGCTACGAGCCCTATGCGGAAGTCAGCCGCCCCGGCCGTCACATGGCGGTTGCCAATGTCTTGCGTCTGGATAACGGCCTGAGGGTGATGATTGGACGTGACCTCGGCGATCCCGGGCGCTTCCGAGGCATCGTGCGGCGGGCCCTGATGGTGGCTCTGACCATCATGGGAATAGGCGCGCTGGTGATCTGGTTCGGCATCGGCCGCAACGCGCTGAAACGTATCGACCGGATGTCGGCGGCAAGCCAGAAGATCATGGCCGGCGACCTCTCCCAGCGCCTGCCCATCGGCAAGTCCGGCGACGAATTCGACCGTCTGTCGGATTCACTGAACGCCATGCTCGGGCGTATCGAGAAGCTGAACGAGGGACTGCGCCAGGTTTCGGACAACATCGCCCACGACCTGAAGACGCCGCTGACCAGATTGCGCAACAAGGCCGCCGATGCGCTGGCAGAAGGACGCGACGATGTACGGCGGACCGCTCTCGAGGGCATCATCGGCGAATCCGATCAGCTCATCCGGACGTTCAACGCTCTGCTGATGATTTCGAGAGTTGAAGCCGGTTCCATCGCGGCGGAGATGTCGGAGGTCGATCTTTCGGCGATTTCCGGCGATAGCGCCGAGCTCTATGAGCCCGTGGCGGAGGAAGCGGGCCTTTCTCTGACGACCGAACTGCAGCCGGGTCTGGTGGTTCAGGGCAATCGCGAACTGATCGGGCAGGCGATCTTTAACCTGCTCGACAATGCGGTCAAATATGCCGCCGAAGGCAAGGGCGAAAAGAAAATCTGCGTAAGGCTTTCGGGACAGAACGGATCGTTCCGCCTCTCCGTATGCGACCACGGACCGGGTATTCCCCGCGACAAGCGCCAGGAGGTGACGAAACGCTTCGTGCGCCTCGACGAAAGCCGTTCGAAACCGGGCACCGGTCTTGGCCTGTCGCTGGTCGAGGCGGTGATGGAGTTACATGGCGGCTCGCTCGAGCTTTCCGCCACCGACGAGAGCGACAAGGAAGCGCCCGGCCTTACCGCGACCATGGTCTTTCCCGCGCCGAAGCCCTAATTGGGAGAGGGCAAGGCGAGATTCGAGGAGGGATATCGTGGCGGAAAAGCAGAGCCGGCTGGATTGGGTCAAGGCGGAGATCATTCGGCCGCTGAACCAGGCGGAAGCAAAATCGGTCGCCGCCGGGCTGAGGGATATCGCCAAGACCGAGCCGCTCCTTGCGGAATTGCTGAAGGCGGATAGCGCGCTCAAGGAATTCATCATCGCGGCTTTCACGCTGTCGCCCTATCTGCGCGATACAGCGGCCGTTTCCCCAGCGCTTCTTGTCACCGCGGTCACCGAGCCGCTGGAGCCGGCATTGGACCGGCTGGTCGATTCAGCGCGGAATGCCTGGCGGCCCAGAGACGGCAAGACGCCTTCCGAAAACGAGGTGATGACCGCGCTGCGAACCGCGAAGCGAGGCCTGAGCTTTCTGGTCGCCCTTGCCGATCTCGCGCGCGTCTTTTCCGCAAGCGACACAACCCGATGGTTGAGTGCGATGGCCGACGCCTGCGTGGCCGCCGCAATCGACCACCTTTTGCTCGCCGGTCAGGAGAGCGGCAAGCTCAAAATTCCTGACCCGGATAATCCAAGCAAGGATTCCGGTCTGATCGTGCTCGGTATGGGCAAGCTTGGCGGCCGCGAACTCAATTATTCCTCCGATATCGACATCGTCGTTTTTTTCGATCCGGAGGCCGGCATCCTTACCGACCCTCTCGACGCTTCCGAAACCTACGGCCGGATGATGCGGCGTCTGATCCGCATCCTGCAGGAGAGAACGGCTGACGGTTATGTTTTCCGCACCGACCTGCGCCTGCGTCCCGATCCCGGTTCGACGCCGCTTGCCGTCTCGCTCGACGCGGCGCTGATCTACTACGAAGGCAGGGGGCAGAACTGGGAGCGGGCCGCCTTCATCAAGGCCCGGCCGATTGCCGGCGACATCGCTGCAGGCGAAAACTTCATGCGGCTGCTGACGCCTTTCGTCTTCCGCAAATATCTGGACTATGCGGCAATTGCCGATATCCATTCGATCAAGCGGCAGATCCACGTGCACAAGGGACACGGCGCGATCACCGTGAAGGGTCACGACGTGAAGCTCGGCCGGGGCGGTATCCGCGAGATCGAATTCTTTGCCCAGACCCAGCAGCTGATCGCCGGCGGGCGGATGCCACCGCTTCGCGCCCGCGAAACCGAAGCGGCGCTCAAGGCGCTGGCGGATGCCAGGTGGATCACGCCCGAAATCGCGGCAGAATTGACGGACTGCTATTGGTTCCTGCGGGATGTCGAGCACCGCATCCAGATGGTGCACGACGAGCAGACCCATGACCTTCCCGGCACGGATGCGGAGCTAAAACGCATCGCCTTCATGCTGGGCTTTCCCGATGCCGCGAGTTTTTCGGCCCGGCTGGAAGAGGTGCTGCGGGCTGTGGAGAAGCGTTATGCGCGGCTTTTCGAACAGGAGGCGAAGCTTTCCGGCGGCGACGGCAACCTCGTCTTCACCGGCCAGCAGGACGATCCGGGAACGCTGAAGACGCTCGCGGCCCTCGGCTTCGAGCGGCCAGCCGACATATCGCGCGTCATTCGCACCTGGCACTATGGCCGTTACCGGGCAACCCAATCCGTCGAATCGCGCGAACGGCTGACCGAGTTGATGCCGGCTCTCCTGAAAGCCTTCGGGGAAAGCCAGCGGGCAGACGAAGCCCTTCTGCGTTTCGACCATTTCCTGAAGGGGCTGCCGGCCGGCATCCAGCTTTTCTCGCTGATCGGCAACAATCCGCCGCTACTTGCGCTTATCGTCACGATCATGTCGTCGGCGCCGCGGCTTGCCGACATTATCGCCTCCAAGCCGCATGTCTTCGACGGCATGTTGGATCCCGGCATGATGACGGAACTGCCGACGCGGGACTATCTTTCCCAGCGATTGACGACTTTTATCAGCGGAGCCAGACACTACGAGGAGCAGCTCGACCGTCTGCGCATCTTTGCTGCCGAACAGCGTTTTCTCATCGGCATCCGGCTCCTGACCGGTGCAATTTCCGGCGTGCAGGCTGCACGCGGCTTTACCCATCTCGCCGATCTCCTGATCGAAGCGGCTCTGAACGCAGTGGTGCGGGAGATCGAAGCTGCGCATGGGACCTATCCGGGCGGCAGGGTGGCCGTCATGGGCATGGGCAAGCTCGGCAGCTTCGAACTGACGGCCGGATCAGACGTCGACCTCATTCTGCTCTACGACTACGACAGCGAAGCGATGGAAAGCGAAGGCGCGAAGCCGCTCGATTCCACTCGCTATTTCACGCGCCTGACCCAGCGCCTGATCGCGGCTCTCTCTGCGCCCATGGCCGAAGGGGTGATATTCGAAGTTGACCTTAGGCTGCGGCCTTCCGGCAACAAGGGGCCGGTCGCCACCCGCATCAACGCCTTTGGCAAATATCAACGCGAGGAGGCCTGGACCTGGGAGCATATGGCCCTGACGCGGGCGCGGCTCATCTGTGGCGAGGCCAGTCTCGTCGACGAGGCGAGGGATGTTATCCGGGAGGTGCTGGCGGCGGAAAGGGAGGTCGGAAAGGTGGCCGCGGACGTGGCCGAAATGCGCGAACTGATCGAAAAGGAAAAGCCGCCGCGCGACATCTGGGATTTCAAGCTCATCCCCGGCGGACTGATCGATATCGAATTCATTGCGCAATATCTCAGGCTGATCGCGCCGGCAAAGGGCCTCACGGCTGATACCTATGGGCTCAGCACCGGAGAGACCTTGAAGGCGGTGGGCGAGACGTTGATGAAACCCGGCGACCTTGAAGCCTGCCTGGAGGCCCTCGGGCTCTTCACGGAACTGTCCCAGATCATCCGGCTTTGCGTCGACGGGCCTTTCGATCCGGGCGATGCTCCGACCGGCCTTGTGGAGCGCATCTGCCGCGCCGGCGACTGCCCGGACATCGGAACGCTTGAGGGCGAGGTCAAGCGTCTGTCCACTGCTGTGCGCACAATATTTCAGAAGGTTGTGGTATCGAAAGGATAATTCCCTTATAAATTGTTACACCTTTTAAGTTTGATTAAAAGGTGCATAATTCCCTCGATGGTTGTTTTATGGAGGGATCAATGGGGAATGCAGGTGAGGGCGGAATTGCAGTCGCCGAAGGATGGTGGGAAAGGAACTTCAAGAACCACCTCGCGGCGCTGGTCTTTATATCGTCCTTTTTCGGTTTGTTGCTGACCGCCTTTTGGTCGCTTGCCCAGGTGACTGGTCCCGGACGAGAGGTCTTCAATGTGCTTGCGCCGCTTTTCGGCACCTGGGTGGGAACTATCCTGACATTCTATTTTACCCGGGAGAATTTCAAGGAGGCCAATGAGGCGGTCAATCGGATTGTCGACAGATTGACGCCGGAGCAGCGCCTGGCTCAAACGCCAGTCCGACAGGCGATGAAACCTCGAGGCTCGATCAAGGCCCTTCAGCTCAAGGAGGGAGAGGACGAAAAGGCGATTCTGGTCGGTGATCTAACAGCGCTTGTCGGTGAAGGTTATTCGCGCGTCCTGATCTTCACGCCGCGCGGTACGATCAAATACGTGATCCATGAAAGCACGCTCAATCGGTTCATCGCCGACCAGTCCAGACTCGCGGAAGCGGGGCAGGCACCTGCAGACAGCCCGTCCGCAGCAAGCCTTACCGAGTTGCTCAGCCATCAGGCGGGTGACCAGACCATCTGCGAGATTGCCAAGCGCTTCGTTTTCGTCAAGGAAGACGCCACGCTTGCCGATGCGCGTGCGGCGATGCTGGCGGTGAAGGGATGCGAAGATGTTTTTGTGACCAAGAATGGCAAATCCGACGAACCGGTTTTGGGCTGGCTGACAAACCCCGATATCACCCGCGATCTCTGACCACTTGCTACGGTGCGGATGCGGCGGGATCGCCCCTGCCGCTCCCGCGCCTCAGCCAGTGGGTCGGTTTCAGGCAGACCGTCTCATGGCGACCGGAAACGGCAGGTCTGGAATGTGCAGCGAAACGACGGTGCCTTCACCGACCTTGGACCGGATCCGCATGGTGCCGCCGTGCAGCGTGATCAGCGAGCGGGAGATGGCGAGGCCAAGGCCGGAACCGCCTTTGCTCTTTGCATATTGGCTCTGCACCTGCTCGAACGGCTGACCGATCTTGTTAAGCGATTCCTTCGGTATGCCGATGCCGGTGTCGGCGATGGTGAGCAGCACGCCCTTCTCCAGCCGGCGCGCCCGCAATTCGATCTTGCCGCCCTCATTGGTGAATTTCACGGCATTGGACAGGAGGTTCAGCATCACCTGTTTCAGCGCGCGGCGGTCGCCGCCCATGTTGAGATCGTCGCACAGGCGCCGCTGAATGGTGATCGCCTTATCCTGGGCCGCGACCGATGTCAGGCGCAGGCTTTCCTCGATGAGCGGCTTCAGGTCCACGGCTTCGCACTGGATGCGCATGTGGCCGGCCTCGATCTTCGACATGTCGAGAATGTCGCTGATGACGTTCAGGAGGTGTTTGCCGCTGTCGTGAATGTCCTTGGAATATTCCATGTATTTTGGCGAACCGAGCGGGCCGAACATGCCGTTCATCAGGATTTCCGAGAAGCCCAGGATGGCGTTCAACGGCGTCCGCAGCTCGTGCGACATATTGGCGAGGAACTCGGATTTCGCCTTGTTCGCGGCTTCGGCGCGCTCCTTTTCCGCCTGATAATTGGCATTGGCGGTGGAAAGCTCGGCCTTCTGTCGCTCCAGTTTCTTCTGCGACGAGGAAAGATCGCCGATCGTTGCCATCAGCCGGCGCTCGCTGTCGCGCAGCCGCTCCTGGTGGCGTTTCAGCAGCGTGATGTCGGTGCCGACGGAGACAAGCCCGCCGTCGCGGGTGCGCCGCTCGTTGATCTGCAGCCAGCGCTCGTCGGCAAGCTGCACTTCGGTGGTGCGGGACATGCCGCTCCCGTCCGGATCGGCGACACGGCGTTCGATGACAGGACGCGCTGCCGCAGCGTTGACGGCGGTACGTTCGGTGCCGGGCACCAGCACGCTGTCCGGCAATCCGTAAGCCTGCTGGAAATGGGTATTGCACATGACCAGCCGGTCGTTCTTGTCCCACAGCACGAAGGCTTCCGAGGTGCATTCGATCGCGTCGGCCAGGCGCTGATCCGCTTCCGCATAACGCTGGGCGAGGCGGTGCTGCTCGGTGACGTCCATTGCGATGCCGATGACATGGGTGCGACCGGCGGAGGTCTTCACCACCTGGGCACGCGCTCGCATCCAGACATAGTGGCCGGCGGCATGGCGCATGCGGAAGACCTGATCGACCTGTTTGGCGTTGCTGCGGCTGATCGCCCGGGCAAGCGCGTAGATATTGCCGTCGCTCGGATGCATCATCCGTGCTGCGTCGGCGAAGGAAATGACGTTGCCGGCGGGCGGCAGGCCGAGCATCTCGTACATGGAGCCCGACCAGAACAGGCGCCGGTTGGTGACGTCGAAATCCCACAGGCCGCAGCGTCCGCGCGACAATGCGGTCTCGATACGCAGGTTCGATTCCACGAAGACGTCGTCCGCCTCGCGCGCCCGTCTCACCTGCATGTAGTAGGCGTAGAGGATAATGAGCAGAATTGCGGAAATGCCGGTGAAAAGCGTCACGTTGAGCGAGACTTCGTGCCGCCAGAAGCGGTTGATGCTTTCAAGCGAATGGGCCGCGACGATCAGCGCGCCTTCGCTGCCGATAGGCTGGATCGCAGCATAGTGCGGGACAGCGCCGAAATAGGTCTCGATGACGCTATTGTCTTCGCCAAGCCGGCGCAGAGCTGCGGTTTCCGGCAGGACGGATGTGAGACGCCGCCCGACATAGGCGGCCACCTGTCCGGACCCGCCGAAGATGTACCCGGCATCATCGACGAGCAGAATGAAGGCATCGGCCCGAAGCTGAGGCGACGGCAGAACGGCGCCAACGCGCGTTTCCGCCATCGTACGGTTGTTGACGGAAAAGTCGAAGGGCTCGGACGACAAGGCCGCCTTCGCCGCCATAGCCATGAGCGCGGTCGATTGCTGCGCGCCATCTTCCATTCGTCCATGCTCGGCTATGATACCGAGAATGCGAGACGCCGCGACAACGGAGAGGAAGGCGATAATGAGGAGAGGGATCGACCGCTTCAGAACTAGCTCCACCCGCGGCATCTGCCGCGATATGGGCTGAACCGAAAGCCGAGCCTCGTCTGGGATGACGTGCTTCAAACTCGAAAAGCTCGGAAATTTGAAACGCAGCCGCCCCTCGGCCGCGGTTGCCCGCTGCACGTCCGCCATCGTTCTCATGTAGTCCCTCGTGGTGATTCGACGCGCCGCTCGCCCGAATCTGACTTAATGAATCATTAGTGATTCTTCGTGTCCAGAGGGTTGATAAGATTTTTTTAACACTTTGATTTCAATGCGATTCGCCCGAGTCTGCGGGCAGCGCATTAGCGGCGTGAGGAGAAGCGCCACCGCGGGAGTGCCCGTGGCGGCATTTTTCGTCAGCCCTTGAGCATGCGCTCGACGATATCCCGGACATCCGTCGACAGCGCCGAGGCGCGTTCGATCGCCCCGAGTGCCAAACGCGCGTGATCGGCACGAACGGGCTCCAGCGAACGCCAGGAGCGCATCGATGTGAGGATGCGGGCGGCGAGTTGCGGGTTCTTCGGGTCGATTGCCAGGATCTGCTCGGCGAGGAACCGGTAGGCTTCTCCGTCGGCGCGGTTGAAGCCCGTCGGGTTGGAGAAAGCGAAGGTGCCGATCAGGGCGCGGACGCGGTTCGGATTGGTGGCGACGAAACGGGGGTTCTCCATCAGTCCCTTTACGCGGGTCAAGGCTCCGGCGCCGGGAATGGTCGCCTGGATCGAGAACCACTTGTCGATGACCAGAGGGTTGCCGTCGAAGCGGGTCAGGAAGCTCGCAAGCGCCGCCGTCGTCTCGGACGAATCGGGGAAGCGGTTGGCAAGCAGCGTGAGCGCCTGCGCCAGGTCGGTCATGTTGTCGGCCGAACCGAAAGCCTCCGCCGCGCGGGCAGGCGTTCCCTCCGCATAGGTGAGATAGGAAAGCGCGCTGTTCCTGAGCGAACGCTTGCCGGCGCTCGCCGCATCCGGCCTATAGGGGCCGGGAATCGCCATCTCTTCGAAAAGCCGCAGAAAGATCTTTTCTCCAGCCTTCGCTATCGCATCAAGCACGGCGTGGCGTCCGCGATGGATCGCATCGGGATCGTTGTTGCTGCCCAGTTCGCGAGCGATGTCGGACTCGCTTGGAAGCGTCAGCGCCTGGGCACGGAAGGCCGGCTCGAGCTTGTCGTCTGCCGCGGCCTCGAGAAGGGCCGAGATCAGGGCCTGATCACAGGTGATCTCCTTGCCGTCGCAGGCGTCGCGTGCCGCCTTCATCAGGTTCGGCATGGCAAGATCGGTGAGTGCCTGCCAACGGGCGAAGAGGTCGGTGTCATGGCGGGCAATATGGGCGAGATCGGCCGGTGCCTGATCGAAATGCAGGTTGATCGGCGCCGAGAAGGACCGGTTGAGCGAAAGGACGGGACGTGAGGAGATTCCCGAGAAGGTGAAAGTCTGCTTGCGGTCCGTCAGGTGCAGCACGTCGCCGGTGACCTCACCGCCCTTGACGGCGGTGGGCGTTGCGAGAGAGCCGTTGTCGAGGATCAGCGCGAAAGACAGCGGGATATGCATCGGCTCCTTGGCCGCCTGGCCGGGCGTCGCAGGGATCATCTGCTCCAGAGACAGCGTGAAGGTGCCGTTCGACTGGTCGTAACCGCCGGAAGCCGTCACGAGCGGGGTGCCTGCCTGATGGTACCAGAGCGAGAACTGCGTCAGGTCGCGGCCGCTGGCATCCTCGAAGCATTTGACGAAATCCTCGACCGTTGCGGCCTGCCCGTCATGGCGCTCGAAATAAAGGTCCATGCCGGCCTTGAAATCGTCGCGGCCGAGAAGCGTGGCGATCATCCGGGTGACTTCCGAACCTTTTTCGTAGACGGTCGTCGTGTAGAAATTGTTGATCTCGCGATATTTGGTCGGGCGGACGGGATGGGCCAGCGGCCCGGCATCCTCCGGAAACTGCTCCGACTTCAGGTGCCGCACTTCGGCAATGCGCTTCACCGGGCGCGAACGCTGGTCCGCTGAAAACTCGTGGTCGCGATAGACCGTCAGGCCTTCCTTGAGGCAGAGTTGGAACCAGTCGCGGCAGGTGATGCGGTTGCCGGTCCAGTTGTGGAAATATTCGTGCGCGATGATCGCCTCGATATTGGCATAATCCTGGTCAGTCGCCGTTTCAGGGTCGGCCAGCACATATTTGTCGTTAAAGACGTTGAGGCCCTTGTTTTCCATGGCCCCCATGTTGAAGTCCGAGACGGCGACGATCATGAAGATGTCAAGATCGTATTCGCGGCCGAACCGCTCCTCGTCCCATTTCATCGAGCGCTTCAGCGCGTCCATGGCGTAGGCCGCGCGAGCTTCCTTGCCGTGCTCAACATAGATCTTCAGCGCCACTTCACGTTCGGACATGGTGACGAACGTGTCTTCAACGACGCCGAGATCGCCGGCGACCAGTGCGAAGAGGTAGCTTGGTTTCGGATGCGGGTCGAACCACGCGGCAAACGCGCGGCCCTCGTCGTAACCCGCGCCGCCGAGGAAATTACCGTTCGACAGCATGACCGGGTTGGCGGCCTTGTCGCCGATGATGGTGATCGTATAGGGCGCCAGCACATCCGGCCGGTCGGGGAAATAGGTGATGCGCCGGAAACCTTCCGCCTCGCACTGGGTGCAATAGATGCCGTTGGTGCGGTAGAGGCCCATCAGCTGCGTGTTGGCTTCGGGATTGATGAACGTCGTAACGGTGATCTCGAAGGGAGCCTCCGCGGGCAGATCGCGGATTGTCAGGCTTTCCGGCGTCACGTCGTACTGGCCGGCCGGTACTTCGTTTTGGTCGAGCAGGAGGCCGGAAAGCGACAGCTCGTCGCCATCGAGCGCCAGAGGGACGGACGGATCGACACCCTCGCGGCGGTGGAAGATCAGCCTGGCCTCGACCTTGGTATTGGTCGGATCGAGCTCGAACGTCAGATCGACGCGTTCCAGGATGAAATCGGTGGGGCGGTAATCTGCCAGATGAACGATCTGGCCCGTATCTGTTCGCATGTTTCTTCCTGAACCGGCTCTTCAATGTGGCGTCGGGAGCCTTTCGGTAATCCCTTGAATTGATCGGCGTCCCATTGCCGCGGGCATAGTTGCACGCAATGCTAAACGATTGTTGAAATTTTCGCTAAATTATAAACTCATACGGCTCCGTATATTCCCGCACGTATTTATCCGGTCACGGATATTCATAGACCTATCACCGGTTTTGATCGCGTGCGCCGCACTTTTGAGTTACTTTGACGGCAAAGTGACCCTCCGAACCTCCTGCCAGGCTCCGTATTGACGCGGCCAAAAATCTTCCAAGAGTTCTGTTTATGGCTGCCGACGCCCTGAATCCCCTTCGGGGAATCATGTTCAAAGTTTCCTCCGTCGTCGTTTTCGTGATGATGCAAACCTGCATCAAGTCGGCGGGCGCAGGTGTTCCTGCCGGCCAGATCACATTCTACCGGTCTGCCTTCGCGCTCGTGCCGATCCTGGTTTATCTCGCCGCTCAGCGTGAACTCCAGCGCGGTTTCCACACCGAAAGTCTTCCGGGCCACCTCAAGCGCGGTTTCTTCGGCATCCTCTCCATGGCATGCGGGTTTTACGGCCTGGTGCACCTTCCGATGCCGGATGCCATTGCGCTCGGTTATTCGACGCCGCTGCTGGCGGTGGTCTTTGCGGCCATCGTCCTGAAGGAAACGGTGCGCATCTATCGATGGACCGCGGTGGCGATCGGCATGGTCGGAGTGGTGATCATTTCGTGGCCGAAACTGACCATGTTCAATGAGGGCGGCATGGGATCGGAGCAGGCGGTCGGAGCCGCCGCGGTGATTTTGTCGGCAGTCCTGGCAGGTTTTGCGCTGGTCCAGACACGCCAGCTCGTCCGCACCGAGAAGACCTCGACCATCGTTCTCTATTTCTCGCTGACGGCGGCGGTCTTCTCCCTGGTCAGCCTGCCGTTCGGCTGGGCTCCCCTGACGGTGGAGCAAAAGCTCTTTCTCGTTGGAGCCGGATTCTGCGGCGGCATCGGACAGCTGCTTTTGACCGAAAGCTATCGCAACGCCGACGTTTCGACCGTCGCGCCCTTCGAATATACGTCGATCCTGCTGGGGATCGGCATCGCCTATGTTCTGTTCGGAGATGTGCCGACCGTCAGCATGCTCGTCGGAACGGCAATCACGGTCTCGGCGGGGATATTCATCATTTACCGAGAGCACCAGCTCGGGCTCGAGCGAAAGGCGGCGCGCAAGGCATCGCCGCCGGGTGCCGGGACCTGAAGAACCGTTCAGATCAGAGCGGGATTGCCGCCGTGAGGGGATTGACCTTCTCGGCGCTGGCACGTATGGCGCCGGCGCGGCTATATTCGCGCGAGGCATTTACGGCAGCGCCGATCTGAGACAGGTTTTCGCGCAGCGTCCGGATCGGATGGAGGAGGGCAGTTGTCATGATGGCTTCCTTGTCGGTTTGATCAGCGCTCGCGGAAATCCGCGAAGACGGCAGCGGGACGGGCAACGCCCATCGGACGCGCCATGGCGCGCGATGTCATCTGCTCGTTGGTGGCTGAACCGAAATGATGATAACCCTGCGTCGAGCGCGGCGGCATGCCGGCGATGCGAAGGGTTTCGAAGCCCGAATGGATCGGACGGAAGCGGGTAGTCATGGCCTTGGTTCCTTAAACCTAGAATTCCTCCCAAGACACAATCCATATATTGCAATGCAACATTGATTCTGCAATGCAACAAAACGCTGCGCTGCCATGCGCTAAATGCATGACGCTTTTCATAATTTGGTAACCTTGTGCCCCTTCAGGTCGGACTTGCCTGAAAAGCGGGCGGTTAAGAGGCGGAAAGCCGCATTTTGAACGTCAGCAGATCCTGCCAGGCGAGCGCCTTGTTGGCGGGGGCAGCCAGAAGCTCCTGCGGATGCAGGGTTGCGATCGCCGGAAGACTAATGCCGCCGAACGAAATATCGCGCCATTCTCCACGCAGCGAGTGGATCGTCCCATTGCCGCCGAAGAAAAAGCGGGCGGGAAAATTGCCGAGCAGCAGGAGCAGTTTAGGTTCCGAAAGCGCCACCTGTCGCTCGAGGAAGGGCCGGCATATCTCGAGTTCGGCGTCTGAGGGCATGCGGCTGCCGGGTGGCCGCCAGGGAATTACATTGCTGAGCATGACCGCCTGGCGCGAAAGACCGATTGCGCCGAGCATTCTATCCAGGAGCTGGCCCTGCCGCCCTGAAAAGGGAATGCCGTCACGGTCGTCGTCGGCATTCGGCATCGGGCCGATCACCATGATGCCCGAGCCGGGATCGCCGCTCGCAAAAACGGTGGAGCGGGCGCCGTTCTTGAGGTTGCAGCCGTTGAAGGCTTCGAGCGCCGTCTTGAGTTCCGGCAGCGACCGGGCGCTTTCCGCCGCAAAGCGGGCCGAGGCAACGGCCTCGCCGTCCGGAACGGCGACCGAGGGCGGCGCCGATCCGGTGGCGGGCCGGGGGGTCGGAGCGGTGCGACCCTGTGCGGGTGCAGGAGCGCTCGCGGCTCGGGACAAGGGAGCGGTTTCACCCTGCACCGGCTGCTGGCGCGCCGTCGCCGGCATTTTTGCCTCGGCCTGCGCCGCCTTCTGCGCAGCGAATTGCGCAAACCGGTCGACCGGTTCGTCCTCGACAAGCCATTCTACCCCCGAATCCGCATAGAAATGCAGAAGGGCACGAAGCTCCGGCGTATCGAGATCCTTGGCGGCGTTCATCGATCTCACCCTAGCGAACCGCAGGCTCCGAGGGAAGTCACGCCGCCCATTGCTGGACGTTGTCGCTCTCTCCGATCAAGGCCAAGCCATGCGCAATCGATAGCAGTTCGCCGCCGCTTTCGATCCTCGAAGCCTCGAAGCGCCGAGTGAAGATGCCGCGCACGGCCGGCACGAAGGACGTGCCGCCGGTCAGGAACACCTTGTCGATTTCTGCAGGCCGCGTATTCGTCTTTTCCAGCACCTCGTCAAGCGCGCCCTCGATGCGGGCAAGATCGTCGGCGATCCACGTCTCGAAATCGGCCCGTGTCACCAGCTTGCGGCCGGCTTTGCCGAGCGGCGCGAAGTTGAATTCGGCTTCTTCAGCGCCGGACAGCGCCATCTTGGTCGCAGAGATCGCCTGATAGAGCGGGTAGCCCTCGTCATGTTCGACGAGATCGATGAAGAGTTCCAGTTTGTCCGGGTCGAGCGCAGAACGCACCAGCGATTTCAAATCGGTGAATTCGCGTGTGGTCTTGAAGATCGACAGCTGGTTCCAGCGGCCGAAATTGGCGTAGTAGCCGGCCGGCACGTCCAGTACCTTGTCGAAACTCTTGAACTTGCTGCCCTTGCCGATTTCGGGCGCCACCAGATTGTCGATCATCCGGTAGTCGAAATGATCGCCGGCAATGCCGACGCCGGAATGACCGATGGGCGTCGCCGTCAGCTTGCCTGCCTTGCGCTCGAAACGGATCAGCGAATAGTCGGTTGTGCCGCCGCCGAAATCGGCAACCAGCACGTTGGCATCGCTTTTCAGCGTCTGGGCGAAATAATAGGCCGCCGCCACGGGCTCGTAGACATAGTGGATTTCCGGAAAGCCGAGCCGCGTCAAAGCCTCGTTGTAGCGTTCGGTGGCGAGCTTCGGGTCCGGGTTGGCTCCGGCAAAATGCACCGGCCGGCCGGCGATGACGCGGGAAATCTCCGAGGGCCAATTGTCGTCTGCATAGGTCTTGAGACGCTTGAGGAAGATCTCCATCAGGTCTTCGAAGACATGCCGGCGCGCGAAGATCAGAGTGCCCTGGAAGAGCGCACTTGCCGCAAAGGTCTTGATCGACTGCAGGAAACGGCAGTCGCCGGGATTGTCGATGAACTGGCGGATCGCCGCCTGTCCGGCCTCGACCTTCAGCGCCTGCGCCCCCATCACCGGGTCCTTCATGAAGGAAAGCGCGGTGCGCATCATATCGCTCTCGCCCGCGCTGCTGGTAAAGTGCATGGAATGCGTGGCGCTGCCGCCGTCGGCAAGCGCCAGAACCGTATTGGTCGTGCCGAAATCAAGCCCGAGCGCCCGTGCCATGGCCGTGCTCCTTTTATCCATCGAAGATCGTTGAACCGAAACCCACAAGGTTCCGAACGCAAAAAGGGCGCTGCTCGCGCCCAGGAAATTTTGAGAGGGCGCGTGATCGCACAAGGGAAGGCGGATGGCAACCCTGGCGGCCCTAGATTTTCAACTGACCTCGCGTCTCCGCAGCCATTCCGGCAAGCCAGTTGCGGAACATTTCCATGGCCGGCGTGACCGACCGGGATTTGAGCCGCGTCAGCCAGTAGCTGCCCTTGGATATGTAGATATCGAAGGGTTGTTCGATGATGCCGGCGGCGAGCTGTCGGGAAAACATCAGCGGTGGGGCGAGCGCCACGCCGGCGCCCTGCAAGGCCGCCTCGACCATCAGCACCGAGCTGTCGAACACCATGCCGCGGATCGGCGGCGGGGAGACGCCTGCCTCCTCGAACCAGCTCGGCCATTCGTCGGCGCGGTAAGAGCGCAGCAGCGTCTGGTGCGCCACGTCCTCCGGAGCTTTCAGCTGCCTTGCGATCGACGGAATGGAGAGCACCGAAAGGGGTGCTTCGAAGAGCGCTTCCGCCTCGATATCGTGCCAGGCACCGTTGCCGAACTTGATGGTGTAGTCGAGCCCTTCCGCGGCGATGTCGACGCGGTTGTTGTTGGTGGAGAGCCTCAAGTCGATGAACGGATACTTCTCCCGGAAATCGGCAAGCCGGGGCAGCAACCAGCCGACCGCGAGCGTACCGACTGCGCCAAGCTTCAGCACCTCGCGCACATGCCCGTCTTCAAAGCGCTCCAGCATTGCCGCCATTCGGTCGAACGAATCCTGCAGTGCCGGCAGGAGCGCGAGCCCTTCCTCAGTGATCATCAGCCCGCGCGGCAGGCGGCGGAACAGCGTCACGCCGAGCCGCTGCTCCAGAAGCTTCACCTGATGGCTGACGGCCGCCTGCGTGACGTTCAGCTCGATCGCCGCCCGGGTGAAGGAGAGGTGACGCGCACCCGCCTCGAAGGCGCGCAGCGCGTTCAGCGGCAAATACGGCCGGACCATGGCAATGCCCTAGTTTGATTCATGTCTGCCCGCAGATATCATCGTTTGATCGGGGCTCGCAAGCCGGCCTAAAAAGGCCCGGTCACCACACTTGGAGCATCTCGATGGCTTTCAGAAATTCCTTTCTTCTTGCATTTTCGCTCGGAATTACCGTTGCTTTGCTGGATTGCACTACGATCCGGGCGGCGGAGCCGATCCGCTGCACCGTAATCATCGACCAGGAGAGCGGCGATGCTCTCTACCGCCAGGGCACCTGCGACCAGGGTTTTTATCCGCAATCGACCTTCAAACTGCCTTTGGCCATGATGGGCTATGACGCCGGCATCCTGACCGACCCCCAGAACCCCCGCTGGAAATACCAGGCGAAGTTCGGCGGACCGGAGCGGGTCAAGAAGGATGTCGATCCGCTGATCTGGGAAAAGGAATCGGTCGTCTGGTATTCGCAGGAGATCGCCCGCAAGCTCGGAAAAGGGACGTTTGCAGATTACATCCAGCGTTTCGGCTACGGCAATCGCGATGTCTCCGGCGGCCCCGGCAAGACCGACGGCCTGACCGAATCCTGGCTGATGTCGTCCTTGAAGATCTCGCCGGACGAGCAGGTGCAATTCCTGCGCCGCTTCCTCAACGGAGGCCTGCCGATCTCCGAGCATGCCGTCGACATGACGCTCGCCATCGTCCCGCATTTCGAAGCAGGCGAAGGCTGGGATATCCAGGGTAAGACCGGATCAGGCTGGCTGCGCGACAAGGCCGGCAAGGCGGATTATGCGCGCCCGCTCGGCTGGTTCGTTGGCTGGGCGATGAAGGATGAGCGCCGCGTCATCTTCGCAAGGCTGCTGGTCGATACAAAACGGCATAGTGACAAGCCGATCAGCTTTGTTGTGCGGGATTCGCTGATTCAGGACTTTCCGAAACTGGCGGAAAAGTTCTGAACTCCGGGCAAAACGCTCCTCGCTTTCCCTAGGCCGCGTACCCCTGATATCGAAAGCGGCCGGGTCACCCCCTGACCCGGCCGCCCGCAGCGCTGAGCGCCGACTTTGGCAATGCATTGCGCCTTCTATAAACGACATTGGAGGGGGCTAAGGCAAACGGAGTCTGGTGTTCTGGTTATTCGTTAAGGTTACCTGCCGCACCGTTAGCGGAGAACACGCCGCGCAAGCCAGATGATCCCGAGCCCGACGATCACCGCAATCGCGCCATTGGCGATCCAGGGCGTCTGGTTGATCATGAAACTTGCCGCCGGATAGGGAAATATCCCGCTGCCCTGGCTGATCCACAGGATGCCAATGAGGGTCAGGAGAATGCCTAGGATGACGAGTGCCGGTCTGGCGAATTTCATGTGAGACCTCCGAGCCGGGGATTTTGGGGATCATAGGCTTTCGTATCGGCGCCGGCAAATGTGATTGCGCGGTGGGTCGATGTCAGACGTCTTCGTAATAGGTGGCAATCAAGGATTTCGGCGCTGGGTCTTCGCCATCGGTCAGGAAGAAGCTACCAATGATGCGGCTCGCCGGCGAGAGGCTGTCCAGGAGATTACGGACAACCACATCGTCCACCGCTTCCAGGCTGCGCGCATGAAGCATGGTGGACTTGTTCGCAAGCGCCGCGGTCTCGGACGCGTACCGCGTGGCCGCTTGCCGGGTTCCGAGAAATGCTGTCTCCACTTGCTCAACCGCAAGCGTCTGGGCGATTGCCGCAGCCGTGGAGGTCGGCGTCCGCGCGGCCGTTGCGGGACTACTCGGGGAGGGAGCTTCGGCGGCCCCGGAAATGCTTTCGATCATGCCGGCGATCCTGTGAGTTGGGGCCTGCCCAATTCCTATCGCCGTCCTATTGCGATCCCGGAAATGCCGGGACCGCAATTCGATTCAATGTTTAGCTTTTGGGTTTGGCGCGGCTCGCCGCAGCCAGTCAGATCGAGCGGGAAGCGCCGCCGTCGACACGAAGCATCGTACCCGTGACATAGCTTGCCGGTACCGAGCACAGGAAGGCGCCGGCTGCCGCAAATTCCTCCACCTTGCCGAGACGACCGGCGGGGATCGATTTGACCGATGCCGCGCGGATTTCCTCCAGCGACTTTCCGGTACGCTTGGCATTCGCCCCGTCCAGTTCGTCGATGCGGTCGGTGTGGATGCGGCCGGGAAGCAGCATATTGGCGGTGATCCCGTGGCCCGCTACTTCCACCGCGAGCGTCTTGTTCCAGCCGACCAGGGCCGACCGCAGCGTATTGGATAGTGCCAGATTGGGGATGGGTTCAAAAACGCCGGAGGAGGCGACCGTCAGGATACGCCCCCATCCTTGTTCCTTCATCTGCGGCAGGAGGGCATTGGTCAGCGTGATGACGCGCAGCACCATGGACTGGAAGAAAGTGTCGAGCTTGTCCGCCGTCATTTCCTCCGAGGTGCCGGGCGTCGGGCCGCCGGTATTGTTGACGAGGATGTCGATGCCACCGAGTTTTTCCTTCACAGCCGTGGTCATCGTCTCGACGAAATTCAGTTCGGAAAGGTCGCCCCAGACCCAGTCGGCCTTTCCCTTGCCCTCGGCATTGATCACCTTGCAGTTTTCAGCAAGCCTGTCTCCGGAACGGCCGACCAGCAGCACATTCGCACCTTCGGCGGCAAGCGCCCTGGCGATGCCGAGGCCGAGCCCGCGTGACGAGGCAAGCACAAGGGCGCGTTTGCCCGAAATTCCGAGATCCATGATGTGGTTCCTTCGCCAATTCTGTCATCGATATCGGCCTTTATAACAGCGCCGCGGAGTCGGGAAAGGCCGATCTTGCTTTCGTGGGTCTCATTGCTATAATTGACGTGCACGTAAAAGTAATATGAGAAAAGCGAAACGCAGTTTGCGCGAATGGCAAGGGTGAAGACGCTTTCCCGCCTCGACAAACCGGGTCGCTTTTGTCAAGACAGGTGCCTGAATATGAGCCGGGAGGGGCCGGCGAGCGGAGTTGGAAATGAGCGAGCAGGAACTTCCCGAACGCGAATCGATGGAATTCGACGTGGTGATCGTCGGCGCCGGGCCGGCGGGTCTTTCGGCGGCGATCCGCCTGAAGCAGATCAATCCGGAACTGACCGTCGTTGTCTTGGAAAAAGGCTCGGAAGTCGGCGCGCATATTCTCTCCGGCGCGGTGGTGGATCCTGTCGGCATCGACAAGCTTTTGCCGGACTGGCGGCAGGATGAGGGGCATCCTTTCAAGACGCCGGTCACCGACGACCAGTTCCTGTTCTTAGGGCCGGCCGGTTCCGTCCGCCTGCCGAACTTCGCCATGCCGCCTTTGATGAACAACCATGGCAACTACATCGTCTCGCTCGGAAACGTCTGTCGCTGGCTCGCCGAAAAGGCGGAGGCGCTGGGCGTCGAAATCTATCCGGGTTTTGCCGCGACAGAAGTGCTCTACAATGACCAGGGTGCCGTGATCGGCGTCGCCACCGGCGACATGGGTATCGAGAAGAATGGCGAGCCGGGTCCGAACTTCACCCGCGGCATGGAGCTTCACGGCAAATATGTGCTGATCGGCGAAGGTGTGCGCGGTTCGCTCGCCAAGCAACTGATCCTGCGCTTCGGTCTGCAGGACGACCGGGAGCCGCAGAAATACGGGATCGGGCTGAAGGAGCTCTGGCAGGTGAAGCCGGAGAACCACAAGCCAGGCCTGGTGCAGCATTCGTTCGGCTGGCCGCTCGGCATGAAGACGGGCGGCGGTTCCTTCCTCTACCACCTGGAAGACAACCTCGTCGCCGTCGGGTTCGTGGTGCATTTGAACTACAAGAACCCCTATCTTTATCCGTTCGAGGAGTTCCAGCGCTTCAAGACGCATCCGGCGATACGCGCCACCTTCGAAGGCGGCAAGCGTCTCTCCTACGGCGCCCGCGCCATCACCGAGGGCGGTTACCAGTCGGTGCCGAAACTATCCTTCCCAGGCGGCGCCCTGATCGGCTGTTCGGCCGGTCTCGTCAACGTTCCCCGCATCAAGGGCAGCCACAATGCGGTTCTGTCGGGCATGCTCGCTGCCGACAAGATTGCCGCGGCGATTGCCGCCGGCCGGGCAAACGACGAGCCGATCGAGATCGAGACCGAATGGCGCCAGACCGCGATCGGCACGGATCTGAAGCGGGTCAGAAACGTCAAGCCGCTCTGGTCGAAGCTCGGAACGGGGCTTGGTATCGCGCTTGGCGGCCTCGACATGTGGACCAACCAGCTTTTCGGCCTGTCCCTCTTCGGCACCATGAAGCACGGCAAGACCGATGCCGAGAGCCTGGAGCCGGCGGCAAAGCACAGCAGGATCGATTATCCGAAGCCCGATGGCGTGCTGACCTTCGACCGGCTTTCCTCGGTCTTTCTCTCGAATACCAACCACGAGGAAGACCAGCCGGTGCATCTGCAGGTCAAGGACATGGACCTGCAGAAGCGTTCTGAACTCGAGGTTTTCGCGGGCCCTTCGACGCGTTACTGTCCGGCCGGCGTTTACGAATGGGTGGAGAAGGACGGCGAGCAGGTCTACGTCATCAACGCGCAGAACTGCGTCCACTGCAAGACCTGCGACATCAAGGACCCCAACCAGAACATCAACTGGGTCCCGCCCCAGGGCGGCGAAGGGCCGGTTTATCCGAATATGTGAGCAAGGCGGTGGAGACTGATTCTCGACCGCTGTTCCCTTGATGCCGCGACAAGCTCTCCGGGGTACCGGTAGCTTTACGTTTTGCGTCAGTTACGTGTTCGCAGCGATCCGCCTTATCACTTCATTAACCATAATCTCCTTAAGTTGCGTCACCATCTTGACGCACCAAGGACACATTCATGTCGATCTCCCGTCGCGGTTTCCTGGTCGGTCTGCCGCTGATGCTGGCGGGCTGCGCCTCCACCGTTCCGCAGTATACGAACTACGCAGCCCTGCCGAACGAGCAGTTTCCGCTGAAGGCGGTACCGGCCGAGAAGATCAAGCCCGAACTGCGCCGTCAGGAAGTCGCCTATGAAACGACGCATCCGGCCGGCACGGTGGTTGTCGATACGCCCGCTCGCCGCGCTTACTATGTTCTCGGTAACGGCCGGGCGATCCGTTACGGCGTCGGCGTCGGCCGGGCGGGCCTTGCGCTTGCCGGCAATGCCTATGTCGGGCGCAAGGCGGAATGGCCGACCTGGACGCCGACGGCCAACATGCAGCGCCGGGAGGCGCGCTACCGGAAGCTCGCAGGCGGCATGCCGGGCGGCCCGAACAATCCGCTGGGTGCCCGTGCCATGTATCTCTACCGCGGCGGCAACGACACCCACTTCCGCATCCACGGCACCAATCAGCCAGAATCGATCGGCCACGCCATGTCGAGCGGTTGCATCCGCATGATGAATCACGACGTCATCGACCTCTATGAACGCGTCAAGGTCGGCGCAAGGGTCGTCGTCATCCAGGCCTGAGACGTTCTAAGGCCTGACAAAGAAAGCCCGCCGTTTCAGCCACGGCGGCCTTTCGCGTTGTGCGCCCAGCATGGGCGCATTCTTGTGGGTGGAAGTCCCACCGTAAGCTGGTCATGGCGAGCGAAGTGAAGCGCAACTGCGGAAGGGCGACCGACCGTGGGGAGGAAGCGTGGATCGAACCTGCGGGCCGATGGACAAGAACCGGATATGAGGCGGTGCCGACCAGGGCGAGCGGGCAACATTCCGCGAAGCTCTTGTGACCAAGGGGCGGTGGCGTAAATCCGGCGGTCGTGCAGCGAAGGAATGCGTTCTTACCTGGGGAGATCTCGCCTTGTGCCTGAAAGGGCGACGGTGTCGAGCCGGAGCGAGAAGTCAGCAGAGGCCGTAGTAGGGAGCGCCTTGCGCGAACGAAGGGCCGAAGGAGCGGAAGGGAGAGCCGTTGGTTATCGGATTTGAATGGTCTCAGATGGTCGCGTCAGCGAAGCTCGCCGACCTGGAAGATAGGGTGAAGCCCGAAGGGCCACGGCAGCGAGAAATCAAATCCGCCGAACCAGAATAAGCAAACCCAGGCGCCAGGCCGGGAGAACTACGGGCCTGACGACCTCAACTGCTCCAACCGCCCGGTGCGGACCCGCATGCCGGGTGGTGTGGGAGGGGCGGAGCCAATAGGCTCCCCCCTATCCCGATTAGAAGCCTGACAGCACCAGCTTGCCCTTGGTGCGGTTGCTCTCGATCATCGCATGCGCCTTCTTCAGGTTTGAAGAATTGATCGGGCCGAGCGTCTCGGAAAGGGTGGTGCGGATCTTTCCTGCGTCCACCAATTCGGCCACGTGGTTGAGAAGCTTGTGTTGCTCGATCATGTCGGCCGTCTGCCATACTGGCCGGGCGAACATCATTTCCCAATGGATCGAAAGCGACTTGCTCTTGAACGGACGGATGTCCATCGCCTCCTTCGGATCGTCGATCAGCGCGAACCGGCCCTGCGGGGCAATCAGTTCGAGTACGTCTTTGACATGCTGGTCGGTATGGGTGGTCGAAAAGACGAAACCCGGCGCGCCGATTGCCAGTTCCGCCAGCTGCTTGGCAAGCGGCTTCGAATGATCGAGCACGTGATGGGCGCCGAGGTCCTTGATCCAGGCCTGCGTTTCCGGTCGGGAGCCGGTGCCGATCACGGTGACGTCGGAAAGCTCTCGCAGGAGCTGAATGGCGATCGAACCGACGCCGCCGGCGCCGCCGATGACGAGCACCGCGTTCCAGGCGCCCGGCACCTTGTCCTGCACCTTCATGCGATGGAAGAGGGTCTCGTAAGCGGTGATCGCGGTGAGTGGCAGCGCGGCGGCTTCCTCAAAGCTCAACGTCTTCGGCTTGAAGCCGACAATCCGCTCGTCGACCAGATGGAACTCGGCATTGGTGCCGGGCCGGTTGATCGCGCCGGCGTAATAGACCTCGTCGCCCGGCTTGAAGAGCTTCACGTCCGATCCGACTGCCTTGACGACACCCGCTGCGTCATAGCCCAGGACCCGGTGCTGGCCAGGTTCGACAGGCGCTGAAGCGCGGACCTTCGTGTCGACCGGGTTGACGGACACCGACTTGATTTCGACCAGCAGGTCGCGGCCGGCCGCTTCCGGCATCGGCAGATCGATGTCGATCAGCGAAGTTTCGGCGGTAATGGGCTGCGGTGCGTTGAAGCCGACGGCGCGCATGAAAATCTCCTTCGTTCGTGAATGGCATTTGTTGCCTGGAGACTAGATGGCCCGTATGGTTTGCCGGCGCAAGAATGCACATTTTTGGTGTATAGTACCCAAAAGTATACCGTGAAAGGATATCCGGATGTCGAAGCCGCGTGCCAAGCTCACCGACAATTTCCCCGGCTGCCCCGTCGAATCGACGCTGGGTTTTCTCGACGGCAAATGGAAGGGCGTGATCCTTTATCATCTGCTCGAAAACGGGACGCTGCGCTTCAACGAGCTTCGCCGCCGCATCCCGTCGGTGACGCAGCGCATGCTGACCAAACAGCTGAGGGAGCTCGAAGAGGCGGGGCTGCTGGAGCGGACGGTGTTTGCGGTCGTGCCGCCGCGTGTCGATTACACGCTGACGCCGCTGGGCCTCAGCCTGGAGCCGGTGATTACGGCACTGCGCGTCTGGGGCAAGGAACACGTTATTTGCCGTGACGGAAAGAAGTTCGTGGTTGCGCCGGAGGAACAGGTCGCCTTAGAGGCGGCTTGAGTCCTGAGAGGCCGCCCTCTCATCCGGCCCTTCGGGCCACCTTCTCCCCGAGGGGCGAAGGGAGAGCGGCTGCGTCGTTTCGTTAATCCCTCTCCCCCTTTTGGGGAGAAGTCCGCGGAGCGCAGCGGAGGCGGGGTGAGGGGGGACGCCCAGCAATTCGGTCAGGCTTGGGCGTTCTTCTTTTCGAGCACTACCGAGACGGCAAAAATGCCGAGCCCGAGCAGCGACAGGAATGCGCCGACATAACCCGTTGCGGCAAAACCCCAGCCCCAGGATATGACCAGCCCGCCGAGCCAGGCGCCGAGCGCATTGGCGACGTTGAAGGCGGAGTGATTGGATGCGGCAGCAAGCGTCTGCGCGTCGGCCGCCACATCCATCAGCCGCGTCTGCAGTGCCGGACCCGGGGCAAAACCGCAGCCGACCAGGAAGACGGTGATATAGAGCGCGATCGGATGGTGAGCAAAGAGCGCGAAGGCGAGCATCACCACGATATAGAAGACCATCGAGCCGCCGATCGTGCCCTTCAGCGATATGTCGGCCAGCCTGGAGCCGACGATATTGCCGACATTCATGCCGATGCCGAAGAGCGCAAGCACGATCGAGACCATGCCGACCGGCAACTGGGCGGTTTGTGTCGTCGTCGAGGCGATGTAGCTGAAGACGGAGAACATGCCGCCGAAGCCGATCGCGGCGATGCCGAGCGTCAGCCACACCTGGCTGCGGCCGAAAGCGCTGAGCTCTCGCCGGATGCTCGCCCCTTCCTGCACTTTGTCGCGGGGTTGGAAATACCAGAGCAATGCAACGGTCAGCGCGCCGATGCCGCCGACGAGGAAGAAGGCGGCACGCCAGCTGAGCATCTGCCCCATGAAGGTGGCAAGCGGCGTGCCGGCAAGCGTCGCGATGGTCAGCCCGAGCATGACGCGGCCGACGGCGCGGGCGCGTTTGTTGGGCGGCACCATGGATGCGGCAACCAGCGAGGCGACGCCGAAATAGGCGCCATGCGGCAGGCCGGTGATGAAGCGCAGGGCGGTAAAGCTCCAGAAGGTCGGCGCCAGCGCACTGAGGGTATTGCCCACTGCAAACAGACCCATCAGGCAGAGAAGCAGCGTCCGGCGCGGCAGGCGGGCGGAAAGGATTGCGATAACCGGCGCGCCGATGACGACGCCCAGTGCATAGGCGCTGATGACGTAGCCTGCGGTGGGGATGCTGACTTCGAACGTCGACGCCACGTCGGGCAGAAGCCCCATGATGACGAACTCGCCGGTGCCGATGCCAAATCCACCGACGGCAAGCGCAATCTCGATCAGGAGGATTGCGAGCGGCGAGAGGCTGGAAGTGGCGTCGGCGACGGGAGAGACTGAACGATCGCGAGCGGAATCGAAAGAGACGGCGGAATCGGTCATAAAATTGAATCTGCTTGAAAAAAGATGCGGGTGAGACGTGGGAGACGTCCACCCGCTCTGGAGGTGAGCGGTCATTGAAAAAATGACACAGGTCAAAAGTAACACGGGATTGTGCGTTGCGGTAGAGCCTCCGGAGTATTCTCTCGGTGCTCACGGCATTGTGTGCCAGGTGCCGGCCTCAATGGCGCCGTGTTGATAAAGCACGTCATCGCAACCATTTCTCCGGTGTCCCGTTGTCTCGCGGCCGAAACCGCCCGCCCAGAGCTTTGATGCGATGAACCTTTTTGCCGTCTTCAACCGCGATGGCGGTACCTTCAGAACCACCGACATGGACGCCTATTGCGCCCAGGCCGTTCAGGCTTTCAAATCCGCCGGCCATCAGATCGAATGCCATGTGGTCTCCGGCAATGAGGTGGTGGCGACCATGGAAAGGGCGGCCGCCACTCCCGGCATCGAGGGCCTCATCGCAGGCGGCGGCGACGGCACGATTTCGGCTGCGGCCGGCATTGCCTGGAAGAGCGGCCTCGTCCTCGGCGTCGTCCCGGCCGGCACCATGAACCTCTTTGCCCGCTCCCTGAAGCTGCCGCTCGATATATGGCAGGTGTTGGACACGCTGGCTGCAGGCACTCCGGAGAGCATCGACATCGCCAGCGCCAACGGCAAGAGCTTTGTCCATCAGTTCTCGGCCGGCCTGCACGCTCGCATGGTGCGCTACCGCAATTCCATGACCTATGCGTCCCGGCTTGGGAAAATCCGGGCCAGCACCCGCGCCGCGATCGGGGTGATGTTCAATCCGCCCGAATTCGAGGTCGAGTTCAATGTCGGCGGCACGACTGTTTCCCGTGAGGTTTCCGCTATCTCCGTCTCCAACAATGAATTCGGTCCCGATCCCTTGATGTATGCGGATCGACTGACGCGCGGGCATCTGGGCCTTTATTTCGCCGATCCCCTGACACCTCCAGGCGTCGCGAAACTCGCCGTCGACATCCTGCGAGGGCGGTTGAAAGAGAACCCGGCGGTAACGGCCATGACCGCTACGGAGGTCGAACTGCATTTCCCGCGCGAGCGGCACGACATTCGCTGCGTCATCGACGGCGAACTCCTGCCGATGAAGCGCGATGTGCATTTGAAGATCCATGCCGGCGAACTGAGGGTACTGGTCAACGAGCCGCAACCTCGCGAACTGGCCGAGCGGGACGGCAGCGGAATCTGAGCGCTTCCGCGCGCTAAGCCGACGAGACGACCTGGTTCCGGCCGCGGGACTTTGCCTCGTACAGATTGACGTCCGCTGCCTTGAGGCAGGCATGGGGATCGAAACCCGCGCCGCAATACAAGGCTCCGATGCTCGTCGAAACTCCGATCTTCGCCCCGGAGGAGGAGCGGATATCAAGGCCGCCGACGGCCTCGCGAACATCCTCGCATCGCCTCGGCATGTCCTTTATTGCGATCCCGCCTCGAAAAAGGGCGAACTCTTCGCCTCCGAGACGGCCGGCGATGTCGAATTGCCCCCGATAGGTCGAGAGTATCCGGCCTGTACCGCGAAGCACCTCGTCTCCGGCCGCATGGCCATGGCGATCATTGATCGATTTGAAATGGTCGAGATCGAGGAAAATCAGAGCACCGGTCATGCCGTTGCGGCTGAACGCCTCGAGCTCTTCCAGGAATGCGCCGCGATTGAGCAGTCCGGTCAGGCTGTCGCGCCGGGATTGCAGTCGAAGTTCTTCATAGGCAAGGGCAAGTTTTTCCAGGGCATCGGAAGCGGTTTTTTCGGCCCGTCGAACCCTTTCCGACTGCCAGAACATCATAGCCGAGGCGGGAATCGAAATCGCCAGCGGGCAGACGATCGTCATCACCAGGCCTGCACCGGCCACCTCTCCCCCCATCATGGGGACGAAGGCGAACGACAGCGCAAGCGAAGCGAGCAGTGACAACAGACCGGTCAGCAGTGACTTGGCGAGAACGAGACGCATCCACGGAGCCGCAATTGTATTAAATATACCGCTTCCTTAGACCCGAGGGATTTAAGATAGGCTGAAGAACAACTTCGACCTCGCCGTCATTCGCCCAAAACAATCGCCGGCTCTTGCTTGTCGCGGAGCTGCCGCGGTGATGGCAATATCTCGCGATGAGGCGTTCATATCTTGTTATCCCCTGACTCCTAACTTCAACCTCCGATAGAGCAGATTGCTTGTTTCGGGCCATGATGGTTCCGGCAGACGTTGCCTCGGCCTATGACAGGCGAAAGGCACGCGCGAGGAACGGCATGACTTCCATCTCCGGGCTTGAACCTGCAGCCTTGCTGATCCTCCAGCAGTCGGCTCTTTCGGCCGCCCCTGCCGAAGAAAGCAAGGAAACCGACGCGAAGAGAACCGATCTCGTCCAGGTGGCGAACGGAATCTCCGGCGAACCCGCCAAGGAAACGATAAGAGCCGCTTTCGCGATCAACGCCGCATTTGTCGAAATGGACGAGAAGAGCCAACTCGTCTCCGATGCTATCGACTTCATCAATTCCGATCAGTTCAAAATAAGCGATCCCATCGCCAAGAACATGCTGAAAGGGCTGCTTGCCGAGAAAGGCTGGCAGTTTGCGCAGCTGGTGAACCAGCAATACGAAGCGCATGGCGGCCTTAGCCGGGAAAGCCTGTTTGCGCTCGCCCTCCCGCAGATGATCAACAAGAATCGCGATCTCTTCACCGACGATGAGCTCTACGTGGGCATCAAGTTCAAGGAAAAGGGCGGGGTTGTGGTCCTTATCCCTGATAAGGATGGCAACAGTACCTATCGCGACCTGACCAGGGCTCTGAAGGAGGAGGAGGTGGTTGCGGCGCAGACCGGCAATCGCGAAGCGCTCCAGCAGCTCCAGGAGGAATACGGCAAGTTCGTCGCCTCGATTAACCTGGCTTTCGATTATGAGAAGGGGCCGCCGATGTTGCTAGACATCGACGATCTGCCATACGCGCCCTGGATCTCGAAACCGTCTTTGCCATCGACACAGTCTGGCGGCAAATAGCCTCCCGACCGTCGGCTTTTCTAAACCCGGGGCAGATAGGTCTGGTAGTCGAAATCGCTGACGGTGCGCAGATAGGTGATCGCTTCCTTGCGCTTCGTATCGCCATAGAGCTTCTGGTAGCGCGCGCCGAACACGTCTTTGATGAAGGGCGAGGCGGAGAATTCCTCGACCGCCGTCAGGAAGTCGTGCGTCAGGCGTTTGGCTCCCGCCGGCGGCTCCTTGCCCGGTTCGGTCGCAGGACCCGGATCGAGCATCTCGTCCAGCCCCAGAAGCATGCCGCCGAGAATAGCCGTCAGCAGCAGATAGGGATTGGCGTCGGCGCCGGCGACCCTATGCTCGATCCGGGCGGCCGCGCCGTCCTTGTCGGGAATACGCACCGCCGTTCCCCGATGGCCAAAGCCCCAGTCGATATCCACCGGCGCAAAGGATCCGGGCTGGAACCGGCGATACGAATTGGCAAACGGCGCGAAGACGAGCTGCGCGTCGCGCATGGTCTTCAGCATTCCCGCGCAGACGGTTTTGAGCCGTACCGGATCGCCGCCCTTGGCGTCCAGCACATTGTTTCCGTCCCGGTCGATGATGCTGGCATGCACGTGCAGGCCGGAGCCCGCCTGGTTCGCGTAGGGCTTGGCCATACAGGTGGATTTCAGCCCGTGTCTCCTCGCGGCCTGTTCGGCGATGCGCTTCAGATAGATGCAGTCGTCGGCGGCTGCCAGCGCGTCGGCGCGATGAAGCAGGTTGATCTCGAACTGCCCGGGACCGAACTCGGCCGTCGTCGCATCGGCCGGCAGGTCCTGGAGCTTCGCCCAGGTCCTGACTGTCTGCAGGTAATCGTCGAGCGCATCGACGGCGCCCATGTCGTAGAGCTGAAAACCGTTCGGCTTGCCGCGATACATCAGCTTTTCCGGTGGCCGGGGCCTGCCGGTCTCGCGCCAGTCGTCCTGCACCACGTAGAATTCGAGTTCCGTCGCGACGACCGGTGTCAGCCCGCGCTCTTCGAAGCGTTTCAAGAGCGCGGCGAGAATGCCGCGAGGGTCCATGAAGCTCGGTTCCCCGGAGAGCTCATGCATGGTGGAAAGCACCTGCCTGGATCCTTCCGGCGCCCAGGGCATCGGCGCGAGGCTGCGCTGATCAGGAATGCAGACGCCATCCGGATCTCCAATCGTCAGCGACAGTCCGGTGATATCGTCATTGTCGTCGCCCCATATGTCCAACGACTGCGTGGACGTCGGCAGCCTCACTGCGCCCTCCCAGACCTTGTTTTCCTTGTCCAGCGGAATGCGCTTGCCGCGCAGGTCGCCATTCATGCCGACGAGCAGGATTTCGATATGAGGCGGGACGGATTGAAAGGACATCGGCAGGTCTTTGAAAGGGTGTTGCGGAAGAGAGTTCGTAGCCGATAAGAATTGGCCGCACAATCAGAGGCCAACTCCATGACCGATATCAGCGCCCTTTCCAATCTCGCCGCGATCGACGCCGCCCATCACCTCCATCCGTTCTCCGACATGAAGCAGCTCAACGCCAAGGGCACGCGCATCATCGAACGGGCCGAGGGCGTCTACATCTACGATTCGACGGGGAAGAAATATCTCGATGCCTTTGCCGGCCTCTGGTGCGTCAATGTCGGTTACGGTCGCAAGTCGATCGCCGATGCCGCCTACAAGCAGATGCAGGAACTGCCTTACTACAACAGCTTTTTCGGCACCACGACCCCTCCGGCCACCCTGCTTGCCCAGAAGATCGCCTCGCATACAGGCGACAGGCTGAAACGTATCTTCTTCACCAATTCCGGCTCGGAGGCGACCGACACCTGGTTCCGAATGGCGCGCGTCTATTGGAAGGCGCTCGGCAAACTGGAAAAGACGCAAGTAGTCGCCCGAAAGAATGGTTATCACGGCTCGACGGTCGCCGGCGCCTCGCTTGGCGGCATGAAGCTGATGCACGAGCAGGGCAACCTGCCGATCGAGGGCATCCACCATATCGGCCAGCCTTATTGGTATGCGGAAGGTGGCGATCTCTCGCCCGCCGAATTCGGCCTCAAGCTTGCCCGCGAGCTGGAGGCGAAGATCGATGAACTTGGCGAGGATCGCGTCGCCGCTTTCGTCGCCGAACCCATCCAGGGGGCGGGGGGCGTGATCATTCCGCCGGAAACCTACTGGCCGGAAATCGCCCGCATCTGCAGAGCGCGCAACATTCTTCTGGTCGCTGACGAGGTGATCTGCGGTTTCGGCCGGCTGGGAGAGTGGTTCGGCCATCAGTATTACGGCGTCGAGCCGGATCTGGCGCCGATCGCAAAGGGGCTGTCCTCCGGTTACCTGCCGATCGGCGGCGTGCTGGTAAGCGATCGGGTGGCCGATGTGATGGTCGATGAGCTCGGCGATTTCTACCACGGCTTTACCTATTCCGGTCACCCGGTCTGTGCCGCCGCCGCATTGGAGAACATCCGGATCATCGAGGAGGAGGGGCTGGTCGAACACGTCCGCGAGGATATCGGTCCCTATTTCGCCTCCGCCTGGAAGAGCCTGGAGGATCACGAGGTGGTGGGGCAGGCGGAGAGCGTCGGGCTGATGGGCGGTCTGCAGCTTGCAGCAGACAAATCCGTCCGCCGCCGTTATGCCAAGCCTGACGACATCGGCACACTGGTGCGCAATCACTGCGTCGAAAACGGTCTGATCATGCGCGCGACGGGGGACCGCATGCTGGCCTCGCCGGCGCTTACGATCAGCCGCTCCGAGGTGGACGAGGTGATCGACAAGCTGCGCCGGGCTCTCGACCACCTGCGGGACACGGTGAAGGAATAGCTGTCAACGGCCGATGTCGAAAACGGCATAGGCGAAGTGGTATTGGTCACCAGCCCTTCCGTAGGTATAGGGAAGCGTGACGGCACGGATCTGCGATGCATCGGGGGTGATTCCGCGCTCCTGCAGGTATTGTTCGAACTTTTGCGGTAGGCCGGCGGAGGTGCCATCGGCGGCGCTTCGCCAGGCGAAGAGAATGCGCTGATGCTCAGGCGTCGGCGGAGGTTTAAGGCCTGCGGGTGTCGAAAGCGCGAGGACGGGAACCGGCTGCAGATGAAGACGCAGGTTCCCCGCCATATGGGTGTCCAAGGTGATGACAAGCGTCGGCGCCGACGTCACCTGCGGGCGCACCTCCTCGGCCATCGAGATGAATGGGTAATTCGGGTATTGGTAGAGCCCCGTCAGCGATGCGGTGGCGACCCGGCCGAGAAGCAGGGTCGGGATGAGGGCCATCAGCGTGAACGCGACACCCCAGATCCTCCTCATCCCCGGATGCAGGTTCGTGGCCGCGGCGTCGATCTTGAGCGCGAAATAGATGGGCAGCAGGATGAGGATCGGCGTAAGCCATCGGTCGCGAACCTTTTCGACCCCGCCGAACAGGATCATCAACACGATCAGGCCGAGTGCGAAGATCAGGATCCGCCCGGAAAGGCGCGTCCAGTCGCTGCGGGCGCGGATGATCGCCGGCAGCCTTTCCCGGTAGGCAAGGGAGAAAACAGCAAGCGTCAGACCGCCGAAGCCGAGCGAGGCGAGCGCGAGCGACCCAAGGCCGTTCAGCAGGGTGAGCGCAGGCGCGCCGCCGGAGCCGGTGAGCTTGCGCATGGTATGGGCGCTGGCGGCACTGATGTGATCGACGAGCCAAAGCGCGTGGGGCGCGACGATCACGATCGCGATGGCGCCGGCGAGCAACAGCCTCCAGTCGAACAGGCGCGGCCGCCATCTGGCGTCGCTCAGGATCGCCAGGAAGGCGGCGGCTGGAAGCAGCACGAAATTATACTTCGCAATAACGCCAAGCCCGGTCGCCAGCCCGAGCAGCAGGAAAGACGAAATCGAGGGGCGTCGGACTGTGCGCAGGAAGGTGTAGAGAAACAGGGAGGCGGTAAAGATCGTCGCGACGGTGTGGCTGAGGTCCCGTTGGGCTTCGAAGGCCACTTGCGGAATGGTCAGCAGCCCTAGCACTGCGACCACGGCAATCTGTCGGTCGCGCATCACTTCCCGAGCAGCCAGAAAGTAGAAGAGGTAGGCGCTGAACAGGATGAGGTTCTTCAAGGCCGAGAGCGACGCAAGCGACAGGCCGAAAAGCTGCACGGTGGCATATTGAAGCCAATTGTAGAGCGGCGGCTGCGAGCTATAGCCCGCCATAAGCCACTGGGAAAAATAGGACTGTTCGGCCTCGTCCAGTTCCAGGTTCACCGGCAGTGCCATTCGCACCAGGAAATTGGTGATGAAATAGATGGCGATTGCTGCGAGCAGGATGACATGGCGTTCGGACGAAAGCCGGATGCCATAGGCGGCCGATCGATTTTGTTGCAGCAATATCCCCTCCGGCGCTGACCGAGAGCCGCAGCCTAGCGGGGAATTGCAACCCTAATTTTTCAGCTTCGAGGCCGATTACCTGTTCTGGGCGTCCCTGCGTCGCCGACTGTCCATGCGAAACCGAAGGTGACGGTGTCTCGCCCGCCGGAAAAGAGATAAGGTACGGCCTTGGTGGCTGTCGCCAGGCGCTCGGCGTCTATGCCGTTTTCTTGCAAATAGGCGCTCAAACCATCCGGCATGCCATTGCCGTTCTCCCGCCAGACAATCAGCCCGACCTGCCCCCTCTCCATCGTGTCGAGGAGCGGCGTCTGGCCGAAGCGAGGCCACAATATGCGCGCGCTTGGCAATTCGATCCGGGCGCTTCCGCCGAGAAACGGATCGGCGGCGATGACATAGGCAGGATTTGTATCGGCCCGTTCAGCCAGCACCTCGCGCAGGAAGGGGCCGGAGGGAAGGTTCTCCTTGTTGTACTGGCCGAGGCGTGGTCCGATAACATTGCCGAGCGCCATATAGGCAATGAAGCCGAGGGCGAGCGCAGCAACGGGAAAAAGCATCCGCGCGACGCTGCGGCTGCTGTCTGCTCCGGCTGAACCGAGCTTCAGGCAGAGATAGAGCGGCAGCAGGATAAGGAAGGGAGACAGCCATTTCTCGCTGATGGTCGTTGCGCCGAAGCCGAGGCCGATCAGTCCGACGGCGACAAGGCACAGGAGCAGCATGCGTCCGATCACGCGTGTCCATTCGCTGGCTGCCGTCCGTGCCTCGACGAGGGATCTGCGGAATGCGATCAGGAAGAAGGCAAGGACCGGCAGCGTGCCAGAAAGTATCGCCACAGCCAGCGTGCCGAGGCCGGACAACCGATCGAGGATGGGATTGCCGGAGGCATCCTCCCGCATCGCCTTGATCGTCCCGTCCGTCGCCTCGGTCAGGTTGCCGAGCAGCCAGAGCCCGTGCGGCAGGCACAGGGCGGCAGTGACGGCAAGCGCCGGAATGATCCGCCAGTCGAAGATACGCTTGCGAAGCTCCGGCTCCGGCAGGATGGCAAGTATCGCCGCCACCGGCACGATGACGAAGTTGTATTTGGCGATCAGCCCTATGCCGACAGCGAAGCCGGTTAACAGATAGAAGCCGAGGCTCGGGCGGATCAGCGTCTGCAGGAAGGCATAGAGGAAAAATGCGACGGCAAACAGCGTGGCGATCGCGTGCGTCAGGTCGCGTTGCGCCATGACGCTGACGGCCGGCATGGCGATCACGCCAAGTATGGCGACTGCGACCAGGCGCCTGTCCTTGAGCACAAGCCGCGCCGCCAGCCCATAGACAGCGCAGCAAAGGAAGAGCAGCAGGTTTTTGACGAGCGACAGGGCGAAGATCGACGGACCGGTCAGCTGGATGATGCCGTATTGCAGCCAGTTGTAGAAAGGCGGCTGCCGCCCGTAACCCATCAGGAAGAACTGCGACTGTACGAGTTGTTCGGCCTCATCGCTATTAAGCGCCTCCGAGCGCAGCATCCGCAAGGCGACCGCCAGCACGTAGTAGGCGGCGATCAGCCAAAGAACGATTTCCGGACGGCGGGCAAGCGCGTCACTGATGCGCCTGATCGCCCTCATAGACTTCCCTGACGATGTAGCTGAGCGCCGTATCTTCGCGATAATAGGTGCGGGCGATCATCTCGGCGATGATGCCGGTGGTGATCATCTGCACGGCCGACAGGAACAGCATGACGCCGATCAGGAAGAGCGGCCGGGTGCCGATGTCGTTACCCATGATGAACTTGTCGATGAACAGGTAGGTGAGGATGATCGCCGACAGTGCGCCGAGGCCAAGCCCGAGGGAGCCGAAGAAATGCCCCGGCCGCGCCTTGAAGCGCATGAAGAACATCACCGAGAGCAGATCGAGGATCACCCTGAAAGTGCGGGAAATGCCGTATTTCGAAACGCCGTGCTGGCGCGCGTGATGCGTCACCGGCATTTCGCCGATCCGTGAGCTCGGCACGACGCCCGCCACCCAAGCCGGGATGAAGCGGTGCATTTCGCCCATCAGCTTCACCTGCTTGATGACCGAGCCGCGATAGATCTTGAGCGAACAGCCGTAGTCGTGCAGGCGTACGCCGGTAATGCGGCCGATGAGCCGGTTGGCGATCCAGGATGGCACCTTGCGAAGCAGCAATCCGTCCTGACGGTTCTTGCGCCAGCCGACGAGGAGGTCCAGTTCGCGCCGCTCCAGCTCCGCCACCATGGCGGGGATGTCCTTCGGGTCGTTCTGCAGGTCGCCGTCGAGCGTGGCGATCAGCCGGCCTTCGGCCTGGTTGATGCCAGCCTGCATGGCTGCCGTCTGGCCGAAGTTGCGTTGCAAAGCCACGATCTTGAGGTCGAGGCCAGGACGGCTGAGCGCAGTTCGGGCATTGGCGATCGTGGCATCGGTGCTCCCGTCGTCGACGAGAATGAGTTCCCATGTCCCGGGATAGTTCGCCATTGCCGTCGTGATCCGCTCGATCAGCGGTCCGACGCTTTCCTCTTCGTTGAAGAGAGGCACGACGAGGGACAGTTCGATCGGTTCGGCCGTCTGGATACGGCTGGTGACCGACTCTGCTGTTGTACGCACCTTGTCTTTCTCCTAAACCTCGGGCCGGAAGCGCGCGCCGTCATGGCGACCCTAACCTGAAACTTCACCCGAAACCGTCACATGGGGCATCCTACTATATGAAGAATTATTCCGTTGCCAGCCGCCGCGCATGGATAATTCGTAACACCATGACGCTCGCAACGATCGCGATCATTCTCCTTTATGCCGCTTTCATCCAGTGGGTCTGGGGCTGGCAGAGCATCGTGTCGCTGTGGAGCGGCGCCGGCTGGAGTACCGCGCTTGTCGCTCTGGCGGCTCTCCTCGGGACCTATGTCCTGCGCACCTGGCGCATCTACGATTACTTTCCCAAAGAAACCGGCGGTCATTTCGGCACGCTTCTGCGGCTGGTGCAGGTCCACAATCTCCTGAACGTCATTCTGCCGTTCCGCACGGGTGAGGCGAGCTTTCCGCTGTTGATGAAGCGGGAATTCGGCCTGGGCCTGGCGCGGGGCACGTCCGCCTTGCTCGTCATGCGGCTTTTTGATCTCCATGCACTGCTGGCCGCGGCCGGTACCGGGCTCGCACTGGAGCTTGGTGCTGTCTGGGCCTGGGCTCTCTGGCTTGCCTTCCTGATCCTGCCGGCAATCGCCTTCGCGCTCCGCAGGGCCGCCTTCCGACTGACGGCCAAAGTTGTGCCGAACAAGGCAAGGAGCCTGCTGGGCGAGGTGGAGGCCGGACTGCCGTCCGATAGCGGCGCCTTTGCCCGCGCCTGGGGTGCCACGCTCCTCAACTGGTTCACCAAGATTGCCGTGCTTGCCTGGGTGCTGAGCCTTCTCGGCGGCCTGACGGTCGCGGCCGGTTTCGGCGGCGCTCTGGGCGGCGAGCTTTCCTCGGTGCTTCCCGTGCATGCCCCGGCAGGCGTCGGTACTTATCCCGCCGGCATCACCGCCGGCGCCATCGCCTTCGGCGCGGACACGGCCGGGGTGCCCTTGAAAGAGCTCGGCCAGGCCGCAATCAACACCCATTTGCTGGTGATCGTTTCCTCGCTGGTGGGTACGGCGCTGTCATTGCTGGTGGCAAGGCCCACGAAAGCCGAATAATCAGGCGGTCCGAAGGCCGAGATATTCGACCATCGGCAGGTAATCCTTGTCCTTATGCAACAGGCTGTGTCGGTGTTCGATGCAATAGGTGCCGATGATCATGTCTATCGTCTTCCGAACCGTAACGCCTCGATTCCGAAGAGTACGGTAATTGGCTGCCGCCTTTATTGCGAGTGAGGGAGACAGCATCTGTGCGGCGGGAAAGTCGCGGAAGTTCTGTTCGATCCAGCTGGCTTGATGGTAATCGCGAGCGCCTTGGAGCACTTCGAGCATGATGATATCGCCGACAAGAACAACGCCTTGGGCTATGAAAAAGCGCAATCTTTCCGCGACCTCGGCATCGTCTTTCCGAAATAGCGAAATCCAGACGGAGCTGTCAGCGACAATCATTCGCCGCCTTTCAAGCCCCAATCGGCAAATCTCCTCGAGTCTTTTCGCATTTCATCAAGATCGCTATCCCAGCCGATGCCTTCAAGATTGTCGACTGCGCGCATCTGCCTACGAATGCGGACCAAATCCCTCAATGCCTGCTCCACCGTCGCCTTTTTTGTCGGCAGGCCGGTCAGCTCCATTGCTTCCGTGATCAGTTCGTCATCGAGTTCGATATTGGTGCGCATGGCAGCCTCGTGTGTATGAACGTCGAAAATTATACACCAGTAGGGCCACAGTCACAACATCACTGGAACGCGGTCTCGTAGAAGCTCCGGAGCTTGCGTGAGTGCAGCGTTTCGATCGGCATGGCGGCGAGCTTCTGCACGGCGCGGATGCCGATCTGCAGATGCTGGCTGACTTGGGTGCGGTAGAATGCCGTCGCCATTCCCGGCAGCTTCAGTTCGCCATGCAGCGGCCGGTCGGAAACGCAGAGCAGCGTCCCGTAAGGCACCCGGAAGCGGAAGCCGTTTGCAGCGATCGTTGCCGATTCCATGTCCAGCGCGATCGCGCGTGATTGCGACAGCCGCTTGACCGGTCCGCGCTGGTCGCGCAATTCCCAGTTCCGGTTGTCGATCGTCGCGACGGTGCCGGTACGCATGATGCGTTTCAGTTCGAAGCCCTGGTAGCCGGTAACTTCCTCGACCGCGCTTTCCAGCGCCTGCTGCACCTCGGCAAGCGCCGGGATCGGCACCCAGACCGGCAGGTCGTCGTCGAGTACGTGGTCTTCGCGCACATAGGCATGGGCAAGCACGTAATCGCCGAGCCGTTGGCTGTTCCGCAGTCCTGCGCAATGGCCGACCATGAGCCAGGCATGCGGGCGGAGCACGGCGATATGGTCTGTGATCGTCTTGGCATTCGAGGGGCCGACGCCGATATTGACCAGCGTAATCCCGGCATGGCCCTTCTTCTTCAGGTGATAGGCAGGCATCTGCGGCATGCGGACCGTACCGGGTGTGTCGGGCTTGTCGCTGCCTGCTGGGGTGATGATGTTGCCCGGTTCAACGAAGGCGGTATATCCCTCGCCACCCTTGGCCATCAGCTCGCGCGCCCAGGCGGCAAATTCGTCGATGTAGAACTGATAGTTCGTGAAGAGCACGAAATTCTGGAAATGGTCTGCATTGGTGGCCGTATAGTGGCTGAGGCGGGCCAGAGAATAGTCGATGCGCTGTGCCGTGAATGGTGCAAGCGGGGCGGGTTCGCCCGGCAAGGCCTCGTATTCCCCGTTGGCAATCAGGTCGTCGGTGTTGTTGAGGTCGGGCGTGTCGAACAGGTCGCGCAGGGAGAGATCCGCAAGCGAGCTTGTCGCTGACGCTTCCACATGGGCGCCCTCGCCGAAGGCGAAATGCAGTGGGATAGGCGTCGCAGATTCAGACACGGTCACCGGAACGCTGTGGTTGCGCATAAGCAGGCCGAGCTGTTCCTTCAGATAATGGCGGAAGAGTTTCGGTCGGGTGATCGTCGTCGTGTAGATGCCGGGCGCTGCGACATGCCCGTATGAAAGGCGGGAATCGGCATGCCCGAACGAGGTCGTTTCGATGCTGACCTGCGGATAGCATGCGCGGTAGCGGCCGGTAACGGCCGCGCCCTTGGCGAGGCTGCCGAACGCATCGATCAGGAATTGCGTGTTGCGTTCGTAAAGCGCGGTCAGCGCATCCACAGCTTCGGCCGGATTGTCGAATACTTGGGGTTCCAGGGCGCTGGGGCTGATGAAGGGGAGAGGGGAGAGTGAAAAGATTCGTGTGTTCATGCGCTATTATAGTGGGAACTTTCTGACAATCAAACGACGCTCCCCTGTTTCGCGCCGATCTCCTGCCGGACCCGCTAAAGTGACGCGACGCAACCCGGCGTCGCGGGGTGATAGCAGGGCGCATTGGTTCCCAGATGCACCCGCAGCTCCCGCCGTCCCGGCTGCTCCACCAGTGCAACGAAAGCGAGCGCGAAGACTGTCATGATCAGCGTGATGATGGTCAGGCGGCGTGCAAGAATGGCCATGGTCTTCTCCCGGTCCCAATGGCGGCAGAATGAAGGCGGCGCACTGAACACGGGCTGAGGGGCAGATTCATCTCCGGTTCAGAATGATTGACGGCGAAGACGAGGGGTCGATCGAGGGCCGCCGGAGGATCGCCGCCCTATCGAAACGCAACACAGCCCCAACATGAAGAAAGCCGGCCTGGAAAGCCGGCTTTCTTCTATCGGTTGGCGTCCTCGCACATTGCTTGCGACCAGCGCGGGATGCGGTGCCTTGAAGCAAGTGCTTAATTATGCGGACGCATGGTGCCGTCGTAGTAGTCGCCTTCATCCTGGCCGCCGTCGAGATCGGCCTTACCGCCTGTGCTGCTATTCCAGGAGGGGGTGGTGCCATAACGGACGATGCTGCCGGTCGACATGGTGTCAACATCCTGGCCGCGGGACTGCTGGATGGTCGGCGGGGACTGCGGGATGCCTTCAGGATTGGAGTACATGTCCTGGGCGCCCGCGGCGCCTGCAAATCCAGCCGAAATGACGAGAGCGGCAATACTGGAAGTAAGATAGGTCTTCATTTCCTGTCCTTTCCTCTTTCGAAATAACGAAGCGATGCGAATGATCGCGTCGTCGAAGGTACAAATCCCTTCAAAGGCGGAACGTTCCAACCAAAATGCGTGAGAAGTTTATAAAACGACCTCTGGGTTGCGCCCAGAACGAGTAAGTGAAACGCATCTGCGCCTCTGCGATGGGAGGAGGCGCAAAAAACCCACGGCCAAGAGTATCCGCGTGATTGATTCGTGGGAAATCTTCACTTAATCTTGAACAGGATGGCCGGTTTCAGAGTCTGGCCGTCTCTACACCCGGAACGACGATTGCGACCCGTCTTTCCATTCGGTGTCTTGAATGAACTGCGAATACCAGCCGCCGAGGCGGCTGGTATTTCGGTTGTGCGCCCAGCATGGGCGCACTCTTGTGGGTGGAAGTCCCACCGTAAGCTGGTCATGGCGAGCGAAGTGAAGCGCAACTGCGGAAGGGCGACCGACCGTGGGGAGGAAGCGTGGATCGAACCTGCGGGCCGATGGACAAGAACCGGATATGAGGCGGTGCCGACCAGGGCGAGCGGGCAACATTCCGCGAAGCTCTTGTGACCAAGGGGCGGTGGCGTAAATCCGGCGGTCGTGCAGCGAAGGAATGCGTTCTTACCTGGGGAGATCTCGCCTTGTGCCTGAAAGGGCGACGGTGTCGAGCCGGAGCGAGAAGTCAGCAGAGGCCGTAGTAGGGAGCGCCTTGCGCGAACGAAGGGCCGAAGGAGCGGAAGGGAGAGCCGCTGGTTATCGGATTTGAATGGTCTCAGATGGTCGCGTCAGCGAAGCTCGCCGATCTGGAAGATAGGGTGAAGCCCGAAGGGCCACGGCAGCGAGAAATCAAATCCGCCGAACCAGAATAAGCAAACCCAGGCGCCAGGCCGGGAGAACTACGGGCCTGACGACCTCAACTGCTCCAACCGCCCGGTGCGGACCCGCATGCCGGGTGGTGTGGGAGGGGCGGAGCCAATAGGCTCCCCCCTATCCCGATTTCATGCCATTCTTTTTTGATCCCGCACGCCCTGTGATCTTGGGCCCGTAGTCTGTGCGGCGATCGTTCTTGGCTTGCATCCAAAGCTCAGTTCGGGCGGTTCACGCCGTCGTAGTAGTCACCGCTGTCGAGATCGCTGGCGCGATTGTCGCGGCTGCCGCCGTTGCTGAACAGCAGCTGGCCTTCATTGCGGTTGGCCCGGATGCTGCCGGTCCGGGTGGCGTCGACCGAAGCCGAAGCAGCCGGAACGTTCTTCTGCGTGCCCTGGTAGTAATCGCCGTCGGCAAGAGCCGCACCTGCGAAGGAAATCGAAGCGACGAGGGCTGCGGCGAGAGCGGAAGTGATCTTGGTCATTGTATTGGTCCTTTCAGAGTGCCCGTGACGTAGAGTTTGCGACCAGGCCGCGGGCGTGGTTTCGGTATCTTGAATGCGTTGCGGTTAGTTCGGGCGGTTTGCGCCCGTGTAGTAGTCGCCGCTGTCGATGGCCTGCGCGGCGTCGGTCTGGGCGCTCTGGGCGCGGGAGATCGAGCCGGTATAGCCGTAGTGGGCGGAATTCTGCGCGCCGTGAGCGGCCGGATGCTGTTCGCCGGCGGACGGCGGCAAGACGCCTTCATAATAATTGCCCTCAGCGAGAGCGGCGCTTGCAAAAGAAGCCGAAGCGATGAGGGCTGCGGCGAAAGCGGAAGTGATCCTGGTCATTGTATTGGTCCTTTCAGAGTACCCGTGGCGAAAAGTTTGCGACCCGGCCGCGGGTTTGGTTTCGGTATCTTGAATGAGTTGATTTAGTTCGGGCGGTTCGCGCCGGCGTAGTAGTCGCCGCTGTCGACGACCTGTGCGGCGTCGGCCTGGGCGCCCTGGGCGCGGGAGATCGAGCCGGTGTAGCCGTAGCTGCCGGACTGGCTGTGCTGGACGGCTGCGGGCTTCTGGACGCCTTCGTAATAATCGCCTTCAGCGAGAGCGACGCTTGCGAAGGAAGCCGAAGCGATAAGGGCTGCGGCGAGAGCGGAAGTGATCTTGGTCATTGTATTGGTCCTTTCAGAGTGCCCGTGACGTAAAGTTTGCGACCTGGCCGCGGGCTTGGTTTCGGTATCTTGAATAGTTGTTTAGTTCGGGCGGTTCGCGCCGTCGTAGTAATCGCCGGCTTCGAAGGCAGGCTGAATTTCCTTGCCGGTCTGCTGGCCGTCCCGGGCAACGCTGCCGGTCTGGATATGATCGACGGAAGCGGCCTTGGTTGCGCCTTCGTAGTAATCGCCTTCAGCGAGAGCGGCGCTTGCGAAGGAAGCCGAAGCGATGAGGGCTGCGGCGAAAGCGGAAGTGATCTTGGTCATTGTGGTGGTCCCTTCAGAGTTGCCCTTGGCGAAAGTTTGCGACCTGGCCGCGGGCTTGATTTCGGTATCTTGAATGAGCTGCGTTTAGTTAGGGCGGTTTGCGCCGTCGTAGTAATCGCCGGCTTCGAAGGCAGGCTGAATTTCCTTGCCGGTCTGCTGGCCGTCCCGGGCAACGCTGCCGGTCTGGATATGATCGACGGAAGCGGCTTTGGTTGCGCCTTCATAATAATCGCCCTCAGCGAGAGCGGCGCTTGCGAAGGAAGCCGAAGCGATGAGGGCTGCGGCGAAAGCGGAAGTGATGGTCTTCATTGTCTTGTCCTTTAGATCTATTCTCGGTCCGGCCTTGGGTTGGAACCGAGCGAATTTCTGTTTGCGATGTTCATATCGGACCGATCGGTTCGATCCGGAAGACCCTTATTTGGGATACTACTGTCAATGAAATGTTGACGATGGAATTTCGCGCCTGCGAAATGCTCGCATAGAGAGTATTCCGATAGCGAATTTGCTCTTATTTGGGTGATTAATCGTTTTAATTACAGAATGTTAATGGTTTTAAATAGCAAAATCAGATGCATAAATGAAATTTAACGAACTACATCTCATGGCTGTAAAATGTTTTCAGTTTTGACTTTTTCAGCGGCTCAATCCCGCTTTTTGTGCCTAATTAAGCGTTTCACAAAACTGTGACCTCGGCTTGTTTGCCGCTCCCGGCCCGAAAATGCGACGCCGTTTTCGTGATCACCCTGCCTTTTGATGATGCGTCGCAGCAAAAAATATTGCCAACTCTTGGCCTCTAAAACGAATGGCCGCCACGATTGTCGCGGCGGCCATTCGAAATACACCACACCGCCTCTTGTTTTAGAGACGCGTCCAGGTCTGCGACTTGCAGAGGATCTTGAGGACGCAGCCCTTCATCTTGAGTGAATTGCCGGAGACCGATCCGGAGCCGCTATAGGTCTTGTCTTCGGCAGGGTCGGTGATCTGACCGCTGTACTCGCCATCCTGACCGGCAAGCCGGCCGATTTGCTTGCCGGCGTGCTTCCCGGTTTTCAAGGTTACACAGAAGGCGCTTCCGCATTTGCCGATCACCGCCGTCTCGCCGCTTGCCGTCTTCCAGTTGCCTTCGATCGGTTCGGCGGCGAGAGCCGCTGTGGCAGCAAGTGCAAACGCGGTAGCGAGCACCAGTTTTCCCAAAGTCATGAATTCTCCTCCTTCTCGGCCGCTGGGGATTCTCTCGATCCTCGCGGCAACGCTCCTCGACGCCGCGCTCCTCTGCGCAAGCTGCAAAAACCTAGCTTACGCTCACGTAAAGGTAAATAGCTTCATTCGCGGGCCATTTTTGAGGACTTGCGACATGAATTTTAGACGCCGGCCCACACGTGAATGGCATTCGTGGTTAGCGCGGGGTTTAAATCAATTTCTCAACATTTCGTAAAAATCCTCGCGGAATCCTTAAGATGCAAGGCATCTGATGTTTAACAAAAAGCCAAGTTTACCAACTATTTGAACTTTGTTTTCCGCAAGTTAAGCATGCTTTTTAGGCGTCTCTTGGAAGGTTTGCGGGATAGTGGGTCCAACAAAACGAGCGGGGCAAACCGCCGGCCAGAAGGATCGAAAAGAGCCGCTTGAAGACGGTGATCCCGATGGAAACAGGGCAGAAGAAAATGACAGGCTTTAACAGGGTTCAAACCGATGGCACGCTTTGAAATGCACAATTCCGGAATGGCCACCATGGGTGGCGATACCCGCGCCGATACTTTTTGCGATATGGGCCTCATGTATGCGACTGGCCGTGGTTGCGAGGTCGATCTTGTTTCCGCTCATAAATGGCTCAACATCGCTGCGATCAAGGGGTCAGAGCGCGCCGCCGAGCTGCGTGCCGATCTTGCTCGGACGATGAGCAAGATGCAGCTTGCTGAAGCCCTTCGCGCTGCCCGCGAATGGATGACGATGCACTGAACGCCGGTTGACCGGCCGGGTGAAGACCGGACGAAGATGAAATGAGGACCGGATGGGGCCACGCAAGATGGCCGGCGGAAGAAAAATGAGGGATGGGGGATTCGGCCCTGACGGGGAGCCGAAGCTCGAAAATCGAGACCGCGATCGGCAGAAACAAGGCCGGCGCGGTCTTTTTCCATTTTTCCAGGCGCGTATCGAGCGTCGTTGGGCAGGGCCTCAGAGGTTCTGCAGCACCTTCGGCAGCGCCTCTTCAAGAAGCAGCATGTCAGATTCGGGGCCGGTGCTGATGCGGATGCAGCGATTGAGCGGCGCGACGCCCGGCATGCGAATAAAGACGCCGTGTTCCATCAGCCCGTCGACAATAGCGCGCGCATGGGCACCGTCGCGCCCGCAGTCGATCGCCACGAAATTCGTCGCGGAAGCCAGGGGCATCAGTCCGTTCGCCTCGGCGATGCGGGCTATGCGCTCTCGGGACGCCTTTATCCTGCCGATCACGTCGAGCAGGTAATTCTGGTCCTTGAGCGCCGCGATCGCGCCGCTGACGGCGACGCGGTTCATCCCGAAATGGTTACGGATCTTGTCGAAAGCCTGCGCGGTGCCGGGCGTGGAGATCGCGTAGCCCACCCGGGCGCCGGCCATGCCGTAGGCTTTCGAGAAGGTTCGCGTGCGAATGATATTGGGCCGGTCGATCAGATCGGTGATTGCTGGCATTGCGTCGGCCGGCCCGGTTTCGCAATAGGCCTCGTCGAGAATCATCAGGCAGGTTTCAGGCAGCGCCTTTGCAAACGCCACGATATTGCCCGCGTCCCACCAGCTCCCCATCGGATTGTCGGGATTGGCGAAATAGACGAGCGGCGCATTTTCGCGGCGGACCGCCTCCAGCAACCCGTCGAGATTTTCGCGGTCGTTGACGTAGGGAACCGTCATCAAGCTACCGCCATGGCCGGCCACGTGGAAGTTGAAGGTGGGATAGGCCCCGAATGAGGTGACCACGGGCATGCCGGGTTCGATTACCATGCGGACGATAAGTCCGAGAAGGCTGTCTATTCCTTCGCCGATCGCCAGATTTTCCGCCTTGCAGCCGATATGGGCCGCCAGCGCCTGTTTCAGTGCGAAATTTTCCGGGTCCGCGTATTTCCATGTTTCGCCGGCTGCGGCGCATATCGCCTCGATAACCGAAGGCGCCGGGCCAAAGCCGTTTTCATTGGCGCCGATGCGGGCTTTCACGACAAGGCCGCGATTGCGCTCGATGGCTTCCGGCCCGACGAAGGGAACGGTGGCGGGCAGGGCGCTGATCAGCGGCGTGAAACGTGAGAATGCGGGCATGAACTAAGTTCCGGTTTTCTAAAGCCGGCACACAATAGGAGCGAATCGGTTAGGCGCAAGCCTTCTGTGACCTGATTGTCACCTCTCGCCGCCAAAAGTTTTCTCCTCCCGTTTGAAAAGCGCGCCGAGCCTCTCGATCACCTGGCGAACTTCTGGCCGGTGCCTGTCGTCGTCATGGGCGACAATCCATATCGTGTGGGTGAGTTCGGGAATGGTGCTGCCCTCGCGGACCACGGTCGGGACCGAATCGCCGACGAAGCATGGGAGAACGCCCTGGCCATTGCCGCTTGCAATGAGGCGTAGCAGCAGATCCGGCGAGCTGGTCCAGGTGCGGATCTCGGCCTCGTGATGCTGGAAGACCCATTTGTCGGCCGGCGCATGCGAGCTTTCGGTGCCGAGCGATACCCAAGGAAGGTCGGGTTCTCCGGCAAGCGTGCGTGCTCGATAGACCGCATGGCTGACGGCGACGGAGCGGCGGATCGCGATATTGCCGGATTCGGGGCGATACCCGACGATTCCCACATCCGCCTCGCGATAGGTGAAGTCCATGCCCTTGTGGAGCGACTTGCAGCAGAGCCGGAAACGATCCTCCCTGGTTCTGATCTCCGGTGAATGGTCCGCCACAAAGCCGGCAAGCCAGGCATCCGCGCCGATCGAAACGATCGGCATGGCGAAAGCCTGGCCGTTCCAGTCCGCGATGCTGTCTGCGGTTTTTTGCATCGTACGAACGTGTTCGAGCAAGGTCTCTCCATCCGGCGCCAGCCGGTAGCCCTGCTGGCTGCGCACGAAGAGCGTCCGGCCGGTGGTACGCTCGAGCGCCAGCATCCGCCGCCCGATCGTCGGCGCGCTGATCCCGGTTCGGCTCGCGGCACCGCTGAGTCCGCCTTCGTTCGCCACATGGAGAAAGAGCTTCAGATCGTCCCAGTCCGCTTCCGTCATTCAAGGCACCTTATGGCGTCACCGGCGATCGTTCCATCGTTCATGGATGAAAGGCGGCTTTCGTCGACGCGTCTACAACGAGGGACGGCAAAGCATTAGCTCCGCGTCATCACATTATAGATGGAGATGTCCCTATGCTTCTCAACTGGGTAACGCTTTGGAATAGAGTGAAGCACGAAAATGACAGGCGCCGGCCGCATTCACTGGCCGATCCGCTAGAAGGCGCTGAATGGCAGGGTTTCCTGTGGGCCGTACCCGCTCTTTCGCGGCTGACGTCCGGCGCCGGACGGAAACGGGACGATGGCGTCCGCAATGGCGCAAGGGTCAGTGGCTTATCTCGAAGCTCAGCCGCACGACATGGTGGAGGAATTCGGCATCGATCAGCATATTGAAGCCGACGGTTACCTTTTCTTCCTCCCGGCGGATCACGGTGCAGCCGATATCGTCGTGAATGCCGATGATTTCCAGGAAGAAATTGTTCGGTACCTGCAGATGCGGGCTGATTTCCAACTCGGCTCCGTAAAGCGAGATGGTGCGGATCAGGCAACGGATGCTCTTCTTGGTGCTCAGGTGACGGCCGACGAGGATGATCTTGCCGGGCCGGTCGATCGTGAACTTTTCGAAAGCCTGTTCGCGAGAGCCTTTTAGTTTTTTGTCCTGGTCCATCACAAAGGGCATGAAACCCTCCTTCTTCACTCCTGGCATCACAATATTCCTCCTTCGCTGACACATTCTGAAACAGAAAGATTAAATTCGAGCGATTCATCTGAAATAGCGCCGGAATCGGACGCGGACGCCTCTGGACGACGCCTTTTCCCGGTGGAGTGAGCACTCGATAAGCGAAAGCGGGTAATTGCCGATGTCGCGTTGTTGACGGTTCGGTGTCGCGGCGATACCCCTTGCGGTCGGATCGATGCTGCTATTGCAGCACGAAGCATGAGCGGCGTGGGGAGCAAAGCGTGACGGGCAGGTTGGTAATTGTCGGCGCAGGGCAGGCGGGTTTCGCGCTGGCGGCGAAGCTTCGGGCCTTGAAGGATGAACGGCCGATCACGATTGTGGGCCTGGAGAACGTGATTCCCTACCAGCGCCCGCCGCTCTCGAAGAAATACCTCCTGGGCGAGATGGATTTCGAAAGGCTCACCTTCCGGCCCCACACCTGGTATCCGGAAAACAATGTCGAGCTTCTGTTGTCCACCTATGTCGAGGAGATCGACCGCAAGGCAAAGCGCATACGCATGCAGGACGGCGCGTTGCTCGATTACGATACGCTCGCCCTTGCGACCGGCTCGACGCCGCGCACGCTGCCCGCAAGTGTCGGCGGCGATCTCGACGGGGTCTACACGGTGCGCGACAAACGCGATGCCGATCTCCTGGCGGGCGAGATGCGGCCCGGTCGCCGGCTCCTTATTATAGGCGGCGGTTATATCGGCCTCGAGGCGGCGGCGGTCGCCCGCCATCTCGGCCTCGAAGTGACCCTCATCGAAATGGCCGATCGCATTCTCCAGCGCGTCGCGGCGAAGGAAACGGCGGACGTGATGCGTGCCATCCATCAGGCTCACGGGGCCGTTATCCGGGAAAATACCGGGCTCCATCGTCTCGTCGGCGAGAACGGCAAGGTGCGCGCCGCCGAGCTCTCCGACGGCAACACGATCGAGGTGGATTTCGTCATCGTCGGCATTGGCGTCACGCCGAACGACCAGCTGGCGCAGGATTGCGGCCTCGACGTCGGCAACGGCATTATCGTCGACAAGTTCGCCCGCACCTCCGATCCGTCAGTCTTTGCGATGGGCGACTGCGCCATGCTGCCCTGGAAGGGCAGGCGAATCCGTCTCGAATCGGTACAGAACGCGGTCGATCAGGCGGAGGCCGCGGCGGCCGTCATGGCCGGCGGCAACACGCCCTATGATGCAAAGCCATGGTTCTGGTCCGACCAGTATGACGTGAAGCTGCAGATCGCGGGCTTCAACATGGGATATGATGAGACGCTGGTGCGGCCGGGTTCGCGCGAGGGAAGCCTCTCCGTCTGGTATTTCCGCGAGGGACGCTTCATCGCCGTCGACGCGATCAATGACGCCAAGGCCTATGTAACCGGCAAGAAGCTGCTTGAAGCCGGGATCGAGCCCGCAAAAGCGGTTCTGGTCGATCCTACCACCGATCTCAAGCAGATGCTCGCCTGAAGGACCTGCCCATGCCCGCTCCGACGAATCGATTCAAGGCGGCTCTGAAGGCTGGAAGCCAGCAGATCGGGTTGTGGCTCAATACCGGCGAGCCGCTGATGGCGGAAATCGCCGGCAAGGCCGGCTTCGACTGGCTGGTGATCGATGGCGAGCATGGGCCGAACGACCTGCGCAGCATCATGGCGCAGCTGCAGGCCCTTTCGTCGTCCCGGTCGGAGGTGGTCGTGCGTCCGCCGGTCGGCGAAACCTGGATGATCAAGCAGCTCTTGGACATCGGTGCGCGCACGCTCCTGGTTCCGATGGTCGAATCGGCGGAGCAGGCGAGGCAGCTGGTGCGTGCGGTTCGATATCCGCCCCACGGCATTCGCGGTGTGGGCGCCGCCGTGGGCCGCGCCTCCGGGTTCAATACGATTCCCGACTATGCAGAGACGGCGGCCGACGAAATCTGCCTCATCGTCCAGGCCGAAACCATGGCGGCGATCAGCGATCTCGAAGACATTCTGGCGGTTGACGGTGTCGACGGCGTTTTCATCGGCCCTGCCGATCTCTCCGCCGACATGGGATATCTGGGCCGCATGGAGGCGCCGCAGGTGCAGGACGTCATCGAGAGCGCGATTCGGGCGATCGTGAAGGCCGGCAAGGCAGCCGGCATCCTCACCTTCAGCGAATCACTCAATCGCCGCTATCTCGATCTCGGCGCCACATTCGTGGCGGTTGGCGCGGATGTGACGGAGTTTTCAACCGCACTCGGAGCACTTGCCGGCCGCTACGGGCGCGGTGCCGGCGCGGCAAAACAGAGTTCCGGCTACTGAGGAGCCCCGGGGGCGGATGACCGCACGATTCTCCCGGCATCCCCTTTAAGGCAGCCCGCTCGTTGATATCGCCGCCGCAGCGGCAATGTAGCTGCTCCATGTAAAACTTTGGCCCAGTATCACAAAAGCCTTGCATTCACGGGGCCTTCGACATAGTTAGACCGGCGACGGAGAGGTGGCCGAGTGGTCGAAGGCGCTCCCCTGCTAAGGGAGTATACGTCAAAAGCGTATCGTGGGTTCGAATCCCATCTTCTCCGCCATTCCAGGCCCGGCGCTCCGGAGACATCCCTCCATTTCCAGTATTCGATGACCGCAGCGACTCGTTATCGAGGCTTGTCCGCGGTGTGGCGCGCGATTCTTGTTTCCCAAGTTTTGAGGTGCGCTAAGTGCCTGCCGGATAAGCTCTTTCTTAACGAAGCGTAAAATTTGAGGCAGCCCGGCGGCGGCTTTGTGTCCTTTCAGCAACAGACTTTACGGAAGCAGGTCCCGGAACCCCGTCCGGCAGCAGTTCCGGATTGCATGGTCATCTTCCTCTTGTATTTTCACATTCGGAAGCGAGGCGGTGGATCGTCCTTCTTCTGGTAATCGACGGGGATGGGGCAGGGAACGCTGTCCTTCAGCAATAAGAACCCAGACCCACACGAAACTTTTGACTGGAGGTCAAACATGAACATCAAGAGCCTTCTTCTCGGCTCCGCTGCTGCCCTCGCAGCAGTCTCCGGCGCTCAGGCTGCCGACGCCATCGTAGCTGCAGAACCGGAGCCCATGGAATACGTCCGCGTTTGCGACGCATTCGGCACCGGCTACTTCTACATCCCGGGCACCGAAACCTGCCTCAAGATCGGCGGTTACGTCCGTTTTGAAATGCAGCTCGGCCAGACCGGCCCGCTCGGCGCCGGCGTTTACCCGGTTGTTGGCGATGACGACTACTGGGATGCAACCGGCCGCGCTCAGCTCGACGTGACTGCAAAGTCCGATACCGAACTCGGCACGCTGACGTCTGTTGCTTCGCTCCGTTGGGACTACGGCAACAACAGCGTCTGGACGGACAACTCGAACTCCGTCTACATCAACGAAGCCTACATCCAGCTCGGCGGCTTCAAGGTCGGTCGTTTCTACAACCCTTGGGATAAGGGTCTGAACGGCGAGCAGGACGCTATCGCTTCCAGCAACACCACCCGCATGAACTCGATCGGTTACTTCTACACCGGCGACACCTTCTCTGCTGGTGTTCAGGTTGACGAACTGTCCCGCTCCACGGGTCAGGAAGTCGGTGTTGAAGCTATCGTTTCTGCCAAGTTCGGCGCTGTAGCCTTCGACCTCCTCGGCGCGTATGACTTCGGTGCTGAAGAAGGTGCAATCCGCGCTCTCGTTTCTGCTGGCGTTGGCCCGGGCACGCTGCAGGCTGCAGTTGTCTACTCCACCGGTCTCGGTGAAGACTTTGCTCTCGGCTCGCAGTTCAACAACGCCTACTACGATGAAGGCGAATGGGCTCTGGCTGCCTCCTACGCCTTCAAGGTCAACGACAAGCTGACTTTGACTCCCGGTGCTACCTATGTTTGGAACACCGAAGTTGATGCAGATGGCGACTGGGGTGGCGACGATGCATGGCGCGCTGGTCTGACGGTTGACTACAAGATCGTCGAAGGCTTCTCGGCCAAGACCTCTGTAGACTACAACGAAAACTCCGTCACCGAATACTGGCGCGGTTTCGTCCGTCTCGACCGTACGTTCTAATGACAAGAAGACTCCCCCGATCCGTTCGGGGGAGTCTTTTTTATAATAGTGGCGGCCTTCAGGCCTCCATCTGGGGAGCTAAGCCGGGGAAAGAGGCCGTTTTTCGGCCTTAAGTTGTTTGGTCGCCTGCGGCCAGACTGGATTATATTTGAAAGTTTGACTGGAGGTCAAAGAATGAACATTAAGAGCCTTCTACTCGGTTCGGCAGCTGCTTTGGCGGCTGTATCCGGCGCCCAGGCCGCAGACGCGATTGTTGCAGCAGAACCAGAACCCATGGAATATGTGCGCGTTTGCGACGCGTTCGGTACCGGTTATTTCTACATCCCCGGCACGGAAACCTGCCTCAAAGTCGGCGGTTACGTCCGTTTTGAGGTTGGTTTCGGCGATGACGCATACGATGGCGGCGCTGGCACCGATGACTGGGACTCCTACGCTCGCGCTCAGCTCGACTTGACCGCAAAGAGCGATACCGAGCTTGGTACGCTGACCTCGGTCACGTCTGTCCGTTTTGACTACGGCGATGACACGATTTGGACGAGCAACGCCAACGATGTCTACATCAACGAAGCCTACATCCAGCTTGGTGGCTTCAAGGTCGGCCGTTACTTCAACTGGTGGGATGCAAACGACCTGCCGGGCGAACTCGACAACCTCGGCTCGAACCGTCTGAACTCGATCGCTTACATCTACACCGGCGAAACCTTTACCGCTGGCGTTCAGGTTGACGAACTGTCTCTCGTTACCGGCCAGGAAGTCGGCGTGGAAGCTGTGGTTCAGGCCGCTCTCGGCCCGGCTAAGCTTGAAGTTCTCGGCTCTTGGGATTTCGGCGCTGAAGAAGGCGCTGTCCGCGCAATCGGCTCTGTAGCCGTCGGTCCGGGCACCTTCTATCTCTCCGGCGTCTATTCGACCGGTGACAATGCCTATTACGGCTCGGAAAACGACGCCGGCGAGGCATCTGTCGCTGTCGCATACGCCTTCAAGGCAACCGACAAGCTGGAAATCATTCCGGAAGCCCAGTACATCTGGAACACGGAAGTTGATGCCGACGGCGAGTTCTTTGGCGACGACGTCTGGGGTGCCGGTGTAACCGTCAACTACGAAATCGTTGAAAACTTCAACGCCAAGGTTGCCGTGAACTACCAGGATCGCGGCGACGACGACAGCGTCCAGGGCATCGTTCGCCTGCAGCGCGACTTCTAATCCAACCTTTCGGATGACATTCGGAAGCCCGGCCATTGCAGGCTGTGTGGAAACGATTGGCAAATCAGTTAAGATGGCCACCTCGGGATCGGGGTGGCCATTTTCATGGGATATATTTTCGGTTTGGATCGGGAGCAGGCATCGCTTTTGCCAGCTCGGATTGAG
>NZ_PVBM01000069.1 GCF_002968575.1 Neorhizobium huautlense | reverse complement strand
ATTCGACATCTGATCAAGACGAACGTGTTGTCTGCCGAGCAGGTAGTTCCCGGCGCCCCGTATCAAATCCGCGCCAGCGACCTCAACTCTGAGGCCCTCCGAGCTGCGATAGCGCGAAAGGGGCGCCCGTGTCGCCTTGCTGACGCGGACACGCTTCCAATGTTTACAGATACTTAGAGAAGGAGTGCACAATGACTCAGGTCCGCCCTGAGGCCGGATGGCACGCTCAACAATGTTGGAGTCTATCTCGATGCGCCCGTCATGGAGGAACTGTTCGAAGGCTTCCCGCCGACTAAGGGCATAGCGAATTGCTTCGGCGAGCTTTGATTTTCCAGAGATGCGGGGCAGCGTGTCCTGCCAGAGTTTGTAGAGATCGGCAACGACTGCAGCGGAGGCCTCCACGGGCGGCAACGCGAACATCGGGGCTTTGTCCGCGCACCTTTTCCTCGATCGACCAAAGTGCGCCCATCTTTTCGATTGTCGCCGTTGCCACCTTGGAACTGTCGTTTGCGTGCAGCTCGTAAAACCGACGGCGACCATGCGCCCAGCACTCCGCCAAAAGAGCGCCGTCGTTTCCGCGCTCAGGTCGAGCAACACGATTATAGGCAGTGTACCCGTCGATCTGCAGGATGCCGCGATAGCCTTCCAGATGTCGAGCGACACAATCGCCGGATCGACTGTCTTCAAAACGGTAGGCCACCATCGGCGGACCGCTCCCGCCGAATGGTCGATCGTCTCGCGCGTACGCCCATAGATACGCCGTCTTTGCCGACCCCGATCCGGGGACAAGTGTCGGCAATGTCGTCTCGTCGGCAAATATTCGTTCGCCTCTTTTGATCTGGCTGAAGGTGTAGTCCGCGAGAATCTCGAGTTCGAACCCAAGCTTCCCCATCCATCGCGCCATGATGCCGCGGTCGACTTCGACATGGTCGCGCAGGAAGATCGCCTCCTGTCGATAGAGTGGCAACCCGTCGCCATATTTGGAGACCGCGATATAGGCGAGCAGCGCTTCCGTCGGAATGCCGCTTTCGACTATATGCGCCGGGGCTGAGGCCTGGATGACGCCGTCTTCGTTCTTGAAGGCATACTTCGGGCGATGCGTGACGATCACCCGGAACTTCGGCGGAATGACATCAAGCCGCTCGGAGGTATCTTCCCCGATCAGGACCTTCTGTTTGCCAGCGTGTTCGGGCAGTTCGTCCGGCTCGATGACCTCATGGACCCGCTCCAGGTGCGGCGGGAAGCCCTTGCGCGGGCGCGGCGCACGCTTTGCTGCGACTGGATTTCGGCCCTTGGAAACCAGCGCCTCGATCGCGGCGATGCCGGTGTCGATTTCTTCGAAGACAAACGCGCCCTGTTCGTCCAGGTCGGCCTCGATGCTCGTGCCCTGCCTTTCCGAGCGGCGGCCATAGCGGTATCGATTGAAGGCTTTGAGGATTAGCTTCAACTTGGCGATCTGTTCGTCCGCGTCGGCATTGCGGGCCTTCAGATCAGCAACTTCGTCTTCCAGAACATCGGCGCGCGCAGCCTTTGCTGCCATCGCCATGATCATGGCTTTCAGCGCATCAACGTCATCAGGAAGCTCGAGATCGGCTGGTGTCATGCCCTTATGTAGAGCATATTTCGGCGAGATCTTCCCTCAGTTTCAGCCGCCTGATTCACTCTGCCGCAGGGCTTTACCCAACAAATTCCGGCCGCTTTACGGCAACCATGCGCACGCGCTTCCAGTCCATCCCATCGACCAGCGCCATCAGTTGCGCGTGATTGAGCTGCACGCGGGACGGCCCGATTTTCGGCCAGACGAACTGATTTTTTTCGAGCCGCTTCGAATACAGGCAGACGCCTGAGCCATCCCACCAGGCGATCTTTATTCTGTCTGCTCTTTTGGCGCGGAAAACGTAGAGCGAGCCATTGAAGGGGTCGCTTCCAGCATCACGCACCAACGCCAAAAGGCTATCTGGACCTTTGCGGAAATCGACGGGATGACTGGCCAAAAAGACCTTCGCACCAGCGGGGATCATGCAGACCGCACCGCGCGGATCAACCTGACGAGATGGGGCTCGTCGATCCCGACATTCACGCGGATCACTGCGTCGCCGATCATGATGTCCGCGGTAGAGCTTTCGCCCCGAGCCGTATCAACAACAGCCTCCGCTTTCGGTCGGGCATTGCGCCGCCATGTGAACAATTGCGAGGGGTCGATCCCTAGGCGCCTTGCCACCGCCGAAACGCTCGCACCCGGCTCCATGCTTTCGGCTACCGCCTGAGCCTTGAACTCATCTGACCAGCGTCGAACCTCTCGCGGCGCGCCCTCCAGGCGACCCGCAACGGCTTCGATCGTATGGAACGTTCTATGTTCGGACATAGCTTCAGACATCGCAATTCATACCAAGCTCATTCCCGGAGCTCACATGAAAAAGCGCGATGCCTTGCTATCGCCAGACGGGGTCAATGCACCGCTTACGTTAGGTTCAGCCTCGCTCCAAATCAACTGCATCAAGGCCCGTTCCGGCGCATACTATCGCCAGAGGGGACGACCATGGAGGTCGAAGCAGGCTTGACACATGGCAGGGCCTGTTGATCCATTTCAGCATGACGTAGTTCAGCCCAGCGGGCTGGTCAGTTTGGGGGGCAGCTTGAAATTCTTGCCAGCATTTCTCGGCTTGGTGACGCTATCTTCGCCAGATGCTCACGCGGAGCAACGGTTCGAGTGCTCCGTTGACGTGGTGGCATGTGTAAAGAAGGCCCAGAAAGCATGTCCACGAAACGTCATATTCATCGCGGACCGTAACGCCGCCTCAAGCTTCAGCGTATTCACAAGAGGAACCCCCCTGAACGAGCGAACGATCAAGGGGCGCCCAATGTTGGTCATCTGCACCCCGAGGTGAGTTGGTGCCAATTGCCCCAGGGCCGCCTTTCAGCATTGGCGGTCGACGCCTGTTCGATCTTGTTCGAACGCCTTGGTCACGACGATTTCTCCCACAATGGCTGCGTTGAAATTTTCAAGGTCTTCAGCCGGTATCCAATATTCCCGCAACGCCTGGCCACCTGCATCTTGCGGAGCGTAGGCAGCGAGAAAAGTGCTTAGAACTTTGAAACATGTCACATAACCAGCGCCGTCCCGGCTGACATTCCAATCCCTGGCGATCCGGATAGCATAATCCTCAGAAAGAACCGGATAGAAGATGGGTTGGTCAGGCAGTCGAGGTGGAAATGCTCTCATGCCGCTCTGCTTTATCAAGTCCAATTCAATTGGACCTACGGGTCGCCAAAGAGTTACAGTTTCCATCGCTATTTTCCATGAAAAATTTGATCCAGTTGCTCTACTCGGTTCAACCTGTTCCAATAGTGTGGTTCTGGCGCAAAAGTTGCCGCCAGCAAACGCAGTTATGGGCGCAGGGCAGCTTTATGCCTGGAGCTGTTATCTCAAACACATCGGCATACCTCTTAGCGAGATGCATGTCCGTAGATAATAAAGAAGCCGTCCTCTTCTTCGAACCGAATCCGCAAGCGTTTCAAAACAATGCGCAAGGGCTCCGAACAGTCGTCAACACGGAGAGCCAATGACTGCCCAATCCGATTTTTGACCCTCGGCGCGATTTTGGTAAGCGGCAAGCTGAGGCCGTTCAGCGCGCGTAATTCCACGGCATGAGTGCATCGAGATCGCTGCTGGGCCAGCCGTTGGCGATGCGCTCGAGGGTGTGGGTGAGCCAGGCCTGCGGATTGACGT
>NZ_PVBM01000068.1 GCF_002968575.1 Neorhizobium huautlense | reverse complement strand
GGCGGGCTCTCCGAAGACATCCTTGATTTTTGCCTTGAGCGAGGGCATTGCGCGCGTCTCCAAGTTCAAATCATGTCGGCCGGCCTTAGCGAGGCCGACCGCCGCTTCTAGCGGGTCAGGTCATAAGAATAATCCGTCACACCAAGCTGCGTCGACTCGCGATCGAGTTTGTCGAAGATCTTGTCGAGGACCGTTGTCAGCACACGCAGTCCGCCCTGGTAGCCCATGATCGGAAAACGATGGTGATGGTGTCTGTCGAAGATGGGAAACATAAGCCGGACGAGCGGCGTGCCGGTATCGCGCTCGAGATACTTGCCATAGGAATTGCCGATCAGCAGGTCTACCGGCTCGGTGAAGAGCAGCGATCGCATTGCCCACAGATCCTTTCCAGGCCAGACTTGGGCATCCTTGCCGAGGGGACTAGATGCAAGCAGCCCCTTCATCTCGGTTTCCCAAGCGGTCGTACCGTTGGTGGCGAGGCAGTGGATGGGTTCGCCGCCGGTTTCCATGATGAACCGGGCTACAGCGTAGACGAAGTCAGGATCGCCGTAGATTGCGTATTTTTTACCGTGCAGCCAAGATTGGCTGTCCGCCATGGCGTCAATCAGTCGGCCGCGCTCCAAGCGTATTGTCTCAGGGATTTCCTTGCCGGAAATCTCCGACACCTTCATCAAAAATTCGTCGGTTGCCTTGACCCCGAGGGGGTAGTGGAAGGAGGCGGTAGCCTGCTCGAACTCCTTGCAATACTCGAGCGTCTTGCGGGTATTGTAATGCTGCAGGGAGAGTGTCGCCTCCGCATTAAGTGCCGCTCTCACGTCTTTGATTTTCGTGCCTCCGTCATACATGCGGAATTCGCCGTCGGACGGCGTATCGAATTGATCGGAGGCATCTTGGATGAAGGTGTAGGACACGCCCATAAGGTTGAGCAAGCGCTTGAGTTCGCGATTGTTCCCGACACAGAAGCCATCGAAGCCCGGGATGATATTAATCGCGCGAGCCGCCTCCGTACGCTCCTTGCCTTTCCAGAAGTGCTCCAGTATGCCTTTGACCATGGCGTCATAACCGTCGACGTGGCTGCCGACGAAGGCAGGCGTATGTGCGAATGGCACGTCAAATTCGGGTGGGACTGAGCCTTCGCTCTTGGCGTTCTCAATGAAACCATGCAGATCATCACCGATGACTTCCGCCATACAGGTGGTAGAGACGGCAATCATCTTCGGGTTGTAGAGCACGTAAGTATTGGCGAGCCCATCGACCATGTTCTTCAGACCGCCAAATACTGCCGCGTCCTCGGTCATCGAGGATGAGACTGCCGAAGACGGCTCCTTGAAATGCCGCGAAAGGTGGGAACGGTAATAAGCAACGCAACCCTGGCTGCCATGCACAAAGGACATGGTCCGCTCGAATCCCGCGGCGGCGAATACCGCGCCCAGCGGCTGGCAGGCTTTGGCTGGGTTCACCACCAGCGCTTCGCGGGCAAGATTCTTTTCGCGATATTCCCAAGTCTTGGTGTATTCACCCTGATCAGTGATGATCTGATCAGGGTGAGGACATTCGAAATTCAGCTTCTTCTCCACGAGCATCTTTCTGTATTCCGGCTCGCGGAACAAACGGGCATGATCAAGAATCTTTTCGGCCGATTGCGGCATATTGGTCACCTTTTCATCTGGCCTCGTCAAACGGCGGCACAGGAAAACTTTTGAGACATCGGATCTCCCGCGAGCGCCTGTCCGCGGAAGACCACGCTTCTATTCGGCTGCAACCGCTGCCGCAGGCGCTCTCACTTTCTTCCAAGGCGCGTCGTAAAGGTCCCAGACCGGATTGTTGATGGCCAGATCCATGTCGCGGGCGAAGATGGCGAAGCCGTCATAGCCGTGGTATGGGCCGGAATAATCCCATGAGTGCATCTGGCGGAATGGTATGCCCATCTTCTGCACCGGGTACTTTTCCTTGATGCCGGAGCCAACAAGATCGGGACGGATCCTCTCGATGAACTTGTCCAGTTCGTAACTGGTTGCATCGTCATAGATCAGCGTGCCTTTCTTCACGTAATGGCCGGTGCGCTGATAGTCGTCGTTGTGGGCGAATTCGTACCCGGTGCCGACGATCTGCATACCCAGGTCTTCATAGGCTGTGACGACGTGACGGGGGCGTAACCCACCCACATAAAGCATCACTCTCTTGCCGTGGAGGCGCGGCCAATACTTATGGACGACATCGTCGACCAAGGGCTGGTACTTGGCGATGAGCCTCTCGGCCCTTTCTTCAATTGCAGGGCCGAAATGCTTGGCTATATTGCGCAGAGAGGCTTCGATCTGGGATGGGCCGAAGAAATTGTATTCTATCCAAGGGATGCCGTATTTTTCCTCCATGTGCCGGCAGATGTAATTCATTGATCGGTAGCAGTGGATGAGATTGAGCTTGGCCTTCGGGGCACGTTCCACTTCTGCGAGCGTGGCATCACCCGACCAGTTGCCGACTACGCGCAGACCTATTTCCTCAAGCAGGATGCGCGAGGCCCAGGCGTCGCCGCCGATGTTGTAGTCCCCAACCACGTTGACGTCGTAGGCGCCAGTTTCGAATTCGACTCCGGGCTTGCCGAAAACCCAGTCACGGATGGCATCGTTGGCGATATGGTGGCCGAGCGATTGCGAGACGCCGCGGAAGCCTTCGCAGCGTACCGGCACGATTGTCTTTTTGTACTCCGTGGCCTTCTTGCGCGAGACTGCCTCGATGTCGTCACCAATGAGACCGATGGGACATTCGGATTGAATAGTGAGGCCCTTGTTCAAGGGAAACAGTTCCTCGATCTCATCGATGATCTTTTCCAACTTTTTGTCGCCACCGAAGACGATGTCCTTCTCCTGAAAATCAGAGGTGAACTGCATCGTTACGAATGTGTCGACACCTGTCGTACCGACATAGTAGTTGCGTCGCTGCGACCATGAATATTGACCGCAACCGACCGGCCCATGCGAGACATGGACCATATCCTTGACCGGGCCCCACACCACGCCCTTGGATCCGGCATAGGCGCAGCCGCGGATCGTCATCACGCCCGGAATGGACTTGATGTTCGATTTCACGTCGCATTCGGAAAGGGCCTTCGACTCATCCCCAGGCTCACCGCCGCTCGTTGCGACGCTGAGATGCTTCTTGCGGCGCTTCGCCGTCTTGTCTGGATATTGCGCTAACACTTCCGCAATGAGCTTTTCATGCAAAACGCTGTCATTCTCGTAATCAAGGCTCATAGGCCCCTGCCCCCTTTTCGCTGCTGGGTGATGCCTCCGAGAAGAGACACCATTGGTGGAATGTGCGCCGGGTAAAGTTTCGACTGCCTCTGCGAGGCAGTCACTGCGCAGCTGCTACCACTGTTTCCTTGGCCTGGAGTTCTGCAAGCATCTGCTCGTCGGTCTTCATAATGCCGAAGTCGAGCAGCATGTCCTCCAACTCCTCCATGGTGATCGGGGTCGGAATGGTGCCTTGACCCGAATTGGCGTGGATCTTTTCAGCCAGCGCGCGATATTCCGCCGCCTGATTGGAGTCCGGTGCATACTGGATAACCGTCATCTTCCTGAGCTCGGCGTGCTGGACGATGTTGTCGCGTGGCACGAAGTGAATGAGCTTGGAATTGAGCTTGGCCGCGAGTGCCTCGGCGAGATCGAGTTCGCGGTCTGTCTGTCGCTCATTGCAAATCAGCCCGCCGAGCCGCACGCCGCCCGAGTGGGCGTATTTCAGAATCCCCTTGGCGATGTTGTTGGCGGCATACAGCGCCATCATCTCGCCGGACATCACGATGTAGATTTCCTGGGCCTTGTTTTCGCGGATCGGCATCGCGAAGCCGCCACACACAACGTCACCCAGCACGTCGTAGGAGACGTAGTCGACATCATCGTAAGCGCCATTTTCTTCCAGGAAGTTGATCGAAGTGATCACGCCGCGCCCGGCACAACCGACGCCCGGCTCGGGGCCGCCAGACTCCACGCATTTGATGCCATTGTAACCAACCTTTAGCACGTCCTCCACCTCGAGATCTTCCACCGAACCCTCCTTCGCCGCGAGATGCAGGACCGTATCCTGCGCCTTCGAGTTCAGGATGAGACGGGTGGAGTCGGCCTTGGGGTCGCAGCCCACGATGAGGATCTTCTGCCCGAGATCGACAAGGGCGGCGAGCGTATTTTGTGAAGTGGTGGACTTGCCGATACCACCCTTCCCGTAGAATGCGATTTGACGCAAATTTGACATATTGCCTTCCTTCTTTCGTTCCATCCGTCGCGCAGTGAAAGGTCGGCAGCTCGCGCCGCCTCGCAAGAATGCGTACAAGACGCGTGCCA
>NZ_PVBM01000067.1 GCF_002968575.1 Neorhizobium huautlense | reverse complement strand
CTTATGACCTGACCCGCTAGAAGCGGCGGTCGGCCTCGCTAAGGCCGGCCGACATGATTTGAACTTGGAGACGCGCGCAATGCCCTCGCTCAAGGCAAAAATCAAGGATGTCTTCGGAGAGCCCGCCGAATCGATCCAGATTGGCGATCTTGGCGATTTCCAAAATCTGGCGGGCGGCGCTGATCTTCTCGTTACACATTCCCACGGTCGCCAGGCGGCGGAGCACCTTGCATTCCTCTCATGCGCGTCGGCTTCCCGGTATTTGATCGTCTCGGCAGCAAACACGAGCTCACAATTCTGCATCGGGGTACGCGCGACATGATTTTCGAGGCGGCAAACATCTTCCAGGCCAACCGACATACGTCATCTCCTGAGATGGTCGATGCGTTGCAGAGGCGGAGTAATCCCGGATGAATTCGGTTCGAGGCCTGTCGCTCGTCGCTGACGAGATGCATCTGCAGCATTCGGGCGCATTGCGCCTCGCGATTGCGACGCAGGATATGAAAACGCAAAATGCCCATTTCGAATCGGCCAAGCACTTTGCAGTCTTCGATGTGACGCGCGACGGCTGGGATTTCCTGGAAGCGGTGAGCTTCGATGAGGTTTCCCACAAAACCGGGAAGCATTGGATCGAGGGCGATGCCCGGATCACACCGAAGGTGAAAGCGTTGAGCGGCTGCCACCTCCTCTTTTGCGTGGCTATCGGCGGACCCTCCGCAGCCAAGGTGGTTTCGGCTAAAATCCATCCGATAAAGGTGGGACACTCCGAACCCATTAAAGACGTACTTTCACGAACCCAGAAAATGCTTAAGACGGCTCCTCCACCGTGGCTGCGCAAGGCGCTGGCGCAAGCAGGCATCGCGGAAAAGAAACCCTTCGAGGACGAGGACTGATCTTATGAAGGAAGTGTTAACCACTGGGGATACGTCTGCTGTCAACGAGCATGAGGCGGTCCTTGCAACCCCATTCGTCAGATGTCTCACGCGGCTGATCCGCGCTCAGGATACCTATGGATGGCAGGACGGCGCATCAGACACGGAGTTGTTGGCCAAGTTCATCGTCACCGAAGAGCAGCGCCGTCAAATCCCGATCATCGGCGATCCCCGATCCGGACATGATGTTGGGCTCAATATCTTTTACACCGCCGGCGGGCTTACAATCGAAACGCGCACCGGTTTGGTGACGACGCCGACTATCATGATCAGCGATAAGGGCTTTGGAAAAGTGCTCCTCACAACCGGTCGGCTGGTCGTGTTCTCGAAAACAGTGCGCGACGTTCACCGATTTGGCTTCGCGACGCTTCCTAAGCTCGCAGAGGCCGGTGCAAAGTTAGTGAACGATGCGATCGCCGCCATCGAAGCCTATCCCGACGTGGCGCGGGCCTGACGGTCGACCGTGAGCGCAACGGAATGGTTGGAGATCACGCTGATGCGATGCTTGATGAGGTGAAACGGCTCACTACCGCGTTGCCAATCAGGTATGCTCGGATTGGCTTGGCTGAAGAATGACAGCGGACATCACGCAATGATGCAGGATGTCGGGATCGCGCTCGCCGGAAAACGATTGCGCGGATAATCTTTATACAGGTGGCGCCAGTGATGTCGGAGACGACATGATGAACCTGCAGATTCATCTCCATCAAGGCGTTCTGCATGTGCTGGATATGAGCTCCCGCATACTCCACCAGCCGTTCTCGCTGGCGCAGATTAGCACGCAAAGTCGCAACCTGGGCACTGGGACGAGAGCATCCGCGCAGCAGGCTATAGGAATGCAACTGGTGAAGACATGCGGCATCGGCTAAGTCCCGCGTGAAAACGTATGGCCCGCCCTGTTTGCAAGTAGTTTTTTAGATTCCTGTGCAGTCTGCTTCAACGTATTCGGTCTCACGGTCACGCCGCGGCCAAGATGGATATCCGCACGTCCAGAGCCACGATAACCAACACGGTTTCAATGAACCATTTCCACGCCTGGACTTTCTGAACGCCGATTGACTGTCAGGCCATCTATATTCCTTCTCGCAAACATCGTGGGCTGCGTGTAAGCGCAGCTAACCCTGTTATGCTGCTGCTACGCCGAAGGTTCTCTCATACGGTTGCTCCTTACGTAAAATCGCCCAGGCAATACGCGCAAGCTTGTTTGCAAGGGCCACGATCGCAACATTACGGTGAATACCGCGGGAAACCAGCGCGCGTAGCCACTGCCCAACAGGCGTATCGCTTTGACTAGGCCCGGAGGTAGAGGCCAGACTGCAAGCCCGGCTTCCTTTGCCCGCAGCAGGTACGTCGAAACCGATGTCTTGCTGATCTTCAGCCGCTCGGAAACGGCACGTATCGATAATCCTTGTTCGAATGTAAGCCGCAGGATCGATCGGATATCCTTCACGTCAGTATGTTTCGCTTGCTTCCGCCTGGGCATCATGTCCTCGCTCAAACCAGGACACAGCTACGGTCGGAAGCTTCCCACAAAACTATCAAAGCCTGTCGGGTCGCTTCGTCATAAATCTGCGCCCGCGTTCGCGACTGCGGTTGCTTGTCCGCCTCCCGCAGCAAACGCATCGCATGTTTGCGATGTATCCCACTGATCGAAACGAACTGATCGAAGGATCTGCGATTTTTCCTCCCGCTTTCCGGCCCCATAGCGCTTTGCCAGAGCAGCACTCAATTACTTTTTCGTCGTCACGCTGATCAGCCTCATCTGATTTGCTCCGCACCCACAAATGCTGGGAGCAAATCAGATGAGGCAACGGCCAACAATCAGGAGCATTTCTCCCGCGGCAATGCGAGTCTCATCCTGATCGTCGCGCTATAGGTGAAGCTGGTCAGGGAACGTGGGGTCACTGTTGCCCAGGCGGCGCGTGAGCTTGATGTCCACGAGAATGTGTTGCGCAAATGGGTTCGGGAATACGGCGACGACCCCAGCCAGTCTTTTCCCGGAAAAGGCCAGATGAAGCCGGAGCAACTTGAGATCGAGCGGTTCCGTCGCGAAGTCGCCAAGCTGAACGCTGAGCGTGATATCCTAAAAGGACCGCAGCCTACTTTGCCAGGGACGCGATATGAAATTCGCATTAATTGCAAGCACTGTTCGATCTGGCCGGTGGCATGGCTGCGAAGCGCTGGGTTTCTCGTTCAGGTTTTCATGCCTGGCTCAATCATTCTCCGAGCGAACACGCCCGCTATGACGAGGTCCTGCTGGACAGGATCACGCAGAGCTTCAAGTCCAGGGACCGCACTTATGGTGCTCGACGGGTCTGGCACGATGTGCTGGAAGAGGGATTCTACTGTGGCCCCCATCGTATAGAGCGACTGATGCGCTTGAATGCGCTCCGGGCCAGGCCAAGACGGCGTGACTTCCCAAAGGATGCCGGCGACCGTGGAGTCATCATGCCGAACGTCCTCGACCGCCAGTTCGTGGCAGAGCGGCCGCGCCAGAAATGTGTGGCCAACTTCACCTGCATCTGGACCGCAGAAGGCTGTCTGTATGTCGCGGCATGATTGACCTCTTCTCACGCCGTGTTGTCGGCTGGTCGATGAATGCCAGCATGACGGCCCAACTCGTCACAGATGCGCTGACCATGGCGATACGGTGTCTGGGAAAACCAGATGCGCTCCTGCATCATTCCGGGGAAGCCACTATACGAGCGAGCAGTTCCAGCGCCTCATGGGCGACCACAGCACCACTTGTTCGATGAGTCGCTCTGGAAATGTCTGGGATTATGCCGCAATGGAGAGCTTCTTCTCATCACTGAAAACGGGGAGAACGGCACGCAAGGTATATAGCACGAGGAACGACGCCAAGGCGGACGTGTTCGATTACATCGAGCGCTTCTACAACCCGAAACGTCGCCACTCGATACTGGGCTATCTCAGCCCCAATGACTTTGAAACCAAGGTGGGAATAGCTTGACCTCGTGCCCGATAAACCGGCAGCAGGCCAAACAATCAAGGAGCATTTCTCGCGAGGCAATCGCCCAGGTGGTGGATCGTCGCGTTAATCCGCTTGAGCTTTATATACAGCTCGACCGCGCGAACTCTGGCTGGATGGGAATACATGAACTACCCTTGGGGGTCCAAGTTTTCGTCCGCATCCCCAATCGGGCTACGCCGGGTCAGTTCAAAGGCAATAACAGCTTGGCGAAGGAACTTATGTCGCCGTACGGACAAATTGTCGCCGCTACTGTTTGGATCGCTGCAAATTGCTCCTCGCCAGCAGGTCCGTACTAATTGCAAAGCTTCCGATCTATGAGTTCGCTCTCGACATTTCCGGCGATGCCGATCTTCTGCGGAAACCTGGAGCAGGTCGGGTGATATATGAACCGATTGTGAAGTGATTGCTGAGCCGCTTGAAAGAAAAGCATCCATTCGGTCGGGGTGGCGCGGCAATATTCGGGCACCGCCGGCCGCATCGAGAACTGTCAGATCGGCGTGTTCGTCGCCTATGCCAGCCGCTTTGGCCAGACGCTGA
>NZ_PVBM01000066.1 GCF_002968575.1 Neorhizobium huautlense | reverse complement strand
GTAGATGCAGATTAAACTTTTGCCACGCCTGAACGGTGAGACCTGCACTTTCTTCCCGAACAGCGGGTGCCAAGGATAGGCAATCGTCGAATAACGGGAAACGTATGCAGAATGTCGGTAGTTGTGCCCGCTTCGCCCGGAAGACATAGAGCGAGCCGTTGAACGGATCACTGCCGGCATCCCGCACCAGCGACAGCAAACTGTCCGGCCCTCTGCGGAAGTCGATGGGATGGCTGGCGAGGAAGACCTTTACACCTGCGGGGATCATGCTGAGCGAACCGCCCGGATCACGCGCTGCAGATGCACCTCGTCGACATGCCTGCCGGCCCGCACAACGATACCGTCAATGACGATTTCGACGACGGTGTCGTGGTCAGATACGACGATCTGCGGATCGGCTGCCGCTGCTGCTTGCCCAGGCTCATCACTGCCCAACAGTTCTCTGCGCCAGCGGTAGAGTTGAGACGGCAGGATTCCAATCTGCCGCGCGACTGCCGACATGTTCACACCGGGCTGACAGGCCTGCTCAACCGCTGTGGCCTTGAATTCCTCGGACCAGAACCGCCGCAACTGTCGCGGCGACCCGTCAAGGCGATCGGGCACTGCCTCGATCATTCGCATCAACCCAAGGCTAGCCGCAGGTCTAGACATAGATCCTCACATTCAGAGAACTCGTATGTCCGACTTATCCCGCCTGCCATCAGCAGCGCCAGATGGCGTCTCCTTGCCGCTTACGACAATAGAGCAGAAGCTGACAATCATTGAGCAGAGTTTCGAACCTGGCGAGACGATATCCTTTACCGCTCGCCGTCATAGCGCCCAATCTGCTTTACCGGGGACGCGCACTCTTGAGCGAGGGTGCTGCGGCCGTGGATTCTGACGAGCCGTGGTCGGCAATTCGGAATTGAAGAAGCTGGAGGATCGCGTCAGCGAGTTGGAGCGCATGCTCGGCCGCAAGACGATGGAGGTCGAGTCCTCCGCGAAGCCCTGTCCAAAGCGGGCTTAAAAGTACGGATATCTCGCTCGATCTTGTTGCCGAAGGACGGTTTCCGATGAAGACCATTGCGGTCACGTTGGGCGTCTCCCGTTCCAACATCGTCGAGTGGTTGAAAGGCATATCAAAGCCGCGCGGGCCCTATCGCACGATCTAACATGCAGAATTTCTGCCGATCATCCGCAGGCTTATAGCGCGACGATCAGGATGAGACTCGCATTGCCGCGGGAGAAATGCTCCCTGATTGTTGGCCGTTGCCTCATCTGTAAGTGCGATTTTCCAGCGCATTGACGTAGGCGACATCGCTGACCCCAGCCCGTCCCGCGGTAGCGATATTCGGCTCTATCAGGCGGCGGAGGCTTTGGAGAATTTTAACGGCAGCAGGTCTCCAATGTCTGCCGTTTCGTCGCGCTGAGGTAACTCTGTGAGCGCGTAGCGCAGCCAGGTGAGTGGATCGACGCCACAGGCGCGGCAAGTCAGCATCAGATTGTAGATTACGGCGCTTGCCTTGGCTCCGTCAGCGGTATCGCTGAACAGCCACGATTTTCTTCCGGTCGCAAAAACTCTGATGTCGCGTTCCAAAATGTTGTTATCGATCGGCATCCTGCCGTCGCTGATGGAGCGCGTCAGGTAACCCCATTGGTTCAGGGTGTCGGAGACGGCATCACCGAGCTTGGTATCCGGCACGACCTTCGGCGCGATATTGTAGAGCCATGACTTGAGTGCGTTCAGGACAGGCAAGCTGTGCTGTTGCCGGAAGCGGCGAATGCAATCGGCTTGCGTTTCACCGGCGTCGTGCTTTCTGTCTCGTGCCTGCTTTTCGATACGGTAGAGCTGCTCGAAGAACCGGAGCGCCGTCGGGAATGGGCCATGCACCCGACATGGGTTGCGCCATGTAATTTGCGCCATGTGGTGTAGCCATCGCTCACCAATATGCCGCGGTAGTCGCCGAGAAAGGCCTGCGGGAGGACCTGACCACGGCCCGGCTGGTAGTCGAGCAGCACGATTGGCTCGTCACTGTCCTAGCTGCTGCGGTACGCCCACATGTACGACATGCTGGTGGCTTCCTTTTTCTTTTCCTTCAGCACCTGAACCGTCGTCTCATCGCCATGAATGAGAGGCTGCGACTGAAGCCGCAATCTCAGCGCATCGTAGATGCGATGCAGGTGCCTCTCGCTTGAACCGATCACCCAGTGCGCGAGAGCACCCCGGCTGATCGGAACGCCGGCCCGTTCGAACGTTTGCGGCACGCGGTAGAGTGGCGTGCCGTCGACGTATTTGTGGACGAGTGCGAAGGCCAGCGTCGAGGCGGTGGCAATGCTGCCCGGCAATGGTTGCGGTGGCATCGGAGCGATCACCACAGGTGTGTTGATCCCGGTGCGGCCGCAATGGCGGCAGGCGTATTTGAACCGCACATTCTGCAGAACCTTTGCCTTGACCTCGATATGGAGCTGCTCGGTAACGGCCTCGCCCATGCGATGCATTTGACCATTGCGACAAGGGCAAGCTTTCTGATCGTCGGGAAGGTCGTATTCAACACGCTCGCGGGGCAGGTCTTCTGGCAGAGGTCTGCGGCCCCGCTTTTTACCCGCGGCACGTTCGATTGCTGACAGGCCTGTATCCGGGAGATCGGCGACGTCGCCGCCATGATCAGGATCATCCTCCTTCGAGGCCTCTTCGGCCTCGTTGAATAGGCAATCTACGTGCTTTTCGCTGCGGGGCGCAAAACGATGCAGCCTTGCAAGCGCCAGCTCCTCTTCCAGCTTGACGACCCGCTGTGACAGCACTTCCTTCTCGGCTTTGAGCGCAGCGATTTCGGCTGCACTTGCAGCCAACTGCGCCATCAGCTCTGCAACGCTCGGCTCGCCGGTTTGGGTCATCCCAGTCTTGAATCTGAACCGCGTCGCCGCGTCAACAGATCAACACGCCACCTCAGCCGGCAATCTGATATTGCCGCACGGGATGGCGGATCATCGCATCGATATCGATACCGTCGAGAATCCAATGCAGTTGTTCGGTCGTAAAGTGTAACCACCGCCACCTCTCGGCGCGGCCATCGGAACTTGTCTTCCGTCAACCGCTTCAGGATCAACACAAAGCCTGATCGATCGAAAAACAGCAGCTTCATCCGGTCAGGCCGGCGATTGCAGAAGGCAAACACCGCAGGGGCAAACGGGTCCAGCGCCATCGTCTCCTGGACCAGGATCGCAAAACCAGGGTGGGACCAATCCCGGGGATCGACCGACCAATGTACCGAAACGAGCCCGCGCACGCCGAGATGCTTCGCACGTCATTGTTCCAGAGCTCATATGGAGCGCGGATAAACTGGTTCAGACTGAGGAGATGCCGATTAAATGACCTCGCTTGCTTCGATGATCTGATATTCTATTTCCTCTAGTCCGCATGCCGTAAGATCCGGATGGGTCATAGTATGGTTACCAACCTCGTGATCTTCCGCAACCATACATCGGAAAAGCTCTGGTGATCCACGGCATTATGCACCGATGACGAAGAACGTAGCGGGTACGCGCCGCCGCCAGAATATCGAGGATATCGGGCGTGCAATATGGATTTGGCCCGTCGTTCAACGTCATATAGACGCTACAATCGGCGCTATTGCCCGAGACGTTGCAACTATAATCCGGCTGATTCATAGCTCAGGGCCATTACGATCAATTGACGTGCCGGAAGGCCACTCGTCCATCGAGCGCGCAATGGGAAACACGACGGTGAGGGGGTCCTCAGTTCGGGTGGCTGGCAGATCGAGGTAGACCTCTGGGAGAGTTGAGCGCACGCGGACCCCTGGGAGGATGACCGCAATACCGCCGCGGCACAGTCTCTCAACGTGCTTGTACAGCGCGTGCCGAACTGTACCGAACGCGAATGGGACGCCGAGCCGCTGCAACTCTGGATACATCGCAAACATTGAATGACTAAGCCCAAGCCCTTCAAGATCAGCACGCACTCCCCACAATCCCAGTTCCCCCACCAGGAGATCCACCTCACCGACCTTGATGAAACGCCGCAGCATTCCCATGTGGGCAGCAACACCATGCGAGTCGTAAGCAATCGCACGCATTTCAGGCCGCGCTCCGGCCCAACTGCGGCCCCCTTCGAATGGTTTTGCGTTAAAGGCGCCCGTCGGCCCGTAAATATTACGAAAGAACGCAGAAAGTTCTGCGTGATCGTTGACCTGCAGCTCATTTTCCCAGCAAAGCTTCCATCGAACGTCAGCAGGCATTTCTCTCTCTATGCTTCGGTAAAATGTGCAGTTAACCGGACACTTTTAGTATTCAGCATGTGAATAACTAGTGTTATTAGTTCTATGCTGTAATGCTGCAATCAGTGAAATCGATTGTTTGGATGGAAAGCATCCATACAATGGATGCAGAGCCGGCTTGGTCTGAGATCGGCTTCTTCTCCACTTGCAGTTCCTGCGTTCTTTGGTCAATCGTAGCGGCAAGCTGAGGCCGTTCAGCCCGCGTAACTCCACGGCATGAGTGCGTCGAGATCGCTGCTGGCCCGGCCTTTAGCTATGGGGCCGAGGGTTTGGGTGAGCCAGGCTTGCGGGTCGACGTTGTT
>NZ_PVBM01000065.1 GCF_002968575.1 Neorhizobium huautlense | reverse complement strand
AACCAAAAAACTGGACGGGTCCAAAACGGTGGTATCGATACCGCTGTTGAGGAGAAAGCGGGCAAGCCAAAAGCCATCATAGCCCGCTTCGAAACATACTCGCAGCGGCCCTGCCGCAAATCCTGACGGAGAGCGATTTCGTGTCATGCTTTGAATTCTTAAAAGAGCGGACAGGAGAGCCTCGGCGTTGCCGCCGGCAACCGTAACCGTCTGCACCTTATCCGAGCCAGGCAAGAGGTACCCGACCAGCCACGTTCTCTGGCTCAATTCAAGGGCGATATAGCAATCATTGACATTATCAGCGCTCATTATCATCCTCCGTGGAAAAGCGGAGGTGAAGTATCAAGCTCCGCGGCGAGCTTGCATAGGATCTATAACGAGTTCCGGCCACATAGCGCGATCGGCAACAAGGTGCCGATTTCGCTCATGAACAGCTCATCGGCATCGCCGCCGACATGAGCTTTAACCCCGGAAAATTCCAGCTCCCGCTGGCCCAAAATCAGGGAGCACGTCAAACTGGCGCTGACCTGCGTGGACTTCCGCTCCCGATCCAACGGGATAAGCGGTGCCGGCTGCGCCATCTCTCGGGATATCGTTGGTGGCCTTTTCGACCTGTTGGTTATGGTGATATTAGTTCACGCTAGGCCTGTCAGCGTGCAGCAATCCAGAGCTCTAGAGGAATTCGACATGACATCGGAACTTGGAAGTGTGGAAATAGGGGACCTCACTGTCACGTTCAGAAAGGGAGATTCTGGAGGCACGCACTATTATGGCCGGGGCCATTTTGAAGAGTTTCATAGCTCGTTCTATTCAGTTCTCCGTAACACTATTGACCCAAAAGTTTGCATCGATGTCGGTGCAAATTACGGCTACACTGGAATGTTAATGCGACGCGCTTTTCCATCATGCAGGTTGATACTCGTAGAACCCATCCCATGGCTCGCGGAGTTCGTTGCTGATAATTTTGCCTCTAATGGTATACACTTTGATCATTTTTACTCCGCAATCGTTTCGAACAGTCCGTCGGTCAAAAAGTCAGCATTCGGCGTTAACGAGAAATCTTCTCAAGACAGTCGCGTTATTGCGCAGCCCGGCTGGTCGATCGTTCAAACTGACGTCCTTACACTGGACATGTTGACGAAGGACGTTAAAGCAAACGAAGGAGTTTACATCAAGATCGACACTCAGGGATGGGAAGAGAGAGTATTTGCTGGCGGCCGCGAATTCCTCTCTACGCATAAAAACTGGTTCATAAAGACGGAATTTGCGCCCTATTGGATGGACAGCCAGTCTACTGACCCAGTCGAATTCCTACAGGCTTTGACGGCCCGTTATGCTGTATATGAGAGCCCTGGTAGGCAGCGCTGGAATTGCTTGACGTTAAGTGATCTAATCGGAGCCCCGTTGACCCCGGGATGCGAAGAAGAATTTGTCTCCTATGTTCGCAAGCTTGCAATGAACGAAAAGGGATGGGTTGACCTGTACGTTTTGCCACCACCAAAGCTGGGGCAGATTGCTGAGGGGTAATCCCCCCGCTAAACGGGGAGGATTGCCATGAGGTTTACTTCACGTATCCGAGCGCATAGGTCAGGCCGAATGACACATATTCGAATTGAATTCCAGTCTTCGCCTTAAATTCCATGAATGCCTTATATTCATGGTCCTTGAACCCGCGATATCCGATCAATTCATCGAACACGATCCAAGTGCCGGATTTGACGAGAGAGCCAAGCACATCGAAGATGGTCTTGGTTGAGGAGTAAAGATCGCAGTCGACGCGGAGCAATGAGATCGGACTCGTTTTGTTTTCTTCGAACCATCCGGGAAGCGTATCTTCGAACCATCCTTTGTAGAGGCGGACGTTTGCCGGCATATTAGGGAGGACCCCCTTCACCTCCCCGAAGCTTCCCTTCAATGACCCTGCCCAATCCTCTGGCAGACCCTCAAATGAATCGAACCCATGAATGCTACGATCCGGGAATATTCCGGCAAGCGTTCTGGTGCTGCTCCCCTTATAAACACCTAAGTCGAGAATAGACCCGTTCAGGCGCGTGATCTCGTCACGGCGAGACTGAATCACCGACATCTGGTTTTGGATGAACTGTGCCTGAGGCATTTCCTTGTCGACAAAGTCGTATGTCTCGACTGCTGCGCGGCGATTCTTTTCCTCCAACATCGCCACAAAGCGATGATTTCGGCTGTAGAAATTTTGCAACTCAGCGTTCAACGGCCCAGACGAAAGATCTCTCACGAGGCTCTTAACATCTATCCTGACGCCTCCTTCAGCCTGTGTTTTCTGAAGCTCGTCAGCGACCACTTTGACTGACTTGCGAAGGAACGATTCTACCTGTGGCCACCTTTCTTCGTCCAAAATCTGAGACAATACATCTTGAATAGAGGAGGTCGACCTTTGGATGAAGCTCACAATAAGACCCTTTCGATCACGCTGAGAAATCTATCAGCGCTCGTAATTCGCACAACGTGTAAAAAGTGTCTAGGTTGCGCAACCTGCTTGACCTCTTCAAACCTCAGCATGAAATTTAAAGTCGCCGACGAACTGTTATTTACCATTGAAGTGCCGTGACCGGGATCAGACCGCTAGCGTCTCCGCCCAGCAACCTGCCGCCTGCATCACTGCCTTGGTCGAAGGTAAGAGTGGTAAGGGCGACGTGCCGCTGGCCTGTGTTGTTGAGAAATGACTTTCTGCGGAGATGACCGCAGTCAGCGTTTTCTCATCGGAGGAAACCTGAACCCTTAGGCAGCCGTGTTTGCCGACGTTGCCTGTCCAGGCATTCCTATGTTCGAACCAGTGCCTGATACGAGCCTGTTAAACTAGGGTACGCAGAGACCAAATTCTTCTGACCGTGCCCTCTTTCTAAAAAGAAATGGTCCCCAGGCGGCGGCGGGGTGCGGATAAAAACTTGGACTGTTTTAAATGCTCAGGCCGAGGCTCCTACGATATTCGACCGGGCTGAGTGATCCCAGTGATATTTTGATGCGCGTTTCATTGTACCATCGGATGTAGGCGTCCACCTCTGCCACGAACTGCTCGATCGTGATGACCTTCCAGTCTCGTGGATAGAAGAGCTCGGTTTTCAACCGACCGAAGAACCCTTCGCACGCGGCGTTGTCTTGCGAGCAACCCTTTCGGGACATCGAGCGAACCAGTCTTGCTTCGCTGATACGGGTCAACCACCCGGGCCATCGATAATGGGCTCCGCGATCAGAATGGATGATTGGCCGTTCCTCGCCGTTGGCGACGGTTCCGATGGCTGCGTCCAGCATGGTGTTGACGAGACCCGCATCTGGTTGGGTTCCGATGGACCAGCTGATGACCATGCCGTCAAAGCAGTCGATGATGGGCGAAAGGTACACCTTGCCAGCTGGGATCTGGAACTCGGTGATGTCTGTCAGCCACTTCACGTTCGGCGCTTTTGCATGGAAGTCGCGATTGATCAGGTTCTCGGGCGCTGGACTGATCTCTCCCAGATAGGATCCAAACCGCCGTCGACGCGGCCTGGCAACGACCAACTGCTCCTGCTTCATCAATCGCTGGACAACCTTTTCCGAGACTATCACGCTTTGTCTGGCCAGCGACGCCTGAAGTCGTCGATAACCGTAGCAACGACGGTTCGCTTCAAAGATCTCCGCTAGGCTGTGGCGGACGGCGGCATACTTGTCTGCCAGGCACATGCGGGCGCGATGGTAGAAGTAGGAGCTGCGGGCAATCCGAAGCTGGGCAAGCAGCTCTGGCAAGCGATAAACTTCATGCTCAAGTTGTAACTGGCGGACATCACGCTGGAGGGCTTCAAGCTGTCGCTCGAGCTCTTCACGTTCAGGCACCTTGGGGTTGGATTTGCGGCGTTTCATGGATGAGGGAGCCTCGTGACCGAGTAGCTGATCTTTCCAGCTGTACAATGTCGGCTTTGAGACGCCCAGTCGGTCAGCTACCTGTTGAGCGGTTTCATCTCCACCGCATAGTCCGATGACCCCCGCTTGCCGGACCTCCTCGGAATAGCCAGGGTGCCACGATCGACCGACCATCGATGTCCGCTTGCTTCGGCAACGCCTCACGAACCCATGCGGTTAGAGTTCCTCGACCGGGATAGCCGAGCGCCCTCATCGTCGCAGAGATGCAACGATCATGGGTGCGAAAGTGCTCAAGTGCCGCCTGCCTCTGAGCTTCTGAATATTTTGGCGCTCGCGCTACCGGCTGAGTACGCAGATCAAGATGCTGTATGTACTCGCGATACCAGCCCCTCAACGCATTCTTGGTGGGATATCCCAGCTGGCGAATGGTCGCGTTAAGTCGCTTGCCCAGCCGGATATAGAGCTCAACCGCTCGAAGTCTGTCTGCGTAGGAATACATGAACTACCTCCTTGGTGGTCCAAGTTTTCGTCCGCACCCCCGCCGGGTCAGTTCTTAGTGGTAATCAACATCAATCAATTGCCCGACCTGAGAGATAGGTGACGTTTCGTACCGGAGATGGGGTATTCGGCTTTCGCCTCATCTTCCACGGTGATGCAGGAGGTGCTGCGCTTCGAGCTGATGATAAAACGTGGTCTGTCCAAACAGCCACAAGCATCAGGAAAGGAAGCGCAGCA
>NZ_PVBM01000064.1 GCF_002968575.1 Neorhizobium huautlense | reverse complement strand
CCGCAACAATCCGCTCGATAACATCGTCTTTCAAGAGGTCTCGAGTTGCGAGGTATCTGATTTCGCCCACGGAATCTTCCTCCTTCTGTTGGCTTTTACCGAAAATGCCAAATTCCGCTCCGCCATCGCGCAGCGGAAAGCCGTACTTTGGCGCATGCTTTTCGCCTACATAAACCGGTCTTCGGCGTCGTCGTCGTCTTGCGGCCCCTCTTCGCGCAGTGGATCGCGAGCACGATCGGCAAACTCGCGCAGGAATGCTTTCGAGCTATCCTCGGTCAGGTGCTCGGAGAGGGTTCCGATCAAGAGCTCGACGTCAGCGTTCAGCTCTATCGGGTCAAACGAGCCGGCGTCCGCCTGCTCAAAAATTGCCTCGTTCAAGGCCTTGATGTCCGCTCCGAATGCGCTTCTGACGTCCTGTCGCCGCAGGATGGCCGAGACGGGGGTATTTTCAACTTCGTCCTGAATATCCGAAGTTCGTTGAACCCGATTACGTGGTCCTCGCGGAGAGCCGGGATACACACTGCGGTCCAACTTCGCCTGATCTATCGCAATATGGACGTCATCAACCTGGGCGGACCCGGAAGCGCGCTCTGCGGCGCGGTTTCCTTGGCGGCCGGCTGTTGCCGCAGGCTGCTTCTTCTCCGCCGTTGTATGCTCTTCATCTCGCGATTCCTCCTCGGTCCGTCCCGCCTCGCGCGTTTCGTCGAGATCCAGACGCTGACGGAGTTCGTCGAGCGACGAAATATAGACGTGCCGCACGCCGTCCTTGACGAGGAATCGAATGCTCTGTGGCTGCCGCGGCCGGTTGATGACGCCCAAACCGATCTCCATCCCAGAAGCCGGCAAGCGGTTCTCCTTTCTCCGTGGTGGAGCAGTTTCAGGCTGCGACACGCCGGGCCTGAGGGTTTCGCTATCGGCGATCGTCCATTCGACCGGCTGTATGCATGGTCTTGTCACCGGCTTGAACTTCCGCACCTTCGAGAACATGCGCTCGCCGCCGGAATCGAGTTTCATGATGCGCATGAGTGGCATGCCTGTGACCTGGAGGATGGCCTCCTCCGGCTTCATCATCATCAGCGTGTTGACGGGAAGCAGGTCCACGGACACTGGCACCTTTGAGATGGATCGTTGCCTGCGACCATGGCGATGGGAGTAAGAGGACTGCTCGACCCACTCGGTCGTCCTGCCGGCAGCGGCAGAGACGGCGGCTGCGTCCTCTTGGTTCTGGAAGTTCATGAAGAGCTTGATCGTGGATGCGCCCATCAGAATCTTCTGCCCGGACCGCTGATACAATCGTTCGAGCTGCGCACCGTCCTGCAGAATAAAGACGAAGCGCACACCGTTCTTGCGGATCAATGGCGCAAGCGTCAGAACAGTGTCGATGCGCCCGCCATTGCCGAACTCGTCGAGCATCATCAGCACTTCGTGTTCGCCGTTTCGCAACGGTCCCATCTGCACAAGCTTGTCGGCCATCTGCTGGATGAACATCGAAATCAGCCGCTCGTAAATCTGCATCGCATTCCAGTCGGCCTGAACGAAGATCACCAATCTGCGCTTTCTGATCGTGTCGATCGGGATCGTGGTGATGGAGGTCAGCGCCTCGACGAGGGGGTTCTGGAGAAAATTGAGCTTGGCGACGATCTCCGCCGCGATTCCCTCTCCGAGCTTTTCATGCCGACCGGCGAATTTGGTGAGCTGCATGCGGGTCTGATCCGAAAGAACCGCCTCGTAGTTTTCCAGAAGCTGGATGATCGCCTTGCGCTCGTCCGACATCGAATTGAGGATACGGTAGAGCTCGCTCAACGATTTTCGCGTATCGGGGCATTCAAGCACGAAGCCAAGCATGGCTGTCAGGAGGATCCTGGCGCTCTCCTCCCAGAAATCGGAGGAATCGGAGCGCAGACGCTCTGGCAATAGCATCTGGGTCAGCTTCTGCAGGTCGGTAATGCGCTGGTTTGGATCGGCGCTGATAAGGTCCAGTGGGTTATAACCATCCGTAAATCTCGATCCCGGCGCCAGCAGAAAAATCTCGTAGCCCTGATCCTTCAGATAGCCAGAGGTCTCCTCGAACAGTTCGCCACTCATGTCGAGGACCATCTGCGATCCCTTGAAACTCATCATCGTCGGAATGACGAAGCCGCGCGACTTGCCCTGTCCTGGCGAGCCGATGACCATCACATGCTGGTCGCCGTCGTTGCGCAGAAGAAGGCCCTGCTTGAGACCAAGGACAATACCGTGCTTATCGCGAAACCGAAAATCTGCGGCATCTTTCAGGGTTGCCAGCCTTGCCTTACCCATGATCATGCGCTGGCGCTTCTGGATCGCTGCCCCGATTGGAAACCCGACCAGGGCTCCAGCGGCCGCCAGACCGGCGAGCGCCGCAAACACTGTCTGCCGCGACGGTCGCTGAAAGTTACCAGACGCGTCGGTGTAACCAAAGGGTGCCTGATACATCGCCGCAAGATGAGCGTCATAATAGTCCGCTACTGTGGCTAACCCACCGGCCTTGCTTGCAACGAGATAAAAGCCGATTCCGTAAACAATGACGCCGGCATAGGCACCAGCAAAGATCAGCGCCGTATGGGCAATCAGGGTGAACATCGACCTCACATGCAGCAGGTAGAGGATTTTGCGCGACAGGGCCCTGCCGCCTTTCAACATCCAGAGGCTCAGCAGGAAAAACAGAAACGGCGAGGCCAGGACCAGAGCCAGGATCGAGAGCCCGACGGTGTTTCGCGCGCGGATAACCGACCATGTGTAGGCAATACTGTCGAGACCGGGTGCCTGGGCAACATAATCGTAATAGGATTTCGATCCGAAGGATGTGACATAGGCGTCGTAGATCAGCGTGAAGAACAGCAACCATATCAACGCGGCGCCGAGAACGGCGACCGGGAATGTGAAGGCCGAGACCTCCTGAAACTTCGTCCACTTCGGACGTTCAGCCTCTGCGTCCGTGGATACGTTTGCCATCTTTGTCCACCTCGTCTGCAAAATAGATCTCGCTGACACCGCGGCCGCCGGCGGCATCGCTCTTCTTCAACTGGACCACGATCGGGATGATCGAGCGAATGTAGCGGATGATGTCGTCACGCTCCATGCGGACATTGCTGTTGAGCACCAGCGTCGACAGTCGATTAAAGGCATGATGCGGCGAGTTCGCGTGGATAGTCGACATCGAGCCCGGATGGCCAGTGTTGATCGCATTGAGGAAATCGAAAGCCTCGTCGCCGCGCAGCTCGCCCATGAAGATCCGGTCTGGCCTGAGCCGCAGTGCGGAGGCCAAAAGGTCTGTCATTGTGACCCTCGCCTCGCCCTGGGCGCCCTTCGAGACCAGCAACGAGACGACGTTTTCCTGGCGCGGCTCGAGTTCGGCCGTATCCTGCATAAGGATGAAACGCTCATGGTTTGGGATCGCCGTGAGCATCGTATTGAGGAATGTCGTTTTGCCGGTGGAGGTGCCGCCGGAGATCAACATGCTGCGATGATTGGCGGCCGCGAGCTCCAGAAACGCACGCGCCTTCCCAATACGCAGCAGGCGCGACAACTCGATATCGACATCGTCGATGTAGTCGTCTCCTGTTACCTTGGTGAAGCGGAAAGCGCCCGCTTTCTCATAATCGTCGAGATCGAAGCGCCGGATAAACTGCTTGCGGATCGAAAACGCGTGTCCGGTGGCGGAAGTCGGATTGAGCACGAACTGAACGCGCTCGCCGTTGGTGAGCGTTGCCGAAAGCAGCGGATTCTGAGCATTGATGGTTTGCTTGGTGAACGACGCCGCGCGCGACGCCATATGGCGGATCGCCTCCTGATCCAGCCCATCGATCTCTTGCCTGATCATGCTGAGCTGGCCGACCCGCTCGAGCCAGATCTCGTTGCTGCGCTGGCAGGAGATCTCGACCACCGCGGGATCGTCGAGAAATTGTCTGATGGGTTCGAGCGCCTCGGAAAGAAAGTGCTGCTCGGCAGAGATCGATGGGTGCGCGTTCATTTACCCACCTTTTTTCGGCGCAGGCGCTCGAACGCCTCGCGCACCGGGTCCGGATAAAGATCCGAGAAATCGAGGTCCCGGGTAACAAAGACGGTGATGTCAGAGCCTTGAGCGATGTGGATCGTCGGGCGGATGTTGCGGGTGTCCTGAAAAGCTTCGGTCGCAAGTTGCTGAATGCCGGACGCGATCGTTTCCGCCGCGATCTCGCGCGCCCGATCCTGCGAGGTGGTTCCGTTATTCTGCGGAATGCTGGTCACGCTTCCGTCAGTGTTGAACACCGTGATATTTCGATCCGGTTTCTGACCGAGTTGAGCAATGTATTGGGTGACCCCGCCGATCATCGTCATCAGCGCCGGTGGCCCGAATCGCTCCCAGTATTTCCGGTCGACGACACCTGTCATGCCGGAGCGGCCGAGACGATCCGTGCCGTAAGAGCCAAGCTGGACAGAAACACCGTCGCCACGGATCATGCGCGTCCACACGATGAACAGGCGCTCCTGCCCGCGTTCGACACCGGATTTATAGTCGCCAATCAGTGAGGAGCCGGCAGGAATGAGGATGCGGCGGCCGTCGAAGGAATAGACATCCTCCCGAACGATCGCTTTCACCATACCGGCGAGGTCGGAATTGATCGCCGTTTCCAATGTGCCGCGGATCATCGTGCCCTGCGGGATCCAGGCATCGATACGGCGGTTCTCAGCGGCAACTGACACCTGTACCCCCTGCCCGCCCATGGCCTTCAGGAAGGCGCGATCGCCATCGACAGCACCTGCTGCGTCGGAGGTTGCGCCGGCGGGCGTGCCTGTCGAGCCGTTCGCGCCGAACAATCCGGCTCCCGTAGCGTCGGGCGAAGCGCTTGCGGGCCCGCTTGTGCGTTCCGATTGATCGAAGACGACAGCGGTGGAGCGCACGCGCTCAAGCAGTTTTGCCTGCCGGGCGAGCTCGATGCACTTAGGATCGTCAGGATTTTTGCCTCTCGAGCAATCGACATCGACCGGGGGCGTGATCTGGGCCGGCGCCGGGATGACGGGCGCCGGTGGCGGGGGTGGTGGAG
>NZ_PVBM01000063.1 GCF_002968575.1 Neorhizobium huautlense | reverse complement strand
ATCATAAGGTGCAGTCACGCTTTGCTCTCCTTCACTGAGTTCGCGAAAACCCAGGAAAGGTAAGCCAAACGGCGCAAAGCGTGACTGTCCTAAGATCATCTGCATCTCAGAGATCCGTTCTCTCCATAGACGTGGCCTCTTTCATGCCACCTCCTTTTGTAACACCCGCCGGGATGTCGTGCCCTTGCGCTCAGTCCTGAGGGCAGCGACAATCGCCCGGTTGAACGCCGGGAGATCGGACGGCATGCGGCTGGTAATGATGTTGCCGTCCAACACAACCTCTTCATCGACAATGGTCGCGCCGACATTCTTGAGGTCGGTGCGGATCGAGTACCAGGCCGTGGCTCGACGGCCGCGCAGGACGTCGGCTGCCACCAGCAGCCAAGGGCCATGGCAGATGGATGCGACAGGCTTGCCTGCGGCGACGTAGCCCCTGACCAAGGCGAGGGCCTTCGGATCGAGCCGCAGCTTGTCGGGATTGACCACACCGCCCGGCAGGACGCAGCACTTCCGTGCGGTGACCTCTCTCGCGCCTTTGCAATTCCAGAAGCAGCTCCGCCTTAGAGGCTCGACGGATGATGGTCTCCGAGGGTGCTGCGATCAGCAACGCCGCCTATGCGGTCGGCTACGAGAGCATTCCGCAGTTCAACGCGCGAATATGGCCGGTTGTTCGGTTCATCTCCGGCCAGGGATGTTCGGGAGAGCATCGGGAAAGTCCAGATCGCCGCTTGACTGGATGACACGTCACATATCGAGGCTGATTGCTCATCCCCGTGAGGTCACCCAGACACCCACCAAGGTTACCGCCAATCCGGCAAACATGGCAACGGTCAAAGGCTCCGAAAACAACATCCATGCCCACAGCATTGTTACGGGTGGACTGAGGTAGATGGCTGCGCTCACCTTGGCAGCGGGGAACAGCCGCAGACTGCTATAGTAGACCGCATAGGCGAGGAATGTGGCAAACAGGACCAGCCAGACCATCGCGATTGCAAAGTCAGAGGTCAACGGTGGAGCAAGACTGCCCTGCGTGAATGCGCAGAGGCCGAAGAGAACCGAACCCATCAGCGTCTGGATGCAAAGGCTCTGGTGAACAGGCATGTGCCGCGTCTTGCGCCTCTTGTGCAGGACCGAGGCGACGGCGAACACCAGCATTGAACCGACCGTCAAGCCGTAGGCCCAGACCGGAGCTGTGCCGAAGCTGAGGCTGTCGAAGTACACGATCAACACGCCGACAACGGCAATCGCGGTGCCCAGCCATTGTCGTTTCGTCAGTCGTTCACCTAGGAAGGGTTGCGACAACGCGGCAATAGCTAGCGGAAGAAGGTCGGAGATTAGCGCGACGAGCCCGGTTGGCACCCTCTGCTCGATGGCAAGCGCGAAACCTCCCAGATAAAGGAAGACCGTCATGATGCCGAACAGCGACTGATATCCGACTGCGCCCATCGAAAGTCTTGGCCCGATGGCCAAGGCGAATGGCAGAAGGATCAGACCTGACAGCAAAGTCCGCCAGAATAGGAGGAGCATGACGCTCGCTTGCTGGTTAGCATACCGAATACCGACGAAGCCCGAACTCCATCCGATAATCAGGAGGGCAGCGAGCAACGGCCATAATAGCGGATGGCGACTGGTTGAGGCGGAGGCAAGCGAGGTGTGGGTCATGGTGGCTCTATCGCGGGGAATACGGTCTAGCGGTACTGGAAAAACGCAGAAATCATCCATGACAAATATCGATGAGCCCATGACACTCTTTAAATTACTGTCATGCTCGATCCACTCCGTGATAGGTTTCGTTTCAGGACAAATTAATGGGTATGACCATGAACGAACTGAACGGTCGCCGCCTCGAAATCGACGCCTTGCGGGCTCTTTCCGCAATCCGCCAACATGGCGGAATCACCAGGGCGGCCGCCGCACTCGGTCTCTCCCAATCGGCCGTCAGCCACAAGATCAAACGGCTCGAAGTGAGCCTCGACTGCGAGTTGCTCGGACGCAAATCCGGAGGACCAATGTTCACGGCTGCGGGCGAGGACCTCTTGGACTATGCCGGGCGCATCCTAGGGCTGCACGACGAGGCGCTGTTGAGCCTGTCGAAAACGCCGCTCGCCGGAAGACTTCTGCTCGGGCTTACCGAAGACACCGCATGCACCGATCTCGCTCGGATCCTTGGACGCTTCAAGCGGCTTCATCCAAACGTGGCGGTCCGAACCAAGGTCCGCATGAGCCTGGTGCTCCGCGCCATGCTCGAGCGTGGGGAACTTGATGCAGCAATCGTCCAAGTCTTTAGCCACCAGGTACGGCCGAACGACCTGGTTCTTTACAGAGACAGCCTTCACTGGGTGAAGCACCCCGAACTGGTGATCCGGCATGGGGAACCGATCCCGTTCTTGTCGTTCGATGACGAATGCTTCTACAGGCAATGGGCACTCGACATCGGCCAGGAGAATGCGATTTTCGAGACCGTCTTCGAGTGTGCAAGCGCCGCTGGAATTGTTTCGGCCGTTAACGCGACAATGGGTGTGGCATTGCTGAGCGACCGCCATATCCGAGGCGAGATGCAGGTAATAACCGACCGTTTGCCTGTCCCGCCATCCTTGGCATACGTGGTCCGGCGGGCACGTAAAACAAGAAATCCGGCTCTCGATAGCCTAGTCGCAGAAATCGAGCGAGGCATCGGACGTAAAGGTGGATTGGCACTGACTGGCTGATAAAATCGAACGCTTTGATAGGATCAGAACTTTCGACCTGTCGTTCAAGAAACCTGTATTCGCGCGAACTTTTATAAGCGGGGGACTTCGAACCTGACTAAGCATCTGAATAGTGAAAGAATTCGAGAAATGCAGCAGTTATCTGACTTGGCGGCTGGAATTGATCTCGTCCCACCAAGGAGTCATATCAATTTTTCCGCAGTAAGGGCGGATTTTCGAGAATGATTCAGTGAGGGTATCATATTGAGTTTTCCGCGCTAAAAGCGGATCAGGAGATATGATGCAAAGCAGACGATCAACACTGTCTTCCTACGCTTCTGGCCTGCTTGCTATGGGCCGGGGAGTCTTCTCTGCGGATGAAGCCCAGCAGGAGATTGGCATCAGCGGGGGCGCATTCCTTGACGCCGCCGAGCGGTTGCAGCGGCGCGGCCAGCTTATCCGGCCCCCTCGCGGCTTCTATGTGGTTGTGCCGCCTGCGAGCCTTGCTTCAACGCAACAAAGGCTGCGATCTGTTCGACGTCGACTACGCGCTCAGATTGTTAGAGGGGCTTAACTCGGCCAGGATCGTCAAGTGCTTTCTGCTCTACCTTGAAAAAGGAGAAGTAGCGATTTCCAGAGCCGAAGCGCAACAGCGCATGTTCCAGAAACTCGTCAATCCGGGCTTCTTCACTGACATGGGTCCGCTGCTTCCGACAGATCTCGCCAAGGCTCTGACCGAAGAAGCGCTTAAAGCCGCGTTTTCCATGGTAATGGTGGAACTGATCGACCAGATGCCCCGGCGACGAGGGGGCGAAGGCGGGGGAAATGCGAAAACGGTTCGGGCTGTAAAGTAGCTTAAAGCTTCGGGATTGTGTGGCGCGCTTGCTAGAACAGAGCCACTATGTGAGCTTCGCCTGACTGCATTCGCGACAAGGCAGACCGACCGCTCTACGTTCCAAGAGCCATTTCGTCTGATTTAAGAGATCGGAAGTTTCGCGAGCCGTTTCCGTCAACCCTCGTGCGCCTCCGCCCAGTGCGGATAGGTCACGTAGGCCGTCAACGCGCCCTCGCCTTCCGTGGCGATCGTCACAGATTGCCGCTTGGGCATGCAGACGATGTCGCCGGTTCCCGCCGTCACCGTGCCGTCGCCCGTGGAAACGGAGAGCCTGCCTTCCAAGACGATCATAGTGTCGGCTACAGCCATGGTCCCGGTTAGCGACTGGTTGGGCGCGTACCGGCCCTAACCGATGGCGACCGGACCGCCTTGTCTCTCGTCGATGAGGTTTCCGACAAAGATCTCGGCATCCTGCCCCGGGGATCGTTCAAGTCGGGCATCGGACAGGCTGATTTTCTGCACGTTCAGGGTGCCCTCCCTTTCCTGATTTGAGTTAGAGCCGTCATCGAGATCACCAAGACAGAGACTGAATGCGGCTGTAAATCGAGATCGGAAGTCGAACGCGCCTCCAGCGCCAGTCGACGATGAAGCAATATCATGGCCGACGCCGAAATGGTCCCAATCAATCCGGTCTATTTTGAGGACCATCCGACTTGAGATTTGCGTTGAGACGTAGAGTAAGAAAGGTCATGATCGCGAGCACGATCGCCACGTCGTAGGCTCCGAGGCCGACGGAGGTGCCGATAGCACCCGTTGCCCACAGGCTTGCCGCCGTAGCCGTCCCACGTACGCTCGCTTTGACGACCAGGATCGCGCCGCCGCCAATAAACCCCATGCCCGTGATAAGTCCTTCCACGATTCTGGCCGTGGCTTCCGGGCTTCCCGCCGTTAAGGTCTCGGTCGCCTGGATAAATCCGCAACTTGCGATCGCGACGAGTGGAAACGTCCGCAGCCCCGCACTGCGCTCGCCTTTTTCGCGGTCCCAACCGATTGGAAGTGCAAGCAGGTATGCCGCCACCAGGGCTCCAAGATGCGGAACGATATCAAACGTCAATCCTGTCGCGGCCAACTGATCGATCAAATTCTATCCTCCCACTTTACCCGTCGGCAGATAGCAATATTGAGAAAGACTTCAAGCAGACGGGCGTCAGTGACGCATTACCATTTTGAGCTCTCCTGGGATATCGTCTTCGGTTTCTGCCACCGACATATTGCAACCGTCACCTTCGAGGGGTTTCACTTCCCCGGTCAAGATACTCCGACTTCGATTGATCAATCTGTGCTACCCGAACCTTACATGCCGATCCGCAGTCAGGCTTGAATTTCGGCTGCCGTCGCGCTGCCTGCACTCCTCGGCTTTACGGACAAACTTCTCACGCCGTGTCCAGCAAGCTGTAAGCTGCGCGACGGGGGCTGGAACAGGGAAATACAGCATAACATAGAGAGTTGCGGGCCGAGGAGCACTCAGTCCTGCTGCCAACGTAACCGCAAGGCTGGTGCCCAACCGATGAAGGCCCTTCAGTCCTACAACGCAAAAGAGGCAGACAGAAGCTTTGCCGGTATTGCAGGGTCGTCCGCGTCAGTAACGAGTAGCAGGTCCAGCGTATCATTTACAATG
>NZ_PVBM01000062.1:2500-6587 GCF_002968575.1 Neorhizobium huautlense | reverse complement strand
TGGTTGCGGGGGCAGGATTTGAACCTGCGGCCTTCAGGTTATGAGCCTGACGAGCTACCGGGCTGCTCCACCCCGCGTCACCAAGAATACGGACCTTTGAGGCCCGGAAGCAAGTCAGGCGCGAGCCTGACGAGGTGAGGCCGAAGAGCAATCGATTGAGTATCGATTGCCGGCCGAACGGGCTGCTCCACCCCGCGCCATTTAGGTAAGCCGTTTTGCGGCTTATCCGGTGCGTAAATCCGTGATCGGATTTATCGCGACTGCGTCACAGCTTTGCTGTGAAGCGCACTGCCGGAGCAAATTGCGGAGCAATTTGTCTCCTGTAAGGGATGCACCGGTATAGGATGGTGAGTTCCCTTGGCATTTCAAGTATTCTGCTCTGTGCCTTGAACGACGAAAGGCCGCTTTGGGGCGGCCCTTGAGTTTGGCCAGGGGCCTCAGGTTTCGTATTGAGAAGATTTTCGATCCACATTTTCATGTGGCATTGCCTTTAAAAGACCTGGCAGCGACCTACTCTCCCGCGTCTTGAGACGAAGTACCATTGGCGCTGGGGCGTTTCACGGCCGTGTTCGGAATGGGAACGGGTGCGGCCGCCCCGCCATGACCACCAGGTCGTTTAAGGGCAATGTTGATTGAGAAGCTGGCAGAGGCGTTTGCCTCGTTTGTCTTTTGTGAACACGTCTTTTTTCTTCACCCTGGGCTGCGTGGGACTTCCCATACAGGCCGCAAGGCCGTCGCCAATCGTTTGGCGGCCCGTCCGGAGCGCCTTTGGCGCGTCAGGACAGAAGAGATGGCTCATCGAACTTTGTTCGATGAGCATGGTCAATGAGAACGATCAAGCCGATCGGGCTATTAGTACCGGTAAGCTTCATGCATTGCTGCACGTCCACACCCGGCCTATCAACGTGGTCGTCTTCCACGGCCCTGATAGGGAATACTCGTTTTCAGGTTGGTTTCCCGCTTAGATGCCTTCAGCGGTTATCCATTCCATATATAGCTACCCTGCTATGCCCTTGGCAGGACAACAGGTCCACCAGAGATATGTCCATCCCGGTCCTCTCGTACTAGGGACAGATCCTGTCAATATTCCTACACCCACGGCAGATAGGGACCGAACTGTCTCACGACGTTCTGAACCCAGCTCACGTACCGCTTTAATTGGCGAACAGCCAAACCCTTGGGACCTGCTCCAGCCCCAGGATGCGATGAGCCGACATCGAGGTGCCAAACAACCCCGTCGATATGGACTCTTGGGGGTCATCAGCCTGTTATCCCCGGCGTACCTTTTATCCGTTGAGCGATGGCCCTTCCACGCGGGACCACCGGATCACTATGACCGACTTTCGTCTCTGCTCGACTTGTCAGTCTCGCAGTCAGGCGGGCTTATGCCATTGCACTCGACGACCGATTTCCGACCGGTCTGAGCCCACCATCGCGCGCCTCCGTTACTCTTTCGGAGGCGACCGCCCCAGTCAAACTACCCACCATACACTGTCCCGGATCCGGATGACGGACCGCGGTTAGACATCCATGACGATAAGGGTGGTATTTCAAGGATGGCTCCACGAGAACTGGCGTCCCCGCTTCAAAGCCTACCACCTATCCTACACATGCCGACACGAATGCCAGTGTAAAGCTATAGTAAAGGTGCACGGGGTCTTTCCGTCTAACCGCAGGAACCCCGCATCTTCACGGGGAATTCAATTTCACTGAGTCTATGTTGGAGACAGCGGGGAAGTCGTTACGCCATTCGTGCAGGTCGGAACTTACCCGACAAGGAATTTCGCTACCTTAGGACCGTTATAGTTACGGCCGCCGTTTACTGGGGCTTCAGTTCAAAGCTTGCACCTCTCCCTTTAACCTTCCAGCACCGGGCAGGCGTCAGGCCCTATACGTCGTCTTTAGACTTCGCAGAGCCCTGTGTTTTTGATAAACAGTCGCTACCCCCTGGTCTGTGCCACCCCTTCATACTTGCGTAAAAAGGGGTCACGCTTCTTCCGAAGTTACGCGTGCAATTTGCCGAGTTCCTTCAACATAGTTCTCTCAAGCGCCTTGGTATACTCTACCTGACCACCTGTGTCGGTTTCGGGTACGGTCTATAATGATGGAGCTATTTCCTGGAACCGCTCCGCCGCCCAACCAATCCAATAAGGTTGAACAACTTGTGCGATCCGTCACTACCACCAGGCCCACGAATATTAACGTGGTTCCCATCGACTACGCATGTCTGCCTCGTCTTAGGGGCCGGCTAACCCTGCTCAGATTAACTTTAAGCAGGAACCCTTGGTCTTTCGGCGAGAGGGTCTCTCACCCTCTTTATCGTTACTCATGTCAACATTCGCACTTCCGATACCTCCAGAGCCTCTCACGAGTACTCCTTCACAGGCTTACGGAACGCTCCGCTACCACTGAAGCAACCCGAAGGTTGCCACAATCCTCAGCTTCGGTGCATGGCTTTAGCCCCGTTACATTTTCGGCGCAAAGACCCTTATTTAGACCAGTGAGCTGTTACGCTTTCTTTAAATGATGGCTGCTTCTAAGCCAACATCCTGGTTGTTTTGGGATCCTCACATCCTTTCCCACTTAGCCATGACTTGGGGACCTTAGCTGGAGGTCAGGGTTGTTGCCCTCTTCACGACGGACGTTAGCACCCGCCGTGTGTCTGCCGACTAGTACTCCCAGGTATTCGGAGTTTGGTTAGGATCAGTAAGACGGTGAGTCCCCATAGCCCATCCAGTGCTCTACCCCCTGGGGTATTCGGTCGACGCTCTACCTAAATAGATTTCGCGGAGAACCAGCTATCTCCGAGTTTGATTGGCCTTTCACCCCTAGCCACAAGTCATCCCAATCTATTGCAACAGATGCGGGTTCGGTCCTCCAGTTGGTGTTACCCAACCTTCAACCTGCTCATGGCTAGATCACTCGGTTTCGGGTCTAATGCAACTAACTCAATTCGCCCTATTCAGACTCGCTTTCGCTGCGCCTACACCTACCGGCTTAAGCTTGCTAGTTACACTAAGTCGTTGACCCATTATACAAAAGGTACGCCGTCACCCTTGCGGGCTCCGACTGTTTGTAGGCATCCGGTTTCAGGTTCTATTTCACTCCCCTTGTCGGGGTGCTTTTCACCTTTCCCTCACGGTACTTGTTCGCTATCGGTCATGCACGAGTACTTAGGCTTGGAGAGTGGTCTCCCCATGTTCAGACAGGATTTCTCGTGTCCCGCCCTACTCTAGGACAACAAGTGTTCTACGCCTACGGGACTATCACCCGCTACGGTCGACCTTTCCAAGTCGTTCGGCTTTATTCCTTGTTGCCACTGGCCTGGTCCGCGTTCGCTCGCCACTACTTGCGGAGTCTCGGTTGATGTCCTTTCCTGCAGGTACTTAGATGTTTCAGTTCCCTGCGTTCGCTTCTTACACCCTATGTATTCAGGTGCAGATACCTTTTAACAATACCTAGAAACCTAAACCGTCCCGAAAGACGGCTTAAACTTTCTAGGTATCTAAGGTGGGTTGCCCCATTCGGAGATCCATGGATCAAAGCTCATTCGCAGCTCCCCACGGCTTATCGCAGCGTATCACGTCCTTCTTCGCCTGTGCATGCCAAGGCATCCACCAAATGCCCTTACGACACTTAATCGTTCTCATTGCCAATGCTCATCATCTAGCTGTTATTCCAACGGAATAATCAGCGGGCCGGGTTACCTTTTACAACCCAACCCACTCAACAATGCCATCGACGTGTTCGATCCGGTCACTTATTGGAGCTACGCCGAGCAGCTCGCTTGTGCCGGATCTTAAGACCAGCTTCTCGAGATTAGATCCGGGACCGCGCGGTTAGCAATCGGCCATCAGAAAGTCGTCAGAGATGTCTCGAAAGACACCAACAACGACCGACCAGAGCGACAGGCTTCCTTCCTACGTCCGGCTCCTCTTTCGTATCCGGTCGGCTAGACCATCCACGACATCATTGGAACCGGCTTCGGACATGGGTCATAAACCCATACCTGGAAGCCTCCAGATCAATCTTCTCTTCACGATTTTTGCAGAACAGGCAGCACTTCATCGAAGTGATGCAAACTTTT
>NZ_PVBM01000061.1 GCF_002968575.1 Neorhizobium huautlense | reverse complement strand
ACAATGCTAACTTCCTTCATGGATGCTCTCTCCTCTGAGTGACGTTGTTGCAAACATCACTTTGGCACATCGCGATGCCATCGGGAGGGGGCATCCACTCCATCAGTTCTGCGTGGAAACCAACACCTTATCAGGCGAAGCAGGTGGTCATAGCCAGGCCTAAGGTCTCACAGTGGTTTTGCGAAGCCACACTGTAAAGGAGACCGGCTATGACCGTTTATGGCGCTTTCTTTTTGACCGCCTCAGCTTTGCATGCGCGGACAGGCAACTTTGTCGGCGCAATGTCTTCGCTGACGGGGGGCGCCTTCAGCCAGCGGATGATCGCGTCCAAGGCCGGCCGCAGTTGTTTCTTCAGCTCGGCTGTCATGTCGGCTTCGATCCCGCAGGCGTCTCCAATCGCGATCCAATCGAGATGGCCGTTCAGGATCGGTGGCCGTTTGCGGTAAATGATCAGGCTGATCAGATAGGAGCGGACATTCTCTAGAACCCGCTTTGAGGATATCGGTGCAATACGCACTTCGCAGAATTCCGAAATTTTTCGCTGAAAATGACGTGATGAAAGATCGTGTTTGGGCATGCTCATTCCGTTTCTCTCCGGCACCAGTACCGAGGGCGAGCGGGAATAGGAGCATGCTTTTAAAAAAGCATGTATGGTGGGCAGACCCGCCGGCTGTGGCACTACCATTCAGAAAACAGCGTAAATGACATATAAACGGATCAATTTTTAGATTATGATCCGTATTTACATCTTTTTGGTTGACCGATCCTGGAATGTTTGAGATAGCTTTGCCTTACTCCACGGAGAATGGTGGGATAGGTAGATGGCACGGTCTGAGTCAGAATCGTTGCTGGAGATCGGGCAGTTGCTGAAGGCTACGCGTAAAGTCCGGCAATTGACCCAAGAGCGGGTTGCCGACATGGCGGGTATATCGCGTCCCCGCTATAGAGAGATAGAAGCCGGAAGCAGTTCTGCGCGCACGACGACACTGATCAATATCGCCCGCGCTCTCGGGCTTGAATTGATGCTCATACCGCAAGCCATGGTGCCGGCCGTTGGCGCGCTGCTGCGGCCTCAGGATGATCTCGACGATCTGCCGGCATTCATGGCTCACCCAGATGAGGATGAGAATGTCTGAAGCTTCATCCGATCCGAAATCCATCTCGTCGCTCGACGTGCTGTTGAACGACGTGAAGGTCGGCACGATCGTCAGAACGCCCGGCGACTTCAACGCCTTCAGCTTCGCGGAGAGCTATCGTGAAACGGGCGGCTTTCCGGTGCTCAGTCTGTCTTTTCGCGCAGCCACTGGCGGATTGCGCAAGGACCCGAAACCCGTAGCCCGTGCGTTGCCGGCATTCTTTGCCAATCTGCTCCCCGAAGACAAGCTGCGCGAGGCGATGGAAAAACACCATGCGGGGAGTGTTCGCGCAGGAAACGATTTCGACCTGCTTGTTGCGCTCGGGTCGGATCTGCCAGGTGCGGTCCGCGTCGTGCCGAGCGACGGAACGGTTATGCGTCTCGACAACCTGCCTGCTTCCAAACCGAAAGCCCGGTTCTCGCTTGCCGGTGTTCAGATGAAGCTTTCGGTGATCAAGAACACGGGCAAGGGCGGTGGATTGACGCTGCCGCTCGGCGACGACCAGGGATCCTACATCGCCAAGTTTCCATCGACCTCATTTCCCGGCGTGTCGGAAAATGAATATGCCAACCTCGCATTGGCTGAAGCGATCGGCATGGAGGTTCCCGAACGTGAACTGGTCGAGCAATCGGAGTTCGAGGGTATACCGAAGGAATTCGAGACGCTGTCGGCTGGAAAAGTCCTGCTTGTCAAACGCTTCGACCGTGGCGCAAACGGTGAGCGGATCCATATCGAGGATTTCGCCCAGGTGTTCGGCGTCTATCCTTCGCGGAAGTACGAAGGTGCCGCCTATCATGATATCGCTGCAGCCTTGAACGTTGCCGTTTCGTCCACCGCTGCTCTCGAGTTCGTCCGCCGGCTGGCTCTGGCTGCCATAACCGGCAATGGCGACATGCACCTGAAGAACTGGTCATTGATCTATCGCGAGACAGGCGACAAACCGCAACTCGCGCCTGTCTATGACGTGCTCTCGACGGTCCCTTACATCCCCGCGGATGCCATGGCTCTGTCGCTTGCCGGCGAGCGCCACTTCAAGGCGCTGAACGTACAGCGGTGGAAAGCCTTCTCCAACCGCGCACGCCTGCCGGAAGCCGCAGTTCTCGGGGCGGTGGTCGACACGGTTGAGCTCGTCAATCAGCTGTGGTGGTCACTGCCGGATCGGAAAGTTGTTCCGGCGAAGGTTCTCGAGCGCATCGATACTCACGTGCGGCTGATGACACCAATCCTCGGTACGTGTGCAGACTGAGGCCATCCGGCGGAGCGGCAACAAAACTCTGCTCTAGCCCGCTCGCCAGTTCTCCTGGCGCATCTCTACGCGTTGCCAAATGGCGTCATTGATCCTGATCGACGGCACCTGAACGACACGCACAGCTCGGAAGCATTATCCCGCGCCAGCCTTCACTTTGAGAGGCTTTCGGCTTTCATAGCCGAAGGATTGAAGTGGACGACGGTGTTGTCGGCTTTGGTTCCCGGAAAGCTGAATGCAAATTCAGGTGCGTTGGGATCGGGGAGCCGACCTTCTTCTGCTTCACGCGCTTCTCGGGTTCGAAGAACTCGCGGGATATGTGACCCAACGACGGCAGGTGAGGTACGGGTAGATCGACAGATCCAGTCGCGGCGGCCGGCGCTCGACCCGGCACAGGATTAGATGCTTGACGGCGTCGAAGCCGATTGCGCCGAGCTGAAGGGCCTGCTTCACCGCCGCATGCAGATCTGCCAATTCGAAGCTTTCCAGAAGACGGAGAACCTGCACATATTCCCGCCGCCCATGCTTGGCCATGCGGCCTTCCATCAGCCGGCGCAGCGTCGCGAATTCCTCCGGCAGGTCCCAACCCTGGAGAGGGGCAGCCTGATCCAGGGAGTTGATCTTCTGCTCGATCAGCGGCAGGTAATGAACGGGATCGAAGACGACGTCCTCCCGCTCCCAGCACCGCGGATAACGGGCAATGACCTCGCCGCGGCAACCGATCACCACCTGATCGACATAGCCCCGGACCCAGACGTCTTGATGGCCGTAGGCTACAGGCACGGAATAGTCGTTCGCCTTATAGCGGACGAGCGACTGGGCCGTCACAACAGCGCTGGCCTGGTCGCAGGCATCAAACGGCGACGCGGGCAAGGGGCGCATGGCCGCCAAATCCCGCTGCAATCGTTCGCCGATCGTCTCGCTCTCACCGCGCAGCTTGTCGCGCTGGCGTTTGCGGCACTGCTCTTCCAGAAAAGCGTTGAAGGCGTCCCATGTCGGAAACTGCGGGATCGGCACCATAAAATTACGTCGGGCATAGCCGACGAGACCCTCGACATTCCCCTTGTCGTTGCCTTTGCCGGGACGGCCGTAGCGATCCCGGATCAGGTAGTGGGACAGGAAGCCGCTGAACAACGTCGCCCGCTTGCGTGTGCCGTCCGGCAGGATCTTGGCCACCAGGCAACGGTCGTTGTCATAGACGATCGACTGCGGCACGGCTCCGAAAAAGGCAAACGCATGGATGTGGCCATCCACCCAGGCCTCGGCCACCGCCGCCGGATAGGCCCGCACATAGCAGCCGTCGCTATGCGGCAGATCGAGCACGAAGAAGCGGGCCTTTTGCTCGACGCCGCCGATCACCACCGTCGCCTCACCGAAGTCGGCCTGCGCATGGCCGGCCGGATGCGACAGTGGCACGAATACCTCCTGTCGGCGCTGATCCCGCTCGCGCATGTAATCCTTGATGATCGTGTAGGCGCCGGTGAACCCGCACTCGTCACGAAGCCGGTCGAACACCCGTTTGGCAGTATGCCGCTGCTTGCGCGGCATCACCATGTCAGCTTCCAGCCACTGCTCGATCGTCGAAACGAATGCATCCAGCTTCGGACGCCGGATCGGCGAACGTCGCTGATAGCCGGGCGGTGTCGAATACGACAGCATCTTGGCAACGCTGTCGCGCGATACGTTGAAATGCTTTGCTGCCTGTCGCTGCGTCATCCCTTCGGAAACAGCCAGGCGAACCCTCAAATAAAGTTCCACGGTGTAGATCCCCCGTCCCTCCTGCGATCATTGCAGAAAGGAAATAGGTGGCCGGATTTTACTCCGCCCGCAGCAGCACTATGCCGCCGCTACCGTGGCCGACTTTTCCACCGCCGCTCTCAGATGGGCCATATCTGAAAGAACGCACTTCACCTGATAAGGCGGTGGAAAGGGAAATTCCTCGGCTACGGCCGTGCAAAGTGCTCGCCACTTCGTATCATTCATATGGGAAGACAAGCCGCGTTCCGCGATGGCACGGCGTACTTTCGCGGTCTCATTGCTGTCTGTCGAGCCAATATAGAGCATCCGTCGTTCCTGCTCTTCTTCAACTGGATGTCAGAAACATCGGGCGGAACAGTTAGTCATAAATTTGCATGTGCTATCAAGGAATATGGATTGGTATTGCCCTCTCTGTGATCGCCACGGGATTAATATTAAAGACTTTCGCAAATTGACCGCTCGGTTCTCGGGACAGGGAGCATTCAGGGTGGTTAGTGTTACGACAGAAGATCATCAAGGCCGATCTGCCACCGATCATTTCTCGGGGAGCCCCGGCAAACGCGTAAAGGTGCTGGATCATTTAGGAAGAGTTCGGCGCAAGTGAGTGACGGCTGCTCTCGCCCCAAAGCGGATACGTTCGGTGCCGCAGTGGTGCAATCCTCCATCGGCTAGGGCAGGATACCTGGTCAGTCTGGACTTCAAACGTAGTCTGCAACGTGAGCATTCTGGAGGTAGCCGAACACACGAAAGCGGTCTGCTGTTTCCTCACCTGGCACATGGATTTTCTTCAGTGCAGACCGAACAAGATCGCGCTGATCCGATGTTTCGACGTGAATGTCGACGTGGACAATGTCCTTGTAACCGCCAATGCGAAAATGATGAAGCCACTCGTAATCAGGGCCGTATCTGTAGCCATTTGTCGAAAGCGTACTTCACGCCGGAGTTGGATCAAGCGCATGCATCGCCAAACCGAGTTCGTCCCACTTTGTATCGTTCATGACCGGGTTGAGCATAACGATTCCTTTCGAGCGAGCTGAGGTAGTGTCGTCAGCGACATCAACTACAGGAAGCTCAGGATCAAACTGTCGCTATCTGCGTCGATACAAGGGAAATTGAGACGCCACAATGACTGCAATTGGTGCGAAGCGGAAGATGGCCTTCGCTGCCAAAGGCAGAGGGCTGTAGCTTCCCGGACGTAAGAAGATGTTGGAGCGTGTAAGCGACAGAGCGTGCATCGTCCAACGCATCGTGCCCCTGTAAGTCCGGATGCTCAACGCCGTAATAATCTGCAAGCTTGTTGCTGGGCGTTCGCGCCAAATCCTCGACAGGCATCCCAGCAGCAAGCAGAAGCTTCACGGCGTTATCAAACCGGGGCGCGGGAATCGGTGGCTTAATGCCTTCGACGTAGCAGCTGATTGCGATCATGTTCAGCTCGTCTTTCCCCCATGACCAGAAGGTTGCACCATCAGAAAAGCGGTCAAGATCGTCCAGCGCTGTCTGCAGAGGTCTGCCATCTCGCGTAATTTGTTCCACGGTGATGCCCGTGAGGTCTGTGAAGTAGGGGTCGATTGCATATCGAGCGCCATGCCTGTCGCGCGGCGTCACGTAAGCTTTGAAAGTCTCAAGTATCGGGAAATCTTCTTCGAGGCCGATTTTAACTGCTCCGATTTGAGCAATCACAGGGTCGGGGTCGACAGCTGCACACCAGAAACGACTCTGAGAGCCTTTGATGCAAAGGAACTCGCAGTCGAAGATGATAGCTGTTTTCACGCGCGTCTCCCGACAACATTATCCGCAGCAAGAATAATCGGGCTCGGGGGGAGTGGCAATGACTGGTGGGTTGGCGCAATATGGCCCTCGGAGGTTCCGGCATAGACACTTCTGTCGATCCGCAGAACTGCTCAGACCGCTCGAACTTCGGCAAGCCGCTTCACTGCGTACTCGTCCTGCCAGCAGACGGCGGCTTCCCATGCGGCCGACGCCTGCTCTGCGATGTCATGTGTGCCGTCGTCGAGATCAGCAGCGTTGCCGGGCAGTACCAGGTCAAGGTCGGGCACGTCGACATGTGACTCGTCCCAGTCGATCAACGCGACCCGATCTGCGGTCATGCGGACGTTGGCAGGGTTGTTCGGATTGCCGTGAACAACGCATGTCTCACGCCCGATTAGCCGCGCCCACGCTGCTCGACATCGAATAACGCCCTCGGGCGGCATCGCAGCAAGATTGATCCTGGTTCCGGTTTCAGCACCGAGGAGGTCGGTCGATGATCTCCAGCCAGGCCGCTGCGGCCAGCCCTGGGTCAACCGATGCAGTTCACGGAGTGCATCGGCGACGCGACGCCAGTCTGACATCGTTTCGGGCGGTCCGCCCTCGACGTACTTCATCACTACTAGACCGTCCACGAACAGGCAGCCGCCAGTCGCCGGAACCGGTACCGGAACGGTCATGCCTTTACGGTTGAGGTGTTGGAGGAGGTGGGTTTCCCACGCAAGATCAGCGTCGGTCCTTGAACCAAGACGACCGACCGCGATCTGCCCGTGCACACGAACGGTCCACACGTCATTGGCAA
>NZ_PVBM01000060.1 GCF_002968575.1 Neorhizobium huautlense | reverse complement strand
TTCTCGATGGAGACTGGATGGAGCGCGCGCCGTTATCTTCTCCCGCCGCGGCAGGAGAAGATAACGGCCATCTCAGCGCCAAACACTTCGGTAACATCCCTGGGTGAGGCAATAGGGGGGGTCAATTTCTCACTTCGCCCGACAAACCCGACACGGGTATCGCTTGATGCTGGCTTGGATGAGATCCTTCGGAGATCTCCAGCGTGTCGGGGTCGAATGCTCCGGCAGCTACGGTGCAGGGTTGCTGCGCTACATGCAGGGCGCTGGTGTCGATATTCTGGAGGTTACCACACCTGACAAATTAGACCGTCGCCGGCGCGGTAAGAATGACGACTTCGATGCAGAAAGCGCAGCCCACGCTGCCTTTGCCAAACGGCACACTGTGACGCCGCGCACGCGAGACGGCATGGTAGAGAGTCTTCGCGTGCTGCGGGTATGCCGAAAAACCGCGGTTCAGGCGCGCCGCATTGCGCTGCAGATGATCCAGATGACCATCGTTTGTGCACCAGACAAGATCCGAGATCCGCTGCGCAGCATGACGCGGATGCAACTAATCCGCACGCTCGCGTCTTGGCGCCCTGATCTCACGGCGTATCGCCAGATCGAGGAAGCCTACCGTATCTCTCTCAAGTCCCTGGCGCGGCGTTATCTCGAACTGCATGACGAGATCGCTGACCTGGACGACATGATCGAGGCCATCGTCAAGGACCTCGCTCCCGAACTGCTTGCTCAAGCCGCGATCGGTTTGAACAGCGCAGCACAGTTGCTGTTGACGGCTGGCGACAATCCCGACCGGCTGAGGTCCGAAGCGAGCTTCGCAGCATTGTGCGGCGTCAGCCCGGTACCGGCCTCTTCAGGGAAAACGGTTCGTCACAGGTTGAACCGGGGCGGTGATCGCGCGGCCAACAGTGCCATCCACATCATCGCTATCGGGCGACTTCGACTAGACGCTCGCACGCAGGACTACGTCGCCCGACGCATCGCAGCGGGAAATTCGAAGCTGGAGGCAATCCGCTGCCTCAAACGCTACATTGCCCGTGAAGTCTTCGGTATTATTATGCGACGGCACAGAGAGATCAGCCAAACCCAAATCGCCGCTTGACTCTTAGAAGGGCGTCCAGGGTAGCCAATACACTAGCGAGCAGTTCCAGCGTCTCATGGCCGATCACGGCATCACCTGCTCGATGAGCCGGTCCGGCAATGTCTGGGACAATGCCGCGATGGAAAGCTTCTTCTCATCCCTCAAAACGGAACGAACAGCTCGCAAAGTCTACAGGACCAGGGACGATGCAAAGGCGGACGTGTTCGACTACATCGAGCGTTTCTACAATCCGAAGCGTCGGCTGCATAGCGGCAATCTAGGTGAGATTCGTCTCATCCTGATTGCCGCGCTATAGTCGGCATTCGACACTGGGCTACCTCAGCCCGATGGAATTTGAAAACAAGGTCGGATTAGCTTAACTCGGTGTCCGAAAAACCGGCAGCAGGCCAGATTTATGAGTTTACGACCTAGCGTAACGAGCGTTCCTTCGGGCTGACACCGGACCAGCACCCGGGTCACGATCGCTACCAGGCGAGACTGAAGTCCGTCTCGATAGCGAGGATTATTTTCTCGGCTGCCACGGTCGGGAAGCTAATCCCCTTTTCGATGAAAAAGGCTGCGGCCAGCAATTTTGCCTGCCGTAACGCCTCCACTATGAAGCCAGAGGGATTGTCCGTGGTCGCGATTGGCAGGGGAACAGCGATTTCGATGACGAGACCCTTGACCTTGCGAGAGAAGTGACCGGCTCGAAGACCGATAAAGTCTGGTCCCTGAATAGAACCGGGTACGACAAACACAGGGTTCATCCAAGCTTCTGCTCCGGCATCGTAGTCGGACCGTCGATGACGCGCAGCCACGTTCATTGCTCGCATTACCTGCGATTTGAAAGTTGAGGTTTTGTATTCGGGACCACCAAGATCCAAACCTATTGAGATCATGGCTGATCTTTAGAAATATTTCTGGGGGCTGTCCATCAGCGCGCCCGAGGCCGGTGTTTGCGCGCGGCCGCTCATCGATGTAGATCCTGTGACCTGATATATCAGGTCTGTATGGAGGATATATTGATGGCGAAGGTCGCCAGGGAAGAACTGATCGATGCGGCTGGTCAATTCGTCGAGGCGATGCGGGAGGATTTCGACCGTTCGATCGAGTTGGTCGATTTCCGGTCATACGCGCGAGTTTATCGCGGCTGGCGCGATGAGGACTGGCACGACATGGAAGGCGAGGCAGCCCTGATTCAGTACTTCAACGGCCCCTATGACCTGGCGAGGCAGCCGATCGGTATGCGCTGGGACTTCATCAACAATACGGTTGAGAAGCAGATCCAACAATAGCGGCGGTGCGCGGTGCGGGGTGTCAGGTGCACATTCAACGGATGGCCACGTGCAGATTGCATGTGGCCTGAGATGGTCAGAGCCAAGACGGCTAGAGGGGATGACGGTAGATGACATTCAAGCGCGGAAGGCATGTTGTGTTTCTCGCGATCCTGTTTTTCAATTCTTTGTCAGCGTCGGCTAGTGACGACTCCCATAGAGGCGCTAAGGCCGAGGCGATGCGAGAACTCGCCAAAAAATTCCCTGATCTAGTGTGCGAGGTCCATGTGAACCTTAACCGATGTGCTGAGATCGTGGGGGAGCCGAGTCTCGAGGCAACGGGCGGTACAGAAGAAGCTCGTAAGAGTTTCTGCTTTCATGCAGTCAAGAATATCAGGCAGTCAGCACCCTTCAAAAGTCTTCCCGCAGACAAATACGACCAGTGGAAAGTTATGGTCGTCCGTTTTGATGCTTCGCAAATGATACCTTAGTGCAGGGCTTTTGGAGGAGGAGGGAGAAGGTCTACAGCTTTCTTTGCTACGCTACGGAGCTTCCTCCAGTCCTGCAAATTTTGCTCGGGAATCCGTTCCTGAAGGGCGGTTAGCATCCATCCGTCAGCCTCGATATTCCCAGCGTACTCGAGCGCGTTAAACCGCTTGAGATATGCCACGATCCGCGGCCGTGCATCGCCATTGTCTAGGTCTATCCCTGCCGCAAGCTGCTGCGCTTCATGATACGCAGCGGCGATCCGGCGCCTTACGTCATCGCTGCTGTTTACAATCACGCCAAGCGTGTAGATCAGCGTCTCGGCCAGGTCTTCGGTTTCGTCGCGCATAGCGCCTCTCTGAGGCTATTTGCGTGACGATCACTATCGCGGGGGGACACTGAAGTAATCCACAAATCGCCGGGGGGTGCGAATTGTTCGGCCTCAACTCATCTGACGGCTAGTTCACCTTCTTCCCGGCCACGTTGGTGACCGATCGAAACACCTTCGACGCGTCCGGGCGCTTGTCCCACGCTGCTTGTGCCGGAGCATTTGGGGCAGGGCATGCCGGCCGATCCGCAGCCGCATGACCGCGTGCCAGTCCATGGCTTGATAGGGTGAGCCTCGCACACCCAGCCGGTGTCTCGGCAGTCTTTACATATTAGCATCATTTCCCCCGTGAGAGGCGCCATGCACTCCACCGACATTGTCGCTTGCCGGCGGTACCGCGGCTGCAATGGAGCATGCTTTCACGTCGAGTAGATAACAGATGGACTCGTCTACTTCAGGGTCAATGGGAGAGGGACGAGAATATCCATTGATCTAGATACCTTCGTCGCGCTCATGCGGCACGATCTCCCCAATGAAGCATTGAAGGGGCATGGGGACTGATGGCAGGGAATGACGACATGGCGAATGGAAACGATGTGAACCGCATATATACGGACGCCGTCACCGCCCAGCTTGGCGAGCGGGTCACCAACCTTGGCCGGCGCCAGACGGATCTTGATGCCGAGATGCGCGCTGGCTTCAAGGCCATGGAAAACGGGATGACGACGCTGGCAGGCGAGATGCGGACCTCACTCGCCGCGCTCTCTGCCAATCTCGCAGAACGAAGTCGGCCGCAATGGCAGGCCTTGAGCGTCGTCCTGGCATTCGCCGCCATGCTCGGCGGTCTGGCATACCTCCCCATTCGCGAGGCAACAGGCGACCTGAAATCAAGCGTAGCACCGCTCACTGATAAAATGGTGACGCAGAAGGAACTGGAGTGGCGAACGGCGAGAGGAGCCGAAGACCGGCAGAGAAGCGAAGCGATGATCAAGGAGCTTCGGGAAGAGCAAGTTCCTCGCAAGGAGCTCGATCGCGTCTTCAATAGCTATGATGAACAGCGCTCGGATATTCGGCGGCAGTTGGATGAAGTGAAGCAGGCTCAGGGAAGCGTCTATGGCGCGAGGGACATCCTGCTTGACCTTCGGGAGCGGATCGATCGAATGGAGCGCCAGCGGCTCTTGGCCGCCGGCAGCTAGTCTCGGCTCTGGACGCCCCAAGTGCTGCCGGCTAGGCGGCGTTTGCGGCTTGACGATTACGGCCGCGGGATTTCTATTGATGCGAAGTAAGGTTGGTCCGGTTGGTGCCGGTAGTGTTTCCAGCAGAACAGCCAAAGATATCACCGGCTCTGAAGGGCTCCCAGACTGCGAGCTGCTAAACGAATGAAGAACGTGCTTATCATAGATGGTGCCGAGAACTGCACCTACGATGTCTTCCAGCTTAATGACAATGAGTTCATTCAAGTTTTCGGCAATAAGGAAATCGTGTTCGTTGAAGATCTTGTCGCAGATGAGACATCTAAAGCATTTTACGATCCGATCTTCACTGGGATGTGGGGAAGACGAATCGACAAAAAGGACGTTATCGGAATACACGGCACGATTTTCTACGAGCAGTACTATAAAAAACGACACTTCCCCGGGGGTAGCTGGGACGGATGATCGATGACTCGACCCCGCCAATCCGACGCCCCCGCGTCGCTAGACTACTTCCCATCAGGTGAAGCATGAACTCGTTCTGGGTCAAATTGGCGCTGAACCGGTGGGAATGCTCCAAGCGCTCAGTTTGAGTATAAACATGTTCTTTTTCCGATTCTTCTCGCTCGCATCGTTCAGCGTGATGCTCAGCTCCTGTGCCATAAATGTTTCTGTTCTTTCTGTTCAGGTCGAGGATACGGTCCAGGAGCGCCCGACCATGAGCTTCGGGCCGAGCCGACCTGAAAAGGGTGGGCCATGGAGAAAGATCACAGTGGAATTCACCAAAGATCAATTGTCCTCGATCTGGCGATCGAACTCGACTTTTTTATTGGAATTTAATGACTGCGCAGGAAAGCGCCTTCTTATTGAAGATATCTACGTAGGAGATTATCCCCTCAACAGGCTGTTGTCGCTAAATTCCGGGGAGTTCAAGGATAGTTTCGGGGGACTGGATACCAAAGTATTGGCTGTCGCGTATATGGAGGAGAAGGTTTTCTCTGAAGAAGCTAGAATATGCGTTCAGGTAATAGGTGGGAACATGATCGGGGCAAAAATAAAGAGTGGGCAAGCTCGTATAAAATGACCTTGTGTGATGGTTGATCAAATTAACGATGTCGAGCGAGCTCGAATTGTATCGGTACTCGATGCCGCTAAGCGCGGCTTATGGGATGACTTCAAACGGCTGACGGACGTTGATTTTCCAAACGAGGAGTCCATGCATTCGCAATTCCAAGCTTCGATCGAACAACTTCGACAATTCAACGGTTTATCGAGTTTCGAAAGCCACGCGCAACCGCAGTCAGATGGTTCGCGTCTGATCTATGTGCGCATCGCTCCCGTGGAAAGCGCTCGAACGTCTATCAGGATGACGCTGCAATCATCGCCACCTGGCTGTGACCATGGCATTCGCATCCTCACGTTCCATCCAGAGCTATAGAGGAAATATTCGATAACGCGTGCCGGTTGATCGGGTTATGAGCGTGCCAACATACGTCGCGGAGATCGAGTGCCGCGCCTGGACCAATGACGGGAAGCTTCGGCATCCTTCGTTTAAGCGGCTGCGCGATCCTGACGATGCCGGTGAGATCCTCCGGCTGCCTGATTAGAGCGAGCCGCTCAATAAAGCAGGGTTACCGACTGCGACGATGCGATCAGCGATGTGATGGCAACGGTCAGCGAGAACGCGAAGGCAACGTAATATCGGGTCATGGATGCTCCCGGCATTTCCAACAAGGACGTGCCCTACCTGGAACGCTTCATCTCGATGTCAAGAAACCGGGCAGTCGCCGGTCATTCCAGCTTCCGCTTCAGTGCCTTCAGCAGCGCATCAAGCGTGAGCGTCCGGCGAAGGCATTTTCGGGTGGTAGAGGGATGGAAGCTATAGGACGCGTTTCATTTCATCGAGCATGATGCGTTCGATCATTTCGGGATCGCACTGTGCGTCAATGAGGAACTCGCGGATACCGCCGTCCCAGGTCCTGATGTCGGCGAGTAGGCTTTGAAGTTCTTCGATGCCTTTCTCGGTCAGACCCTTCGTGCCATCTTCACTGCCATCGCTGACGTAGACCAGTTCGCCCTCGGAGATGTTGTCCGAGTTGGCCGTCACTTCTTCGATCAGTTCGAGGTTCTCGCCGATCATGCCGGCGACTTGCTTGAGCGTATAGATGAATCTCGAGCGTGCCATCAGGCGGCCTCACATCGAGCGTTTGCCGGCGCCCAGTTCCAGGGCAGCAGGTCTTCAATTCGGTCTTTGGGGTGATCCTGGATCCGGGTCAGGACATCTGTCAGATACACCTCCGGATTATGGCCTTGCAGTTTAACCGTCTCGATGATGGTCAGGACATTGGCGATGCGCTCACCGCCCTTGTCCGAGCCGGCAAACAGCCAGTTTTTTCTTCCGATTCCCATTCCCCGTTCATTCTGCCCATGTCGGCGATGAAGTCGAGGTTCATTATCGCTGGCATCCGTATTTCGGCCAGAAGGTAGTCGTTCGCCGTGTCGAAGAACGCTCTATAGGCCAGTTTCTACATGTTCTGGGGCCACCGGGCGTCGTGGTTTCGATTGCCGGGTGGATGATTGATCCTGTGGTCTGCAGCGGCATGACCATGGGGACGCCAGGCGTCGCTCTTGCGGCGCTTATCGAATTGAACAGGCTGGTCACCAGCGCCGACAAGCCTGCAGTCTTCCGAAGTGGACTTAGAATCACTCAGGAGGACCATCATGAGAACCCGCAATACGCTGATACCGGCGTCGGGCCGGCAGCTCGACCTGGTATTCCAAAGCCGGACGCTGGACGGACTGAGCGACAAGGATCGCAAGAAGGCGATATTAACGCTG